>JAVKHN010000049.1:0-12676 GCA_031459935.1 Candidatus Sysuimicrobium calidum | reverse complement strand
CTCAGGCCCTCCACGGTGAGGATCTCGCACCCATCCGCCTGCACCGCAAACATCAGGCACGAACGCACGACCTCCCCGTCCAAGAGCACGGTGCACGCGCCGCACACCCCGTGCTCGCACCCGATGTGGACCCCAGTCAACCCCAGATCGCGGCGCAGGACGTCGGCCAGTAGCCGACGTGGCTCCACCTCCAACGCCCGGGGCTGGCCATTGACCCGCAGCGCAATGGAAAGCTGGCCCGTCACGCTCCCCCTCTCGCCGCCTGCAGGAGTGCCTGCCGCACCACCCAGCCCGCGAGCCGCCGGCGGTACCAGGCGGGCGCGTGGACGTCGTCGTAGCCCTCCACCAAGAGGGCGAAGGAGGCAGCTTCGGCGATTCTGTCCTCTGAGAGGGGAGCGTCCTGCAGGCTCTCCTCGGCCTTGCGGAGCCGCACTGGGACGGGCCCCACGCCCCCCAGGGCCACCCGGGCGGAGGTCACCCTGCCCTCCCCATCCAGCTGGACTATGCAGGCGGCCAGGGCCAGAGCGAACCCTCCTTCGTGGCGGGCGAACTCCGCAAATCCCCAGCGCGCATTCCCTCTCAACACGGGTACCCGGACCTCCACCAGGAGCTCCTGTGGGCGGATGCAGGTGGTGTAAGGGCCCACGAATAAGTCTTCGATCGGCACCTCCCGGAGGCCGCGGGTGGACTCCAGCACCGCCGTGCCCCCCGTGGCGAGGAGGGCGCAGCTGAGCTCTGCCGCGGGATCCGCATGGGCGAGGCTTCCCCCCACCGTCCCGCGGTTCCGAATGGCGGGGTACCCGATGTGGGCCGCGGCCTGGCTCAGGATCGGGCACGCCGCCGTCACCCGCGGATCCTGCTCCAGCTGCCGGTGCCGGACAAGCGCTCCGAGAACCAGCTCCCCATTTCGCCGCTCAAGGATCCCTAGTCCGGCGATGCGGTTGATGTCCACCAACACCCTGGGACGGGCGAGCCGCAGATTCATCATGGGAACCAAGCTCTGCCCGCCCGCCAGTATCTTGGCCTCCTCGCCGTGGCGGGCAAGCGCCTCCACAGCCTCCTCTCGGGTCTGTGGCCGCACGTACCAAAACGGTGCCGGTTTCATCCCCGGGGTGCCGTCAACGGAGGACTACCACCGCTCCACCACGATCTTCTTCTCCGTGTAGAACTCTACCGCATCCCGCCCCTGACCGTGCAGATCGCCGAAGAAGCTCTCCTTCATGCCCCCGAAGGGGTAGAAGGCGATGGGCTGGGCCACCCCCACGTTGATCCCGATGTTCCCCACCTGCGCCTCGTACCGGAACTTCCGGGCCGCGGCTCCACTACGGGTGAACAGGCACGCCATGTTGCCGTAGTTTCCCCGGTTGATGAGCGCAATGGCCTCGTCGATATCCCGCACGTAGATCAGCCCCAGTACGGGTCCGAAGATCTCCGTGCGGGCAATGAGGCCCTCCGGCGGAACGTCCTCCAGCACCGTGGGCCGCACGAAGAACCCGCCTTCGTAGCCCGGGATCCGGGCTCCTCGTCCGTCCACCAGCACCCGCGCCCCTTCCTCCGTGCCTTTCGTGATCAGCCCTTCGATGCGCTCCTTGCTCTCCCGCCGGATCACAGGCCCCATCTCCACTCCCGGGTCCAACCCGTAGCCCACCCGCCGGGAGCGGGCGAGGTCCGCAATGGCCTCCCGGAAGGGGTCTTTCGCTTCCCCCACCACCACCGCGAGCGAGCTCGCAAGACACCGCTGTCCCGCGCACCCGAACGCGGAATCGGCCACGGCCCGGGGCACCAGATCCAGATCCGCATCCGGCAGCACGATCACCGGGTTCTTCGCCCCTCCCTGGCACTGGGCACGCTTGCCGTTCGCCGCGGCCCGGCTGTACACGTATCTCGCCACGGGGGTGGAGCCCACGAAGCTCACGGCCCGGATGAGGGGATGGTCCAGAATGGCGTCCACGGTCTGTTTGGCACCGTTCACCACGTTCACCACGCCCGGGGGAAGCCCTGTCTGTTCCACCAGGCGCATGATCTTCTGCATGGTCAGGGGAGTCTTTTCGGAGGGCTTCACGAGGAAGGTGTTGCCGCACGCGATGGCGTACGGCAAAAACCACAGGGGGATCATGCCCGGGAAGTTAAAGGGGGTGATGGCGGCCACCACGCCCACGGGCTGCCGGAACATGTACTCGTCGATGCCCCGGGCGATGTCCTCGTTGTTGTATCCCTGCATGAGGCTGGGAATCCCGCAGGCCACCTCCACGTTCTCGATGCCCCGCCGCAGCTCTCCCACGGATTCCTGGTAAGTCTTCCCGCACTCCTCCGTGATGGTGCGGGCAAGATCCTCCAGGTTCTCCTCCAGCAGGCGCTTCAGCCGGAACAGGAACTGTACCCGCTCCGTGGGCGGGGTTCGGCGCCACTCCGCACTGGCGCGGTAGGCGGCCTGGGCTGCCCAGTCCACGTCCTCGGGGCCGCTGGCCACCACCTGCGCGATGACTTCCCCGGTGGCGGGGTTGTAAACGGGCAGAACCTCCTGCCCCCGAGGTCGCTCCCACACCCCACCCACGCAGTTCAGGACCTCCTGTACCTCCACGCCCCGCATCCTGCGATCCCCCGTCAGATCCCTCCCCGGAGCGTCCCTCCTAGAGGGTGTTCGCATATCCGGACAATATTCGAAATTCAGAACAACCTTACCCCAGTAAAGCAAACTCCTCGGGGGCTTGTCAACCGACTTCAGGCTCGCGAGAGACGGGCGGGAACACACCCTCCCAGCCGCTCGGACAGCACGGCGGCGAGGTGCTGGATTTTCCGGCCGAGATCCTGGAAGCGGTCTCGCCGGGTTCGGGCCTTCACCATGCTGAAGGCGATACCCGCGCGTACATCTCCCGGTGCGCACAGGGGAGCTCCCACGCAGCTCATGCCCTCCACCGTCTCCTCGTCGTCCACGGAGTATCCCCGGGCCCGGGTGATCCGCAGCTCCTCGAGGAGCTCTTCCACCCGCCCAATGCTATGCCGGGTGGGACGCACAAGAGGCTGGCCGGAAAACAGGGCACGTACCTCCTCCTCCCGGAGGGTGCTTAGAATGGCCTTCCCCGTGGCCGTGGTGTGGGCCGGAAGGCGCAGCCCGATGCGGTAGTTCACCGCGATGGGCTGGGTGCCGTTCCGGCAGGCCACGTACACCACCTCCCGGCCGTCCAGCACGGAGAGCACGATGGTCTCCTCGTGCCGGGGAACCAGCTCCTCGCACACCCGGTGGAACTCCGTACCGAGGTGGGTGGTGGTGTCGTACGCCCGGTAGAAGTCCAGCACCCGAACCCCGATCCGGAAGCCACCTCCATCCGTGCGTTCCAGCAGGCGCTCCTGCAGGAGGGTAGCGCACAGATCGTGCAGGCTGCTTTTGGGGATCCCCAGTGCCCGCGCGAGCTCCCCCAGGGTGGGGGGGTGCACGGCAGCGCCCACGGCCTCCAGGATCCGGATGGCCCGAAGGACGGAGGGGACGATCCCCCGGCTCCGCCGTGCGCTCCCCCTGACCTTGACCCCTGAGGTCCTCACCGGATTCACCGCCGACCACCCACCAGCCCCTGCTCCCGCCACTTCTGGAACACCCGGCGGATCTGCCGGGCCGCGGCGTCCAGGGCCTGCTCGGGCGTATCGATGCCCTGAGCCACCCGGGCGAACATCACGTTGAGGATCCACGTGTTGAACACCTCGTCGATGGCCGCGCTCGAGGGGCCCGGCCAGCCCACGTTGTGGGCCCACTCGTACGCGGTCTCGATGGTCGCCAGCTTGTCCGGACGGTCCCCCGCGGCCCGGCTCACGGGATCGTTGCGCAGGTACGCAAGCCGCTTGGCCTTGGGGATGGCGTTCTCGAAGGTCGGGTAGTCGTAGGCCTGGGAGGCTTGGAACTTCCCGGGGGCCCATCCCTCCCGTGCCGCCACGTCCGGATCGTAGCTCAGGACGAGATCGATGAGGAACTTCTTCGCGGCCTCCCGCACGGGACGGGGCCGGTTCCGCCAGATGAAGTAGACCCCCATCACGTGCTCCAGACCCCGGGCCCCTGCCGGTCCCTGCGGTGCCCGCTCCGTGATCAGGGTGTCCCGCGCGAGGAGTACCGCCCGGCTGGTCCGGGGATCCTCCCCCCGCTTGAGAGCCTGTGCAGCCAGGCTCTGGGCCGTGCGGGTGATGGAGATGGCATTCATGGCGATGGAGATGCGGCCCGCCAGGAACTCCTCGTTGTTGGAGGCCGCGGTCCACGCGAAGACCCCCGCGAACATGGTCTCGTTGTAGAGATCCCGCACGAACTTCAGGGCGTCCAGGGTGCGCTGCCGGTAGGGCGGGACATCCAGGATCACGTTGCCGCCCTCGTCCTGCTCGCCCGTGCCCCAGGAGTACAGGAGACTCCGCAGCCACATCCCCGTGTCGATCTCCTGGCTCAGCCCCAGGCCCACAGGGTGGCCCATGCGCCGCAGCTCCCGGCCCACCTTGCGGACGTCGTCCCATGTCACCGGGCCTGGAGTGGAACGGCCCAAGGCCTTGGCGGACGCCTCCCGCCACATCCACCCCCGGTAGTGCATGGGGTCCGGCACGAAGTTGTCCGAGACCCCGAAGTACCGCCGGGTCACGGGGTTGTAGGTGCTCTTCTCCGCGAGCGGGATGTACGATCCCACTTTGCGCTTGAGCTCCTCGATGACCTCCCGGTGGGCGTCCGTGTCCACCTGCCGTTCCAGGGTGGCAGGCGGAGTGAGGTACTGGATCATGTCGTGCCCCGGATCCGCGCCCGCGGCCACCCGGGCCGCCTCGCCCGCGGCGATGGCGGGGATCTCCGCCAGTCCCACGTTCTCCACCACCACCCGCACCCCGTTCTTCTCTCCCCAGCGGGGCGCGAACACCTTGTTGAACCACTCGTCGTAGGGCGGGACGAAGTGCCGCCACTGCAGGATGCGCAGGGTCACGGGCTGGGCTGCGGTCTTCTCCGTAAAGATGAACGGCCCGAAACTCGCCGCCGTGAGCCCAGCGCCCACAAGCCGCAAGAACTCCCTTCGGGTCACGAGGCGCCACCTCCCCTCCGAGACCCGCACCCACCGCAGTTCCTGTCCGGTGTCCGACATATTCTCCTACACCCCCCTTCTCATCGGATCGCTCCCGCTGTGGTGAACCCACGCACGAACTTATCCATCACGAAGTAGTACAGGATGGCCACGGGCACGCTCGCCAGGAACGCGCTCGCCATGAGCGGCCCCCAGTCGAAGATGTCCCCCCGCACCATGTCCGCGGGGACACCCACGCTCACCGTCTTGCGGGCTACGTTGGTGACGAAGGAAAGGGCATAGACGAACTCCTGAGCGGAGATGGTGAAGCTGAAGATCACCACCGCGATGACGCCCGGAACCGCGAGGGGCAGGGTGACCCGGAGGAAGGCCCCCAGCCGGCCGTACCCGTCCACCAGGGCCTGCTCCTCCAGCTCCGGAGGGATGGATTTGAAGAACCCCATCAGCAGCCAGGTGGCGAAAGGCACGGTGATGGTGGGATAGATCAGGATGAGAGACCAGAGGGTGTTGTGCAGTCGGAGCTCACTCACCACCCGTGCGAGAGGGATGAAAAGCAGGGTGGGGGGAACCAGGTAGACGAGGAACATGCCGATCCCCAGCTGCGTGCCCCATGCCCCCAAAAACCGGCTGAGGCTGTAGCCTGCGGGCAGGGCCAGCAGGAGGGTGATGGCCACCACCGCCACTCCCACCAGGACGGTGTTCACGATCCAGTTGGCGTACAGGGTCTTTGTGAACACGTACTCCAGGTGCTCTAGAGTGGGAGGTTCGTTGAACCAGAAGGGGTTGTTCACGGGGTTGTAGAGATCGGAATTCCGTTTGAAGGCGGTGATGAGCATCCAGCCGAAGGGGAAGGCAGCGAAGGTGCAGAAGGCTGCGAGGATCAGGACGCGTCCACCAATCCGCAGAGGTTTCCGCCAGCTCCCGCGCCCTTGCATCACGTCACCTCCGCCCGCCGGGCGGCCCTCAGGATGAGCACCGCCGCCACGAGGAGCACGGGGAACAGGAAGAGAGAGATGGCCGCGCCCACGCTGAGGTTCCCGCCCACGATCCCCTTGAAGAAGGCGAGGCTGCTGAGCACCTGGGTGGTATCAAAGGGCCCACCCCGGGTGAGCACGTACACCACCGCCATGTCCGTGAAGGTGAAGATGGTGCCGAACAGCACCGCCACACTCATGATGGGGAGCAGAAGGGGCAGCTCGATCTGAAAGAGCCGCCGCCAGAACCCTGCCCCATCCACCTCCGCTTGGTCCAGCAGGTCCCGCGGCAGAGAGGTGAGGCCCGCCAGGATCACCACGGTGGCGAAGGGCAGCATCCGCCACACATGCACCATCACCACGGAGAACATGGCCAGATTCGGTTTCCCGAGCCAGAAGGTGTTCTGGCCGTGGGGCAGCAACCCCAGCTGCCAGGCCACCCAGTCCAGGACGCTGAACCGGGCGTGGAGGATCCACAGCCAGCCGATGGTCGAAAGCGAGACCGGCGCCACCCAGGGGAGCAGGAGGAGGAAGAGCACGAACCCCTTGCCCCGGAAATCCGCGCTCAGGGCCCGGGCCAGGACGTTGGAGAGCAGGATCACCGCACCCTGGGCGGAGAGGGTGAAGACGAAGGTGTTCTTGAGGGCCGTGCGGAAGACCCGGTCCTGGATCACCTCCGAGAAGTTCCGCAGCCCGATGAAGCTTCCGTAGGGGTTCCCGGTGGTGGCATCCGTGAGGCTCAGGTAGAGCGCATAGAGAAAGGGAAGGCCGACGAGAAGGGCCACGTACAGGAAGGCGGGCAGAACGAGCAGAGGAGCCAGAACCCGCTCCCTCCGCAGCCAGCGCCCCCCCCGCGCGAGGAAGCCCGCGAGGGGCCGGACGGCAACAGTGGACGACCTCATCCGGCCCTCTCCGCGCCCGTCCTGCAGATCCCCCTGCGCAAGGCCGCCCCTATCGATGTCCCTGCCACGATCTGCCTCAATTATACGGACCCTGCGTCAAGCCCGCCCCCACCCGCGAGCTGCCGCACGAGCAGGACCAGGGCCGAGTGATCCAGCTTCCCACGGCCCGTGGCCACCAGGGCTCCCAGGAGCTCGTGGGTGATGGCGGTTCCGGGAAGGGGCACCCCGTAGGCACGTCCGGCCTCCAGGGCCACCCGCAGATCCTTGCGGTGCAGCTCCACCCGAAAGCCCGGAGCGAAGTTGCCCTCCAGCATGCGCTGCCCGTGCACCTCGAGGATGCGGCTGTAGGCGAAGCCTCCGAGAAGGGCCTCCCGCACCTTTGCAGGATCCACCCCGGCCCGCTCCGCCAGCACCAGAGCCTCGGAGACCGCCTGAAGGGTGAGGGCCACCACGATTTGATTGCAGGCCTTGCACACCTGCCCTGCCCCATGGGGACCCAGGTGCACGATGTGCCGCCCCAGGACCTCAAAAAGGGGCCGGCATCTCTGAAAGACCTCCCCGGGACCTCCCACCATGATGGCGAGGGTTCCCTCCTCCGCGCCCCGCTGCCCCCCGCTAACGGGCGCATCCAGCATCTCGATTCCCCGCTCCCGCAGCCGTTCCGCGAAGCTTCGGGTGGCCTCGGGCGAGATGGTGCTCATGTCGATGAGTACCCCCCCCGGCCGCATCCCCTCCACGAGCCCCTCCGGCCCGAAGACCACATGTTCCACGTCCGGGGTGTCCGGGAGGACGGTGAGGACCACATCCGAGGCCTGTCCGACGCCTCTCGGAGACCCTCCGTCCACGGCCCCCAGGGCCACCAGCTCCTCCACGGGCGCCCGGCTCCGGTTGTGTACCACAAGGTGGTACCCGGCCCGCAGGAGGTTCCGGGCCATGGGCTTGCCCATGACCCCGAGCCCGATCACGCCCACCCGGGTGGTTTCCGGCGACACCCTCATGACGCTTCCTCCTGAAGGTGCGTCCGCACCCGCTGCAGGACCGAGGAGACCGCGGCTGCCAGCAGGCGGCTGTCGCTGCCGATCCCCACGAATCGGAACCCCTGCGCGATGCGCCGGAGCGCTTCTTCCGGATCCGACGCGAGATACCCGGCGGCTTTGCCGCTTCCGCGGGCCGCGGAGAGCACCCTCTGGACCGCCTCCTCGTACTCCGGCGCCTCGAACCGTCGGAAGTGCCCTACGCTCGCGGAGAGGTCGTTGGGGCCCACGAAGAGGACGTCCACCCCCTCCACGGCCGCGATCTCCTCCACCTGCTGCAGTCCTTGCAACGTCTCCACCTGACAGATCACCAGGACCTCCCGGTTCCAGGCGTCGAAGTACTCCGGGAGGTCCAGGCCGTACCGGCTCGCCCGGGTGCCCGCAACCCCCCGGATCCCCTCCGGAGGGTACCGGCAGGCCAGGACGGCCCTCCGGGCCTCCTCCGGGGAGCTCACCAGCGGTACGATCACGCCCATGGCGCCCCGGTCCAGAGCCAGCTTGATGAGGGCGGCGTCGTTGGCCGCCACCCGCACGATGGGGGTCACGCCTGTCCCCCGCATGGCCCGCAGCTGATTCTCCACCGTCTCCCAGCTGCTGGGCCCGTGCTCCGTGTCCACCACGAGCCAGTCCGGTTCGAAGGCGCTCAGCAGCTCCGCCACCGCCGGGCATGGAAAGCTCAGCCAGTGCCCGACCACGGGAAGGTCCCGCTGCAGCCGGCGTTTAACCCGGTTCTCGATCAAGGCAGCACCTCCCGCATCCACCCGAAGGACTCCACACTCGGTCCCTGGGGCCGGTACTCCGCACTCACGTATCCCGCGTATCCGCTGGCCGCGATCCGGCGCAGCAGGTAGCGGAAGTTGATCTCGCCGGTGCCGGGCGGTCCGCGATCCGGGGAATCCGCGATCTGGATGTGGCCGATCCTGTCCACGTGTCGGGTAATGGTGTCGGTGAGGTTTCCCTCGCTGCGCTGCATGTGGTAGACGTCGTACTGGAATCTCAGGTTGGGCTCCGCCACCTCCTCCAGGATCGCGAAGGCCTCCGCGGAGGTGTGCAGGAAGTAGTCGGGGGCATCGTAGGGATTGAGGGCCTCGAAGAGCAGCAGGATCCCCCAGCGTTCCATGGCCCGGGCCGCCTCCCGGAGGTTCTCCACCAGGACCCGGCGTTGGTCTGCACGGGGGACACCGGGAAGGGCGTTCCCCACGAGCGCGTTCAGACGGCGGCATCCCAGGCGCTGCGCCACTTCAATCCCCAGCTCCACCGTCTCCCGAAAGCGCTCCCGCCGGTCCGGGTGGCATGCGTATCCCCGCTCGCCTGCGGCGAAGTTCCCCGCTTCCAGGTTGAAGAGCACAACTTCCAGCCGCAGCCGCCGCAGCTCCTGGGCGATGGCCTCCAGATCCTCCTCGTAGGGGAACCAGAACTCTACCGCGGAGAACCCCACCCGACGGGCGAACTCGAACCGCTCCAGGAAGGGGAACTCGGTGAACAGTATGGAGAGGTTGACCGCAACCCGCAAGGGGAGTCCTCCTGGGCGTCCTCCAGAACGAGAATTGGCCGCGGGGACCGCGAAACCCTGCCGGCCTAGCGTTCGGGGAACTCCGGCGCGGGCAGGTAGCGGCCCAATGGTTCCGCCACCACCAGGGCCAGGAGGGCGTTGAGGGCTGCCTTCACCGCGTTGAAGGGCACGATGGCCGGAAGCAGCAGCCCCGCCACCCGAGCCGGCGGCATTCCGAACTCCAGGTACAGGATCACGAAGTTGGCGGGGATCATCACCAGCACCCGGGCGATCATCCCCACCGTGGCCGCGGACAGAAGCCGCCAGGGGAACGGGCCGCCCATGCGTCGGTAGGCCCACGCGGTGACGGCCACAAACGTGCCCGCGGCGATGAAGTCCGCGAGGGGCCCGAAGGGACCCTTTGCCCGGAACAGGAAGAAGAGCACGTCTTTGAGGAACACCACCAGCACCCCGGTGCCGGGGCCGTAGAGTACCCCGCCCACCAAGGCGGCGGCGTCGCTGGGATCGTATTTCAGAAAGGGTGCCTGAGGAAGGATCGGGAGCTGCACCGTGGCCATGAGCAGGAAGGCCACCGCCACGAGCAGCCCCGTCATCACCACCCAGTGTGCCCGCATCTCTGCCTCCGGGGCATGGAATCCGTCTGCCAGGTGGGCTTCTACGGCGAGCGTTCCCGCTCCTGCCGGCGTGTAGACCGCCGGGCCACGTGGCCTCCCACGCCCCTGAACCCGCCCTGCGGCGGTTTTCCCGGACGAGTTCTAACCGAACCGATCGGGGCTCAAGGGTTCCAGGTCCTCGCGCTCTTCCCCGGTCACGAGCTGCGCCACCAGCTCGCCGGTCACCGGGGCCAGGGAGATGCCCAGCGTCCCATGGCCGGTCGCCACCACCACGTTCGCCAAGCCCCGCGGCCTGCCCACCACAGGGAGGCCGTCGGGCGTGCACGGTCGGAGCCCTGCCCACACCTCCCCTCCCTCCGGGTCCAGCCGCAGGTACCGGGAGGCAGCCTCGCGGATGGCCGCCACACGGCGCGGGTTGACGATGTCGCCCCACACGCCCAACTCCAGGGTGCCCGCCAGCCGCACCTGTGGACTTCCTTCCCGATTCGGAAGCGGAGTCACCGCCACCCGTGCCTCGCTCAGCATCAGGGGGCTTCTCGGCAGGAGCCGACTGGCCAGGGTCACACTGTATCCCTTTGCGGGGAGGACGGGTAGGCGCACCCCCACGGGGCGCAGCAGCGGCCCGCTCCATGCGCCCGCGGCCACCACCACCGCCGCCGGCCGCATCTCCTGCCCCTCCACCTGCACCACCACCGTCCTTCCGCGTCGTTGCAGGCGCGCGTCGCAACCCGGCCGGACCTCCGCACCTAAGCGCACAGCACGTTGTGCCAGGGCCTGCACCAGAGCTGCGGGATCCAGGTGGGCATCATGGGGAAAGTACACCGCACCGGCCACTTCAGGCCGTAGCAGCGGCTCCCGCCCCTGCGCCGCTTCACCGTCCAGCATCTCCGCGGCGATCCCCTCCCGGCGGAGCAGATCCACCTCGTGCAGGAAGGCCCAGTACTCCCACTCGTCCAGGAAGGCGGAGAGCGAGCCGGCCCGGTGCCATCCGAAGTCCAGTCCCTCTGCCACCAGCTGCTCGTACAGTTCCAGGCTCCGGCGTTGCAACCGCACCAGCAGAGGGACGGCACGGCGCACGTGAAAGTCCGTGCAGGACCTCCGGAACCGCCACAGCCAGGTCCACAGCGCTCTGTCCGGCCGGAGCGGGACGTACAGGGGACTTGCGGGGTCCAGCATCCACCGTAGGCCGCGCCGCACGGCACCGGGCTCCGCGAGGGGAAGGCTGCGGGAGGGCGCGACCAGCCCTGCGTTTCCCCAGGAGGCACCGGCCCCAGGGTGTTTGCGCTCCACGAGCAGCACCCGCAGGCCGCCGCGCGCCAAAGCACACGCGCAGCACAGGCCCACCGCACCTCCTCCCACCACGACCACGTCGGGTCTGTCCACGGAAACCCTCCCCGGCCCTTGAAACAGGGGCGTGGAGTTGGTGGCCCCAGGGGAATTCGAATCCCCGTCTCCGCCTTGAGAGGGCGGTATCCTAGGCCTCTAGACGATGGGGCCACCCACCGCTGTCGTCGGCTTGGGGAGGACTTGAACCCCCTCTGATGGACCCAGAGGGAGCCCCCTCACCCCGGGACGACGGTTTCATCAAGGTCGGCGACGTCCTCTACACTAATTACACCTGCAAGGTACGCGCTGACAAGTCCCGAGACCTCCAGGCCCTTGTGCCGTGCCATACGAGCACAGCGCACCGCGGGCTACAGCCCTTCGACGGAGCCCCGCCCGCAGCCAGGCGACCGGCGGATGAGCGGCACACCTCGGTTACGGCCCGATTTCGCCGTCACCCTCATAGGGCGGGGTAAACCACGAGGCTGCAGATCCACGCAAGGGGCCTCCGCGACGTGGCCGACCGGTGCGCGGGGAGGGCCCGGACAACAGCCGTCGGCACCACCAGCACCGCAGCTGCTCGGCTGAGCCGGCCGCCGCGGCCAGCCCCTTGACTCTCCCGTCAACTGGAAGCTGTAGCCTGCTGGCGGAGGTGAGGATGGTGGCAGCGGTGGAGAAGCTTCAGGTTAAGCTTGGCGGAATGCACTGCTCCCTTTGTGTGGAGTCTGTACGCAAGGCGGTCCTCCGACTCCCAGGGGTACGCTCTGTGCACGTTTCCATCGCGCACGAGGAGGCCCTGGTGGAGTACGAGCCGGCCCGCCTGTCTGCCGACGCCATCTCCAGGGCGTTGGAGGACATCGGGTTTCGCGTGCGGCCGCCGGACGAGGCTGACCGTTTCCACGAGGAAGAGGTCGAGTTGCGCCGCGCTCGCGGTCTGGCCTGGTGGGCCGGCGCCCTGCTTGGACTCGCCAGCGCGATGATGCTGGCCAGCGCCCTGTGGGGTCCGAGCCAGCCGCGGGCCCTCGCTATGGGCGGCCTGGCCGTGTTCGCGGCTGTGGGACCCGGCCGCTGGGTGTTGCGCAACGCCTGGCAGTCCCTCCGCCGGGGCATTCTGAACCAGGACGTGCTGGCCGCCGCATCCGCCCTGGCGGGCGTGGCGGGAGGGACCGTGGGCTTGGCACTTCCGGGTTTCCCTCCCGGGGAGTTCTTCGGGGCTGCGGTGTTCGTCTTCGCCTTCCACATCATCGGCGGCTACCTGTCGGTCGCGGTGCACGTGCGGG
>JAVKHN010000048.1:0-13257 GCA_031459935.1 Candidatus Sysuimicrobium calidum | reverse complement strand
CGAGGCTGAGCACCGTGCGGCGATCGGACTGCCGGTCAGAGGGCGTGGGCAGAAAGGAGGGTCCGGGAAGGCCGTAGCGCCCGTCGGTGTGGTGAAGGCTCAGCTCAACTTCGCCTGCGGGGCGCGCGGAGGCGGAGAGCCGTCCGGTGGCGGTGAGACGCTGCGCGTCGCCATTGGGCAAAGCCCCACCCGTGGTGAGCAGCTCGGCGCCCAGGCCGTACCGGAGCCCTTCGGAACTCCCTCCCAGGCTCAGGCGGGCCTGCGCCGTGTCGAAGCTCCCGTAGCCGGCAAGGATCTGTGCACGTTCGGGCCTCCGGGTCACGATGTGGATCACGCCTCCCAGGGCCCCGCTCCCCCACAAGGCGGAGTACGGGCCCCGCAGGACCTCGATGCGCTCGACCTCCGTGAGGGAAAGGGTGGCGAGGTTTACCCCGAACTGGGCGGTGGGATTGAGGGGAACGCCGTCCAGGAGCACGAGGACCTGGAGGGGGCTAGTGCCCCGGACGCTGGGCTGGAGCAACCCCCCCGGTCCCGCGTAGTTCTCCCGGACGTACACCTCCGCCAGCAACCGCAGTGCTTCGCCCACGGTCAGAAATCCGAGCCTGCGCAGCTCCTCGCCCTGGAGCACCGTCACGTACGCAGGCGTGCCGACCACGGGCTGCGGCCGACGGCCAGCCACCACCACCTCCTCGCCCTCGAAGACGGGCGGAACCTGAGCCGGGGCGGGCAGAGCGGGAACGAGCGGGAGGAGAAGGGAAACCCAAACCACGATCAGAGGGCGTGTGCGCACGGGCCCACCTCCGCTTAACCCCCGAAGGGTGTGGGTCTGGGCGCGGGCAGGTCTTCTGGCTCCGGATCCTCGCCTCGCCCGCCCTTCCCAGGCCGGTAGCTTGCACCTTCCCGGTCCAGTGGGCTTTCCGTGGGCTCGGCTCCCCGGTTACAGCGGCGGGAACCGCGCCGGACTCAGGGCCCAGGCCCCTGCACCGGACTTCCCTTGGCCCGCGCGGCCCCAAGATAGCACGCGTGCTACAGCCCTGTCCACCGTTGACCCGGAGAGGAATCCGGACTTACGGGGACGCCCGTCCGAGCTCGAACCCGAGCCACAGCGGGCCTTCGGTGAAGGCGTCGCGGAGCACCACGACACGCACCCGGGTGGGCATCCCGCGGCGGAGGATCCGATCCGTGATCTGCCTGCCCGAGTCCCCATCCACCACCACATAGGGAGGGCCGTTCACCCGGGCCTGCGGGGCACTCAGGATGCGGCTGCGACCCGGCGGCCCCGCGCGCTGCGACGCCCTCTGCGCCAGGAGCAACAGAGCATCCCGCACCTGCTCCCGCGGACCGGGAGCCACCACTCCCTCCCCCAGAACCTGTCCAGATCGAAACACGAGCTCGTTGTTCACCAACTGCACATCCACGGGTACCGGCTCTCCCGCGAGCACGTTCTTGGTGCTGACGATGCGGACCACCACCTCCTGCCTGCGGCGCCGGATGAGGCGCTCGATGGCCTCCCAGGAGATCCCCGGCTCGAATGGCACGATCACGTTCCCGTTCGCATCGGGTCCTGCTCCCTGACCCGTGGCGAACTCCACGGCCCGCTGGCGCAGCCGGAAGAACGCCTCCCGAACCCCCAGGGGACCGAGGCGGCCATCGATCACCTCCCGAGCGAGCTCCTGGTCGCTGAGCACGGCGATGGTGCCCTGCTGGAGCCGGGCGGTCTCCCGCCGTAACCCCTCCGCGCGCTCCTCCAACTGCCTCACGGTCTCCTGCAGTCGGAACAGGGCTGTGCGGGCGTCCCGGGAGAGCCCCAGGATGGCTCCCACGGTGAGGAGGTGGATGAGCATCCCGGTGAGCACCGTCACGATGTGGGCGGTGGTCCGGGGGCGCAGGCCCCACAGGCTCAGGCGTCGCTTGCCCACCCCGCGGCCGACCACGTTTCCCACATACGCGATGAGGCCGCTGATGAGGAGCAGCAGGGGCAGGAGGAGGTAGCCGATCTCCATCGCCCTCCAGCATACCGCATGTCCCCCCCCAGAACCCCCGAGCCCTGATCAGCGACCGGTAGCGCCCGCGGTTTTCCAGGCCTGTGCGGGGCAGATCACCGAGGAGATCCGGCCCGTGGTGGTCGGGTTCGCTGCGGGGTGGGAGGCGCTGAAGGCCGAACACACTCCGGCACCTTTTCCCCCGCAGGCTTCTCCAGCAACAGATGGTCCCCCACCCGTCGCACCATCCGCAGGCCTGAAAACAGGCCCGGATCGTGGAACCGCTCCGGCACCACCACCACGGCTCGCCGGTGAGAGGGAACCGCACAGAGCGCGCCCCGGAGCGAGGCTTCGTCCCCCGCGTACCGCCAGTGCAGGCCGCTGTACGTAATGAGGCTGTTGGTGATCCGGTAACCGATCCGAACATCCCCGGGCCGCACCACCGAAGCCGCCGCCCGTCCCATCTCCGGGCCCCACCGGTGGCGGTCGACTTCGGGCAGGGTGATGCCGATGGCGAGAGCGAAGAACAGCAGACTGCTGCCGCCAACGGCCAGCACCGCGGGCCCGACAGAACCGCGCAGGCCCAGCCACGCCGCCATTCCCCCGCCCGCCACCATCGCAGCCACGGGCGGAACCAGGGCCGGAACCAGGGCCCGGGTCTGGGAGGGATACCTCAGCCCTCCGTAGACCGCCACCACGGCTGCGAAGAGCGCGCAGAAGATGACAAGAAGCCTCCACCCGCCCCGCGGCTCCCCCCTCCCCTCAAACACCCCGGTCTCCAGGGCCCGTCCGATGAGGATGGCCGCCGCAGGATACAGGCTCAGCACGTAGTTCGGGAGCTTCGTGCCCGCGAGGGAGAAGAAGACGAACCCGAAGCCGAGCCACACGAGAAGATAGAGGAAACGGGGATCCCTCCATGCCCGTAAGGCCCCCGAACAGCCCCCAAACAGGAAGGCGGTCCACGGCAGAAGGCCCAGGAGAAGCACCGGCACGTAGTACCAGATGGGTCCGCTCTGTCCCTCCACTACCCCCACGTACCGGTTCAGGGTGTAGTAGCCCAGGGCGGTGCGCACGAAAGCTTCCCCATGCAGCGCCGCCTGTATCCCGTACCACCCGCCTCCCAGCCCCGCGTAGAGCAAGATCCCTGCAGGCCAAGGCACCGCTCGCAGCCGGTGGAGTTCCCGGCGGAGCGCCAGGAACAGAAGTCCCACCCCGCCCGGGATCACCGCGGCCACGAACCCTTTCGTGAGGGTTCCCAGGCCCGAGGCCACGAAGGCGAGGAGGTACGCCCGACGTTCCCCCCACGCATATCCGCGCCAGAACCCGAGAAAGGAGAGAAGCATCCACAGCACGAGGAGGGGATCGAAGACCGCCAGCCGCGCCTGCACCCACCACTGGAGGGTGGTGGCGAGGACGAAGGCCGAGAGAAGGCCGCACCGGGAGCCGAACAGTTCCCGGCCGAGCAGCCCCGTGACGCCCACCCCGAGCACACCGGGCACCGCAGACCAGAACCGGGCCACGAACTCGGTCACCCCGAAAAGCCTGCCGGTGGCAGCCAGAAGCCAGAAGTAAAGGGGCGGATGGACGAACCACGGTTCCCCGTTCCACTGCAGGGTGATCCACTCCCCGGTCCGCAGGATCTCTCGAGCGATGCCCGCGTACTTCGCCTCATCTTGATCCCAAAAGGGGGAGCTCCCCAGGCGCCAGAACAGGAGGGCCGCAGACAGGGCAATCCCCGCGTGGAGCGCGCGCCTCACCGCCTGCGCCACAGGAGAACGGCCCCGCCTCCCGCGGTCATCAGATTCGGGAGCCAGGCCGCGATGGTTGGGGGGAGGTAGCCCGCCTGTGCCAGGAGGGTGCTGGCGGTGGTGAGGAGGTAGTAGCCGATGAGGACCAGCACCACGAGCCCGAAGGCGATCCCCCGGCCGCCCCGGGGGTACACCAGGCCTAGGGGAAAGCCCAGAAGGGCAAAGGCAAAGGGGGCACCCACCAGCGCGTACTTCCCGGCCAGATCCGCCTCCAACGGCCGGGTGGGCTGCCCTTCCCGCCGGAGCCGCCGAAGCTCCTGCCGGATCTCCCGGATGCTCATCTCCAGCACCGTCCTCTCAGGCGGGGCTACCTCCTGGGGCGAACGGGCGAGGCGCAGCCGCAGCGCTTCGAATCCGCTGAGCAGCACTCCATCGTCTTCCAGCACCACCATGCGGCCGCGGTGGAAGGTCCATCCTTCCGGCCCCCAGGTGGCGCGCTCCGCCTCGACCACCCGCACGAGCCGCCCATCCCGATGCTGCTGTACGGTCACCCGTTCCAGAACCCCGGAGGAGAGATCGAGCTTGTGGGCGGAGACCACTACCTCGCTGCCGTCCTGCGTGCGATCCCGGAACAGGACGTTCCACCGCACCTCCGGGATGAGAGGGCTTCCCACAGCCCGGCCCCAGGCCCGCCGGTACTGCAGCTCGGCCCAGGGCACCACCCCCTCCCCCAGGCCGTAGCTCGCCGCGCTCACCAGCGCGGCCACCACTAGGCCCGGCAGGAGGATGCGCTCGGGCGGGATCCCACCCGTCTGCATGGCCTCGATCTCCCGCCCCTCCGCGAGACGGCTGTAGCCCAGGACGGTGCCGAACAGCATCGCCATGGGGAGGGCGAACCCCGTGAGCGCGGGGATGCGGTAAGCGACCAGCTGGGCGAAGGTTCCGAGGGAAAACCCGTACTGCACCGCGGACCGGGTGACGAAGAAGAAGTGGTTCGCCACGAGCAAGGTGGTGAACACCCCGACTCCGAACAGGACCGCGCTCAGCACCTCCCGGCCCACGTACCGGTCGAGCAAACCCATTCCTCACATCTGAAAGCGCTCGCCCAAGTAGAACCGTCGCACCTCCTCGCTGGCCGCGAGGGCTTCCGCGGTGCCCTCGAACAGGATCTTCCCCTCGTACAGGATGGTGGAGCGATCCGTGATGGCGAGCGTCTCCCGCACGTTGTGGTCGCTGATGAGGACCCCGATCCCCTGGGCCCGGAGGGCCGCGATGATGTCCTGGAGCTCTTGGACGGACTTGGGGTCTACTCCCGTGAAGGGCTCGTCCAGCAGCAGGAACCGGGGGCGGGTGGCGAGAGCCCGGGCGATCTCCACCCGCCGCCGCTCCCCACCGGAGAGGGTATAGGCAGGCTGGTGGCGGAGGTGTGCGATGTGCATGATCTCCAGCAGCTCCTCCACCCGGGCCTTCCGCTCCGCCCGGGGAAGTCCGTGTTGTTCCAGGATGAGCTCGATGTTCTCCGCGGGGGTGAGCTTGCGGAACACGGAGGGTTCCTGCGCGAGGTAGTGGATGCCCGCCCGGGCCCGGAGGTGCACGGGAAGGTGCGTGATGCGGGTGTTCCCAAGGTACACCTCACCCGCATTGGGGCGCACAAGCCCCACGATCATGTAGAAGCAGGTGGTCTTGCCGGCTCCATTGGGGCCCAGCAACCCCACCACCTCGCCCGGCCGGACCACGAGGCTCACCCCATCCACCACCGTGCGGGCGCCGTAGCGCTTTTGAAGCCCCATGGCCCGCAGGGCGGTCCCGTCGGAATCCTGCTGTGTTACGGGGTCACGGACGGACGACAACCCGTGTCCTCCCCACGGCCCACACTCTTCCCTCCGCGTGCGCGTACCACACCTCCGGCGCGACAAGCCGGTCCCCGTCCTGCACCACCTCCACCCCGCCCCGCAACACCGCCACCCCCTCCGGGAGGCGGGCCTCCAGCTCCCGGGCGGTAGCTGCAATCCGGCCGTCCGTGACCCGCACCCCGCCCGTGGCGTACAGGACGCGGCCCCGGAGGTCGGCCCGGAGGAGCTCCGCACGGATCGTTACGCCCTCCACCTGGGCCTCGGGCTGCCCGCTGGCTACCGCCTCCCCGGCGTCCCAGTCCACGGAGAGGGTCCCGGCATGGAGGCGCACATTCCCGTAGGTCCCCCGTACCCCACCTGTGGCTTCCGCCCGATGCGCCCGAAGATCCGCCCGAAGGTAAGGGGCCTGCACCACTAAGGTTCCCGCCTCGGCTTCCCGGGACACCGTCACGTCCCCCGTCGCCTCCAGCCACTGCGCGCCCAGGTGGTAGTCCAGCCGACTGGCGGTCAGGCGCTCTGCAGGGCGGAGTAGTTCGGCTCCGCCCTCCGCGGTCACCCTCCGCCGGTCCCGATCGTAGCGGATGCGGGGAGCCCGCACCTCCGCCTCTCCCCGCCGGATCCAGACGGGATCCCCGAGGAGCAACCAGATGCCCGTCTCATCGTCCAGCTCCGCCACCCGCGCATCGAGCACCTCGATCATCCCCTGTGCGGCGACCGGAATCGCGGCGAGCAGGGCCCCCAGCAGCGACGCCAGGATCCTCATGGTTCCTCCACCGCCTCCAGGCGCACGTTTCCCACCAGCCGCGCCCGCCGCAGGCCCACATCGGCCAGCAGGCGATCCCCCCGGCCCTGCAGGCGCTCCCACCGCAGCTGCACCCGCTCCGCCTGGATCTGACCCCCCTCGTACACAGCCCGATCCGCCCGCAGCCAGCGGTCCCGGGCCACCACGATCTCCACGGAGCCCGCCAGCGCCACCCGTCCCGTGCGGAGACCGTACTCCCCTCGCTGCGCGCGGAACTGCACAGGACGCCCATCCTGAGCGAAGAACACCCCTCGCGGCTGCAGGAAAGCTGCCACCCCCGTCCGCTCTTCCACGGTCACGGACGCGGCCACGAGCTGCCACACCCTGCGGCCCCGGGCGTCCGCACCCACGATCCAGCCCTCCTCCAGTTCCAGCACCGGCGGAGGGGCGGACCACAGGAGGCCCGGCATCCCCACCCCGAGGCTCAGGGACGCCAGGAGTCCGAGGATCCAGTGGCTGCGCAGACGGAACCGGTTCACGCTCCGATCCTACCCCATCCTGCGGCCCCGGGCGAGCACCTCCCGGGCAGACCGCTCCAAGGCACCGGGCGGTCCGAGCCGTTCCCGCAGCGCCACGAGCGCTCGCCGCATCCGATGGGCCTCGTGGGGATCCAGGATTCGCAGGAGCTCCGCTGCGAGGGCCTGGGGGTTCGCCCGGTCCTGGAGCATCTCCCGCACCACCTCCTCCCCCGCAAGGAGGTTCGGGAGGGAGATCCAGGGGGTGGTGGCGATACGGCGGGCGATCCAGGCGGTGGCTCTGGAGACCCGGTAGGCGACCACCATGGGAGTCCCCAGAATCAGGGCCTCCAGCGTGGCGGTTCCGCTCGCCACCAGGGCCGCGTCCGCGGCGGCCAGGAGGTCATGGGTGCAGCCCGTGAGGACGGGAAGGGCGCCCGCGTGCCGGGCGATGAGTGGGCCTAGAGGCCCCGAGGCCTGGGCAATGACGGCCCGGAGGTGCGGTATTCGCAGGCGTGCAAGACGCACCGCCTCCACCATGATGGGGAGCAGGGTGTGCACCTCCTGGGTTCGGCTTCCTGGGAGGAGGACTACGAGGGGGCGGGCGGGGTCCAGGCCCAGGGCGGCACACAGCTCCTCCCGGGATCGCTGCGGACGCACCCAGTCCAGGGCGGGGTGTCCGGTGAAGACCACGTCCGCACCTGCCTCCCGATACAGCTCCGCTTCGAAAGGAAAGGGTGCCAGCACCCGGACGGGGAGGCGGGCGAGCTTGCGGGCGCGGTTTGACCGGCGGCCGTAGGCCATGGGCGGGAAGTAGTACACGGTGGGAATGAGAGCGCTCAGGTGCCGGGCTACTGCGAGGTTGAAGCCGGGGAAGTTCACCAGCACCAGCACGTCCGGCGCTTCCCGTCGGACGAGACGCAGCACCCGCCAGAGCCGTCCCGCGAAGACCGGAACGCGGAGGTAACCCTCCAGGTACCCGATAACGCCCCAGGTGGAGGTGTCGAGCACCACGCGGACCCCCGCGTCGCGCATCCGCTCCCCGCCTCCGCCCACCACCTCCACACGGGGCTCCAGGACTCGCAGGGCGCGGGTCAAGTGGGCCGCCGCCACATCCCCGGAGACTTCGCCCGCGAGGAGGAATACCTTCACAGACCCACGAGGGCCACTCCCGCCTCCTCTGCCCGGGCCACCGCTGAGGCCCTCTCCAAGAGGAGGGTCCGGCCCGCCTCCATCCCCAGGGCTGTGGCGCCGACCTGCTTCAGGAGAGCGATGGTCCGGGGGCCGATGGTGGGGAGGTCGAATCGGGGATCCTGATCGGGACGGCTTGCCTTCACCACCACCGCGTTGGGCCCGAAGGCCCGCAGGCGTCGGAGCATGCCGTCCGTTCCCTCCGCGGCCTCCACCGCCAGCACCACCCCATCCCGAACCGCCACCGCCTGCCCGATGCCGCGCTCCGCGATGGCGCGGGCCACTTCCAGCCCGAGCTGGAGATCCGCCCACTCGCGTTCCGTGGCCGCTCGGCCCCCGACGAGCCCCGGGGTGACCACCAGGTCGGGCAGGAAGTGCGGCTGGGGAAGGACCTCGAATCCGTGCCGATCGAGCAGAGCGGCCAGAGCTCTCCACAGGCCCGTATCCGTGCGGTCCGAGGTCCGGTGGAGGAGCTCCCGGGCGAGAGGATCCAGAGGGCCGGAGAGGACCTTTACCTTGTCCACCCGACCCGCCAGCACCAACCGGCGGACGCCGCCGTCCTCCAGGGTTCTGAGGACCCGGTCTGCCTCTCCGGGGCAGACCAGGGCGTGCACGTGGCACCACCGCCGCAGTGCCCGCGGACTCCCCGCCACCTGGACGCAGACGAGCCGGTGCCCGGTGGTGCGGATGGCCCGGGCGAGGAGGAGGGGGAGTTTCCCTTCTCCTGCGATGAGCCCCACGGATTCAGGCACGGCTCGCCTCCCGGCGGATGAGGCCCCTGGGAGAGTGCAGGCTCTCGCGGATGAAGGTCACGAGCTCCGCCACGATCCCCTCCTCTCCCAGCTCCCGCACGATCTCCTCCACCGCGTGTGCGGGGGTGAGGCCCCGCCCGTACAGGATCCGGTACGCGGACCACACGCGCTCGATCTCCTCCCGAGGAACTCCGGCCCGCAGCAGGCCCACCCGGTTGAGACCGCGCACCCGGGCGGGCACCCCGCTCGCGAGCAGGAAAGGGGGAAGATCCTGCAGCAGAGCACTCTTGCCGCCCACCATGGCGAGCCGTCCGATGCGCACGAACTGGTGGACGCCCGTAATCCCGCCGATCTGGGCGCCATCTCCCACCTGCACGTGGCCAGCCAGCCCGCTCCCCGTGACCACCACCACGTCGGACCCCAGCCGGCAGTTGTGGGCGATGTGGGCCGTGGACATGATGTAGTTCCGATCCCCGATCACCGTGGCCGCCTCCGGCCCCGTGGCCCGGGCGATCTGCACGTATTCCCGGACCACGTTGTCGTCCCCGAGGATGGCGAAGCTCCGTTCGCCACGAAAGGCACGGTCCTGGGGCTCGCATCCGATGATGGCTCCCGTGTAGATGCGGTTCCGCCGCCCGATGCGGGTACCGGAGTGCAGGACCACGTGCGGGCCGATCACGGTGTCCTCTCCCACCTCCACGTCCGCCTCGATGACGGCGTACGGCCCCACGCGCACACCCGGAGCGAGTCGGGCCCGGGGATCCACGAGGGCGGTGGGGTGAATGTGGACCGCCTGGGCTGCTTCCCTCATGGATCCTGCACCCGGGCTCCCTCCAGCTGGGCGGACGAGACCCGGGAAGCGCGCCCCAGGGAGAAGGTCAGCACCCCCGTCGCTGCCACCTCCTCGCCCACCCGCGCCGTCCCCCGCACCCGGATGAGCCGCCCCCGGATCCACTCCAGCGAGATCTCCAGGAGGAGCTGGTCCCCAGGCAGGACCGGACGGCGGAAGCGGAGATCGTCGATGGCCGCGAAGTAGGCTTTTTCCTGTCGCAGCCCCACCTTGTGGAACACCAGGATCCCCGCCGCCTGAGCCAGGGCTTCCACGATGAGCACGCCGGGCATCACGGGTGCGCCGGGTAAGTGCCCGCTGAAGTACTCCTCGTTGATGGTCACGTTCTTGAGGGCCACAATGCGCCCCGCCTCCGGATCCAGCTCCAGCACCCGGTCCACCAGGAGAAACGGGTAGCGGTGGGGAAGGGTAGCTAGGATCTCGTGGATGTCAAGCCTCATCGTCCCCTCCGGGCTTCGGGCCATGCGGCCGCGAGTTATGGTACACGGTACATCCCCCTCCGGCTAGCTCGAGGTCCGCTGAATGGTCCGGGCGAGGCGCAGGTGAAGCGCGTGTCCTCCCCCCACGCACACCACGTGGGCTACAAGCCGCTCCCCGAGGAGGGCCAGATCCCCCAGGAGGTCCAGGATCTTGTGCCGGGCGGGTTCGTCTGGAAACCGGGGCGGGCTGAGAAACCGGCCGTCCTTCAGCACGAGGGTGTTGTCGAGACCACTTCCCCGCGCAAGACCCTTCTCCCAAAGGGCCTCCGCGTCCTCCAGGTATCCCCACGTGCGGGCGGGAGCGATCTCCGAGATGAAGCGCTCCGGGGTCACCACGAGATCGTACGCGCAGGCCTCCCGACCCCGGAGGGGAACCACATAGGTCACCCGCAGGCATACACTTGGAAACGCTGCGGCGAGGGCCCCACCCTCCTGGATCCAAACCGGTGTGGCCAACCGGAGCTCGGGCACTTCCCCTCGCAGCTCCCGGGTTCCGGCTTCCTGGAGGAGTTCCACAAACGGGAGCGCGCTCCCGTCCCCTGCGGGAACCTCCGGCCCCTCCACCACCACCTGGAGGGCGGTAACGCCCAGGGTCCACGCCGCGGCCAGGAGGTGTTCTACGGTCAGCACGCTGCCCACCGCCACGCAGTGGGCCGTGTGGGTAACCGCCTCCAGCCGGCAGGGAGTCTCCTCCCCTCCCACCAGGAGCCGGATGCCTGGCGTCTCCGAGGGGAGCAGGGTCAGGCGGGTGTGTTCCCCTGTGTGGATGCCGGGACCAGAGTACACCACGGGCTTCGCGATGGTCCGGTGCCTGCTCATGGCCTCAGGAAGAGGTGAAGGGGGAGATAGGAACCCGCGGAGGGAACCGTGAGGAGCGTCACGGCCTCGCTTCCCGCGGGAGGGAGCGGCACGGTAAGCAGGTCCCGCTCGCGGCCCGCGGCCAGGTAGGAGAGGTCCACGAGTCGCCCGTTCGCCACGAACGCGGCATATGCGGGCCCGCCCGCGGCCCGAACCACAACCCGCACCTCCCTGGGCTCCGGGGTGGGGTTGGCGAGCTCCAAAAAGAGACGATAGAGGACCCCGTAATCGCCTACCAGGACCGCCTCCGTGAGGAGATCGCGCAGGGCTCGGCTTGCACCCACCTCCACGATCTCCGAGGATCCCACGGTAAGCTGCCGTTGCACCTCCAGGATGGGACGCGCGAACACCCCGCGGGGATGGCCGGTGGGCTCGGGTTCCAGCTCGGGCATGAGAGCGTGGTCCAGCACGTACGAAGGCCGGAGAGCCACACCGATCTCCAACCCTTCTCCCTCCAGGAGCTGTGCCTGCAGGAGCCCCGAGACCACGAACCCCACGGGGAGGCGCTGGGTCCAGAAGGTGAAGCCCCTCTGGGGCGGGAGTTCTAGCACGTAGCCGCTCCCGGAGGCCACGAGCTGCACAAACCTCCTAGCCGCCGCGTGTCCCGTGGCCATGGTGTCGTGCCATGGCCGGGGGGCGGCCACCTGGAGGTGGACCCGCGCGGGTCGGGGTCCCGGGTTCCCCAGGCGCACAAGCACCACCATCCCGCGACCCGTGGCGTTCTGATGGTGGTAGAGCAGGCGCACCGCCTCACCGGGACGAAGCCGCTCGCTGAGCAGCAGGCCGGGGGAGCGCAGCTGCTCCGGGTTGTTGCTCACCACCAGCCGTATGGGGTCCTCAAGCAGGGGGGAAAGGCCGACGACGCGCACCCATACGGTTCGCGCCACGGGCGCTCCAGAGGGGTGCCGCGCCTCCACCCGGACGGGCAGGAGGACCTCTTCCCCGGGGCTCAGGGAGGAGACCGCGGGAATCCGGATCTCCAGCACCGCTGCGGGGAGGCGCCGAACCACCTGGTCCAACCGCCGTGCGATGGCTTCTCCGATCACCTCCGCATCCGCGGGATTCCCCGTCACGTGCACCTCAAGGGAACCAGGGACCTCCGCGGCGGGCGGGCGCCCCGGAGCCGGAAGTGCCAGCAGAAAAATCCCCAGCAGCGTGGCGGAAGCTCGCATGAGAGGATTTAAGGGGTCTCCCGCTCGCGGCGCCTCCGCCGCACCAGCTCCCGCAGCAGGGCGCTCTCCCGCAGCACCTCCCGGTGGGGCCGGGCGGGGAACCCGGAGACCACCGCCCCCGGTGGCACATCCTTCGTGACTCCCGAAAGTGCCAGGACCACCGCGCCGCGGCCGATCCGCACGTGGTCTCCCACCCCCACCTGCCCCGCGATCACCACGTCGTCCTCGATCACCGTGCTCCCCGCGATTCCCGTCTGCGCCGCGATGAGGCATCTCTGGCCGATGCGCACGTTGTGGGCGATCTGCACCAGGTTGTCGATCTTGGTACCCGCGCCCACCCGGGTCTCACCCAGGGTGGCTCGGTCGATGGTGGTACCCGCTCCCACCTCCACGTCGTCCTCCACCACCACGATGCCCGCCTGCGGGATCTTGCGGGGCCCCTGCGGCTCCCGGACGAATCCGAACCCATCCGAGCCCAGGACCGCGCCGCCGTGCACGATGACCCGGTCTCCCACGATGCATCGCTCTCCCACCACCACGTGGGGATAGAGGATGCAGTGGGAGCCCACGCGCGCGTGAGGGCCGATGTACACGTGGGGGTAGAGGACGGAGTGCGCGCCGATGCGAGCGCCTTCCTCCACGACCGCGTAGGCGCCTATCGCTACCCCTTCCCCCAGCTCCGCGGTGGGCGCAATGGCCGCAGTGGGATGAATGCCCGAGGGGTGGGTCCGTGGAGGAGCCAGAACTTCCAGCAGGAGGGCCAGGGCGCGACGGGGCTCAGGAACCACGACGGCGGGGAGGTCCTGGGAGGGCGCCTGCGGCACCACCACCGCGGAGGCCCCCCTGGCGCGCGCGGTCTCCAGGGCCCGGGGGGTATAGCACACCACCACTGCGCCGGGTCCCGCCTCCTCCGGGATTGCCACCCGGTCGATCTCCACGGAGCCATTCCCTACCAGGGTTCCACCCAACACCTTCGCGAGTTCCTCTAACCGCATGGCGGATCACTTCAACCGCTCGATGACCTGATCCGTGAGGTCCCGCACATTCCCGGAGTGCACTCCGGACTTCACCAGCACGACCCGCACCCGCTCCCGCCGGGCCACCTCCGCCACCGC
>JAVKHN010000047.1:0-13733 GCA_031459935.1 Candidatus Sysuimicrobium calidum | reverse complement strand
CAGGAGGCCGCGGAGCGGGCCCTGGGCGCGCGGCCGGGAGCCGTGGTGGCCATGGATCCCCGGACCGGGGAGATCCTGGCTATGGCCAGCTGGCCCTCCTATGACCCTAACCTGTTCGCGGTGGGGATCTCTCCTGAGGTGTGGCGGCGGATCGCGGGCGACCGGCGGATGCCCCTTCTGAACCGCGCGCTTGCCGCCGCGTACGAGCCGGGTTCCGTGTTCAAGGTGGTTACCGGGCTCGCCGCGCTGCACACCTCGGCTGCGGATACGAGCAGTACCTTTTTCTGTCCCGGGAGCCTCACTCTCGGAGGGCGCGTTTTCCGGGACCTGCGGGCCCACGGGAGGGTGACCTTCCGCTCGGGGGTCGCCCAGTCCTGCAACGTGATGTTCTGGCAGCTCGGCCTTCGGGTGGGGCCCACCCACCTCGCCCGGATGGCCCGATCCCTGGGATTGGGGGAACGCACGGGGGTGGACCTGCCCGGGGAGGTGGAGGGGATCGTTCCCACTGTGGAGTACAAGCGGCAGGTGTTCGGAGAGCCGTGGTATCCCGGGGACACCCTGAACATGGCCATCGGGCAGGGGTTCACCCTCGTGACCCCCCTGCAGGTGGCCCGGATGATGGCCGCGGTGGCCAACGGCGGGCAGGTGCCGCAGCCTCGGCTCCTCCGGTCCATCCTCTCCCCGGAAGGGAGGGTTCTGTACACCTCGAGGCCCGTGGTACTCCGTCGCCTCTCCCTCCCCCCCCGGGCTTGGGCCGCAATCCGGGAGGGTCTGGTGGCAGTGGTGGAGGAGGGAACCGGGCGGGCTGCGGCGGTGGAGGGCCTCACCGTGGCCGGGAAGACGGGGAGCGCGGAGACCCCCCGTGGAAGGCCGCACGCGTGGTTCGCGGGATATGCTCCAGCCGAGGACCCCCGTCTCGTGGTGGTGGTGTTGGTGGAGCACGGGGCTCGGGGAGGAATCGTCGCTGCACCCATCGCGCGCCAGGTGATCCAGACGTGGCAGCAGCTGTACGCGCCAACACAGGGAGCGGCCGACCATCCGTGAGACGTCGGCGCCTCCCGCGCCTGGCGGCCCTCCGCCGGTGGGTGGCGGGGATGGACTTTGTGCTCCTGGGCAGCGTCCTGGGGCTGTGCATCCTCGGGACGCTTGCCATCCTGAGTGCCACGCGTTCTCCCGAAGCCCCTTCGGGGCTGCTTCCCGTGCGGCTCGTGCACCTCGCGGTGGGAGGGATTCTGCTGGGGGTTTGTGCCGCTTTGCCCCTCAAGACCTTCCAGCGGGCGGCGAAAGGTCTGTACGGGCTGAGTTTAGCGCTCCTGTTGGTCGTGGATCTGTCGGGCCACGAGCGGCTCGGTGCCCAGCGCTGGCTGCAGTTGGGCCCTCTGAGCTTCCAGCCCTCGGAGCTCGCAAAGCTCAGCGTGATCCTCTTCCTTTCGGATACCCTGGCTCGCCGGACCACACCTCTCCGGAACCTCTGGGAGGTGGCGGGCTGGGGCCTGTGGGTGCTGCCGGCCCTGGTGCTGGTGTTCCTGCAGCCGGACTTCGGCACCAGCCTCGTGTTCCTCGCCATCGTCCTGGGGATGCTGTTCGTGGCAGGCACCCCGCTCCGCACCCTGGCGGGATTGGTGGGGATCGGCCTGGCCGCTTTGCCCGTGGTGTGGCGGTGGTTGAAGCCGTACCAGCAGAAGCGACTCTTGGTGTTCCTGGATCCCAGCCTGGATCCCCTGGGGGCGGGCTACCACCTCATCCAGTCCAAGATCGCCATCGGGAGCGGGCAGGTGTGGGGCAAGGGCCTCTTTCAGGGGACCCAGAACGCCCTGCAGTTTCTGCCCATGCAGCACACGGACTTCGTGTTCGCGGTGATCGGGGAGGAGCTGGGATTTGTGGGCGCCATGGGGGTCCTGGTGCTCTTCTGGATATACCTGATCCGGGGACTGCAGGCCGCGCAGCGGGCCCCGGATGCCTTCGGAAGGATGGTGGGGGCAGGGATCGTTTCCATGGTGGGATTTCACGTGCTGGTCAACGTGGGGATGACGGTGGGGATGATGCCGGTTACCGGGATCCCGCTGCCCTTCCTCTCCTATGGAGGAAGCGCGCTGATCGCGAACCTGGCCGCCACCGGGGTCCTCCTCAATCTAGGGAGACGTCGAGGCTGGAGTGGGCCATGAAGAGAGAGATCTTCGCGAACGTGAATCCGTTCGAGGTTCGGGTGGCCGTACGGGAAGACGGGGTGCTCGTGAACCTCTTCATCGAGCGGGACGAGCCCGTGGTGGGCAACATCTACAAGGGCCGGGTGGCCAACGTCCTGCGGGGAATGGACGCGGCCTTCGTAGACATCGGGCTAGCACGAAACGCTTTCCTGCACGTGAGCGACGTGCGGGCACAGCGCATCGGTGGAGAGGATCTAGAGGATGCCATCGGCCGGGGCGCCATCCAGCATCGGTTGCGGCCGGGGCAGGAGATCATCGTGCAGGTCACCAAAGAGCCCACGGGCACCAAGGGTGCCCGGGTGACCACGTACGTGGCCCTGCCCGCGTACTACCTGGTCCTCATGCCCACGGTGAGCTACGTGGGGGTATCCCGCAAGATCGAGAGCGAGGCGGAACGCAGGCGGCTCAGGGAGATCGCGGAACGCATCCGGCCCGCGAAAATGGGCCTCATCGTCCGGACCGCGGCCCAGGGAGCGTCGGAGCGGGATCTGCAGAACGACCTCCGCTACCTCCTGAGCGTCTGGAACCGGGTACTGGAACGGGCCCGGCAGAACCGGGCGCCTGCCCTTCTGTACCAGGATCTCCGCCTCATCCGGCGCGTGGTGCGGGACCTGTTCACTGAGGAGGTGAGCCGGTTTGTGGTGGACTCCCCCCGGGAGTACGAGCAGATCACGGATCTGGTGAAGTCCTATGCCCCACACCTGCGCTCCCGGCTGGAGCTCTACGAGGGAGAGTCCATCTTCGAGCACTTCGGGATCGAGCGGGAGATCCAGAACGCCCTGCGGCGGAAGGTGTGGCTCCCCTCCGGGGGCTATCTGGTGATCGATCGGACGGAGGCCTTCACCGTGGTGGACGTGAACACGGGGAAGTACGTAGGAAAAACCGATCTGGAGACCACCATCTTCAACACGAACCTGGAGGCGGCCCGGGAGGTGGTACGGCAGATCCGGCTCCGGGACATCGGGGGCATCATCCTCGTGGACTTCATCGACATGGAGAACGAGCAGCACCGCCGGCAGGTCCTCCGGGCCCTGGAGGAGGCCCTCCGGGCGGATCGGGCCCGCACCCATCTCATTGACCTGACGCAGCTGGGGCTGGTGGAGCTCACCCGCAAGCGGGTCTACCAGGATCTGGAGCACGTCCTCCGCGTCCCCTGTCCGTACTGCGAGGGACGGGGTCGGGTGCTCTCCCCCCGCACGGTGGCCAACCAGATTCGTCGGGAGCTTCCGCGGACGGTACGGGCCTCTCAGGCCCCCGGGGTGGTGGTCCATGTACACCCGCTCGTCCACGCGGAGCTCTTCCGGGACGGGGAGGCATGGCTGAAATCCCTGGAGGAGGCCACGGGTCGGCAGGTGCGCTGCCTGGCCCGGGAGGGGATCCACCTCGAGGAGATAGAGATCCTTCCCGCCCAGGCCGAGGGGGTCCCCGCGGGGCGGGGCGAGGTCCGACGCCTGGAGGTGGAGGAGGAGGTCTTGGACGTGGCGGACGAGCAGGACGAGGTGCAGGAGCGGGCTGCGGCCTTCGCGTCCGCCCGGAATGGGTGGTGGGGCCGCCTGCGGGGCCACCTGGAGCGGCTCCTCTTTCAGAGAGGGGCCCCGTCCACGACCCGCGGGGAGCGATAGTATATGAGAGAGGTGAGTGCGTGGTGAGCTGGACATCAAAGGAGATCCGGGAAACCTTCCTCCGGTTTTTCGAGGAGCGGGGACACGTACGGGTGCCCAGCATCTCCCTGATTCCGGACGACCCCACCCTGCTGTTCACGAACTCAGGGATGGTGCAGTTCAAGGACGTGTTCCTGGGCACGGGCACCCGCCCCTACAGGCGGGTCGTGGACGTGCAGAAGTGCATGCGGGTCTCGGGCAAGCACAACGACCTGGAGGACGTGGGCCGTGACGGCTACCACCACACCTTCTTCGAGATGCTCGGCAACTGGTCCTTCGGAGACTACTACAAGCGCGAGGCCATCGCGTGGGCGTGGGAGCTGCTCACCCAGGTGTGGGGGCTACCACCCGAGCGGCTGTGGGCCACCTGCTTTGAGGACGAACTGGGGGAGATTCCCCGGGACGACGAAGCCGCGGAGATGTGGCTGCGCCAGCCCGGATTCGACCCCAGCCACCTCCTCTTCTTCGGCAGGAAAGAGAACTTCTGGGAGATGGCGGAGGTAGGCCCCTGCGGCCCCGACAGCGAGATCCACATCGACCGGGGACCCGTGTTCTGCAATAAGCAGCACGTGCCGGGCCACACCTGCCGGGTGAACGGGGACTGCGAACGGTTCTTGGAGCTGTGGAACCTGGTGTTCATCCAGTACAACAGAACGGGCCCTACCACCCTGGAGCCCCTGCCCGCTAAACACGTGGATACGGGTATGGGTCTGGAGCGCATCACAAGCGTCCTGCAGGGAGGGCGGGACAACTACGATACAGATCTCTTCCTGCCCCTCATCCGGAGGACACAGGAACTGGTAGGGCATTCGGACGCGGAGCGGGAGGCACACCTGGTGGCCTACCGGGTCATCGCGGACCACGCCCGTGCGGCAGCCTTCCTCATCGCGGACGGGGTGGTGCCGGGCAATGAGGGCCGTAACTACGTGCTGCGCATGATCCTGCGGCGGGCGGCCCGGTTCGGCCGTACCCTGGGTCTAGACCGTCCCTTCCTCGCGGAGGTGGCGGATGTGGTGGTGCGGGAGATGGGGGACGTGTACCCGGAGCTGCGGGCGCACGGGGATTTCGTCCGAGAGGTGATCACCCGCGAGGAAGAGCGGTTCGCCCAGACCCTGGACGCTGGGATGGCCCGGCTGGAGGAGGTCATCGCCCGGCTCAAGTCCGAGGGCCGGCGGGTTCTGGGGGGGGAGGAGGTCTTCCGCCTCTACGATACCTACGGCTTTCCCCGGGAGATGACCCAGGACATCGCACAGGAGCACGGGCTCGAGATCGATTGGGCGGGTTTCGAGCTGTCCATGGCGGAGCAGCGGGAGCGCGCCCGGGCCCAGGCCCCCTTCCGGGTTGCGGAGCACCCCCTTGCGGAGCTGTCCCGCAAGGGGGGGAGGACGGAGTTCGTGGGGTATCGTCGGATGCGGGCCCGGGGCCGGGTGGTGGCCCTCGTCCGGGACGGGAGTCCGGTGGAGGAGGTGCGGGAGGGGGAGGAAGCGGAAGTGGTCCTCGACCGGACCCCCTTCTACGCGGAGGCGGGGGGGCAGGTGGGGGACAGGGGGCAGCTGCGCTGGCGGAATGGGCATTTCGAGGTGACGGACACGCAGCGGCCCGTGGAGGGCCTCATCGTGCACCGGGGCGTGGTGGTTCAGGGGACGCTACGAGTGGGCCAGCGGGTGGAGGCCGCGGTGGATGAGCTGCGACGTGAGGACACCATGCGCCACCACACCGCCACGCACCTTCTGCACAAGGCGCTGCGGGAGATCCTCGGAGAGCACGCCCGGCAGGCGGGTTCGCTGGTGGCTCCGGAGCGCCTCCGGTTCGACTTCCTCCACCTCCAGCCCCTCAGCCGGGAGCAGCTGCGGGCCATCGAGGATCGGGTAAACGAGCACATCTTGAAGGCGATCCCGGTCCGTGTCCGCTACCTCCCCTACGAAGAGGCCATCCGGCGGGGTGCTGTGGCGCTTTTCGGGGAGAAATACGGGGACGTGGTGCGCATGGTCTCCATCGGGGACTACAGCCGGGAGCTGTGTGGTGGGACCCACGTACGGAATACCGGGGAGATCGGGTCCTTCTGGATCACCCAGGAAGTCGGTGTGGCCTCGGGGGTACGGCGCATCGAGGCGGTCTGTGGCCGCGCGGCCATCGCGTGGCAGCGGCACAGGACGGAACTCCTGGAAGACCTGGCAGCTCAGCTGCGCGCTTCCCCGGAGGAGCTGCCTGCCCGAGTGGAGCGTCTGCAGGCGCGCGTCCGAGAGCTGGAGCGGACCCTGCAGACTTGGCAGCGGCAGCGGATTGCCGAGGACCTGGATCGGATTGTGGAGTCCTCCCAGGAGGTGGAGGGGGTTCGGGTGGCCGTGGCCCGCCTTGATGGCCTTCCGCACGAGGCCCTGCGGGCGGTGGGAGACCGACTGCGGGAGCGCCTCCAAAGCGGGGTGATCGTCCTCGGAGGAGCGGACGCGGGTCGGGTGGTCCTGGTGGCCATGGTGACCCGGGACCTGGTGCATCGCGTGCGGGCTCCAGAGGTGATCCGGCCCGTGGCGGAGCGGGTGGGCGGTTCCGGGGGCGGCCGACCGGAACTCGCCCAGGCGGGGGGGCGGGATCCCTCGCGGCTGGACGAGGCGCTCGGGCACGTGCCGGAGATCGTCCGCGGTCTCCTCCGGGAGACCGCACCTGTGGGGGATCCGTGAACGGACGGGTGCTCGCCGTGGACCTCGGCGCCCGAAGGGTAGGGCTGGCGGTGAGCGACCCCACCGGGACCATCGCCCAGCCCTTCCGGGTCCTCCACCGTCGGAGCACCCGGGAGGTCCTGGACGCCATCGCGGAGGTGGTGGCGCAGTTGGGCCCCTCTCGCGTTGTGGTGGGGCTTCCCCGGAACATGGATGGGACAGAGGGAAGGATGGCTCGGGCTGCCCGTCGGTTCGGGGAGGCTCTGGCCCGTCGGACTCGGGTCCCGGTGGAGTTCTGGGACGAGCGGCTCACCACCGTCGCCGCGGAGCGCGTGCTCCGCGGTCGTGTTCCCACCCGCCGCCGGGAGCTACGGGATGGGGTAGCCGCTGCCCTCATCCTGGAAGGTTATCTCCGTCATTCCGGACCAGGCCTTGCAACTCCCTAAGCAAGGAGGGGATTTCCGTGCCGAAGCGGGAGGAGTACGAGGTCATCACCCTTACGGACGAGGAAGGAAACGAGCAGGAGTACACGGTGCTGGAGTACGTGGAGGTGGACGGGCAGGAATACGTGGTGGTGGCTCCCACCGGGGAGGAGGACCAGAGTCCTGCCCGCATCCTCCGCGTGGAGGACGACCAGACCCTCGTTCCCGTGGAGGACGAGGACGAGTTCAACCGGGTGGTGGAGCAGCTCGAGGAGGACGTGGAGATCGAATTCGAGGACTACGAGGAGGAGTCCGAGGAGGAAGAGGACTTCCCCCTCGATGACGAGGAGGAAGAGGAGTTCGACTTCGAGGACGAGGACGAAGACGAGGAGTGATCAGAGCCGGATACCTCGTGCTGCTCCTCGGGCTGGTGGTGGCGGGTGGAGGTGGGGCCCTGTGGTGGGGTGGCCGCCCGGTGGGCGTAGGGCCCGCACAGCGGGTGGAGATCCCTGTGGGGATGAGTGCCGGTGAGATCGCCCAGATCCTGAAGCAGCGGGGTCTGATTCGCAGTGTGGTGGTGTTTTCCCTGTATAGCCGTGTATTGGGCTTTCACCACCGCCTGCGGGCGGGCGAGTACGAGGTCTCCCCGAGTGAAAGCGTGGAGCAGATCCTCCGTCGGATGTGGGCGGGGGACGTGGTGCGGCACCGGTTGACCCTCCCGGAGGGGATCACTGCCCAGGAGGTAGCCCGGCGGATCGAGCGGGCAGGGCTTGGACGGGCGGGCCGGTTCCTGGCCCTCGTTCAGCAGCCTGCGCGGTTCTGGATCCCTCAAATGCAGGGGAATCGCGCGGGCTCCCTGGAGGGCTACCTGTTCCCGGACACCTACCTCCTTCCCCGCGGACTTCCAGAGGAGGAGATCGTGCGGATCCTGGTGGCGCGGTTCGAGGAGGCCACCCGGGCACTCCTCTCCCGTCCCCTCCCCCTCGGGCTCTCCCCCCACGAAGTGGTCACCGTGGCCTCCCTGGTGGAGCGCGAGGCCAGGGTCCCGCGGGAACGCGCGCGGATTGCGGGCGTGATCTACAACCGGCTTCGGGCGGGGATGCCCCTGCAGATTGACGCCTCCGTGCTGTACGCCCTGGGCATCCACCGCCCGGTGGTCCGCGCGCGGGACCTAGAGGTGGACTCGCCCTACAACACGTACCGGGCGAAGGGACTCCCTCCGGGTCCCATCGCCAGCCCCGGCCTGGCGGCCCTGCGGGCTGCGGTGGAGCCGGAGCAACACGGGTACTATTACTACGTGGCCCAGGGGGATGGGACGCACCTCTTCAGCCGGACCTTCGAAGAACACCTCCAGGCCATCCGGCGCACGAGGAACGGGCGGTGATCCGATGGCTCGTGCCGCGACAGGTGGTGCGCCGGGTTACGGAGGTCAAGCCCGGTGAACTGATCGTCCTGGGGATCCGGGGACTTGTTCTCGACCTGGACAACACCCTCCTTTCTCCTTCCGAGGAGGAACCCCCGGAGGAGGTGATGAGGTGGCTGGAGGGTCTCCACCGGGCGGGGCTCCGGGCCGTGCTGGTCTCCAACGCCCCTCCCTCCCGGGTTCGATGGGTTTGCAGCCGATTGGGCTGCCCTGCGGTGGGCGGGTTCCCCAAGCCGAACCCGATCCGCCTGCGGAGGGCCATGGGGGTGCTGGGAACGACCCCTCCCCAGACCGCTGCCATCGGCGACCAGCTGTTCACGGACATCCTCCCAGCCAACCTCCTGGGCCTCTACACCATCCTCGTGGATCCCATCCACCCCGGGGAGTTCCTCACCACCCGCCTGCTCCGGTGGGTGGAGAGGATGGTGGGACGGGACCGGATGGCCTCCGGCGTCTAGGGCAGGAATTCTCCTGCGGGGGGCGAACAGGGAAAGAAACCCTCTCGGGGAGACCATGGCGCTGAGAGAGATCCTCCGGGAGATGGTGGCCAACGTAGAGGGCGGAGCCTGCGCGGCTGTCATCCGCCTGGACGGGGAGGTCGTAGACATCTACTCCGTGGACGGGACTCTGTCCGTGGGCCGTGCGGGTCCGGATCTCGGTGTGCTGACCAAGCTGAGTGCCTACCTGGTGCGGAAGGTGAACGGGGGCCCCCTGGAGTACTGTGTGATTTCAGGGGAGAAGGCGGTGTTGGTGGTCAGCGCGGTGGAGATCGACTACGCCTTGGTCATCGTCCTTCGCCAGGGTGGGAACCTCGGTAAGGCTCGCCTTTTGATGAAGAAGTACCTGGACCGGGTGGCCTCCCACCTCCGTTCAAGCGTTCCATGAGGGGTGTGGCCGTTCTCCTGGTGGGGGCAGTAGCAACGCACGCACACGCCGCCAATCTCGATGGGGCCCGGGGAGTGACATTGTACCGGGCGGGCCGCTACGGGGATGCGGTGGGCGTCTTCTTCGAGGTGGTGCGACGGCACCCCGGAGATGGGTTCGCCTGGACGTGGCTTGGGGCGAGCGCCTACCAGGCGGGAAGGTTCCGACTGGCTCGATGGGCTCTGGAACGGGCGGTTCGGCTACGGCCCCGGGATCCCGTCGTTCTTCTGTGGCTCGGCTATACCCGTGCGGCCCTGCAAGACCGTCAGGGGGCGCAGGCGCTGTTCCGGCGCGTGATCCAAACGGCCCCTGCGAGCACGGCGGCCCGGTATGCCCTCTGGGGGATGAGGGCAACTCGGACATGGATTCCATCCCGTCATGCCGCCGTGGATCCCCGCATGTACGCCTGGATGGCCCAGAGCTACAATCCCCGTCTCACCCCGGTGGAGGCCCTTCGCATCGGGACGGCCATTGTAGGCTATGCACGCGGTTTCGACGTGGATCCCCGACTGGTGGCGGCCGTCATTGCGGTGGAGTCGGGCTTCAACCCCTGGGTCGTCTCCCGGGCGGGAGCCATGGGGTTGGGTCAGCTGATGCCGGAGACCGCCCGCGCGGTGGGGGTCTTGCGCCCGTTCGACCCGGTGGAGAACGTGTACGGGACGGTACGGGTCCTGCGGGGCCACCTGGAGCGCTACGGATACCACAACCTGCCGCTAGCACTGGCCGCGTACAACGCGGGCCGGGGTGCGGTGGCCTTCCACGGAGGGATCCCCCCCTACAGCGAGACCCGGTGGTACGTCTATAACGTTCTCTCCCTGTACCGCCGCATCCTGGACGGAGGATCGTGATGGGGATCCGACGGGTAAACCTCCGCTGCCTGTGGATTCCCGTGGTGGGATTGCTGCTTGGGTGCCAGGGTGCACAGGGTCCTGTGGGGGTGGAGGTTGCCTGTCTGTTGCCCCTCACCAGCGGGGTGGCGGAGGCGGCCTTGAGCGCCCAGCGTGGGGTTCAGCTTGCCGTGGAGGAGGTCAACGCGGAGGGCCGGATCCGGATGGAACTTCGCATCTCGGATGATCGCGGCTCCTTCGAGCGGGCGGGGGCCCTTTTTACGGAAGCGGTGGCATCGCCCAGGATTGCCGCGGTGATCGGGGGGTTTACGGACACCGTGGCCATCGCCCTCTCTCCCGCCGCCGTCCGTGCTCAGGTGCCTCTGATCAGTCCCGGTGCCACGGGCGAGATTCCTTTTGCAGGAAACTTCTTCTTCCGCACCGCTCTGCCCGCGGCCCTTCAAGGGCAGGCCCTGGCCGCCTTCGCCCGGCGAAGTGGCCTCCGACGGGTGACCGTACTGCACGACACCACCGAGTACGGTGCCTCCGTGGCCAATTCCTTCGTGGAGGCCTTCCTGGGCCCGGGAGGGGGCTCGGTGACAGGACAGCGGAGGTTTCAGGACGGCACCCGGGATTTCCGTTCCCTCCTTCAGGCCATCCGGTCGGAGAACGTGCAGGCCGTGCTCTTCGCGGGCTATCCGGACGAGGGAAAGGTCTTCCTCGCTCAGACCGTGGAGACGGGTCTGAGATTCGTGGTGCTCTCTCCAGACGCCTTTGCAAACCCGGAGGTGGTGACAGCCCTGGGGAAGAACGCGGAGGGCCTCGTGGTCACCTCTGCCTTCTTCCCGGAGAGCACGATCCCAGCGGTACGGAGTTTCGTGCGGGCCTATCGGGGGAAGTATGGGGTAAACCCGGACGCCTTCGCCGCGCAGGCGTATGACGCGGTCAAAGTGCTCGCCTTCGCCATCAAGCAGGTCCGGATTCCGCCTACGGGTCCCCTCGACCGAAGCAGGATCCGCAACGCCCTGGCCAACGTACAGGACTATCCGGGGGTCACGGGCACGCTCCGCTTCGACCGGTCGGGGACTGCGGCCCGGGAGGCCATGGTCCTGCGGGTAGAGGGCTCCCGCTTTGTGGTGGCGCCGTGAGATCCGGTTGGGAACGTAAACGGAAGACTCATGAAGCCAAAGGGGGGATGCCCTTGCGTGGGATCCGGTTCGTCACGGTTCTGGTTCTCGGCACGTTCCTCAGCATGGCAGGGGCGGGTGCGCAGCCCCGCCGATGGATGAACATCGCCACGGGCGGGACAGCCGGCGTGTACTTTCCTCTCGGCTCCGCCCTGGCACGGGTGTGGACGGAGCGGGTTCCGGGAGTCCAGGCCACGGCGCAGGCGACGGGAGCCTCCGTGGCCAACATCCGGCTTATCAGCCGGGGAGACGTGGAGGTGGCCTTCGCGCAGAACGACATCGTGTACTACGCCTACAACGGCATCGAGATGTTCAGCCGGGACCCGCAGACGCGCCTGCGGGGGATGGCCATGCTGTATCCGGAGACCATCCAGGTGGTCACCCTGCGGGGCAAGGGGATCCGTTCCATCGAGGACCTGGCGGGGAAGCGGGTGGCCGTGGGGGCTCCGGGCAGCGGGACGGAGGTGAACGCCCGCCAGATCCTGCGGGCCTACGACATCGGGTACGCCCAGACCCGGCACATCCACGGGCTGGCGAAGACCGTGACCGCGGAGTTCCTGAGCTTTGCGGAGGCCGCGGACCAGCTGAAGGACGGGGTGATCGACGCTGCCTTCCTCACGGCGGGAATCCCCACCGCGGCCGTCCAGGACATCGCGGCGGTCCGCGACATCCAGATCCTCCCCATTCCCACCGCGGTCCTGGCCCGTCTCCGGGAGCGTTACCCGTACTATACTCCACAGACCATTCCGCCCAACACGTACCGGGGACAGGCGGAAGCGGTTCTTACCGCGGCGGTGATGGCCATGCTCATCACCCGGGCGGATCTGCCCGAGGACCTCATCTACGAGCTCACCAAGGCCCTGTGGGAGAACGTCGCGATCCTCCATCAGGCTCACGCCCGGGGTCGGGACATCCGACTGGAGACCGCCCGCCAGGGGATGCCCATACCCATGCATGCGGGGGCCCTGCGGTACTACCGGGAACGGGGGATCCGGTAGACTCCGGGATCCAGGAGAGAGGGCGATGATCTCCGACGATGTACGGCAGGGGGAAGAAGAGCTGGTGAACCTCATCGTCGAGGGGCTGGAGGCTCCACCCCTCTACCGCGATCTCGCCATCGCGTACACGGACCTGGAGGGCCTGCTGGCGTTTCTGCGGCACCGGTCCTTCAGTGGGGTGGTGGCGGTCCGGTGGCCCCAGCGGGCCTATCACCTGCTCGTGTTCCGGGGTACGATCCGCTATGCCCGGACGCCCTCCGGAGCGCTGGCCGAGGTGGATCGGGCCGTGGCCCTCCTGACCCGGGAGGCTGAACAACCGGATGGCGTCGTCTCGGTGCATCCCCTCCCCGAAGAGCTCTTCCCCGAGGCGTGGATCGAAGCCCAGGAGGCCCAGCCGGGGCCTTCGGAGCCTGCGCCAGAGGTCCTCCCGGAGCTCGGAGGGAGAGCGCCGGACGCGGAAGGCCCTGGAGGCGGGTCTCCTTTGCCGGGGCCTGCTCCTGGTCCGGGTGCGGAGGAGGACGCCCGTGTCTGGACGGAAGTGCTGGAAGGCTTATACCGGCGCTATCAGAGGCTCGTGGGCCCGGGGCCAGCCCGCCAGCTGGCGATGGAGATCCAGGCGGTTCTCTCGAGCTCCGGGGGGACCTTTGTGGAAGGCCGGCTGCAGGGCCCTGTGGAAGTGCCGATTCTGAGGGCTGCGGTTGCACGCTGTGCGGAGACCATTCGAAAGGTGGCCGGTCGGGTGTTTCTGGTACGGACGGTGCAGGGCCTGCTCCGGGAGCTGGGAGTGGCCGAAGCGGATCTACCTGAACGGATCACGGGATCCTGAGGGGGTTCATGCGTCGGTTCTACTCCTTCGCGGGGGCCATCGCGATCCTGTTCCTGCTCGCCGCGTGGACCGTGCTGGAGCGTCCTTTGGGGACCGCGGCCCGGGAACAGCAGGCCCTCCGGGTCCATGTGGCTCTCGTGCTGTTTCCTTTTCTCGCGACCCTCTCGACCCTCGGGGTCGCCCGGACCTACCGCACCGAAGATCGGGAGCGGCGGGTATGGCTGGGGCTCAGTGGGGCCTTCCTCCTCTGGACCCTGGGGCGGGTTGCCTTTGCCTTCCATCACTACCGGGGAACCGGAGGACCGTCGCCCGAGGTGGATGCGTTCACCGGGGCTTTTTTCCTGGCGGTCCTGGCCTCGATGGGGGAGGAGGTGAGGCGGATCCGGGAACTGGGTCTGCTGGCGAGATCGCAGCTCGCTTTTCTGGCTGTGGTGGGATTTGCGGTGCTTGCCCTGGGGGCCGCTGTCTTTCTCCGACCCGTGCTGGGGCACAGTCCGCTGACGGCGCGGGATCTCGTGGGCCTCGGGTTCACCCTCCTCTCCATCCTCCTCGTGCCCCTCGGCCTTGCGCCCGCGGTCGCCTTCCGGGGGGGACTGTGGGG
>JAVKHN010000046.1:0-15271 GCA_031459935.1 Candidatus Sysuimicrobium calidum | reverse complement strand
GGCAGGGCCGCATCGTGCCGGCCCGTCGCAACGGGGGCCAGGTGGTGACCATGGGGATGCTGGCGGATGCAGAGGAGGCCGTGATCTGGCGCGGTCCCATGCTGCACAAGGCCCTGCGGACCTTCCTGCACGAGGTGGCGTGGGAGGACCTGGACGTCCTCCTCCTGGACCTCCCGCCGGGTACCGGGGACGTGGCGTTGACCGTAGCGCAGGAGCTCCCCTACGCAGAGTGGGTGGTGGTCACCACCCCGCAGCCCGCCGCGGTGGAGGTGGCGCTCCGGGCGGCCCGGATGGCGGAGAAAGTCCGGCTGAGGGTGGCGGGGGTGGTGGAGAACTTCTCCTGGTACCGGGCCGACCCAGCGGGGGAGCGGCTCTACCCCTTCGGGCACGGCGGGGGTCGCCAGGCGGCGGACAAACTGGGGATTCCCCTGCTCGCGGAGATCCCCCTGGACCCCCTGCTGCGGGAGTGCGCGGGCCGGGGGAGCCCGTGGTGTGGGCGCATCCGGAGCTTGCGGTCTCGCGCCGGTTCCGGGAGCTAGGCCGGACGCTGGCCCCGCAGCTCGAACCCGTTCGGAGGTGAGGGAGATGTCGAGACTTGGAGAGGCATTCCGAGCGCACCACCGGCAGCTGCTCCAGCAGCTGGAGCGGCACGCGGAGGGGGTATTTGCAGGCGTGGAGGGAGAGCTCGAGGAGCTGGTACGCTTTCTGGAAACCGACCTCCTCCCCCATGCGCGGTCGGAGGAGCAGCACCTCTACCCGGCCGTGGCGCCCTTGCTGCGCCGGCACGGGGATCCCACGGCCACCATGCGGGTGGACCACGAGTGCATCGAGGAGCACGTGCGCGCCATCCGGGACGCGGCGGCGCAGGCCCGGCGCGGAAGCTTCGCCGGCCTCGAGACCCTTCGCCGGAGGCTGCTGAGCCTATTGGCCCTGTTCCGGGTCCACCTGGAGAAGGAGGAGCGGGTGTACTTGCCCCTGGTGGAGGCACACCTCTCGGAGGCCCAACAGGACGCCCTGCTGGATGCCATGCACGAGCAGCCCTCTGCCCCGGCGGACCAGACCCGCTCGAGGGTGGTGGACGTGCGCCGGCTACCGCCGCCGCAGCGCCACCCTCTGATCTTTCAGACGTTCCAGGCGCTGGGCCCAGGCGAGGCCTTCGAGCTCGTGAACGACCACGACCCCAAGCCCCTCTACTACCAGTTCGCCGCAGAACTGCCTGGACAGTTCACGTGGCAGTATCTGGAGCAGGGACCAGAGGTGTGGCGGGTACGGATCGGAAAACCTGCCGGTACGTAGGAGGGCCCGTGCGCACCGCGACGGGGACCGGCGCGATCCACGCCGAAAGCCGGCGCACAGCACGCCTCCCGCTCCTCGTGGCCGGAGGCCTCTCGCTCCTCACGGGCATGTGGGTGGGGCTCCGCCGGGCCGGATGGCCACTTCCTGAGCTCGCAGGAGCAGGGCTCGCGGACCACGCGGCCCTGATGGTGAGCGGCTTTCTCGGAACCCTCATCGCGCTGGAGCGGGCCGTAGCACTCCGGCGTACGTGGGCCTTCCTGGCTCCGGCCCTCTCGGGAGTGGGAGCCGTTGCGCTCCTCGTGGGACTTCCGCGGCAGCTAGCGGTGCTGCTCTTTGCCCTCTCGGGCGGCGTACTCAGCTCGGCGTACCTGTACGTTCTCCAGCTGCAGCCCGCCCCCTTCACCCTGGTCATGGCGGCGGGAGGTGCCGCGTGGCTTCTCGGCACCCTCGCCTGGGGTACGGGACTCCCCGTAGCCTCCTGGGTGACCTGCTGGGCCGGATTTCTCGTGTTCACCATCGTGGGCGAGCGGCTGGAGCTCAGCCGGTTGACGCGGCTACCCCGCTGGGGCTGGCACACCTTTGCAGGGATTGCGGTGCTGCACGGCGCCGCGTTGCTCCTCTCCCTGGTGCAGCCCGCCCTCGGGCTGCGCCTTTCGGGCGCGGCGTTTGTGGCCTGGGCCCTGTGGCTCGCGCGGTTCGACGTGGCCCGGCGCACGGTGCGAACCCCGGGCCTTCCCCGGTTCGCGGCCGTAGCGCTGCTGTCAGGATACGCCTGGCTGCTGGTGGCCGGGCTGCTGTGGCTATCGAGTCCCGGACTTCCCGCGGGCCTGCGTTACGATGCGGAGATCCATGCGCTTTTCCTGGGGTTCGTGTTCAGCATGGTGTTCGCCCACGCGCCCATCCTCTGGCCCTCGGTCCTGGGCGGCGAGATCCGGTTCTCACCCCGTTTCTACGGCCACCTCCTGCTCCTGCACTTCTCGCTGCTTCTGCGGGTTGCCGCCGACCTCGCGGCCTGGGGGCCGGGCCGCCGCTGGGCCGTGGTGCTGAACACGCTCGCCATCCTCCTCTTCCTGGCCAACACCGTTGCCTGCGCAACCGCGACCCGCTCCCCCAACCGCCCTACTCCACAGCCCGCTCGGGGTACCTAACGGCACGGGACATGCACCTCCTGAGCCCCGCCGCCTGCGGCCTCCCATGAAAGCGCAGGGACACAAACGCGGCCCGAGGATGCAATCCCTCGCAGGGGGCCGGGGTCAGCGTGCCACGGGCCATCCGGCCACCTGGGCCCGGCCCGCCGTGGCAAAGCCCGAGCGCCTCAGGCAGCGTTCCGGCCCATCACGTGGAAGCCCACCGTCACCGCCTTCGGCATCGGCAGTTCTAACCCGAGGCACGCCACCCCTGTTCCCAGCGCGAACAGGCAGAACAGGAACAGCCCGAGCGGCACCACCAGAAGACCGATGGTCTCCGGTGCGCGCAGGAGGCTCTCCCCGAGCTCTGACCGCGGCCCGCCGGGTCGCGTACGCCGCCACCAGCGGAAGGCCCAGGTACAGGAGCTAAACAGCAGAAGGGGGTTCACGAGGTAGTTCAGGGCCACGGACAGCATCGCCAGACGCCGGTCCGCGGATGCCACACGGGAGTCTTACTGCACGACGAGCGTCCCCTGCATCCCTGCTTCCTTGTGCCCGCTCACCGTGCACTCGAAGGGATACGTACCAGGGCGCAGGTCCAGCTCCAGGGTCGCTTCCTTCTTGGGGGCGATGTACTCGGTCTTCTTCCCGAGGCCCGGGATGGAGAGGTCGTGGGGAATCAGGCCCTCGTTGCGGATCACCAGCACCACCCTTCCTGCGGGGACTTCCAGGTGTGCGGGCTCGAACTTGAACTCCCGCAGCGTCACCTCCACCCGCTGGACCGCGGGGGTGGGCTGAGGTGCGGGCGGGGTGCCGATCTGCTCCCGCTGGGCACGGAGTTGGGCGGCCACCGCCACCACCCCTGCCAGGGTGAGGAGTGCCACGAACCAGGTGTAGCGGAGTAGAACACGATCAAGCGCTTCCATACCTTCCTCCGTCTGGGATCCGAACGGCTTAGGGGACAGCATAGAACTTGCGTTGCCCCGCGGTCCATCCGGCCTGTGCCCGATTCTAGATCCGATCCCGGCCCGATGCGGAACGGGCGGCGGTGGAACCGCCTCCTCGTTTTCACTCCGGTAGCCCACCGACCCGAAATCGGCCCCTCAATCGATTCCCCCCCGCCTCCCGTGAGGTTAGGGTGGAGGTGGAGGTGATGAGCATGGTACGGAGTCCCCAGTACTTCGAGGATCCGCCCTTTGTCCGGGCGCTGATGAACAGCACCCGGTTCGCATGGGTGTGGCTGGTGCTGCGCCTGTGGCTTGGCTACGAGTGGATCGAGGCCTCCCTGCACAAGATCACGAACCCCGACTGGGTACAGACGGGGGCCGCGGTGCGCGCCTTCTGGGAGCGGGCCATCCAGATTCCCCCACCTCCTGCCCGTCCGCCCGTGGCCTTCGACTGGTATCGGGACTTCCTTGCGTGGCTGCTGAGCATCGGCGCAGAGGGATTTTTTGGCAAGCTCATCGCGTATGGCCAACTGGCGGTCGGCATCGCCCTCGTGCTGGGTGTGTTCACGGGGATCGCGGCCTTCTTCGGCGCGTTCATGAACTGGAACTTCATGATGGCGGGCACGGCCAGCACCAACCCTCTGATGTTCCTGGTCTCCATCCTCCTCCTCCTCGCCTGGAAGGTGGCCGGATATTACGGCCTCGACTACTGGCTCCTGCCCGTTCTCGGAACCCCGTGGAAGCCTGGGCGTGCGTTTCGACCCGCGGAGCAGATGAGCTAGGAAGGGGGTGAGAACGTGAAGGTCGCCCGTCCGCCCATTCGACTCCTGGCCCGGGACGTGATGACCTCCCCCGTGATCACCGTGCGGCCCGACACCCCCGTCAAGGAGGTGGCCCGCCTTCTCCTCACCCACCACATCAGCGGCGTCCCCGTGGTGGACGAAAACGGCAACCTCGTGGGCATCCTCACCGAGGCAGACCTCCTCCATAAGGAGCGCCCAGAATCCCACGAGGAAGGAAGCCTCCTGCGCCTCCTCCGCAGAGGACAGATCGCAGAGGCCGAACGGAAGGCCTCCGGCCTCCTGGCCCGCGACCTCATGACCTCCCCCGTCATCACCATCCACGAGGATACCCCCCTCCGGGAGGCCGCCGCCCTCATGACCCGCCACCGCATCAACCGCCTCCCCGTCCTCCGAGCAGGCCAGGTGGTGGGCATCCTCAGCCGCGCAGACGTCCTCAAAGCCCTCACCAGACCCGACCACGAACTCCAGGAGGCCGTCCGCAGAGCCTTCCTCGAAGAACTCTGGATCGACCCCACCCGCCTCCGCATCCACGTCCACCAGGGCGTGGTGACCCTCGAGGGCGAGGTGGAACGCCGCTCCGACAAGGAACTCGCCGAACGCTGGATCGCCTCCATCGACGGCGTCGTCCGCGTCCAGAGCCGCCTCACCTACCGCTTCGACGACCGGCAGGCCCGCATGGAGTCCTGGCCAGGAGACCCGTGGCGGCTCATCCCGCGCTAGAACGCGGTCGCTCCTCCTGACGCAACGTCCCCCGCCGGTCCCATCCCGGAGCGGGGATCTGCGGGTTTTCCCAGGGGACGGCATTCTTCGGTACCATGAGAGGGGAAGGACCGGACCGGAGGCCCAGGTGGAGACGGCCCGTCAGGTGGCCATTTTCCGCAGCATCGCGGAGACCCTAAACCGCTCCTATACCCTCCGGGAGGCCCTGGACGCGGCCCTGCGCCGCATCCTGGAGCTCCTGGACGTGGAGGCGGGCTGGATCTTCCTCCACGGTCCCAACCCCGGGGAGTTCTACCTGGCCGCGGACGCCAACCTCCCCGCTCCCCTCGCGGTGGCCGGCAAGCGCCGCATGACCGGGGACTGCCGGTGCCTCACGCAACTGCGGGAGGGTACGCTCACGGAACCCGTAAGCGTGATCGAGTGCCTTCGCCTGGAGCAGGCTCTGCCTCATGCCCCCGAGCGCCACCGTCACGCCTCCGTCCCCCTCGTGGCCCAGGACGAGACGGTGGGGATCCTCAACCTCCTGCTCCCGCCTGGGCGAACCTTCAGCGAACAGGAGCTCGATATGCTGGAGGCCATCGGACACGAGCTCGCGGTCACCATCCAGCGGGCGCGCCTGTTTGACCAGGTGCGGGAGCAGGAGCGGGTGCGACGCGAACTGCTGCAGCGGCTGCTGGTGGCCCAGGAGGAGGAGCGCCGGCGCATCGCCCGAGACCTGCACGACCATGCGGGCCAGATCATGACCGCCCTCATCATCCAGCTCAGCCAGCTCGCCGCCCAGGCGGAGGCCACCTCAAACCCCCTGGCGCCCGCCCTCCACCACCTGCACGAGGTGGCCCAGGAGGGGTTGGACGATCTGCGCCGGCTCGTGCACGAGCTACGGCCCGCGGTGTTGGACGATCTGGGTCTGGGGCCCGCGGTCCGCTGGTATGTGGACACCTACGTGGTTCCCGCAGGGCTCACCGCCCATGTGGAGATCCACGGCGTGGGGAACCGCCTCCCCTCGGACGTGGAGACCGTGGCCTTCCGCATCGCGCAGGAGGCCCTCACCAACGTCCTGCGCCACGCTCAGGCGCGGGAGGTCCGGGTGCGGCTGGACCGGCGGGGGGACGTGCTCCTGGTGATGGTGCGGGACGACGGGGTGGGGTTCGACCCCGAGGAGGTGGACCGTCGCAGCTTCGGGCTTGCGGGGATGCGGGAGCGGGCGGAACTGGTGGGCGGGACGGTGCAGATCCTCTCCGTGCCGGGTGTAGGAACCACGGTGCTCGCGCGCCTGCCGGTAGGCGGAGCGTAGACACCAGGGAGGGACCATGGAACGTGCCATGGAACGTGTGGCCATCCGCAGGATTCTCGCTGCCACGGATTTCTCGCCCGCTTCCGAGGGCGCCCTGCGGTGGGCGCACCTCCTGAGCGAGCGCTTCAGGGCGGACCTTGTTCTCCTCCACGCCCTTTCCCTGGATCCCGCCCTGCTCCTGGGGCCCACCGGGGTTACGGTGGATCTCTACACGCGTCTCGTGGAGCACGCGCGCCAGGAGGCGGAGCGGTTTCTGCACCAGCTGGAGGCCCGTTTCCCCGGCGCGCGGGGGGTAGTGCGGGAGGGCCCGCCCCGCGAGGCCATCCTCCAGGCCGTGGAGCAGACGGGAGCGGACCTAGTCTGCATGGGCACCCACGGCCGCAGCGGCATCCCGCGTTTGCTCTTCGGCAGCGTGGCCCAGCACGTGGTGGTGTGCAGTCCCGTGCCCGTGCTCACCGTACGCCAGACCGCGGTAAACACGCCGGAGGTGCGGACGGTGCTGGTGCCCGTGGACTTCTCCCCGGCTTCCGATGCCGCGCTCCCCTGGGCAGAGCTTCTGGCCCGGGCCTTCGGGGCCCGGATCGTCCTGCTCCACGTGGTGGAGCTCACCTACGAAGAATTGTCCGCATTCTCGGAGTGGGCGGGAGGGGAGCCGCTCGTGGAGGCGGTGCTCCGAGCCGCGGAGGAACGGGCCCGGGAGGAGCTGCAGGCGCGGGCCGAGCGCCTGCGGGGCGCGGAGGTGTTGCTCCACACTGCCTTCGGCACCGCCACTGCCCGTCACCGCATCCCGGAGGTGGCCCGGGAAGTGGGTGCCGACCTGGTGGTGATGGGCACCCACGGCCGCACGGGTGTGGAGCGGATCCTGTTCGGGAGCGTGGCGGAGCACGTGGTGCGCACCAGCCCCGTCCCCGTGCTCACCGTGCGGCACCGGACCGGGGCGGGATCCCGCTGAGGGCCCCAACGGATTCCCGGAGTGTCCAGCGGGTGATAGCCTTTCCTGAAAGGAGGTGCCTTATGGAAACCACGCGACCCCGCGCCCACCTGGTGGCCCGGGACGTGATGACCTCCCCCGTGATCACCGTGCGGCCCGACACCCCCGTCAAGGAGGTGGCCCGCCTTCTCCTCACCCACCACATCAGCGGCGTCCCCGTGGTGGACGAAAACGGCAACCTCGTGGGCATCCTCACCGAGGCAGACCTCCTCCATAAGGAGCGCCCAGAATCCCACGAGGAAGGAAGCCTCCTGCGCCTCCTCCGCAGAGGACAGATCGCAGAGGCCGAACGGAAGGCCTCCGGCCTCCTGGCCCGCGACCTCATGACCTCCCCCGTCATCACCATCCACGAGGATACCCCCCTCCGGGAGGCCGCCGCCCTCATGACCCGCCACCGCATCAACCGCCTCCCCGTCCTCCGAGCAGGCCAGGTGGTGGGCATCCTCAGCCGCGCAGACGTCCTCAAAGCCCTCACCAGACCCGACCACGAACTCCAGGAGGCCGTCCGCAGAGCCTTCCTCGAAGAACTCTGGATCGACCCCACCCGCCTCCGCATCCACGTCCACCAGGGCGTGGTGACCCTCGAGGGCGAGGTGGAACGCCGCTCCGACAAGGAACTCGCCGAACGCTGGATCGCCTCCATCGACGGCGTCGTCCGCGTCCAGAGCCGCCTCACCTACCGCTTCGACGACCGTGCCACCTGAGGGGATCCGACGTCAGGAAGGGGGGTGATCTCCGGGCAGAGGGTGCAGTCGCAGGTCCTCCACCCGATACCGGAGCTCCGTGGTGTCCACGGACACCACACCGTCCACGGTGGCTGTATATCGGTGCACGAGCTCCACGTCGCTGGCGCGCTCCACCTCCCCGCGAATACGGACCGTGCCCGCTTCCGCCTCCACCTCCACCCGACTGAGATCCACTCCAAGTTCTTCGGCCAGGACCTGCCGCACCGCACCCACGAGTTCCCGGTCCGCCCGCACGAAGGCCTTGAGCACGTCCGCCCGGGTCACGATTCCAACCACCTTCCCTTCCCGCACGATGGGGATCCGGTTGATCTTGCGCAGCAGCATGCGTCGTGCGAGCTCCCGCACCGGGGTGTCCTCCGTGGCCGTGACCACCTCCCGGGTCATCACCTCCGCCACCCGCACCGTGCGGCCCGCCCGAATCCGCAGGTCCCGCCACAGAAATGAGAGGAATCCGCGCTTCGCTTCGGGCATGGGCTGGGCCTCCCGACGCAGCAGGTCCGCCTCCGTCACGATCCCCACCATCCGTCCCTCCTCGTCCACCACGGGTGCCCCGCTGATGCGGTGATGCAGGAACAGCTCCGCGGCCTCCCGAAGCGTGGTCTGTGGCCGCACGGTGAGCACGGGAGCGGTCATCACATCCTTGGCCACCAGCCAGGTCCGCATCGGGAATCCCTCCACCTCCAGCGTTGCCGCAAAGAGATCCCCACCGCCATCGGATCTCCGACCGAATTCGGGGGATACTGCGGGGACTACCGCCGGCGGGTGATCCGGGGGATGCGCTCGTAGGGAGCCACACGCACCCGGGCGTCCACGAGGGTGGCCCCGGATTCGTGCACGAGAACCGGATTGAGATCCAGCTCCGCGATCTCCGGGAGGTCGTCCGCCAGGGCTCCCACCCGCACCAGGATGTCCACGAGGGCTTGGATGTCCCGGGGGGGCATGCCGCGGTAGCCGTGCAGGATGGGGGCCATGCGCAGCTGTGCCAGCATCTCCCGGGCGTCCTGCTCCGTGATGGGCACCAGTCGCACCGCCACGTCCCGCAACAGCTCCGTGAGCACCCCGCCCGCCCCGCACGCCACCACGGGGCCGAAGGTGGGGTCGTGGACCACCCCCACGATCATCTCCACGCCCGGTGGGGCCATGGGCTGTAGCAGAAAGCCGGTAAGGGAGATCCCGGATTTTTGGAGCTGAGCCCGCATCTCCTCCGCGGCGGCCCGTACCGCCTCCCGTCCCCGCAGCCCGAGCCGCACCCCCCCCACCTCGCTCTTGTGCACGAGACCGGGCGCTACGGCCTTGAGCGCCACCTCCCCCCCGAAGGCCTCCGCGCGCTCCCCGGCCTCCTCGGGTGTACCGGCCACCTGCTGATCCAGGATCGGGAGCCCGTAGCAGGAGAGCACCCGGCGTACCCGCTCCGGATCCAGCCATCCTCCGCCCTCCGCGAGAGCACGGGCCACCTCCGCCGCAGCCTCCTCCCGACGGATCCCCGAGAGCTCCGGAGGCTTCGGGGCCGGCCGATCCAGCCACTCCCCGTACCGGGCCGCCCGGGCCAGGGCGATGGCCGCCCGTTCCGGGAACTCATACACGGGGAGAGGAGGCTCCCCTTCCCGCAGCTCCTGGGGAACGCCGTCCGGCGTCATGAACACCGTGAGGACCGGCTTCCGGCCCTGCACCTCCGCCGCCCCCTCCCGGATGGCCCGCGCCACCTCCGCGGTGGGGATGGTGGCGGGCGGGATGAAGATGGCGATGAGGGCGTGGATTTCCGGGTCCTCCCCGAGGACCCGCAGGACTTCGCGGTAGTGCTCCGGGCGCGCCGCGGCTGTCATGTCCACGGGATTTGCGTGGGCCGCGTGCGGCGGCAACAGCTCCCGCAGCCGCCTCTGGGTGGCCTCCGAAAGGGGCGGGACCCGCAGGCCCTGCCCCTCGCACGCGTCCGCGCAGAGGATGCCGGGGCCGCCCACGTTGGTGAGGATGGCCACGTTCCGGCCCCGCGGGGGGGACTGGTAGGCCAGCAGCATGGCCACATCAAACATCTCCTCCAGGGTATCTGTGCGGATTACCCCCGCCTGCGTGAACAGGGCGTCCACCACCGCGTCCGATCCTGCCACCATGGCGCCCGTGTGGGAGGCCACGGCCCGGGCTCCCGCGCTTGAGCGGCCGCTCTTAGTGGCCACGATGGGCTTTCGCCGGGCCACCCGAGGCGCGATGCGGGCGAACTTTCGAGGGTTCCCGAAGGACTCCAGGTAGAGCAGGATGACGTGCGTGTCCGGATCCTCCTCCCAGTACTGGAGGAGGTCGTTGCCGGAGATGTCCGCCTTGTTCCCCACGGACACGAAACTGCTGAGTCCCAGCCCCACCCGCGCCGCGTACTCGAAGATTGCCAACCCGAGCCCTCCGCTCTGGGACATGAATCCCACGTGCCCCCGCGGGGGGGAATGGGGCGCGAAGGTGGCCATCAGCCGAACCTCCGGGTGGGTGTTCACCACCCCCATGCAGTTCGGCCCCACCAGGCGCATCCCGCTGGCACGGCAGACCCGGAGGAGCTCCTCCTGGCGCCGGGCTCCCTCCGGACCCGCCTCCGCGAACCCCGCGGAGATCACCACCAGAGCCCGTACCCCTCTGCGGGCGCACTGCCGGGCCGCTTCCACCACGTGCTCCGCGGGCACCGCGATCACCGCGAGGTCCACGGCCTCCGGGATCGCCTCCACGGACGGGTAGCTCTGCACCCCCTGCACCACCCGCGCCCGGGGATTCACGGGGTACACGGCGCCCGTAAACCCGTACCGCAGGAGGTTCCAGAACAGCTGGCCCGGAATGCTCTGCCGGTCGCGGGAGGCTCCAATGACCGCCACGCTCCTGGGGCGGAGGATGGCACTGACCGCGTTGGCTGCCGCCACGCGTTCCCGCTGCTCGAACCGCTCCACCGCCTCCGGCGTGAACCGGGTGGGGAAGGTGACCAGAAGCTCCCCCGTGCTCGCCCGCACCTCCACGGGGAACCCGAGATCCCGCAGCACCCGGATCATGCGGTGGTTCTCGGGAAGCACCTCCGCCTCAAACACCTCGATCCCCCTTACCGCAGCGATCTCCGCGAGCTGCCCCAAAAGTAGGGTTCCCAATCCCCTCCCCTGGTACGGATCCGCCACCACCACCGCCACCTCTGCCCGGCCCGGAGCCCGTAGAGCGTACATCCCGTGCGCCACCACCCGCTCCTCCGGCCCAGCGGTGGCCACCAGGGCCATGCGGTCCTCGTAGTCCACCTCACACAGGTACCGGGCCTCCTCCGCCAGGGCCGCATCCCCCAGGGCCGCGAAGAACCGGTACAGGCGCGACTCCTCGGAAAGCGAACGGAGGAACTCCAGCACCTGGGATTGATCCTCCGGCCGGACAGGACGCACATGCACCGTGGTCCCGTCCCGCAGGACGAGATCCGTCTCCAGGTGGGCAGGATACTTAGCAATCCTCAGCATCTTGCGGAGGGGAGGAAGCGATGTGCAGTCCCGAGACGTCCACATCCACCACCCCGTCCAGGGCCCGCAGGACCAGCTCCACAAGCCGGGCGCGCTCCGGGGAAGCTACCTCCCCACAGACCGTCAGGACTCCCTCCCGCGCCTGGACCTGGACGCGATCTGGATCCAACTCGAGGTCGCGCAGGGTCTCTCGGGCCGCACCCTCCAGCTCCTCGTCCTTCCGGAAGAAGGCGCGCAACACGTCGTTCCGGGTAACGATGCCCACCACGCGCTCTCCGCGCACGATGGGAACGCGGTTCACCTGCTTGCGGAGCATGAGGGCCGCCAGCTGCTGCACCGGGGTGTCCTCCGTGGCCGTCACCACCTCCCGGGTCATCACCTCCCGCACCACCCGTCCCCGGTACCGGCGCAGATGCTCCCGCACCTCCGGCGGCGCCTCCGGGCCGAGCAGGGCGGTGAGGGGCAGCCCCGCGGGACCCGCCTCCTTCGGAAGCAGGTCCGCCTCCGTCACGATCCCCACAAGTCTGCCCGTCTCGTCCACCACGGGCACGCCGCTGATGTGCCGCTCCACCAGCAGCCGCGCCACTTCAGGGACCGGTGTCTCCGGCCCCACGGTGTGGACGGGGGTGGTCATCACATCCCGCGCCCGCAGCCTGCGCACCGCCCCCTCCTTCACGGTATAACCTAGTCTAAGCGTACCAGGCGCACACGCCCAGGGGGATCGGACGCGGAGCGGATCGGGATCCATCCGGATCCGGATGGCGGACAGAGCCCTGCGGTCATAGGGTAAGCACGGGAGGGTGGTCTTGTGATCTCCCCGCGGTGCACGATTCCGCCCAAGGGCGGTCTATTCCGCCCGTCCTTCTCCCACCAGCTCCAGGTACGCCCGCAGGAAGTCGCTTGCGCTCACGATCCCCACCACCCGGCTTCCCCGCACGATGGGGACCCGACGGACCATCTCGTCCAGCATCACCTGCGCGAGCTCGGCGAGCGGCGTGTCCTCCGAGGCGGTCACGGGATCCGGCGTCATGATGTCCCGGACCTGGCTTCCCGACTTCGCCACGAGGTCCACGAGGCTCACCATCCCCACCAGCCGCTCTTGAGAGTCCACCACGGGTGCTCCGTGGATCCGATAGCGGATGAGGACGTCCGCAGCCTCCTCCACGGTCATGGAGGGATCCAGGGTGATCACGTCCTTGGTCATGATGTCCCGGGCCAGCATTCCACCACCTCCGATGGGTCTGACCCCTCCAGTGTATCGGGCACGCCGCGGTTCTGCATGCAAAGCCCGTACCGCAACCGAGCGTGGCGCGGGTGTGCACGCGCCACGCTCGGAAGTGCCTCGAAAAGGAGGTGAGGGATATGGAAGGACGGAAGACGCAGTGGTTCGCCGGACGCATGCGGAAAATCCTCCGAGAGGGGCCCGAGGGCGAGGAAGGACTCCAGGGGCTCCTGGCGGACGTGACGCCCCCGGAGGCTCACTGGCGGCCGGTATCCGAACAGCCCAGCATCGCGGATCTCGTGGCCCACCTGACGTACCGGTACGCCTGGACGGCGCATGAACTCCGCCCGCGCCACCCGCACCCGGGTCCCGACCCATGGCAGCGGCCTGCGCCTGCCCCCGGGTCCTGGGAGGAGCTCCGGAAGCGCCTGGTGCATGCGGTGGAAGCGTGCGCGGAAACGGTGCAGGAGGCGGATGAGGCGCTCCTGGAGTGGGCGGTCCCCGGCCGGGAGGGCCCGTGGCGGGATGTCCTCACCGACCTCCTGCTGGAAGCCATGTACACCGCGGGACAGATCGCCGTTCTCCGGAGGTGGTATGCCACCCAGGAGATCGCGGTCTGACCTCCGGGACCACCGGGTTTCCCTAACTGTCCGATCGGGGTATGCCATCCCCGGTTCGCCACGTACAGGAACCGGCCGTCCCGGCTCACCACGATCCCGTGCGCCCCCACCGTGCGCGCCTCCTGTCCGGGATGAAGCACAGAGGGGGGCGATCACCCGGAACGTCCTGGGATCGACGACGCTCAGGGTGCGGGAGAGGGTGTTGGGAGGCGCTCAACCGGAGCTTCGGAGGCCCGCACCATCATGGCGATGGTGGTGGCCAAGGGAGCCGCCAGGAACACGCCCGCAAGCCCGAAGAGGTCCGCGCCGATCAGGATGGCGCCCAGGATCACCACGGGATGCAGCCGCAGGAGGTTGCGCAGCACGAGAGGGGCCACGACCACGTCGTTGATCGCCCGGATGCCAAGCAGAATGCCCACCACAGCCACCGCGGTGCCCGCTCCCCGGACGAGGGCTACGCTTCCTAGGGTCAGAACCCCAAACGCGGGGCCCAGATACGGCACGGTCTCCGCCAGGCCCACGAGGACGGACCATCCCAACGCGTTGGGCATTCCCACCGCCACCAGCCCCATCCACAGCAGGGCGGTGCCGGTCAGAGTGATGACCACGAGTCCCCCCAGATACCGTCGCAATGCCCAGACGGCAACGGCGCCCGCGCGGCGGGCCGGCTCCCGCCAGGGGGAAGGCAGCCTCCGGAGTACCAAGGCGCGCAGGGCATCCGCGTCCTTTATGAGGTAAAACGCGAGGAAGGGAACCACGATCACCACATACGCGTGCGCCCCCACCGCCACGGATCGGCTGACCAGCTGCTGGAGCACCCCCGCGGCCAGGGAGGCCGCGATCCGCACCAATCCCCCTTCGCCGGAGATGAAGAAGGGAAACCAGGCCGCCTCCAGGCGCTCCAGTTCCTGAGCGGCCAGCCGCAGGTACTCGGGAAGCGCCATGAGCAGTCGGGAGGTCTCCCGTACCAGCGGAGGTCCCAGGGAGAGGGCCCCGACCAACACCCCGCCGACGAGGAGGACCACCGCGAACAGCGCACCGACGGCGCGCCGGCCTCCGCTCCACCGGGTCGCCCACTCCGCTACCGGCGCGAGCACCACCGCCACCAGTCCCCCCGCGAGGAGCACGAGAACCGCGGACCGGATCTGACGCAGCCCCCACAGCGCAGCTCCCGCCGCCACGATCCAGGCCACCACCCGGCCCTCCCAGCCGTTCTGCTGCGCCCTCACAGCTCCGAATCTGTTGTACAACTTGTCCTCGGATTCCTGCACCCGGCTGAACCCGACCTGCGCACGGCGGCCTTCACGGCCCCGAGCCCCAGGGCCACGCGGGCAGGACCGTTCCCGTCCTCGCCCTGTCGAACGTGGCTGCAGATTTGGCCACACTCGGCCATCCTGAACCCCAGGACCATCCGGTGCCTTTGTTTCCCGCTCTCCGGCTGCTGCGCCTGCCACGGGCCCGCTTCGCGGACCTCGTGGGGCTGGGTGCCGGCGCGCTGTGGGGGCTAGTGAGCCCAGCTCCCGCGGAGCTGCGACAGGTGGCTTCCTCGACCCACGGCCCCAGGCCCTCCCCGGATACGCCGGGCTCTCCCGGCTGCGCATGACCACCGCTTACGGCCTCTCCCCCGCCTTCACCCTGGTCAATAGGCTATGCGGCGGCCCGCAGCCGCACCGCGGAGCGCCTCCTGATCCTCCTACCCCAAGGAGCCATCGGGGGATGCGCCAGCGGGTGGCTTTTGCTCGGGCCTTGGTGGTGGAGGCGGCCTTCCTCAGTGACCGGGTGGTGGTCCTGAGCACCAGCCTACCCGCATCCTGGGAAAGGTGCGGCCTGAGCTCCCCCCTGGCGGGATCGGGAAGCTCCGGCTTCCCATGCACCTTTTGGACTCCTCACGGGCCCGTGGAGCTCGTGCACGATGCGGAGGGTCGGGTGGATCTCCCGGAGCTCGCGGGGAGCCGCAGACGGGCATCGAGGACCTGTTGCCCGCGGTGGAGGCTGCGGAGCTTCTGGGATCTCCGAACGCTCAGGACGGGGAACTGGTGCT
>JAVKHN010000045.1:0-16180 GCA_031459935.1 Candidatus Sysuimicrobium calidum | reverse complement strand
ACGGGTACTTCGCCGGTAACCCCCAGAGGATCCGCGACGCCTATCGGAAGGCCGGCTTGTTGTTCGTTTTCGGGGGCTTCGGTGCCTGGGCTGTGTGGGGGGAATCCAGTCCCCTCAACGCGGTGCTGGTCGGTCTCGGCGTCGCCCTGGGAGGGGTTCTGTTCCTGGTCTTCGGGCCCGCCATGCCGCGCCGGACGGCTAAGGGGGTGCACGCGCTTTGGGAAATCCTGGGCTTTAGGGAGTTCGTTCGCCGGGTCGAGTCGGACCGCCTGGAGCGGCTTGTCCAGGAGCAGCCGGACTTCTTTGACCGCGTCCTGCCCTACGCGCTGGTCTTCGGCGTCGCGGACGAGTGGGCCCAGAAGTTCCAGGACCTCCTCCGCAAGCCGCCGGAGTGGTACCAGTCGCCTGCCTGGAGGCCCGAGACGTTCCGGCCCCAGGTCTTCCTGGACCGCTTGAGCCACGCCGTGTCCTCGATGAACTCGGTGCTGCCGTCCACGCCCTCGCGGAGTTCGGGTTTCGGAGCTGGCCGCAGCGGATTCGGCCGGGGCTTCTCGGGGGGTGGAGGGGGCGGTGGTGGAGGCGGCTCGTGGTAGGACCGGACTCACACCTGGTGCAGCCAGGCCAGGACGGCGGCCAGGGCCAGGAGGGGCAGGGCCCACGACAGGGCCCGCAGGGCGGTATGGCGGAGTTCGCCGCAGGCCGACCCGGTGGCGGAGGCCGTGAGCACGGTGGCTCGGGTGGCGCTGTACACTGGCATCCGACACCGCTTCGCGGGGCAGGTGAAATGACTGAGATCTGTCTTTCCGGAGAGGCCGTGATGGCAGAAGAGGGCTTCGACTGGCGGGAGTTTCTCCTGCTGTCGATGGCGGGTATCACAGGGGCAATCTTGGTTATCCCCTACTCCCTGACGCTGCAAGCACCAAGGCTCAAACAGTTGCCGGTGCCACTTCAGGTGCTGATCCCGATTCAGGTGGCCCAGAATGCCGTCTTCATCGCGATGGCAGTGGGATTGGGCCTCCTGCTGGCGAAACGCACAGGGCTAGGTGCACCGCTCCTTGAAGCGTGGCTGTCCGGCGAGAGGTCGTGGCAACGGCTGAAGGGCATCCTTCCCCCCTCGGTGGTTCTGGGGGCTGCGGTTGCTTTGATCGTCGTGGTCTTGGACGTGCTGATTTTTGCCTCTCGCGTGCCCAGGGTGCTGACCCGAAGCCCGCAGATACCCGTCTGGGAGGGTTTCCTCGCCTCTTTCTACGGGGGCATTACTGAGGAACTCTTTATGCGGCTGGGGCTGTTCTCCTTACTGGTCTGGCTTCTGACGAAGGTCTGCCGCACGGCTCAGGGTTTCCCGAGCACCGGGATCTTGTGGACAGCAAACGTCCTTGTCGCTGTGCTCTTCGGGCTGGGACACCTGCCCGCCACAGCAATGCTTGTACCGCTCACACCGCTGGTCGCCGTGCGCGCCGTTGCCTTGAATGGCCTGGCTTCGCTCGCCTTTGGCTACCTGTACTGGACGCGTGGACTTGAAGCGGCCATGCTTGCCCATTTCACAGCGGATGTTGTGTTGCACGTCGCAGTGCCCCTGCTTGAGTCATAGACTCCCGCGGCCCGGGTAGGCGTCGGAATTGTTTGGCTGATATTATGAGGGCGCGTGGGACAGGAGGTTCGGGATGAAGCGCTCTGGCCGGTCCTCCCGGAGGCGACCCCGTCGGGGAGCCCGGTGGCTGGTGGTGGGCTCGGCCGCGCTCGCTGCCCTCTCCGTGGCCTTTCTCGGGGCGGTGGCCGCCCTCCTCCTGGCGGCCCGGACCGCCCTCCCGGACGTCTCCGTCCTCTACCACCCGCCCAGCCAGGCCACCCGCATCTACGCGGCCAACGGGGAGCTCATCGCGAGCCTCTACCGCGAAAACCGCGTCTACGTGCCCCTCTCCGCCATCCCCCGGATCCTGCAGCAGGCGGTGATCGCCATCGAGGACGAGCGGTTCTACCAGCACCGGGGCGTGGACGTCATCGGGGTGATGCGGGCGCTGTGGGTGAACCTCACCCGAAACCGGATCCTGGAGGGGGGAAGCACCATCACCCAGCAGCTGGCGCGTACCCTGTTTCTGACTCCCGAGCGCACCCTAACCCGCAAGCTGCACGAGATGCTGCTCGCCCTGGAGATGGAGCGCCACCTCACCAAGGAGGAGATCCTCGAGCGCTACCTGAACCAGGTGTACTTCGGGAACGGCGCGTATGGGGTGGAGATGGCGGCCCAGGTGTACTTCAACAGGAGGGTGGGAGAACTCGGCCTGCCCGAAGCGAGCCTGCTGGCCGGGCTCATCCAGGCGCCTAGCCGCTACGATCCCTTCCGGAACTTCCCGGCCGCGAAACGCCGGCAGGAGCAGGTACTGCGTAAGATGGTGGAGCTGGGCTTCCTCTCCGCGGAGCAGGCGCAGGCCGCCCTGCGGGCTCCTGTGGGGCTCCGCCGCACCCCGGTCAATGCGGGCCTGGTGGGAATCCGGGCCCCGTACTTCGTCTCCTACCTCATCCCCTTCCTCGTCCAGCGCTACGGGGAGGAGCGGGTGTACCGGGGAGGGCTGCGGGTCTACACCACCCTGGACGTACGCCTCCAGGAGCTGGCGCAGCGGGTCATCGCGCAGGGCATCGCGGAAGCCCGGGCAAGTGGGGTCTCCCAGGGAGCCCTCGTGGCCGTGGATCCGCATACCGGTCACATCAAGGCCATGGTAGGGGGTGTGGACTTCCACCGGTCGCAGTTCAACCGGGCCTGGCAGGCGCTCCGCCAGCCGGGAAGTGCCTTCAAGCCCTTCGTCTACGTCGCCGCGCTGGAGCGCGGGGCCTCCCCGGAGGACATCCTTCTGGACGAGCCCGTCCGCTACCACATCCCGGGATTCGGCGAGTGGCAGCCGAAGAACTACGATCGGACGTATTGGGGGCCTCTCACCCTCCGGCGGGCGGTGGAACACTCCCGGAACGTGCCCGCGGTCCGGGTGCTCGCAGAGCTGGGACCGCAGGCGGTGATCGAGACCGCCCGCCGCATGGGGATCCATAGCCCCCTTCAGCCCAACCTCTCCCTCGCCCTGGGCACCTTGGAGGTCACCGTGCTCGAGATGGCCTCCGCCTACGCCACCCTGGCCGCCAACGGCGTCCACACCGAGCCCGTGGCCATCACTCGGGTGACGGATGCGACAGGCCGCGTGCTGGACGAGTTCAGCCCGGAGCGTCGCATCGCCCTCCGGCCGGAGGTGGCGTACACCATGACGGACATCCTCCGGGGGGTGATCCTCCGGGGGACCGGCCGCGCGGCTGATATCGGACGCCCGGCGGCGGGGAAGACCGGGACCACGGACGACTACCGCAACGCCTGGTTCGTGGGCTACACCCCGGACCTCGCGGTGGCGGTGTGGGTGGGCAACGACGACAACACCCCCATGCGCAGGGTGGTGGGCGGGACCGTTCCCGCCCGCCTGTGGGCCCGGTTCATGAGGGAGGCCCTGGCGGACCGGCCCCCGGTGGACTTCGCACGCCCCGAGGGGACTCCTCCGGCTCCCTCCGCGATCCCCGGGGAGCCGGGCCACCCAGGTCGCACGGGTCCGGAGGAGCGTTTGGAGCACACGGTCAAACTCGACCTCCCCGCGGCGGGGGCTCTCGTCTCCTCGCCCTTCGAGGTCGCGGGGAGGACCACCCCCGGAAGCCGGGTGCGGGTTGTCGTCACCCTAGAGGGAGGCGCCACGCCCGTGCCGGTGCGGGACGAATGGCTCCTGGCGGGGCCGGACGGGACCTTCCGCCTCACCGTGGAGTCCCCCCTGCGGTTTCTGGGCGCCCGGTACGCGATCGTGGTGATCGCCTACAGCCCCGGGGGCGCGCAGGCCAGGACCCGGGTCGCGGTCACAGAGCGGTAGCGGGCGCTACAATGGTCTTGAGCCCAGGGAGGGAAGGGGTTTAAGGCCATGGCGGGACACTCCAGGTGGCACAACATCCGGATCAAGAAGGAGAAGATGGACCGCGTGCGCGGCAAGCTCTTCAGCAAGCTCACGCGGGAGATCATCGTGGCCGCCCGCGAGGGAGGCGGCAACCCGGATGCGAACCCGCGGCTGCGCAGCGCCATCGAGCGGGCCCGGGAGGCGGGGATGCCCAATGAGAACATCCAGCGGGCCATCACCCGCGGTGCCGGAGCCGGGGGCGGGGAACACTATGAGGAAGTCACCTACGAGGGCTACGGGCCAGGCGGAGTGGCCATCCTGGTGCGGGCCGCCACGGACAACCGGAACCGCACCGCCGCGGAGGTCCGCTCCGTTTTCCATCGCCTGGGGGGCAGCATGGCGGAGGCGGGCGCCGTGGCGTGGATGTTTGACCGGAAGGGCGTCATCCAGGTGGATCGAGGCCGGATCTCCGAGGACGACCTCCTGCTGGCGGCCCTCGAGGCGGGGGCGGAGGACGTGCGGCCGGACGACGGGGTGTACGAGGTGATCACGGCTCCCGAGGACCTCAACCGGGTTCGGGAAGCCCTGGCCCAGGCGGGAATCGAGATCGGCCGGGTGGAGATCACCCTCCTTCCGAAGTCCACGGTCCCCCTGGAAGGCCCAGAGGCCGAGCGCGTCCTGAGGCTCCTGGAGGCCCTGGAGGACCTGGACGACGTCCAGCAGGTCTACGCGAACTTCGACATCCCCGAGGAGATCCTCCAGCGGGTAAGTTAGGAATTTCCCCTTGCAGGAGAGTTCCGTTGGCCGGAGAATCAAACAGAGGTTCGCCTATCCGACCATGACCGTGGTGGGGTTCGATCCGGGGCTGCGGGCCACGGGGTACGCGGTGGTCCGGTCGGGGGAGGCGGGGCCCGTGCTTGTGGAGGCCGGGGTGATCCGTGCGCGGCTGGACGGGCCTCTGGAGATGCGCCTGGGGGAGATCTATACGGACGCCCGGGCGCTTCTAGAGGAGGTCCGGCCGGAAGTCGCGGTCCTGGAGGACGTCTTCAGCCACTTCCGGTTCCCGCATGCGGGGATCCGCATCGGACAGGTCCGGGGGGTGCTGTTCTTGGCGGCCGCGCACGCAGGGGTGCGGGTGACCTCCCTCCCGCCCGCGGAGGTGAAGCGGGCCATCACGGGAAACGGGCGGGCCCCGAAGGCCCAGGTGCAAGCTACCGTGTGCGCCCGGTTGGGGTTCGAGGGAGACCTCCCGCACCACGCCGCAGACGCCGTGGCCCTGGCCCTCGCCCTTCTGGGACGGTTCGGGGAGCGGCGTGCATGATCGGCTACCTGCGGGGAAAGGTCCTGCACCGGATGGAGGGGGGGATCGTGGTGGAGTGCGGAGGGGTGGGCTATGAGGTGGTGCTCCCCGCCTACCTCGTGGATGCGGGGATCCGGGAGGGGGAGGAGGTGGCCCTGTACATCTCGTACCAGGTGAGTCCGAACCAACCCAAGCCCATGCTGGTGGGATTCCGGACCTGGGTGGAGCGGGAGTTCTTCGAGCGGTTCATCACCGTGGACGGCCTCGGTCCCGCCCGGGCGGTTCGGGCCATGGTCTACCCCGTGCACGAGATCGCGGATGCCATCGAACGACGCGATGTGGGCTTTCTCAGGCAGCTTCCGGGTCTGGGAGCGCGCACCGCGGAGAAGGTGGTGGCGGCCCTGCATGGGAAGATGGGGAAGTTCGCCCTCCTGCGGACGGAGGTCCAGGCGGCGCCAGTGGAAGTGGACTTCCGGGAGGAGGTGCTGGAGATCCTCACCAAGCAGCTGGGGCACCGGCCCGCGGAGGCCCGGCGCATGGTGGAGGCGGCCCTCCGTCGCAACCCTGCCGTCCGCAGCGCGGAGGAACTCTTCCAGGAGGTGTACCGGGTGCAACGGGAGGCAGGGTCGTGAGCCGGGAGCGGTTCACGGGTGCTTCCGTACCTCCGGAGGAGGCGACGTTCCTGCGTTCCCTCCGGCCCCGCACCCTGGACGAATGCGTGGGACAGTCCCGGGTCCGGGAGGGCCTGCGCATCGCCATCCAGGCCGCACGGGAGCGCCAGGAGGCCCTGGACCACATCCTCCTGCACGGGCCTCCGGGCCTGGGGAAGACCACGCTCGCCCACGTGATCGCCGCGGAAATGCACACCAACCTCGTGCAGACCTCCGGCCCGGCCCTGGAGCGGGGCGGGGACCTCATGGGCATCCTCACGAACCTGGAGGAGGGAGACATCCTCTTCATCGACGAGATCCACCGGCTGGGCCGGGCGGTGGAGGAGCTGCTGTACCCCGCCATGGAGGACTACTGCGTGCACTTCGTGCTGGACCGCGGTGTGCACGCCCGTACCCTCCGGTATCGGCTGCGCCCCTTTACCCTCATCGGCGCCACCACCCGGGCGGGGATGCTGAGTGCCCCCCTGCGGGAGCGGTTCGGGATCTTCTTCCACCTGGACTTCTACACCCCCGAGGAGCTCGCTCAAGTGGTGCGGCGGTCGGCCCGGATCCTCGGGGTGGAGATCACGGAGGAGGGAGCCGGGGAGATCGCCCGCCGCTCCAGAGGCACGCCCCGCATCGCCAACCGCTTGCTGCGGCGCGTGCGGGACTTCGCACAGGTCCGCTCGGACGGCCGGATCACCCGGGAGGTGGCCGCGGAGGCCCTGGCCTTCGAAGGCGTGGACGAGCTGGGCCTGGATGCCCTGGATCGGGATTTCCTGCGGGTGATCGCGGAGGTCTACGGGGGAGGGCCCGTGGGGATCGAGGCCATCGCCGCCTCTCTCCAGGAGGAGCCGGACACCTTGGTGGAGGTGGTGGAGCCCTATCTCCTCAAGATCGGCTTTCTCGTGCGTACCCCCGCGGGTCGCCGCATCACCCCCGCGGCCTGCGCGCATCTGGGAATCTCCCTCCGGAGGAGCGGGGAGCTCTTCTGAAGCTCGTCCGTCACGCGGCCTGCAGGAGGGCCTGGAACCGGAGGGCGTCTTCCCACATGTACGTGTTGTTGAACAGTACGTACGTGGCTCCAGAGCACATGCGCCGGAGGGCCAGGAGGTCTTCGTCCGTGTACCGGTAGCGGTATCCATGGCGGCCGTGGAGCCGGAAGTACCTGGGGTGGCCGTACCCGGGAGGTGTGACGAAGGGATCCACGCAGTGAAGGAGATCCAGCTCCCGGCACAGCTGCACCACCAGCTCCGCGGGCCAGGCACCCCTCGGCTCCCACGCGCACCGGATCCCTCCCCGGTCCAGCCGGGTGAAGAAGGACCGGAGGTTTTGGATGTGCGGCGGGTCGGGCGTGAATCGGGCCGGGCACTGGAACACCACGATGCGGGCCCGGAGCACCTCCGCGATCTCCCGGGTCCGATCCCAGGCCTGCTGGACCTCCCGCGTGGGTGCGAAAAACCCGTATCGCTCCTGGCTCCCTGCCGGGAGGGGCTGGCGCAGGCGCCGGTACGTGGGGCTTGTGGGCGGGTGGGTGATCAGCTGCCATGCCTTCAGGGTGAACTCGAATTCCTCTGGCACCTGTGCCCGCCACCGGGCCGCGGTCCTCGGGAGCGGGGGCTGGTAGAAGGTCTGCTGGATCTCCACCACCGGAAACGTGCGGGCATACTCCCCAAGCCCGCGGGGAAGCCCGCAGCAGCCGACCCGGACCTCCTCCATTCCCCGTTCTATCGCCCTACGGACGCCCCCAGCAGATCCTGAGCCTTTTGCACCGCCACCCCGGCCTCCTGCCACGCCCGACGTTTCTCCTCCAGCTGCTCGGGGAACACGGGTCGGGTGGCGTCCTCGAGGATGGCGGTACGGAACCCGGCCCGCGCCGCGTCCAGGGCGGTGAAGTTCACGCACACGTCCATGGCGAGCCCACAGACGTACACCTCCTCTACCCCCAGGGCCCGCAGCAGCTCCGCCAGGCCTGTTCCCTGGAAGCCCGAGTACGCCTCCTCGTCCCGCCGATACGCCTTCCGGATGACGTGCGTGATGGGCTCCCGGCGGAGGAGCGGGTGTAGGTCTGCGCCCGGAGTCCCCTGCACGCAGTGCACGGGCCAGGGACCTCCGCGGGTCTGGAAGGAGACGTGGTCTGCGGGGTGCCAGTCCTGCGTGGCGATCACGGGGCGGCCCGCCTCCTGGAAGGACAGGGAGAGTGCGTTCACCACGGACACGATGTCGTGCCCTCCCGGCACGGGGAGCGCTCCGCCCGGACAGAAATCGTTCTGGAGGTCCACGATGATGAGTGCGCCGCGCTCCATGGTGCCACCCCCTCGGGTGAGATTCCGCAGGCGTTTCTGTGTGTAGTATAGTGGGTGTCTAGGTGGACGGAGGTGCCCGGTTGCCCAAGCGATCTGCCAAATCCGATGTCCCCTGGCGCGCCGCCGCGGTGTACGCCGCGGCGGTGGTCCTCCTGGGCGTGGCGGTGACGGTTGGACAGATCCGCTACGAGCAGGCCCGCCGCCCGCCACCCCCGGAGGTGGCGGCGAAACGGTTGGTGGAGGGAATGGTGGGGGAGGGCACGGTGCGGGAGGTGCGCCTGCAAGCGCCAGCCGTGGAGTTTCAGGTCGTGCTGGACGGGGTCAAAGCGGTCCCCCAGGACCGCAAGCGGTGGCGAGCCTTCTTCGCGGACGTCACGAAGATGATCTCCGAACAGGTGTTTCAGGTTCTTCCGCTCCTCACCTCAGGCCCACCGGAGCTCCAGACGGTCCGGGTGCGGTACCACCTGAGGGGAAGGGAGGTGGCGGTGGGAGAGCGGAAGCGGACCCAGCACCAAGCCAACGTCACCTTGGTAGGGCCGTAGCCGTGTACGCGCTGAACTTCTATTCCCCTGTGTTCGCGGAGCAGCTGCGCCAGGGGCGCAAGACGGCCACGGTGCGCCTCGGTGACAAGCGGGACAAGTACCGGGAGGGCCAGGTGGTCTGGGTCACCGTGGGACGGAAGTTCGGGGAGCGACAGAAGGTCTTCTGTGCGGTCATCGACCGGACGGAGTACAAGCAGATCCGAGATCTCACTCCTCGGGAGATCGAGCGGGAGAACCCCGAGTTCCGGCGGCACGAGGAACTCCTGGAGTTCCTCTCGGCCATCTACGGCCGTCCCATCACCCTGGACGACTGGGTGACCGTGGTGCACTTCTCCCCCATTCGCGAGTGATGCCTTCCGCCAGGCTCGCACGAGGGATCCCGGGGATCCATACGCCCATGCACCGCGTGGAGGGGGAGGATGCTGGGAACCGTGCGTGAGCTCGCTTACGGTCGGCACCGGCTGCGGTTGGGGGAGCGAACCCTCGTGATGGGGATCCTGAACGTGACCCCGGACTCCTTCAGCGGAGACGGCCTGCTCCGCTACCCCGATCCCGTGGAGGCCGCCCTGAGCCGGGCACGGGAGATGGTGGCGGCGGGCGCGGATCTCCTGGACGTGGGCGGCGAGTCCACCCGCCCCGGTGCGGATCCGGTGCCCCTGCGGGAGGAGCTCCGGCGGGTGATCCCTGTGATCGAGGCCCTCTCTGCGGTCATGGACGTTCCCATCAGCGTGGACACCCAGAAGGCCGAGGTGGCCCGAAGGGCGCTGCAGGCGGGAGCCTGGATGGTGAACGACACCAGCGCCCTGCGGGCGGATCCCGAGATGAGCCGGGTAGTGGCGGAGTTCGGGTGTCCCGTGATCCTCATGCACATGAAGGGGACCCCCAAGGACATGCAGCGGGATCCCCGCTACGAGGACGTGATGGGGGAGATCCGGGCGTTCCTCGCGGAGCGCATCGCCTTCGCGCAGCAGCACGGCATCCCCTTAGACCGCATCGTGGTGGATCCGGGGTTCGGGTTCGGCAAGCGGGCCGAGCACAATCTGGAGCTGGTCCGGCGGCTTGCGGAGCTGCGGGCCCTGGGATGTCCCATCCTCGTGGGTCCCTCCCGCAAGTCCACCATCGGCCGGATCCTCAATGGCGCTCCGCCCGACGAACGGGTGGAGGGGACCATCGCCCTGTGCGTCCTGTGCGCGGCGGCGGGGGCGGATCTCGTGCGTGTGCACGACGTCCAGGCGGTGGTCCGGGCCCTGCGGGTGGCGGACGCGGTGCTCCGGGGCTGGCGGGATCCGGAGGCGTGAGGTGGACCGGATCCTCCTCAAGGACATGGCCTTCTATGGGTTCCACGGGGTCCGGCCGGAGGAACGCGAGCGCGGCCAGCCCTTCTTCGTGGATGTGGAGGTGGTGTGCGACCTCCGGCCATCCGGCGCCTCCGATCGGCTGGAGGACACCCTGGACTACCGGGAGATCTACGGGATCGTGCGGGAGGTGGTGGAGGGACCGCCGCGACAGCTGCTGGAGGCGGTGGCGGAGGAGATCGCCCGTCGCCTGCTGGAGCTGGAGAGGGTCCAGGAGGTGCGGGTGGAGGTCCGCAAGCCGCACGTGCGACTGGGAGGAGCCCTGGGATACGCCGCGGTACGGGTGGAGCGGTGTCGGGAGAGATGAGCTGGTTTCTGTCTAAGGTCGCGGAGCGACTGTGCACGCGCTACGTGGGGCGCTCCCTCCACGCCTTTGCCTCGGTTCCCTCCACGCAGGACGTGGCCCGGGAACTCGCCGCGGCCGCGGCCCCGGAGGGAACCGTGGTGGTGGCGGAGATGCAGACCGCGGGCCGGGGCCGCCTGGGCCGTACCTGGGTCTCTCCCCCGGGCGGGCTCTACCTCTCCGTGATCCTCCGTCCCCTCGTGTCCCCCCCGGAGGTCCCCAAACTCAGCCTGGTGGGCGGGGTGGCCGCGGCCCGGGCCATCGAACGCGCGTGCCGGCTTCCCGTGGGGCTGCGATGGCCCAATGACCTCCTGGTGAACCGGAGGAAAGTGGGGGGCGTGCTTGCGGAGGCAGGACCGGACGCGTGGTGGGTGATCCTGGGGATCGGTCTCAACGCCAACGCCGTCCCGGACCTCCCGGAGGGAGCCACCTCCCTCGCCGCGGAGCTCGGCGCACCCGTGGATCTGGAGGAGCTGTTCTGCGCGGTGTGCGCGGAGCTGGAGGTCGTTTACGAGGCCTTCCGGGGCGATGACTTCGCCACCGTCCTCCGGTGGTGGCGGGAGCGCAGCACCACCCTGGGCCGGCGGGTGCGGGTCCACCTGCCAAGCGGCACCTACGAGGGGATCGCGGAAGACGTGGATGGGGACGGAGCCCTCCTCCTGCGGCTCCCAGATGGCTCTGCAAAGCGCATCGTGGCGGGAGAGCTGGCCCCGGAGGGGGTCTGAGATGCCTGGCCTCACCGAGGTGGAGGGGATCCGCGTGGGGCACGCCACGGACCTCGCGGCAGCCACGGGGTGCACCGTGGTACTGTGCCAGCAGGGAGCCGTGGCCGGGGCGGAGGTGCGGGGGTTTGCGCCCGGAACCCGGGAGGTGGATCTCCTGCGTCCCCTCGCCACGGTGCAGGAGGTGCACGCGGTGCTTCTCAGTGGGGGGAGCGCGTTCGGACTCGCCGCGGCGGACGGCGTGGTGCGGTATCTCGAAGAGCGAGGGGTAGGGTTTGAAACCGGGGTGGCGCGGGTGCCCATCGTGCCCGCGGCGGTGATCTACGACCTGGCTTTGGGCCGACCAGACGTCCGGCCGGGGCCGGAGATGGGCTACCGGGCGTGTGAGGCCGCGACCTCTGGGCCCGTGGAGGAGGGAAGCGTGGGGGCGGGCACCGGGGCCACGGTGGGCAAGCTGCTCGGGCCTGCGGGAGCCATGAAGGGTGGGGTGGGAAGCTGGTCGGTGCGGCTTGCTGGAGACGTGGTGGTGGGAGCCCTCATGGTGGTGAACGCCGTGGGGGACGTGGTGGCGGAGGACGGAACGATCCTCGCGGGTACCCGGGATCCGAGAACCGGGACGTTCGTGGGCTCCCGCTCCCTGCTGGAGCGGGGCGTGGGGTTCCGGCCTCTGGGGAACACCGTGATCGGCGTGGTGGCGACGAACGCCCGGTTGGACAAGATAGCGACGAACCGTCTCGCCCGCCTGGCCCACCATGGCATCGGCCGGGCCGTCTCCCCCTCCCACACCTCCCTGGACGGGGACACGGTCTTCGCCTTGGCCACGGGGACCGTGGAGGCCAGTTACGACGCGGTGGCTGCAGCGGTTCCGGAGGTGGTGGCGGAGGCCATCCGCAGGGCCGTACGGTTCGCCCGGGGTCTGCACGGGGTCCCCGGGCTCGCGGACGGGCAGAGGGGGAACCCGGTGTGAATTCGCCGAGTTGCCTCCGCTCCAGCGGGGTGATACCCTGAGGGTGAACTGGCCGGCATCCTCCCGGAGGAGCCGGACCCGGCGAGCCGAAGGCGTTTCGGTCCGTCCGGTACTGGAAGGTCCAGACTGGAACGGAGGTGGGGGATGAGAGCAGAAAGCCTGCCCTCTCCGCGGGTGCGGAGGGGGTTTCGTTTGCAGGCGAGGAATCTCACCGTTGTGGGGATGCTGGGTGCCCTAAGCGCGGTGATGGGACTCGTCCCCGGGATCGGCTTCATCCCCGCACCCACCCCTGCGGGCGCCGCCACCACCATGCACCTCCCCGCCATCCTCGCGGGCATCACCCGGGGCCCGGTGGCCGGGGCGCTGGTGGGGGCTGTCTTCGGGTTCTTCAGCTTCAGCCGTGCCACCCTGCCCTTCTTTAAGGATCCCCTCATCGCCTTCGGCCCTAGGGTCCTCATCGGCGTGCTTGCCGCATACACCTTTGCGGCCCTGAGCCGCCGGGCCGCTCGCGGGGTCGCGGCCGTGGCGTGCGGGGCCGCGGTGTACACGGTGCTGGGACCGGGTGCGCGGGCGTTCGAGGCGGCCTTCACCGGCGGGAAGGTCCAGCCCAGCTGGCTCGTGAACCTTTACCACGCGGTGGCCTCTACCGCCGCTTCCCACCCGCTGGCGGCCTTTCTGGGCGGGCTGGGGGTGGCCGCGCTGGCGTACCTGCTGCTCCGGGGGGAGGCAGCCCCCGTGGCGGCCGCGGCGGTGGTGGGCACGCTCACGAACACCGTCGGGGTGCTGGGGTTGATCGTGTGGCGGTTTCCCCAGCTCATGCCTCCCGGAGCCGCGGTGGCGGTGGGCGCCACCCACGGACTTCCGGAAGCCCTACTGGCGGTGGTGGTGACCGTGCCCGTGTACCGCGCCTTGAGGTCGGCGCGGCTGGTGTAGGATGCTGCTCGCGCTCAACGTGAACAACACCCTCATCAAAGCCGCGGTCTACGATCGGCCCGAGCGGGAAGGCCCCCCTCTCGTGCACTGGCGGATCGCCACGGATCCCGCCCGGACCGAGGACGAGTACGGGATGCTGCTGGAGGCCCTCTTCCGTCACCGCGGCCTCCAAATCCGGGACGTCCAGCACGTGGCGGTGGCGTGCGTGGTCCCGCTCCTCCTGGACACCATGGAGCGGCTGAGCGAGAAGTACTTCGGATGCGCGCCCCTCCTGGTGGGGCCGGGGATCCGGACTGGGATGCGCATCCTGTACGAGAACCCCCGGGAGGTGGGCGCGGATCGCATCTGCAACGCGGTGGCCGCCTACGCCCGGTACGGAGGGCCCACCATCGTGGTGGACCTGGGGACCGCCACCACCTTCACCGCGGTCTCCCGGGAGGGGGACTTCCTGGGCGGCGCCATCGCGCCCGGGATCGGGGTCTCCGCGGAGGCCCTGGTGGAGCACGCGGCCCAGCTGCGCCGGGTGGAGTTCGTCCGCCCCAGAAGCGTGATCGGCCGCAGCACCGTGGCCGCCATGCAGGCAGGGATCTTCTGGGGCGCGGTGGGCCTGGTGGAGGGGATCGTGGCCCGCATGAAGGCGGAACTGGGTGGAGAGGCCACGGTGGTGGCCACAGGCGGATGGGCCGAGCTCGTCCTCCACGACGCCTCCTGCATTGACCACCACGACCCCCTTCTTACCCTGGAGGGCCTGCGCATCCTGTACCTGCGCAATCGCACGGAACAACTCCGCGTCCTCTAACCCGGCTCTCCCCCCCGCGGGAGCAGAACCGTGTTACCCTACTGCCAGGATGAAGCGGGTGGTGAGCCTGAGCTTGGGCTCCTCCCGACGGGATGCCCGGGTGGAGCTGGAGCTGCTGGGAGAGCCGGTGCGCATCGAGCGCATCGGGACGGACGGAGATTACGCGCGGTTCCGCCGGTGGCTTCGGGAGCTGGACGGGCACGTGGACGCCATCGGGATCGGGGGTGCGGACCTCTTCGTGGAGACCGGTCGCCGGCGCTACTACATTCGGGACATCGTGCGCCTGATACGCGACGTCCAGCACACCCCCGTGGTGGACGGGAACGGCATCAAGCACACCTGGGAACGGTACCTGATCAAGGAGTTCCTGCCGCGGGAGGTGGGGCTTCCCTTGACGGGCCGGAGGGTGCTCCAGGTGAACTCCGTGGATCGGTACGGGATGGCCGAGGCCCTGGCGGAGGTGGGGGCCCGAGTCCTGTACGGCGACTTCCTTTTCGCCCTGGGGCTTCCCATTCCCCTCCGCTCCCTGCGCAGCGTCCAGATCCTGGGGGCGGTGCTCCTCCCCGTGATCTCCCGCCTGCCCTTCCGCTGGTTCTACCCTACCGGGGGGAAGCAGGAGCGCAGCACGCCGCGATTCGGTTGGGCCTTCCGATGGGCGGAGGTGGTGTGCGGGGACTTCCACTACATCCGGCGCTACATGCCCCGCGAGCTCCCCGACCGGGTGGTGCTGACGCAAACCATCACCCCGGAGGACGTGGAGGACCTGCGGCATCGGGGGGTGGCGCTGTTGGTGACCACGGGCCCGGAGCTCGGAGGGCGCTCCTTCGCCACCAACGTGCTCCAGGCCCTGGTGGTGGCGTTTGCCGGCAGAGCTCCGGAGGCCATCTCCCCCGAGGAGTACATGGCGTGGATGCACCGGTTCGGCTTCCGGCCGCGGGTGAGCTGGCTCAACACGCCGCGATCCGACCACCTCCGGAAGGCGTGGGAAGTCGCGCAGGCCGTGCCCGTGGAGCGCTGAGGAAGAGTATGGAGAGGAAGGTCAGGTCTTCCATGGAGCGGTTCGCGTTCGTCCTCCACCCGCTGGAGCCCGTGCACTTCAGCTGGCGGTTCGCGTTCACCCGCTGGCTCCCGCCCCGCTGGGTGGAGGAGGTCTTCAAACTCCTTCCCCCCATGGAGCTCTCCCACGTCACGGGCATCCGCTCGCCCACGGGATCCCAGGCGGAGGGGTGGCTTATCGGGCTCCCCCTCACCCCGCGCACGCTCCTGGAGTCCGACCTCCGGTTCGTGTACCACCGGCTCATCCAGTGTGCCCGGCTCGCGGAGCGGTTGGGCGCGAGGATCCTGGGCCTGGGGGCCTTCACGAAGGTGGTGGGGGACGCAGGGGTGACGGTGGCCGCGAACACCCGGCTCGCGGTCACCACGGGCAACTCCTACACCGCGGCCACCGCCATCGAGGGAGCCCTGCGGGCCGCGGACCGCATGGGGATCTCCCTCTCGGAGGCCAAGGCCGCGGTGGTAGGGGCCACGGGGTCCATCGGGGCCGTGTGCGCCCGCATCCTGGCTCACAGGGTCCCTTCCCTGGTGCTCGTGGCTCGCAACCGCAAGCGTCTGGAAGCCCTCCGGGAGCGGATTCGGGGGGAAGCCGACGTGGAGGTGACGGTGAGCACGGACCCCCGCACTGCGGTGGGAGATGCGGACATCATCCTCGCGGTCACAAGTGCCCCCCGGGTCCTCCTCGAGCCCGAGGACCTCAAGCCCGGAGCCGTGGTGTGCGACGTGGCGCGTCCCCGCAACGTCTCCCAGGCGGTGTACCTCCACCGGGACGACGTGCTGGTGATCGACGGGAGCGTGATCGAGGTTCCGGGGGAGGCGGAGTTCGGGTTCGACTTCGGGTATCCGCCGCGCACCTGTGAGGCCTGCATGGCGGAAACCATGATCCTCGCCCTGGAGGGCCGCTACGAGAACTTCAGCCTGGGGCGGGACCTCACGGTGGAGCAGGTCCAGGAGATCGCGCGCCTGGCGGACAGGCACGGGTTCCGGCTGGCGGCCTTCCGCCGGCTCGAGCGGACCCTCCCGGACGAGGAGGTGGATCGCATCCGGGATCGGGCCCGGGGGGTGGGCTTGGCAGGGCCTTCCCGCTCCCCTATAATGGGGACGGTCCGGTCCACCGGGGGTTAGTGCCAACACTGTGGGCGAGGGTCGTCCACGGTGTTTCTTTTCCAGGTGAGGTGACGCGGATGGAGGAGATCTTCCTCACGCCCGTCGGGTTCAGAAAGCTGGAGGAGGAGCTGGAGTACCTCAAGACGGTCCGGCGCCGGGAGGTGGCCGAGCGGATCCGGCAGGCCAAGG
>JAVKHN010000044.1:0-16439 GCA_031459935.1 Candidatus Sysuimicrobium calidum | reverse complement strand
TCCAGCGGCTGGGGCAGGAGCGGGCGCAGTGGCAGCCGGTGGGCACTGGGCCGTTCCGGCTGGTGCGGTACGATCCGAGCTCGTACGCGGACTACGTGCGGTTCGCGCAGTACTGGGATCGCGCCAAGCCCTACCTGGACCGGCTGGAGATGCGGTTCATCCGGGACATGCAGACGCGGCGAGCAGCCCTGCTGGCGGGACAGCTGGACGTTGCAGGGTTTGAGGATCCACAGATCATTGCCGAGCTCAAAGCTATGGGGAGGTTCCGGGTTATCACGGGGCCGCCGGGGTTGGGGATCCTCATGCTGATCCCCGACAGTGCGAACCCGGACTCACCGTTTGCGGACCGACGGGTGCGGGAGGCGCTGGGGTACGCGGTGGATCGGGCGGCTATCGCACGGGCCCTGGGGTACGGGAACTGGGAGCCCTGGGACCAGATCGCGCACCCGGTGAGCCCCGCGGCCCTTCAGGACTACCGGGGGCCCACCTACAACCCCGCGCGGGCGAAGGAGCTGCTGGCGCAGGCGGGATATCCCGGTGGATTCGATACGCGTCTCACGCCCGCCCCGTACCTCCCTCGGGAGGTGAGCGTGGTGATTCAACGGTATCTCCGCGAGGTGGGAATCCGGGCGGAGCTCGATACCCCGGACATCGCTGGATACAGGGAGCGCCAGGTAAAGGGCTGGCGTGGGCTCCTGATCCAGTTATACGGCTACTTCCCGAACTTCAACAACTACGTACGGTTCTACTTCACGAACTCTCCGGAGGGATTTGTGAGCCTCAGGCGGCCGGAAGGACTGGATCGGCTGGTGGAGGACTCCGCCTCTACGCTTACGGTTCAGCGGCACAAGGTGCAGCAGGTGCACCGGATGTTGCTTCAGGATCTGACGGTGATCCCGGTTTATCTGAACATGCGGACATATATCGCACGGCCGGAGGTTCGGGATACAGGGCACCTCACCAAGGCCACCTGGCCCTACTGGGAGCCCGCGAAGGCGTGGAAGGCGCGGCAGTAGGTTGGGAGGTCAGAATAGACCAGGGAAGGCAAGCCGCAAGATGACCCAAAAGGGAGTACCGCCTGCGAAGCTCCCCCACGTGCTGGAGGAGGCCCGTAGGGTGCCCGTCTTTGGGGAATTCGACGTGGTGGTGCTGGGCGGCGGTCCCGCTGGGATCGCCGCCGCCACCGCTGCGGGTCGGTGCGGCTGCTCCGTGGCGCTCGTGGAACGGTACGGATTTTTGGGCGGCATGGGGACCGCGGCAGGAGTCACCACCTTCGCGGGCCTCCACGCCAATGTCTACGGGGAGCACCGACAGGTGGTGCACGGGGTGGTGGATGACCTCCTGGCCCGGATGGAACGCCTGGGGGGCCTCAACGACCCCCACCTCTCCCTGGGGGGCCGCATCATGGCCCAGGCCTACGACACGGCCGCGTACAAGATCGCCGCGGACGATCTCGTGCTGAGCGCCGGAGTGAAGCTGCTCTTCCATACCCTGGGTGTGGGAGCGGTGATGGCTAGCGAGCGGGAGATCGCGGCTCTGCTGGTGGAGACGAAGTCCGGACGGCTCGCCATCCGGGGACGGGTGTTCATCGACTGCTCCGGGGATGCGGACCTCGCGGCGTGGGTCGGGGTGCCGTACGAGAAGGGAGATGGCCGGGGGAACCTCCTCTATCCCACCACCATGTTCCGGATCAACGGGGTGGATCCGGAACGGGCGGGCCGTGCGTGGGAGCGGCTCCCTCAGATCATGGAGGAGGCCGAGCGGGCGGGGAAAACGTTTCCGCGGCGGGCGCCTATTCTGCGGCCCCAACGCAATCCCATCGAGTGGCGGGCAAACGTGACCCAGATCCGGCTCCCGGACGGCAGTGCGGTGGACGGGACGGACGTGGATCAGCTGACGTACGGAGAGGTGGAGGGACGCAGACAGGTGTGGGAGTTCTTCGAGTTCCTTCGGGAGCGCCTTCCGGGGTTTGAGAACGCTTACATCGTGGACATCGCGCCTCAGATCGGGATTCGGGAGACACGGCGCATCCTGGGGGAGTATCAGCTGACGGAGGAGGATGTACTGAGCTGCGCGAGCTTCGAGGACACCATCGGGGTGAACGGGTGGCCCGTAGAGGAGCACGTGCGGGGAGACGTGGTGATCCGGTGGCCACCCATTCCGGACTCTCGGGGGTTTCACCACCTGCCCTACCGGATTCTGGTTCCTCAGAAGGTGGACAATCTCCTGGTGGCGGGCCGGTGTGCCTCCATGACCCACGGAGGGCAGTCCTCCGCCAGGGTTTCGGGTCCGTGCTTCGTGATGGGGCAGGCGGCGGGCACCGCCGCTGCCCTTGCCCTGCAGATCGGAACCCCCGTGCGCCGCCTGCCCGTGGTGCAGCTCCAGCAGCGCCTGGAGCGGGACGGAGCTTATCTGGGGCGAGACCTCTAAGCGGCTGCGGATTGAGAAGGCCACGCGATCCGCATTGCGGGCCTGAAGGAGGCGGGAGTAAACTGAGGATCCGAGAGTGGAGGTGAGCGAGGATGCAGATCGCGCCGGAGTTACGCGCGACGTTGGCATATCCCTTGACTCTTTCTCGGGTGCTGGAACGGATGGTCCGGTACTGGGGGCATGTGGATGTGGTAACGCGACTGCCAGATCGCTCGCTGCACCGGACCACCTATGCGGAGCTGTACCGGCGCGCGCACGCCCTGGCCCGTGCCCTGAGCCGACTGGGCATCCGACCGGGGGATCGGGTGGCCACTCTCTGCTGGAATCACTCCATGCACATGGAGTGCTATCTCGGCGTTCCCATCACGGGGGCCATCCTGCACACCCTCAACCTGCGCCTGCACCCCAGCGACCTGGCATACATCGTGAACCATGCGGAGGACCGATTTCTCATCGTGGACGACATTCTGCTTCCGCTGTTCGAGCAGTTCAAACAGGAGGTGCGGCTGGAACGGATCTTCGTGGTCCCCTTCTCGGGCAAACCCGTCCCCGCGCCGTACGACAGCTACGAGGAACTGGTCCAGGGGCCCTTTGAACCGTTCCCGTATCCCGATCTCCCCGAGGACAGCCCCGCCATGATGTGCTACACCTCCGGGACCACGGGGCGTCCGAAGGGGGCCATGTACTCCCACAGGGCCATGGTGCTCGCGGCCATGGCCACCATGCTGGCCGATACCTTCGCGGTCTCCCGCCGGGACACCATCCTCGCGGTGGTGCCCATGTTCCACGTGGCCGGCTGGGTCTTGCCGTTCTCCGCGCCGCTCTCGGGTGCGCGCCTGCTGCTGCCGGGCCCGCATCTGGATCCCGAAAGCGTCCTGGAGCTCATCTCCTCCGAAGGAGCCACCTTCTCGGGAGGTGTCCCTACCGTCTGGCTTGGGATCTTGGACGTCCTGGAGCGCAACCCTGAAAAATATCCCCTCCGCCGGCAGCTGCGGGTGGCGGTGGGCGGTAGTGCCCCTCCGGAATCCCTGTTGAGGCGCATGAAGCGTGCCGGCATCCGCCTGATCCACGGATGGGGGATGACGGAGGTTCTCATCGGGATCCAGAGCCACCTCAAGCCCCACATGGAAAGCTGGCCTGAGGATCAGCAGATCGCCATGCAGCTCAAGCAGGGTATGCCCGTTCCGCTCCTGGAGGCCCGGATCATGGGACCCGAAGGGGAGGTTCCGCCAGACGACCGGACCATGGGGGAGCTGCAGGTTCGGGGACCCTGGGTGGCGGGGAGCTACTTCCGCGGGGAGGCCCCGGATGCCTGGACCCCGGACGGCTGGTTCCGCACGGGGGACGTGGCCGTGTGGGATGTGGAGGGCTTCATCAAGATCGTGGACCGTACCAAGGACCTCATCAAATCCGGAGGGGAGTGGATCAGCTCCGTGGATCTCGAGAACGCCCTCATGACCCATCCGAAGGTCAAGGAGGCAGCGGTCATCGCGGTCCCGCACCCGAAGTGGATGGAGCGGCCGCTGGCGGTGGTGGTGCCTCGGGAGGGCGAGACGGTGACGGAGGAGGAACTGCGGGAGTACCTGCGGCCCAAGTTCGCGAAGTGGTGGCTGCCCGATGCCTTCGTGTTCGTGAGGGAGATCCCGAAGACCTCCACGGGCAAGCTGGCGAAGCTGGTGCTGCGGGAGCAGTTTCGGGACTGGAAGTGGCCGGAGTCCTGATCGAAGGAGGCGGTGATGGGCATCCGCAAGGTGGGCGTCGTGGGAGCGGGGGCGATGGGGAGCAGCATCGCGGCCCTGGTGGCATCCGCGGGGATTCCCGTGGTCCTGCTGGATCTGCCCTCGGAAGGGGATCCCGACGCCCTGGCCAAGCGGGGGGTGGAACGGGCCCTGAAGTCCCGGGCGTTCTACGATCCGGAGGCCGCCCGATGGATATCCGTGGGCAACGTGCGCGATCACCTGCACCGGTTGGAGGACTGCGACTGGGTGGTGGAGGCCGTGGTGGAGGAGGTGGAGCCCAAGCGATCCCTCATCGCCCAGCTGGAGTCCATACTCTCTCCCACCGCCGTGGTCTCCTCCAACACCTCCACCATCCCCATGCGGATTCTGGTGGAGGGGAGATCGGAATCCTTCCGACGTCGTTTCCTCGGCACCCACTTCTTCAACCCCCCTCGGGCCCTGCTGCTCCTGGAGCTGGTGCCCGGCCCGGACACGGACCCGGAGGTGCTCCGGCGGATGCAGAAATTCGCGGAGCGCGCGCTGGGCCGCCGGGTGATCGTGGCGAAGGACCGCCCGGGGTTCGTGGCGAACCGCATCGGCATCTACGGCCTCGTGCAGGCCATCCGGATCACGGAGGAAGAAGGGCTCACCTTGGAGGAGGTGGATCGGCTTACGGGGCCGTTCCTGGGACGACCTCGCTCCGCCACCTACCGCACCGTGGACCTTACCGGCCTCGACATCCTGGTGCTCGGCGCCCGTTCCCTCCAGGAGAACACCGGGGACGACTACCGCCTGCCGGATTGGGTGCACCACCTGTACCGGGAGGGTCGACTGGGGGACAAAACCGGAGGCGGGTTCTTCCTCCGGGAGGGCGATGCGCTGCTCACCTGGGATTACGCCACGAGAACCTACCGACCTCAGCGCTCCCCCCAGATCCCGGGATTGGCGGAGGCGGAGGCCGTTCCCTTCCCGGATCGGCTGCAGGCCGCCATGCGGCTTCCGGATCGGTACGGGCGGTTCGTGCGCAAGCTCCTCCTGCGCACCTGGCACTTCACCCTCACCCGGGCACCGGAGGTGGCCTATGACCTCCTCTCCGTGGACCGCGCTCTGGAATGGGGATTCGGCTGGGAACTGGGACCTTTCCGCCAGATGGATGCAGTAGGACCGCGGACCCTTCTCGAGGGATTTGCAGAACTCGGCCTGGAGGTTCCGGAGCTCCTGACCCGTGCAATCCGGGGATTCTATTCGAACGGCTCCTATCTGGATTTCTCCGGAGAATACCGCCCCACCCCCAAGCGGGAGGGGGTACTCTCCCTGGGGGACGCGGTCACCGTGGGGCTTCCGGTTGGGGAAACCCGTCTGGTGGATGTGGGAGAAGGGGTCCTGGGGGTGGAGCTCCGGAGCTCCTCGGGGACGCTGACCCCCCAAGCGATGGAGGCGTTGCATCGGGCCGTGGAGGAGGCGGAGGCGGGGAGATGGGAAGGGATCGTCATCGCCTCGGAGGATGGCCGGCAGCTCGGTGCGGACTGGGATTACCGGTGGCTTCTCGACCGGATCCGGGAGGGAGAGGAGGAATCCCTCCGGGCTTGGGTGCAGCGGATCCAGGAGGTATGCGTACGGCTTCGGGACTGTACGGTTCCCGTGGTGGTCTGCGCGGCGGGCCGGGTTGCAGGGCCGGGGATCGCGCTGCTGCTTGCCGCGGACCGGGTGGTGGCGCACGCGGACCTTCAGGTGGCACTCTTGGAGTACGCGTTGGGCTTCGTTCCCGTCTGCACCCCCACGTTCCTGCTCCGGCGGTTCACGGAAGATCTGCTTCCCTACGGTGTGGCCGGGGAGCTCAAGCCGGATGCGGGGGCGGATCTCCACGAGGCCGCGCATCGGGTGTTCCGTCTGTTCCTTTCGGTTCCCACCGCCCGCAGCGCGCAGGAGGCCCAACGTCTGGGGCTTCTGCGTTCCTGCGACGCGATCACTCTGAGCCGGGACCGGATGCTGGCGCAGGCGAGGGCAACGGTGCTCGCCCTGGCCGCAAGCTATGTCCCGCCGATCCAGGGGCCTGTGTGGGTGATGGGGGACGAGACCCTGGGGAACCTGCGCTACGCCGCGTGGGCGCGGTGGGAGGCCCGGCAGGCCACGGAGTGGGATCGGGAGGTGGCCTACGCGCTCGCCGACCTCCTCTCTGGGGGCGACGGCCCGCCGCGGTGGACAGAGGAACGGGAGCTCCTCCAGGCGGAGGTGAGCACCTTCCTGCGGCTGCTTCGGGATCCCAAGACCCAGGAGCGGCTGGCGCACTACCTGGAGACCGGAAGAGTCCTCCGGAACTGAGGTGGGACCGATGCGGGAAGCGGTGATCGTGAGCGCGGTGCGGACGGCGGTGGCCCGGGGCAAAAAGGACGGATCTCTGGCCACCCTGCACCCCGTGGACCTCTCCGCGGTGGTGATGCGGGCTGCGGTGGACCGCATTGATCTCGATCCCGCGCACCTCGATGACGTCGTCTGGGGGTGCGCGTTCCCGGAATCCAGCCAGGGGCAGAACGTGGCGCGGTTGGGGCTGCTGCGGGCCGGCTTCCCCGTGGAGGTCACGGGCATGACCCTGAACCGGTTCTGCTCCAGCGGGCTGCAGGCCATCGCCCTGGCGGCCCAGGCCATCCTCTCCGGCATGGCGGAGGCGGTTCTGGCGGGGGGTGTGGACATGATGAGCCGCATTCCCGCCTCCGGCTATCACCCCCGTTACCACCCCGACATGACGGAGACCTACATCGCCATGGGCTTGACCGCAGAGCGGGTGGCGGAGCGCTGGGGGATCTCCCGGGAGGAGCAGGATCGGTGGGCCTACCGGAGCCATCGCCTCGCCACCGAGGCGTGGGCCGCCGGGAAGTTCGCGGAGCAGATCGTGCCGGTGCGGGTCCGGCGCAGGCATCCGCAGGGCCGGGTGGAGGAGTTCGACTTCGCCCGGGACGAGACGGTGCGTCCGGACACGAGCCTGGAGAAGCTGGCGGCCCTCCGGCCTGCCTTCAAGGAGGGCGGGACGGTGACCGCAGGGAACTCCAGCCCCTTCTCGGACGGTTCTGCTGCGGTGGTGGTCATGAGCCGATCGAGGGCGGAGGATCTGGGACTTCGACCCTTGGCGCGATTCGTGAGCTTCGCCACGGGAGGCGTGGAGCCCGACATCATGGGGGTGGGACCCGTCCGAGCGGTTCCCAAGGCCCTGCGGCTTGCGGGACTGCGCATGGAGGACCTGCAGTTGATCGAGTTCAACGAGGCCTTCGCGGCTCAGGTGCTCGCGGTGCTCAAGGAGCTCGAGATGCCGGAGGAGAAGGTGAACGTCAACGGCGGAGCCATTGCCCTGGGCCACCCCCTCGGCGCAACGGGTGCGAAGCTCACCACGCAGCTCATCTACGAGCTGCGAGCCCGGGGGGGCGGGTTCGGCCTGGTTACCATGTGTGTGGGTGGGGGAATGGGGGCCGCAGGCATCTTTGAGGTGTATCCACCGGAAAGCAGGTAGTAAGAGGGGGACGTGAGCATGTGCCGGGAGAGCAGGTGGACCGTCCTCGGGACTCTGGGAGTTCTGTGGCTCGTGGGACTCCTCGCGTGGACGGGCCGAGCCACCGCGGCTTCGGGGACCCTTGAGAAGAGCTACGGGGGCGTACTGCGGAAGATCTACGTCATCCCGCGTAGCCCCATCGGGGTCCCCTGGGAGATCGTGGGCATCAGCGTGAACGCGGCTACCCCGGCCCTGGAGCCCCTGGTGCGAGTGGACAAGAACGGAAGGGTGTATCCATGGCTGGCTGAGCGGTGGACGGTATTGCCCGATCAGAACACGGTCCTCTTCCGGTTGCGGCGGGGGGTGAGGTTCCACGACGGCACCGACTTCAACGCACATGCAGCGAAATGGAACCTGGACCGGCAGATGGAAGCCCGGACGGTCCCAGTGTCTTCGGTAGAGGTGGTGGATGAGCACACGATCCGGGTGCGGCTGGCGGAGTACAACAACATCTGGCCGACCATCTTTGGCGGAACCCGGGCGCTCATGATTTCCCCCACCGCCTCTACCCGCAACGGACTGGAGTGGGCTCGATGGAACCCGGTGGGAACCGGGCCGTTTCGGATTGTGCGATACGAACGGGACGTGCAGGCCATTTACCGGAAGTTCGATGGGTACTGGCAGGCGGGCAAACCGTACCTGGACGGGGTGGAGTACCTGTTCCTCGTAAACTCTGAGACGCGGAAGGCGGCCTTCCTTTCCGGACAGGCAAACTTCCTGGGCGCTACGTTTCAGGCGGCAGCGGAGTTGGCGCAGACCTCCCGGAACCGCTACAACTTCTTGGCGGACTGGAGCTTCTACAACGTTCTCGTCCCAAGCAGTGCGAACCCGGATTCTCCCTTCCGGGATCCCCGGGTCCGGGCCGCGGTGTCGCACGCCCTGGATCGGGATGCGTTGGTGAGGGGGCTGACATATGGCTACGGAGCCCCTGCGTACCAGGCCGTGTTCCCGGACCAACAGGGCTACCTGCGGAACTGGCAGGGGAAGCGGTACGATCCCCGGCGGGCTCGGGAACTGCTGGCCCAGGCCGGCTTCCCGCAGGGGTTCCGGACACGGCTGATCAGCACGGATGCTACCGAACGGGAGCAGCTGGTGGCCATCCAACGGTATCTGCATCAGGTGGGCATCCAGGCCGAGATCGAGCAGGTCCCCAGTGCGAGGTATCAAGAGTACATCAACCGGGGGTGGGAGGGTCTGCTCTACCAGCCCTTCGCCCGGTTCCCCACGGTGAACGAATTCGTGCGCCAGTACTGGTTCCTCAACCAGCGGTTCGCAAGCTTCGAGCGGCCTGAAGGGTTCGAGGGGGTGTGGCGCCAGTCCCTGAGGACCCCGGTCCCGAGCCCGCAGTTCGCAGAGCGGCTGAACCGGATGCTGATCGAGAGGGATCACCTGGTTCCTGTTTTCTACTACAAGACGATTCTCGTGACCACGAAGGAGGTGCGGGATACGGGATACTTCCGGTGGTACACAACGGCGTGGTGGTCTCCGGAAGAAGCCTGGATGGCTCGAGAAGAAAGGCGGTAGAGGAGGGGAAGGGATGACGGATCGTTATGAGGTGCTGAGTCCGGTAGGAGAGGCGGAAATCCCGGAGCCGCGGCGGAATGCGCCGCGACTGGATCGGCTGGAGGGTCGGGTGGTGGGGCTGTTTGAGAACAACAAGCGGGCGGCTCCCGGGATCCTGGAGGTGGTGGAGCGGGAGCTGAGGGCACGCGTTCCAGGGGTGCGGTTCAGCCGCTTCCGGCACCCGCACAACCGGGAGCTATTGGGGGAGGAGCTCCTGGCGTTCCGGCGGTGGGTGGCGGAGGTGGACGCGGTCGTGGGGGCGGTGGGCGATTGAGGGTCGTGCACCAAGTACTTGGTGTACAACCTCGTGGAGGTTGAAAAACTCGGCAAGCCCGCCGTCGCCCTGTGCAACGTGGGGTTCGTGCAGGACGCGGTTGCCTCCGCCGCTGTTCGAGGTGTTCCGGGCCTCCGGATCGTTCCGGAAGAGATCCCGAGCGAGTGCACCAGCCGCGAGGAGATCCACAGCGGGGTGGATCGCGTGTTCGATCAGATCCTCCGGGCCCTGCTGGACCCACCCACGGACCGGGAGTCGTCCCCTGAGGCTCAGGGCCTCCAAGAGGAGGGGGTAGAGGGGGTGGTGTACCGCGGCACCCTGGAGGAGGTGAACCGGTACTTCTACCGGATGGGATGGACGGACGGGCTGCCCATCGTACCTCCCACCCCTCGGGCGGTGGAGGAGATGCTGCGGGGGACGGATTTGGAGCCGGACCACGTGGTGGCGCACTTGCCGCCGCGGATGGGCAAGGCCACGGTGGAGAAGATCGCGGTCAACGCGGTGATGGCGGGAGCTCTGCCCACGCACCTGCCGGTGATCATCGCGGCGGTGGAGGCCCTGGTGGATCCGAGTGCGTGGTACGGCACCTACCAGGTGAGCACGGGGTCCTGGGCTCCGTTCGTGGTGGTGAACGGTCCGGTACGGCGGGATGTGGGGCTGAACTGCAGCAGCGGGGCCCTGAGCCCGGGGAACATGGCGAACGCCGCCATCGGCCGGGCGATCCGGCTGGTGGATCGGAACATCGGGGGAGTGCGGCCCGGGATCGAGGACATGGGGGTGTTCGGGAATCCCGGGAAGTACACGCTGGTGCTGGGGGAGAACGAGGAGGAAAGTCCGTGGGAGCCGCTGCACGTGGAGCAGGGGTTTGGAAGGGAGGAGAGCGCGGTGAGCGTGTTCTTCCCGAACACCTACGTGCAGGCGGTGGCCATGGGGACGGATCCGGAGAGCTTGGTGCTCACGCTGGCACGGAATGTACCGGCGGGCAAGCGGAATGCGCTGACGGCGATCCTGATGATCCCGGACCACGCGCGGATCCTGGCGCAGGCGGGATGGTCGAAGCAGGAGGTGGTGCGGCGGGTGGTGGAAGTTGCCCGCATCCCCCGGTACCGATCGCCGTACATGCCCCCGGAGCGGGCGGAAGGGCTGAGTCCAAGGGAGCTGCCGCAGAGGGAGGAGGACTGGATGCCCGCGTGGACGGACCCGGCTCAGATTCGGCTCGTGGTGACCGGCGGGCCCGGTAGCTTCATGGCGTTGTGGATCAGTTCCGGGCTCATGCCCGCCCGGTGGGTGACCAAGCGCGTGCGGCTGCCAAAGGCATGGGGACGGTTGGTGGTCCGTTACCGGGGGATCGTGCCTCGGCACACGGGATGACAAAGAACGCGTGGACAGGAGGATGAGGGAGAGGGCATGTACGAAGTGTTGAGCCCGGTGGGGAAAACGGAGCTTCCGCAGCCGCAGCCCATCGCGCCCCGCCTCGGTAGCCTGGAAGGACGGGTGATCGGGCTATTTGTCAACTCCAAGCCCGTGGCGCCGGTCCTCCTGGAGCGGGTGGAGGAGCTGCTGCGGGATCGGGTGGGAGCCCGCACGGAGCGCTTCCGGCACCCGCACAACCGGGAGCTATTGGGGGAGGAGCTCCTGGCGTTCCGGCGGTGGGTGGCGGAGGTGGACGCGGTCGTGGGGGCGGTGGGCGATTGAGGGTCGTGCACCAAGTACTTGGTGTACAACCTCGTGGAGGTTGAAAAACTCGGCAAGCCCGCCGTCGCCCTGTGCAACGTGGGGTTCGTGCAGGACGCGGTTGCCTCCGCCGCTGTTCGAGGTGTTCCGGGCCTCCGGATCGTTCCGGAAGAGATCCCGAGCGAGTGCACCAGCCGCGAGGAGATCCACAGCGGGGTGGATCGCGTGTTCGATCAGATCCTCCGGGCCCTGCTGGACCCACCCACGGACCGGGAGTCGTCCCCTGAGGCTCAGGGCCTCCAAGAGGAGGGGGTAGAGGGGGTGGTGTACCGCGGCACCCTGGAGGAGGTGAACCGGTACTTCTACCGGATGGGATGGACGGACGGGCTGCCCATCGTGCCTCCCACCCCTCGGGCGGTGGAGGAGATGCTGCGGGGGACGGATTTGGAGCCGGACCACGTGGTGGCGCACTTGCCGCCGCGGATGGGCAGGGCGACGGTGGAGAAGATCGCGGTCAACGCGGTGATGGCGGGAGCTCTGCCCACGCACCTGCCGGTGGTCATCGCGGCGGTGGAGGCCCTCCTGGACCCCCGCACCTGGTTCGGCACCTACCAGGTGAGCACGGGGTCCTGGGCTCCGTTCGTGGTGGTGAACGGTCCGGTACGGCGGGATGTGGGGCTGAACTGCAGCAGCGGGGCCCTGAGCCCGGGGAACATGGCGAACGCCGCCATCGGCCGGGCCCTCTCCCTCGTGATCCGGAACATCGGGGGGGCACGGCCCGGGATCGAGGACATGGGGGTGCTGGGGAATCCGGGGAAGTGGTCCATGGTGGCGGGAGAGTGGGAGGAGCTCAGCCCCTGGCCTCCCCTGCATGTGGACGAAGGGCTTTCTCCCGAGCGGAGTGCGGTAAGCGTGATCTTCGTGAACACCTTCGTGCAGGTCCTGGGCTACGGCAGCGAACCGGAGGACCTCGTCCGCAGCCTCACCTACAACATCCCTCCTACGAAGAAGGACGCCACAGCCGCGCTTCTGCTGCCCCCGCATCTAGCCCGGATCCTTGCGCAGGCAGGTTGGCAGAAGCAGGACGTGGTGGACTTCGTCTGGCGCTATACGCAGGTGCCGGCCTGCCAGCACCCGGACTGGGTGCGGGCCCGCCGCCTGGGAGAACGTCACACCCGCATCGGAGCGGTGGACCCCCACGTGGCGGTCCAGGTTCTGGGCCGGAAGGAGGTCATCCGGGTGGTGGTAGTGGGAGGGCCGGGGAACGTGATGGGGATCGTCCTGGGAGGGGGGATCATGCCGGCCCAGTGGGTCACCCGGCAGGTGCAGCTTCCCCGGACCTGGGGGAGGTTGGTAACGAGATATCGGGGTGTCGTTCCAAGAGTCCGTTAGCGGAGCAGGAGGATCCGATGACCATCAGCATCGTGTACTGCAGCGAGTGTAACTACCTCCCGCAGGCCCTGGAGGTCGCCAGGGGGCTGCTGGAGCGGATGGCGGACGAGATTGACGAGCTCGTCCTCGTCCCGGCAGCGGGCGGTGCATTCGAGGTGCGGAAGGATGGGGAGCTCATATTCGACATGATGACCTCCGGTGGGTTTCCGGACGTTTCGGAGCTGATCCAGAAGCTCAGCGGCAAGATCCGCCGGTAGGAGGTGAGGGGATGGCGGAAAAGCTCCGAATGCGCCCGTCCCAGGTATGGGTTCTCTTCGGGCTCGTGGGGCTCCTTGCAGTCGGAATGCACAGTGCGTCTGCCGGCCCTGCTCCCATGCGAGGGGGCGTGCTGCGGATTCGGGACGAGGCGCCCGCGGGCATCATCGGGATCCCCTGGGAGATCATCACCACCGGCGTGCTGTGGGCCAATCCCGCCTTTGAGTCCCTGACCCGCATGGACGCCCAGGGCAGGCTGATTCCACACCTCGCGGTGCGGTGGGAGGTGGATCGCCAGAGCCAGGCGGTGATCTACCACCTCCGGGAAGGTGTCCGGTTCCACGACGGCTCTGGGATGGATGCGGGTGTGGTGGCGTGGAACTTTAACCAGCAGATCGCGAAGGGGCGGGTACCAGGCCGCCGGGCGGTGGCCGTGAACCCCACCACAGTACGGGTGGAGATGGATCGCTGGGATAACCGCATCTGGGAGGTCCTCTCCGTCACCAGTGGGTTCATCGCCTCCCAGCGGTTCATCGAGCAAAACGGAGTGGAGGCCGCACGTTGGCGGCCAATGGGTAGCGGGCCCTTCCGGCTGGAACGCGTGGAGCATCCCGTCCGTATCCGGTACACCCGATTTCCGAACTACTGGCAGCGGGGGCGTCCGTACCTGGATGGCGTGGAGATCCTCAGCATCCCGGATCCCCAGACCTCCGCAGCCGCGTTCCTCGCCCGCCAGGTGGACATCCTGGGGATGGATGCGAACGAGGTGGTGCAGCGCCTTGTGGACCAGGGGTATCCCGCGGACGTGGGCGTCTCCTCCGTGCTTACCATCCTCCCGGACAGCGCCACTCCCGATTCCCCTTTTCGGGACCGGCGGGTGCGGGAGGCCCTGAGTCTGGCCATGGATCGAGAGGCCCTGGCGCGCCTGCGGGGCTTCGGACTGAACGAGGCGGCAAAGCAGATGGCACCGAAGGGCTCTTTGGCATGGAGTGCGGATCTGGAAACCTACGGAGCCTACGACCCGGCGCGGGCGCGGGAGCTGCTGCAGGCGGCCGGATTCCGGGACGGGTTTGAGACGCGCCTGGTCGTAAACCCGCGGGTGGACCGGGACACCGCGGTGGCCATCCAGGGCATGCTGCGAGCCGTGGGGATCCGGGTGGACCTGGAGTTTCCCCCCATCGGCCGCTACGTGGAGTACCAGCTGCGCGGGTGGCGAGGGCTCATCATGCATCCGCTGGTGCATGCGGTGAACTTCGCGAATGTGATGCGCCTGTACCTGTTCGGGGAGTTCACCTTTGCGAGCGTGGACAAGCCTGAAGCGGTGAAGCAGGCGATGGAGGAGGCCCTTTCCACCACCCGCCTGGAGCGACACAAGCTGCAGAAGCTGCACCGGATGCTCTTGCAGGACCGGACCATGATCCCCGTGATGGTGCTGAAGCGGGCCTACGTGCGCCATCCCTATGTCCGGGACAACGGCCACATGCGGTGGGTCACGTGGGCGCACTGGACTCCGGAACGGGCCTGGATGGCACGGTGACCCGGAGGGAGGACGAAAGATGGTAAAGCAGGGCTGGGACTACATCGTGGTGGGCGGAGGCGCAGCGGGATGCGTGCTCACGGCCCGGCTCTCCGAGGACGATGGCGTGCGGGTCCTCCTCCTGGAGGCAGGCCCGAGATGGCATCCCGAGGAACTTCCCCGGGTCTTCCGCAGGCGGGGATACGGGCTCGATCAGGCCCTGGGCGCCCGCAGTCCTCTGCCGGAGGTGTATCCGGATTTCTACTGGCGCGGGATCCTGGCCCGGCGGGCGGAAGGGCAGGAACCCGCGCCGTACGCGCGTGGCCGGGGGCTCGGGGGAAGCTCCATCGTGCACGGCCTCATCGGGATGCGGGGACTGCCGGAGGACTTCGAGGATTGGGTGAAGCTGGGATGCACGGGGTGGAGCTGGCAGGAGGTGCTCCCCTACTTCTGTCGACTGGAAGACGATCTGGACTTCGGGGACGCCCCCTACCACGGACGGGGCGGTCCCCTCCCCATCGCCCGAGAGCAGGAGGAAGGGTGGGGAACCTGGGGGCGAGCGTTCCGGGAAGCCGCGGAACGACTCGGGTACCCGTGGAACTCGGACATCAACGCGCCGGAGGCCACGGGGGTGGTCCCCATGGCCCTCACGGTGCGGAACGGGGAGCGGGTAACGGCCCGGGACGCGTACCTTACACCCGCGGAGAGGCGGGGTAATCTCACCGTGCTGTGTGAGGCCCCGGTGGAACGGGTGCTGGTGGACGTCCGCACGGGACGGTGCTTGGGCGTCCGTACGGTAGATGGCCGGGAGTTCCGGGTGTCCGAAGGTGGAGAGGTGCTCCTCTGCGCGGGAGCGGCCAACTCCCCGGCCATCCTCATGCGCTCCGGCATCGGTCCGGACGCGGAGCTGCGGCGTCTGGGCATCCGTACAGTGGTGGATCTCCCGGTAGGCAGAGCGGTGCAGGACCACGTGATGGTCCGGATCCGGGTCCCGATCCGGGAGGAGCACCAGCGCTCCCGGGACAACTATCCCTCCTACGTGGCCTGCCGGTGCGACAGCGGCATCGGCCCCTCCGGACGCCGGGACCTGTTCCTCATGGCGGTGAACCACGCGTACTGGTTTGGAGAACCCGAGGCGGGCATCGCGGTGATGCTGTACGAGTGCCGTTCGCGGGGAGAGATGGTGCTCACCGGAGCCGACCCCACCTCTCCCGTGCACTTCGAGCTGCGCCTGCTCTCAGACCCGTCTGATCTCCAGAGGCTGGAGAAGGGGGTGGAGCTGGCGCGAGCGCTCCTGGCCCAGGAATCCCTGCGCGGGCTGGTTCTGGAGGAGGCGAGGTGGCCGGATCGCGCGCAGATCCAGGCGGAGTGCCGGGACGTGATGCACCTGGCGTGTACCGCACCCATGGGGATGCCCGGGGATGGCATCTCCGTGGTGGATCCGGAGTGCCGGGTGCACGGGGTACAGGGACTTCGGGTCATCGACGCCTCCGCCATGCCCAAGGTGGTGCGGGCCAACACGTACCTCACCGTGGTGGCCATGGCGGAGCGGATGTCAGACCGCCTGCGCTCCCGCGCTACCGGCCCAGGGCCCGGAGCCGCCTGATCTGCTCCTCACCGAGCAGGTACTTTTCCCCCTCCACGTACCGGGGATCCGCAAGCCCCGCCCGACCGTAGGTAGGATCCCAGGTGAACCGCCCGAACCACCAGCCCGCGGTGGACTGGTTGTCAAACGGCCGCAGCTTCACCCAGCCGTGGGAGGGGTGGAGGTAGGTCATGCCCGGGAGGGCCCGAGCCAGGGCCTCCCGGTCCACCTGCTTCGCTTTCTCCAGCCCTGCCTTGAGCAGGTAGATGGAGGCGTAGGCGTGGACCGCGGCCTCCGTGGGCAGGTGGTTCCACCGCCGCCGGTAGGCCTCCACGAAGGTCCGCAGCTCCGGACGCGGAGGGGGATAGGGGAGGTCCGAGCCGGTGAGGATCCCCTCCGGGATGTCCTCCCGCCGCAGTCCCGCGCTGTTCCCGGGCATGGCCAGGGCGTGGTGAAGCCCCAGGATCTGGTCAAACAGCCGGAAAGCCTTT
>JAVKHN010000043.1:0-16831 GCA_031459935.1 Candidatus Sysuimicrobium calidum | reverse complement strand
AACCCCAGGTGCACGGCGAGCCCGGCCCGGCGCGGGTGGTCCCGGCCCGTGCCGTTCACCACCAGGAGGTCCGGCACTTCAGGTAGCCCTAAAACCGCGGCCTCCAGCAGCGGCCCCTCCCGCAGCGCCAGCAGCCCCGGCTCGTACGGCCAGGCCGCCTTCCCCCGCACAGTGGCTGTGCTCAGGAGCCTTCCGTCCCGCATCAACACCGCCGCGGCCCACCCCGGATCTCCTGCCGCGCCTTTCCCCGTCCGTCCCCGGGGAAAGCACACGAAGCAGGCGGCCACGGACCGGAGCGTTCCCGAAAACCGCCACGGTTCCGGTTGCAGGCGCGCAAGCTCCAGCTGCTGCGCCACCAGTTCCTCGGGCGTCAGGGGCCAGGGACCGGGCATCGCTCGAGAACCCACTGCAGGGCGCGCTCGAAGACCTCCCCGCGGTTCACGGGCGTGAGCACGAATTCCGTGCATCCGGGCCTGCAACGGATGGAATCCGCCCAGGGATGAGAGGAGGCGAGGATGGTGGCCACCAGCACCACCTTCCCGGAGGCCACCACCCGGCGGATGGCCTCAACACCCAGGTGGTCCAGGACCACCAGATCCACCCCGTACCGGCCCACCCGGTGGGGCCGGTCGTGCCAGCGAACGCGGGCGGAGACCTTGGCCGACCCATCCAGGGTCACGAGCCGGAAGCCCACGCGGCCGCCCCGTTCCCGGATCTCCTCCGGGTAGACTCCGCCCGCGCGGCATTCGAGCTCGTGTGCGAGGCGCCGGAGGAGGATGGTCTTGCCCACTCCCGGCCGTCCGGAGAGGCGCAGAAGGTCCGCCATCCAATGGTATGATGGGACCGGAACGGGGGAATGCGGCTGTATCTCGTTCAGCACGCGGAGGCCAAACCCGAATCCGAGGACCCACTCCGCCCCCTCACGGAGAAGGGATGGCGGGACGCGGAGCGGGTGGCCCGCTTCGTCGCGGAACACGGGGTGTCCCCCTCCCGCATCCTGCACAGCGGGAAGCTCCGGGCCCAGCAGACCGCGGAGGTGTGGTCGCGGTTTTTCCCGCAGGCCCGGGTGGAGGCGCAGGACGGATTAAACCCCAACGACGATCCCGGGGTGTGGGCCGAACGGGTTCGGGAACAGCAGGAGGACCTGGTACTCGTCGGGCACCTTCCGCACCTCCGCCGACTCGCGGGGCTGCTCCTGTGTGGGGATCCGGAGCGGGAGGTGGTCACGTTCCGCACCGGAGGTGCGGTGTGCCTGGAACGCCAGGAGCAGACAGAGCGGTGGTCGGTGTGCTGGGCCCTGCCTCCCGAGCTCGTGCCCTAACCGATCCCTGCACCCACGGAGAGCCCTTCCGGCCCCGCCACCGCTAGGGCGTAGCCGCCGGGGAAGCGGCGCCGGAAGGCCTCCACGATGGCCTCCCGGCTCACCTCCCGGACCAGGTCCGCAAACCGCACCCAGTAGTCCAACCCGAGGCCGTGGAACTCCGTGCTGGCCAGCAGCTGCGCCTTGGCGGGCGCACCGGAGAGCGAAACCTGCAACCATCCGATCCGGTTCTGGATGGCGTCCAGAAGCTCCTGCTCCGAAGGGCCTTCCTCCCGCATCCGGACGAATTCCTCCACCATGGCCTCCGCGGCCTCCCAGACCTTCTCAGGTGGAACCCCCGCCACCGCGTACCACGGCCCGCCCCACTTCCCCGCGGTGAGCTGGCTCAGGGCGTAGTACGCGAGCCCCTTCTGCTCCCGCACCACATCCCCGATGCGACCCATGAGCCCCATCTCCCCCAGGATGAGGTTCGCTAGCCGCAGCGGCAGATAGTCCGGGTCCGCCCTCCGGACCCCGGGCACTCCGAGGGCGATGTCCGCCTGTACCTTCCCCTCGATGATCACCACCTCCCGCATCACCCCCGTGGGGGGCGCGGGATCCTGCGGATCGACGACCGGCTCCACCTCCGCGCACCAGTCCCCGAAGGACTCACAGACCAGGTCCACGGCACGCGAGCTTTCCAGGTCTCCCACCAGGACGAAGATGGCATCCCTCGGCCCGTAGCGCCTGCGCCAGAACGCCACCAGTTCCTCTCGGTTCAGGCGGCTGATTGTCTCCTCCGTCCCCTCCGCGGGCAGCCTGAAGGGATGCGGCGCGGGGTAAAGGAGGCGCGAGAGGGTCCACTGGGCCACGATCCGGGGGTCCTTGGCGAGCACCCGGAGGGAGGTGATGATCTCCCCCCGCACCCGCTCCACCTCTTCTGTGGGAAATGCGGGCACGCGCAGCACCTCCGCGCACACCGCCACCAGCCGCTTAGCGTCCTCCGCAAGCGCGCGTGCAGTAAGCTCTGTGGCCTCCCGTCCCGCGCTCACCTGCACGGAGGCTCCCATCCCATCCAGGATCTCCGCCAGGGCTTCCGCATCGTGTCGTTCGGTTCCCCGCAGCAGGAGGGCAGCCACGAACCGCGCGCTTCCCGGTTCGGTTCCGTCCGCCATGCTCCCCGCATGCGGGAGCAAGATGCGTAGGGAGACCGTGGGCGAGGAAGGGTCTCGCAGCGCCAGCACCACGCTGCCGTTGGGAAGGCCCTGGCGGAGGACGACTTCAGGCCGGACGGGGATCTCCATCACGTAGCCTCCTCCGGGAGGTACCAGCCCACGGTGCGCGTCTTCTTCACCAGGTAGGTGCGGGCCACCCGCTGCACCTCCTCCGGCGTCACCCGCTCCAGGCGCTCCGGGAGATCTGCGAACCACGTCTCCAGCCCCAGCATCTGCACAAATCCCAGCCACAGGGCGCGGCCGGAAGCGTCGTCCGCACCGTACGCCAGCTGGGCCCGCAGCTGCTTGATGGCCCTGCGCAGCTCCTCCTCCGATGGAGGCTCCTCCCGCAGCTGTGCGAGCTCCGCCTCCACCGCGGACTCCAGAACCTCGGGCTGCACTCCGGGCTGCGCGGTCACGGAGATCCACAGCAACCCGGGATCCAGGGAAGGCACAAGGCGGCTGGTGACCGCGGCCGCGAGCCGGGTGCGCACCAGGGCCCGGTACAGGCGCGAGGAGCGACCCATTCCTCCCGCTCCACCCCAGCTGAGGGGCTTTCCGCCGGACAGCACCGCGTCCAGGACAAGAAGCGGTACCGTATCCGGGTGGGTGCCTGCGGGCACCCGGTATGCCATCTGCAGAAGCGGCACCGCTCCTCCCCGCCGTTCCACCACCACCCGGCGCTCCCCCTCCTGCGGGGGTTCCTCGATGCGCACCGCCGGAGGCGGCGCACCGGACTCGATCCCGCCGAAGTGGGCTTCCACGGTGCGCAGGGCCTCCTCCGGGGAGACGGAACCCACCAGGACCACGGTGGCGTTGTTGGGCCGGTAGTAGGTCCGGTAGTGGGCCAGGAGTTCCTCCCGCGTGATCCGCCGCAGGTCCGTACGCCAGCCGATCACGGGCTGCCGGTAGGGGTGCACGGTGAAGGCCAGGGCCGCCACCTCTTCGTGCAGCACGCTGGCGGGGTCGTTCTCGTACATCCCCCGTTCCGAGAGGATCACCGTGCGCTCCCGCTCCACCTCCTCGGGATCGAACACGGTGTTGCACATGCGGTCCGCCTCCACCTCCGCGGCCACCTGCCAGGTGGACTGGGGAAGGGTCTCCAGGTAGACGGTGAAGTCCGAGGTGGTGAACCCGTTCCAGTGGGCGCCCAGGCGGGCAAAGAGCCGGTCGAGCCCGCCCCGGCCGAGTCGCGGAGTGCCCTTAAAGAGCATGTGTTCCACCCAGTGGGAGATCCCGGTCTGTCCCGGCCGCTCGTCCCGCGCGCCCACCCGGTACCACACCCAGAAGCTCACCACGGGCGCGGAGGGATCCGGCAGCACCACCACCCGCAGCCCGTTCGAAAGCATGGATCGAATGACTTCCATGGAGTCTCCTCCACCGGGCCGTACGTCCCCTCCGGGCGCTCCCGCGCCCCGCCATGGAGATCTGCCCAATCCTACCGGAACAGCCGGACGAACTCGTCCATGGGGACAGCGGCCAGGGTCTCGATGCGCACGCTCCCTCTGGAGCTGAGTTCCACGGAGGCACGCATCACGGTCCCCACATCTGGGGCCTCCACGATGTTCACGAAGTCATAGGGTCCCAGGACCGCGTACTGCTGGAGCACCCGGACGCCCATGGCCTCCAGCTCCCGGTTCACCTCTTGAATGCGGCCCGGGTTGTGGCGGATGGTCTCCGCCCCGGATTCCGTGAGACGGCTCAGCATGATGTAGGTAGGCATGGCACACCCCCTGCCTCCGGAGGACCGGAAGGCGCGATTATTATAGGGAACCGAAACCGTGCCGCGCAAAACCGGAGGGGATGTGTCCGTGGGGATTCGGGTCGAGGCCGTGGAGCTCCGGGTGGTGAACTTACCCCTGCGGTTTGCCTTCGAAACGAGCTCCGGCCGACAGACCACCAAGCGGTGCATCCTCGTCGCCGCCTACGCGGACGGGCTTGTTGGATGGGGGGAGGCCCCGGTTTCTGACGCGTCCTCCGACCACGAGGAGACCACCTGGTGTGTGCTGCGCGATCTCCTGCTCCCCCGTCTCCTGCGGGAGCCGCTTGCGCACCCCCAGGAGTTCCCACGCCGGGCGGCCCGCATCCGCGGGCACCACATGGCGAAGGCAGCTCTGGAGGCGGCTGTGTGGGACCTCCACTGCCAGAGGCAGAACATCTCCCTCAAGCAGGCCCTGGGCGGGATCCGGGATCGGGTGGAGGTGGGGGTGAGTCTGGGGATCGAGCCCACGATCCCGGACCTCCTGCGCCGCATCGAGACCTTTGCAGGCCAGGGATACCGGAGGGTGAAGATCAAGATCAAGCCCGGGCGGGACCTGGAGGTGGTTCGGGCGGTACGGAGGGCATTCCCTGAACTTCCTCTCCAGGTGGACGCCAACGCCGCCTACACCCTGGACCAGGCTCCGGTCTTCGAAGCCATGGACGGGCTCGGCCTGCTCCTGATCGAGCAGCCCCTGGGAGAGGACGACCTCGTGGGCCATGCCCACCTGCAGCGCAAGCTGCGCACGCCCCTGTGCCTGGACGAGTCCATCGTGCACCCGCATGACGCCTGCAAGGCCATCGAACTGGGCTCCTGCCGAGTGGTGAACGTCAAGCCCGCACGCCTGGGCGGGCTTGACGCCGCCCGGAAGACCCACGACCTCTGCGCGCGGCGGGGAGTCCCCGTGTGGTGCGGGGGGATGCTGGAAACAGGGATCGGCCGGCTCTTCAACCTCGCCCTGGCCTCCCTGCCGAACTTCCGACTGCCCGCGGACCTCTCCGCGAGCAACCGGTACTTCGAGGAGGATCTCATCGAACCGCCCGTCACCCTCGGCCCCGACGGTACGGTGGAGGTCCCTGCGGAGGCGGGCGTCGCACCGCGCGTGGACCTCCGGAGGGTGGAGCGGGCCACCTTGCGGAGGGAACGTCTCTCCCTCCGCGGCTAGCTACTGCACCACCAGGGTGCCCGTCATCCCGGCCTCCTTGTGCCCGGGCACGCTGCAGTAGAAGGGGAAGGTGCCTTTGGCAGTGGGCGTGAAGGTGGCCTTTCCGGACTGGCCGGGCTTGAGAAGCCCCATCTTCACCTTGAACTTTTCGAGCACGAAGTCGTGCTCGATGACCCCCTTGTTCTCCATGAGGAGCTCCACGGGCTGGCCCGCTTTCACCGTGATCCTGCTGGGATTGTAGGTGAACTCCTTCGCCTCCACCTTGATCCTCTGCGGAGCCGCGCCCGCCTGAAGGGCCACCCAGCTCCCCAGTATCAGGATCCCCGATACCCCCAGCGCCACCATCCTCCGCCGCATCTCCTTTCACCTCCCGTAGGTGGAGTCTCCCCCGCCGCCTTCCGCCCCGCATCGGGCGCAGGCAGGATTTCGCGCCGGATTTCCCGCCCTATGGCGGCTGGTACGGGCAGAGGGGATCGCTGGCCAGGGGATCGCCCGTGTACGCATAGGCGCGGGCCCGGGAGCCTCCGCAGATCTCCCGGAAGGGGCACCGGCCACACTTGCCCCCCAGCAGGCTCGTATCCCGGATGCGCACGAACAGGTCCGCGTGCCGGTACAGTTCCACCAGGCTCCGCTCCCGCACGTTCCCCGCCCGGAGGGGCAGGAACCCCGAAGGATACACTTCTCCCGTGTGGGAGACGAAGACGATACCGTTTCCGTCCCGCACCCCGAACCCCCGGCCCACGGAGGTCGAGGCGATGGTGGCCTCGTCCAGGCCCCAGTTGCGCATGCGCACGAACGCCACCCGGCGGTAGTGTGGGGCCTCCGTGGTCTTGATGGCAAACGGCGCGGACGCGCTCAGGTCGAAGAGCCAGTGGCACAGCCGCTCCGCCTGCTGGGGCGTCACCTCCTCCAGCACCTGTCCCCGGCCCACCCGGATCAGGAAGAAGAGGCTCCAGCGGACAATGCCCAGCTCCCGGACCAGCTCGTAGATGGCGGGCAGATCCTCCACGGTGGAGGCGGTGATCAGGGTGTTGATCTGGAGCTGGATCCCCTCCTCCCGGATCCGGCGGGCGAGCCTGAGGGTGAGGTCGAAGCATCCGGGAATGCCCCGCAGGGCATCATGCCGCTCCGGAGTCGAGCCGTCCAGGCTGAGGGAGATGGCCTGCACGCCGGAGCGTGCGAGGCGGCGGATGGCTGCCTCCGTGACGAGGGGCGTGGCGCTTGGGGCAAGGGAAACCCCGAACCCCAGGGTCCGGGCCTCCTCCACGAGTTCTGTGAGGTCCGGCCGCTTGAAGGGATCCCCGCCCGTGAACACCCAGTGCGGGAGCGGCGGCCCAAAGGCCAGGGCCTCCCGGAGCATCCGACGACCTTGCTGGGTGGAGAGCTCGCGGGGATGGCGCTCCGGAATAGCCTCCGCCCGGCAGTGTCGGCAGGCCAGGTCGCACGCCCGGGTGAGCTCCCAGTAGACGAGCAGCGGGGTCCGATCGAAGACGTACCGCTTCTGGAGGATCGCCGCGGTGACGGCCACCTACCAACCCTCCTGTGTGAGCCCCTGTTCCCGGGCCCACACCCAAACCTCCGGGGACCGCCGGAATCGCACTCCGAGCTTGCGCCGCACCCGGCGCACGTACTCCCGCACGGAGCCCTCCGTGAGCCCCAGGGTTTGGCCCACCGTGGTCCGCACCCGCTGGTCCGGCCCGTGGGCGGTGAGGTAGTACAGCACCAGCACCTCCACCTCCCGCCACGAGAGCCGGTAGCGGGTTCGCAGGCGGCGCAGGCCCTCCGGGGTGAGGCGACCGTCTGCCAGGGCCTGACGCACCACCCGGCTCGGCACCTCTCCCACCGGAGTCCGCGCCTCCGGAGCCCGGGCAGGCAGGGCCTTCTGCATGAGCTCCGCGGCCAAGCGTGCCATGCGTTCCGCCCGAGTCCGGATCGTCCGGGGACTTCGGGCCAGCCACAGCTCCGCCATCACCACCGCCTGCCGAGATCCGTTGGCCACCGGCACCACCAGGTGCGGCTGGGCGTTCTTCGGGCAGGTCCACACGAGCGCCGTCCCAGGAGGCCCGCCTGCGAACGCCCGGGCCCCCGGACAGATCCCCTCCCACTCCGGCGCCTGCAGGCACGGGATGGCGTGCTGCCGCGGTGCCGCGAGAGGGGTGCCGTCCGAGGCAGCCACGAAGAGCGGGCAACCTGCTTGCTCGCTCAAGGCATCCAGGAGTTGCGAGAAGCTCACTACGGGTTCCGCCATGGTTTCACCCCACCAGGTACAGCGTGGGATAGAGGAACACCCACGCCACGTCTACGAAGTGCCAGTACTTCACCACCCCCTCCACGGGCCAGTAGTCCCTGGGGCCGTAGCGGCCGCGCCGGCCGTGGAGGTAGATGCCCACCAGCAACACCGCCCCGCTGAGCACGTGCAGCCCGTGCAGCCCCGTCAGGGAGAAGAAGCTGGTCCCGTACCGGGTGGAGGGCGGGAAGAAGTGAAAGCCCTCCACCCACTCCACCACCACCCCCACCAGGAATACCGCCGCCAGCAGGATCGTCCACAGGGTGTTCTGTAGGAATCCTGCTCGATCCCCGTGCGCGATGCAGGTCTCCGCGCGATACGCGGTCAGGCTGCTCAACAGCAGCACTGCGGTAATCGCTAGCCCCAGGAGCTGATTCAGCTCCGCAGGGCGGGACGTCCCCAGGTTCAGGTAGCGGGCCGCCACGAAGGCGCTGAACAGCGCCGCCTCCGATACGATAAAGAGCCACAGCCCCAGCCGCGCGTTCTGCAGCTCCTCCCGGGTGAGGCGAACGGTGGCTTCCTGGCGCATTCTATTCTTCCTCCCGCAGCAGCTGCGAGTAGTGCATGAAGTACTCCGCGATGAGGGCGGTCTTGCCCAGGGCGATGAGCCCCAGCCACAGGAGCGAGCCGGGCCAGCGGGCCGCGAACCACTCCACCCCGGTGAGGGCCGCCAGCCCCGCAAACACCCATGTACCCAGCTGGAGCTTACGCTGCAACCGGCTCATTCCTCACTTCCTCCCGCCACACCGAGCACCGCGTGCCGGACCCCGGGGATCCCGTACACGTAGGGCGGGCCCACCACCGCGGGCGGGGCCGGGAAGTTCTCCACCGGCGGCGGGCTCGGCACCTGCCACTCCAGGGTGGAAGCATGCCAGGGATTGGCCTCCGCCTGCGGACCCCGTACCCAGCTGACCACGAAGTTGTACAGGAACACCAGAAAGCCCGCGCCCAGCAGGAAGGCCGCAATACTGGTCCAGAAGTTCACCCCGCCCAAGGCCGCGGGATAGTCCGCGATGCGCCGGTTCATCCCGTGCAGCCCCGCCCAGAACATGGGCAGAAACGTGGCGTTGAACGCCAGGAAGGTCCACCAGAAGTGCAGTCTCCCAAGGCGCTCGTCGTACATCCGGCCCGTGATCTTCGGGTACCAGTAGTACACCGCCGCCAGCAGGGCAAAGATCTCCCCGCCCATGATGGTGTAGTGGAAATGGCCCACCACGAAGTACGTGTCGTGCAGATGGAGGTCCGTGGCCACGTCCGCGTTGAAGATCCCGGTGATGCCTCCGATGAGGAAGTTCCACACCCACCCCAGGGCGAAGAGCATGGGCGTGCGCAGCCACAGCCGCCCCCGCACCAGGGTCCCCAGGGCCCCCAGGAACACCAGGCCTGTGGGCACGGAGATGGCCTCCGTGGTGGCCATCATGGGCGCGTGCATCCAGCCGGGCATACCGCTGGTGAAGTTGTGGTGGGCCCACACGATGCCGCTGAGCCCCACGATGCCCAGAAACCCTCCCACCACCCACCGGTACGCGTACAGGGGCGTGCGGGCGAAGTGGGTGATCACCTCCAGGGCCGCCCCGAAGGCGGGCAGGATCATGATGTACACCGCGGGGTGCGAGTAGAACCAGAACAGCTGCTGGTAGACGACGGGGGTTCCGCCCCGGGCGAAGTGGAAGTAGCTCGTCCCCGCCACCCGGTCCAACAGCACCATGAGCAGGCTCGCGGCCAAGTACTGGGTGAAGATGAAGCTCAGCAGCGACGCCGCGAACACGGACCACACGAAGATCGGCAGCCGGCCCCACGTCATGCCCGGAGCCCGCATGCGGGCGATGGTCACGAGGAAGTTGATCCCGCCCAGGATGCTGGACAGCCCGAAGACCACCACCGCCACGATCATGAGCACCTGCCCGGGGGCGTTCACCGCGCTGAGGGGCGGGTACGCCGTCCACCCGGAGTCCCACCCGCCCACCAGCAGGCTCGCCAGCAGCATCACCGCCACGGGCGGGGTGAGCCAGTAGCTGAGGGCGTTGATCCGCGGGAAGGCCATGTCGTGAGCGCCGATCATCAGCGGTACACAGTAGTTCCCCAGCCCCCCCAGGAAGATGGCCACGGCTACGGCGATCATGATGATGCCGTGCAGGCTCATCACCTGGTTGAAGCCGTTGAGGGTCAGTAGCTGCAGGCCTGGGCGCAGCAACTCCCACCGCATGAGCATGGCCAGCAGTCCGCCCAGGAAGAACAGCCCCAGGAACGTCACCAGGTACTGGATGCCGATCACCTTGTGATCCGTGGTGAAGCGGAAGTAGCGGGCCACCCCGTCCTCCTCCGGCCAGGATCGCACCGGCAGCCCGAACCAGCCCCGGGCCCACACCTCCCACACCCCCACGCCGGCCAGCCAGCCCACCGTGCCCAGCACCGAGCCCGTGGCCAGCTCCAGATCGAAGGAGAAGGAACCGCCCGCGGCCCGCACCACCGCGGCCAGCACCGGCCCGCCCACCACGTAGCCAACTGCCCCGTACAGCAGACCTCTCAGGACCGGGCCGAGGACCCGCATGCGCCTACCTCCGTGCCTGCTGCGTCACCCAGGCTTCGAACGCCTCGGGGGTCACCACCCGCACGGGGGAGGCCATGAGGGCATGCCCCACCCCGCACAGCTCCGCGCACTGCACCCGCAGGTCCACACTCTCCTCGAACGACCCCGTGCGGGTCGGGGTCACGTGCAGGTACGTGGTGAGGTTGGGAACCGCATCGATCTTGCTCCGGAAAGCGGGGACCCAGAAGCTGTGCACGATGTCCGTGGAGGTCACCTCGAACCGCACCCGCCGTCCCACGGGCAGCACCAGTTCCCGGCTGCTTACCCCCTGCTCCGGGTACTCGAACTGCCACAGCCAGCGGCTCGCCCGCACCCGCACCACCAGCTCCCCGCCCGGAGGAAGTTCCGGGAGTCCCACCGCCGCGTATCGGCCGCGGGCCAGCACTTCCCCCAGCGGCACTCCCCGCATCTCCGCGAGCCCCACCAGCCCCGGGTTGTAGACCACGTAGGCGCACAGGGCCGCGGTCAAGGCGAACCACACGCGGGGGACGGCGGGATGCTCAGAAACGTACGCGGGAGCTTCCGGTGGATCCCCGCGGCCTCTGCGCCCTACGAGCACGTACACCAGCACGGAGACCACCGCGGCGAACACGGGACTTGCGAGCAGCATCAGGAGGCGAAAGGCGTGGTCCGCGATCTCCGCCTCCCGCGCCGCACTCAGGGGAAAGGCACCGAATCGGAAAGATACCACCAGGAACACCGCGCCAAACACCACCCAGAGGGCCACCAGGGCTCCCGCACCCATACCTTCCAGCTCCACAAGAGTCTGGTTGACCCCAGGTGAACACAGGGCGTTCACGTGGGGCATCGGATCGGGACCCGATTTTGGGGAAGCCGGAATCGGGTCCGGACCCGATGGATCCCGTGACCTCCTCCCACCTCTGCCCCCGGAGGAGGAATCCAGGAGGGGATGCCGAATCCCTGCGGTACTTCCGAGGTCGCGCAGATCCGCTCCCCAGCCGATGCACCTGCACCTGCGGTTCACCTAACTTGTCATGGGAGGTGAGAACATGACGGGCCGACCCGCGGACACGAGAAGGCACCGCCGGGTGGTGCGGGAGCTTCAGGTGGATACGCGCGTGGACCCCGAGCGCGTGCAGGCGCGCGTGGAAAACGGGATCGCCATCCTCACTGGACGTGTGAGCGGTGCCGTGGAGAAGTTCGCGGCCCAGGAGGCCGCCCATCGGGTCCCCGGGGTTTTGGACGTGGTGAACCACCTGAGCGTGCAGGGGCTTCACCCCGCCCCCGCGAGCGACTTGGAGCTGGCCCGGGCCGTCCGGCGGGCCCTGCGCCGCCACCTCCCTACCCATCAGCGGGTGCGGTCTGCGGTGGAGTGCGGGTGGGTCACCCTCACGGGCACAGTGCCCTCCGGCGAGGATCGGGAGCGGGTGGAGGAGCTCGTGCAGGCGATTCCGGGAGTTCGGGGTGTGGTGAACATGCTGGCCATCGAGGGCTCCTGTGTCCCGGACCGGCTGGGGCACGTGGCTAGGGCCCGGCGTCCAGGGTGAAGGTCGCGAGGATCCGCACGCCCTCTGCCTGCCCGCTTACCCGGATCTCCCACCGGCCGTCCATGGAGAAGGCGTGTTGCGCTTCGTAGTGTCCCGGGCCCGCCTGCCGGAAGGGGATCTCCTCCGGTTCGTGGGTCATCTCGGGCATGGAGGCCCTGACCTGCAGGTTCGTGATCGCCAGGGGGTGGCCGGTGCCGTCCTGGATCCGCAGCCGCAGGGTGACGGGCCGGAGTGCCTGGGGCCGGGCGGGAAACCATTCCAGGGAGACCTTCCACCCCTCTCCGGAGACCTGAGCCGTGGGGTTCGGGGCGCACGCCCCGAGCAACAGGACAAGAAGTGGGAGAGCCCACCTCACGGGTGCAGGGCCCGAGTAAACCTCAGGTGCCCAACCGCGTAGCTGATCCCGCTCCACCCGCCGAGCACCGCCAGCAGGGTCAGCAGGGCACCCGTCTGCCCCAAGCGGTCCACCGCGAGCAGGGCAAGCGGGCCCAGGAGCTCCGGGCTGCGGGTCACGAGGAGGATCCCGCCCATGCGGAAGGCGGAAACCGGATTCAGCGCGGCCAGGAGGAGCACCGCCGAAGCCGGGAGCCGCAAGCTCAGCGCAGCTCCCAGCACCCCGAGGTCTTGCAGCACCACGAACCCCAGCCACACCAGCAGAGCCCAGCCCAGGGCTCTCCCCCGGGTGGGCGCGAAGGCGGAGATCAGGAACCCCACGGAAAGCGTGGCCATCGCGAGCAGGCTGCTGAGGCCCACAAGGGCCAGGAAGACGCCCACGTGCTCCGGGCCCGCGCCCCAAGCCAGCACGACTCCCGCGGCCCCGTAGCCGAGCCAGATGGCCGACAATACCGAGGCCGCCAGCCCCCCGTAGCGTCCCGCGTACAGGGCGCCGCGGGAGACGGGCTGGGCCAGCAGAAACTCCAGGGCCCCGGTTTCCCGATCCCCCGCCAGCCACCCCGCGCCCAGGGTGAGACCCAGGAGGGGGACGAAGAGCTGCGCGAGGTGGATCAGGGCCGCCGCGGCCCGGGCGAAGGAGGAGAGCCCGATCACCCGGAGGCCCGCCAGGGCGGTGGCGGCGGCCGCGAGGGTGAGGGCCCAGAAGGCGAAGGCTAGGGAGAGAAACCACCGGTCCCGCAGGCTCGCCCGCGCGTCCCACCGGGCCATGATTAGGGCGGTCATCCGCGCACCTCCCGCAGCAGATCCTCCCCCTCCGGCTCGTGCACCCGGAAGGGCCGGCCCCGGAGAACCCGGAGGAGGTCGGGGAGGGCGGCGTCCGGCACCCGGAGGTGCACGGCGCCGTTGCGGCTCACCAGAACCTCTACCCCTGCGGGCAGAGGCTCCGGCCGCGGCCCCTGCACCACCACCTCCACCCAGTGCCGGCGCCACAGCTCGCCGGCGGGGACATCCGCCACCACCTTTCCTCCCTCCAGCACCACCACCCGGTCCACGAGCCGTTCCAGACGCCGCAGCTGGTGGCTCGCCACCACCACGGTCTTCCCCGCCGCAGCCTGCAGCCAGCTCACCAGCCACGTCTCCCCCTCCCGGTCCAGGTAGCTGGCGGGCTCGTCCAGCACCAGCACCGGAGGATCCCCCACGAGGGCAACCGCAAGACCCAGCCGGCGGAGCATGCCACCCGAAAGACGTACTGCGGGCTTGTAACCGTGCTCCCGGAGACCCACCCGTTCCAGCAAGGGCCAGGGATCCGGCATCTCCCCCCGCAGCTCCTGGACCAGGGCCACCGCCTCCGCGGCCGTGAGGTGCGGAGAAAAGGCAGGAAGCTGCGGAACATAGCCCACGAGCCGCCGGGCCGAAGAACCCTGGCGACGGACGTCGTAGCCCCCTACGGTCACCGTGCCCTTGTACGGCACCAGATCCAGCAGACAGCGCAACAGGGTGGTCTTGCCCGCACCGTTCGGTCCCAGGAGGGCCACCCGCTGCCCCGCGGGCACCTCCAGGGTCACTCCCTCCAACACCGCCCGGTTCCCGAACCGCACCGTGACCCCCTCGCAGCGGATCATCCCGCCACCTCCCGGCTCCGCGGCCTCCGCACCCGCCACATCACGCCCAGACCCAACGAAGCGATCCCCAGGCTGCTGGCGGCGAAGGCGGCGGAGCGTTCCTCCTCAACGAACTCCGGGGGCACCGCGGGGCGTACGAGCGGCCGTGGGTCCACCAGCACCTGTTGCGGAGCAAACAGAGGGAATGTCCGGGCCGCGAGTTCCACCGCGTGCAGGCCGGGACTTGCGTGCAGCAGACCTGCGACGGGCACGTTCTCCGACGCGGACTCGAACCACCGTCGCAGGCGGAAGGGGAGCTCCCCAACGCCATCCCCGTCCAGATCCACCCCCAGGTACTCATCCCAGTAGTTCCCCTCCCACCGGTTGCGGCCGCTCGCTCCGCCCTCCGTGCGCACCGTCTCCCGGTTCGCCGCGAAGGTGTTCCGGGTGAAGGTGTTGCCCGCGGCGTTGCTGAGGAGGAGTAAGCCGAATGCGTTCCCGGCCACCACGTTCCCCTCGAACCACCCCCGCCCCTCTCCCCCCATCGGCGTGGCATCGAAATAGACGCCCACGCGGTTATTGACCACCGCGTTGTGCCGTACCACCACGAGGTCCGATTCCTTGAAGGCCAGTCCTACCCCAGGCACGTCGCGGTTGTGGAGGAAGCGGTTTCTCTCTACCCGCACGCCGTTGCTGTACATGATATACGCCCCCACCGCGTTGCTTTCCAGGGTGCTGTCCAGCAGGGGTGTGCGATGCGCGTACATGTAGTGCACCCCGTAGCGGGAGTCCCTGACCTGCAGCCGGTGCAGCACGGAGTCCTGGGTGAACCACAGGAGCACGTCCCGCATCCCTTCCACCTGCACATCGGTGAGGGTGACCCGCTGGCTGTACCACAGGCGTATGCCGTCCCCGCGCCGGTTGAGGGGTAGGGGCTTACCCGAAAGCCGCACCCGCCGCACCACCGCCCCGTCCGCCTGCTTCAGGTTCAGGCCGAACAGCACGTCCTCGAGCACCAGATCCTCCAGTACGGCCCCCGGCGCTCCCACGTACACTCCCGCGTCCTCCGTGTTGAGCTCCGGGCCGCTGTTGCGGATGTGCAGCTGAGCTAGGTACACGGAGGGGGCCTCGATGCGCACCACCGTTCCCTGCCCGCCGCCATCTATCACAGCCCCGGATCCGCCCACCAGCCGCAGCGGCTTGCGGATCACCACAGGACCCCGCACCACCCCCCGGACCACCACCTCCGACCCCGGGGGTGCAGCGTCCACCAGAGCCTGCAGGGTAGGCGGAGTGCTGGACCCGGCCGCAGCCCACGCGGCCACCAGCAGTGCCGCCGCGGCCAGGGCCCACCTCACCGGCCCGCCACCTCCACCGGCCCGGCGACCTGCACGCGCATCCCCTCGTGCTGCGCATGCTTCCGCCACAGGTCGTACAGGGCCACCAGGCTCGCCGCCAGGGCCAGGTAGAACCCTACGTGGAAGCTCGCAACTGTCCGGAACTGCGCGATCACCCCACGGCCCAGGATGGCGGGCATGAAGGGTTCCAGCCGGATGGGTGCCGCGGGGTCCATGGAGTGGCCGTAGTACCAGAGCCACGCAGCCAGGTCCGCGAAGAACCCCAGGGGGAACAGGACCAGGGGCAGACGCAGCAGCCACCGCCAGGGGCCCCGCAGGGTACCGGACAGGACCGCCAGCGCCCCGAACACCAACACCACGGGGACGGCCACCGCGCGCTCCACGGGTGCGGCCTCTTCCAGAGGCTTCATCCCGATGTAGTGGTTCAGGGTCGTGACCTCCTGGGCATCCCCTGCCACGTGGGTGAGGTGCACGAACACCCTCAGCCCGCCCGGGTACTGGGGTGCGTAGAGGGTCAGCTGCCAGTAGGGCAAGACCAGCGAGGCGGCCAGCAACACCGCCGCCAGCAGCGGCATCCCCACCGCCCCTCTCCCTGCCCGCACCTTGGGACTGCGCACTTCCGCACCTCCTCAAAACTCAGCGGGGGGCGGGCAGTACCCGCCCCCCGCGGCCCCCTAGGGTTCGATCTCGAGATAGCCCATCATCTCCAGGTGCAGCGCCGAGCAGAACTCTGTGCAGTAGAACGGGTACACGCCCGGCCGCTCTGCCCGCAGCACCACCGTCTCCGTCTTCCCGGGCTCCAGGCTCAAGTTCACGTTGTGCCGGTCGATGGCGAACCCGTGGATGGCGTCCTTCGTGCGCTCGATGTTGGTGATGTGGAAGATCACCGTGTCCCCCCGCTTTACCCGGACCCGGTCCGGGACGTAGTGACTCCGCATGGCGGTCATGTACACGTGCACCGTCCGGCCCTGCCGCACCACCCGCTGCTGCCCCGGCTTGGTGGCGTTGGGGTCCGGCCGCATCGTCAGTGGGTTGGTCCCCACCGGGTAGACCTCCCAGCTCTTCACCCGGTCCATTCGGACGATCTGCGCCAGGTGCGGCTCCCCGATTCCGACCGGCGTGTTGCTCAGCAGCTTCATCTCCTCGCCGCTGATGTCCACCAGCTGTAAGTTCTGCGGCAGCAGCGGACCCACGTTCCGGTACTGGTCCACGGACCACTTGTTCAAGGCGACCAGGTACTTCCCGCCGGGCTTCGTGGTGTCGCCTTCCACCGCGGTCAGGTGTCCGATGTTGTACTGCACGGGCAGCTTCTGCACCAGCTTCCACGCGCGCTCCGGCGGGTTGTACGGCGGTCCCAGGGTCCACTTGGCCACCGCGCTGTCCAGGAACAGGCTCGTGTACGCGTTGCCCTTGTCGTCGAACATGGTGTGCAGCGGCCCGAGTCCGAGCTTCACCTGGGCGGCCACCACCGCGTCGAACTTCAGGATGGGGATCCCGTAGTCGTCCCGGCCGCTGAAGGCCTTGCTGCGGATGGCCTCCTGGATCTTGCGGAAGCTGTACACGGTGGCGTTCGGGTCCAGCTTCCCGCCCACCACGATGTAGTCGCCCCGCGGGGCCACGTCCAGACCGTGGGGGCTCTTGGGCTCCGGCGCTAGG
>JAVKHN010000042.1:0-16908 GCA_031459935.1 Candidatus Sysuimicrobium calidum | reverse complement strand
GTCGACGATGACCACCCGTATATCATCATGGTTCTGCTCCTTGATAGACCGCAACAGCTGCTTTACCGAATTCTTCCGTTCCCTTGTAGCTACCACCAGACAGACTTTCATATCCTTTGCTTTTCCTTCCGATCGTTAAGAATTCGTTGCTGTTCGTATCACTTCTGATTATCCGCTCAGCTTCCTGTCCTGAAGCCTACACTGTGCTTTTGGCGAAGACAATTGTGATCGTTTCTTCTAATGCAAAGAGTTTCTCAAGATTCGTGATCGACGTCCTATTTTGCTCTTTGTTGGGGTGCAACATCACGGTAAGCCACTGAAGCCATAAAACCTCGTCCTGATGTCTCCCCCAAGCGAACAACACATCGTATCCTAACTGAGAAAGCAAATTTAACAACTCACGATATCCGTCCACACCTAGCAGGGTAGGATGTACCTCTATAACTATCTTTGGACTCAAATTTCCCAAAATTTTTTGACTACCATACAGTACGTCCAATTCGGCTCCTTCCACATCCATACGAATGAGGTCAACACGCGGTACATTAGTTAACAAATTGTCCAATGTACATACATCTACATCTAATTCGTCTATCGGCTTCCTGTTTCCTGAGAAGAAGCTATTCCAGTTCGCCTGCGGATAAACATAGATCTTTCTCTTTCCGCTGCTACGCCCGGCCGCTACGGGAAGCGCTACTACGTGGTTGAATCCATTTGCCTCAATGTTCCTCCGAAGCAATTGATAACTGGCAGGAAAAGGCTCTAATGCGAACACTCGACCATTGGGGGCCACCCTTCGCGCAGCCAGTAAGGCAAAATATCCTAAATTTGCTCCCACGTCTACTACCGTCATACCAGGATGTAACAGCGACTGCAAAACATCAGTTAAGATAGGCTCGTGTACACGATCGATGGCAAGTTCAGCGGAAAGGCCTAGATCTAAGGGATTTAGATATAGACGCAACCCTTGCACCTCAAAGCACAATTGCTCCGAAGGGCGCCTCCGAGCCATGCCCTTCCATTTCATCACACGATATAAATGCCTCAGGTTTCGCAACCTCCAGAAGGCCATATCCGCTGCGAAATAACCGATCCCCCGCCACCGATGCTCCCGGAGGTACCACCTCAGCTTCTGGATCGGACGCTCCCAACGCATCCCTCTCCCTCCTCCAGGGCTACCCGGGACGCCAGCTTCGCCGCAACCCACCGGTACGCCCACATGGCCACAACCACTCCGACCAAGCCTATCCGTATTTCCAGGGGTGGATGGAGAACCGCATCCATTGCGGCCGCGAGCCCCAAAGCCAAAATCCACCTTATGACCGAACCACGCGTGTCCCTCGACCCCAGAGGTTCATTGGAACCCAGGATCCCTCCGAGCAGGATCATGTAGGCCCCGAACTGGACGCCGGCCCGGAGCGACCAAGCTAGGGCTGCACCGATCGCCCCCTGGATCCGAATCAAAAACGCGGCTGCTACCAGGAACGGTAGTGCTAGTGCCAGAGTGACCCGAGCCGGGACGTCGGGCCGCCCCAGGGCTGTGAACGCTACGGACGGGACATGCGCGCACCCGAACAGGAACCCTCCTAGGGCCAGCAGCCGCAGGGGATCCGCGGAAGCCCGTGCCTGAGGACCGATCCAGAGATGGAGGATCTCGCCCGGGAATAGCACCAAGAGCAGCGCGCAGGGGCCCAGCACGGCGCTCACCAAACGCACCCCTTCTGCATAAGTTCTCCGAACGATCCGCATGTCCCCCACCGCCTGGCCTCCGCTCAGCGCCGGGTATGCTGCCGTGGCCACCGCTGCGGGCAGGAGCATGAGCCGGAGGACGGTCTCCTGGGGAACCGTGTACAGGGAGACATCCGCGGCTCCCCGCAGAACGGCCACCAGGAACCGGTCCCCATACGCGAGCAAGGGGGCCATCCACGCGTGCACCACGATCCACCGGCTAAACTCCACGAGCTCTCGCGCCACGCGTCCGTCAAACCATGGATTCGTCCAGACCCGGGGCATCGCTCTTCCCGCGGTCCATGCCAGCGCCACCAGGTACAGGGCCCGGGTGCCGGCCATGGCCATGATCATCGCAGCAAGACCGATGCGAGCGGTAGCAGCTAGACCTACAGCGGTCACGATCCCAAGTGCTCCCCTCGCCACGGCGAGGGGCCCAAACCATCGCAGGCCCTCCAGGACCGCTTGGAGCGCCCAAGCTGCCAGAAACACCGGGAGCACTAAGCCGGTGAGGTGAAACGCATTCATGGCTTCGACCCGGATCTCGGGGGAAAGTCGAAGCCATGTAACTCCGGTAGGTGCGGCCATCCACAGCGTGATCCCAACTACCCCTCCAACCGTGGTTAACAAGAGACACGAAGTCCAGAGTATCCGTGGAAGCAAGTGGTGGTTCCCAAGTGCGTGGGCCTGGGCAGCGGCTCGAGCAGCCCCGCGGGCTAGACCCAGATCAAAGAAGGTGAGGTACGAGAACAGAGTCCACACGAGGGCAAACACTCCGAACCGTACTAAACCGAGTGCGTAGATGAGGGAAGGAAGGACCAGAGCGTAGGCCGCGGCTGGAACGGCCTGACCGGCTATGTTCACCACAGAGTTCCGCCAGAGGGGCACCCGTCCAATTTCGCCGCCCGCCGGCCCGTCCAGCTTCACCTCTTACTCACCCCCTCCACCTCTTCCCACAGGTCCGCGCGCACCAGGGCTCCCACGAACGCGCCCGCGTCCGGGATCCTGGTAGGACCGGCAGATCCTCCGGAGCGCGAAGGCTCACAGCCGATCCAGGGCCTCCAGGAACCGGTCGAGCTGACGCTTCAGCTCCCGCAGCGTTTCCTCCAGACCCTCCACGAGGGGCGCGAGGCGGTCCCACAGGAGCTCATAGCCGTAGCTGTGGCGGAAGAGGTGGCGAAACCGAAGGTAGTCCGCCAGGCGCAGAGCCAGGGCGTGATCGATGACCGCCGGGCGCACTCCCTCCACCTCCCGCTTCATGCCGCGCAGCAGCCACGTGTACCAGCTCGGTCCCGCGGGGAGTCCAGGCCCCAGCCGAACCGCAATCCGCTCGAAGAGGCGTTCGACGCCCGTGTAGAAATCGTGCGCCAGTTTCCCCGCAGCCGCGGTCTCCACGAAGGTGGGAGCAGAAGGCAACTTCTGCAGGAGCGCGTTCGCCTGGGCGACCAGTCGGTCCAGATTCGCCAGCTCGTCCCCGATTTCTTTCCGGAGCGCCGCTTTTGGATCCTCCGGCATTCGCTCCTCCCCCCTGATCCGGGCCGCGAGTTCCGGGGAGGCATCCTCCAGCGGGATGAGGTCCACGTTCAGCCCCTCGGGAAGGAGCTCCCAAAGAGCAGAGAGGGCCTCCAGATACCGGCCCGGCGGTAATCCCTCCACCACGAGGTCTATGTCCGACCCGCCGTGCCAAGGGCTCTCCCCCGCCGCGGAACCCACGAGGCACACCGCCCGGGCTCCGAACCGTTCCCGGAGGATCCGGGCGCACGCTTCCCCGATCTGCCTTGCCTCCTCGCGACGCACCCGGGCCCTTCTCACAGCAGCTCTACCCCTCCCCGCGTCATGCGTTCGAGAAGAGGCCGGAGGACCTCTGCCTCCGCCTCGGAGTACACGTGCGGCTCAAGCCCTCGCAGCGCCACCACGGTGCGTACGATCCGGTAGGCGTCCTCCCGCGCGGGCCCCGCGTAGACCACCAGGAGGTCCACATCGCTGCGGGCCGTGGCACGGCCCGTGGCCCAGGAGCCGAAGAGCACCGCCCGCCGGAGCGGAAGGGACCGTGCTAACTCCCTGATCCGCGTCCGCAGCAACGTGATGAGCTCCTCCCGGCTATATGCGGGATAAAAGATCCGTACAGAACCGGACGATCTCATCGGCATACCCCACCATCCGCTCCGCCTCCCGCCGGGTGTACCGCCGGCGCGGAGACCCCGACGGATGCGCGTCCGGGTATCGGGAGGCGATATATGCCTTGTCCAGCTCCAGGGCCGCCTCCTGCAGCTCGGAGGGGACCGCGTGATGTCTCCCAAGCTCTGTGAGGAGGTCTGCGACCGAGTGCCCCCACGCCTCCCCCCCCAGCCGGTGCAGCGCCGCCTTCACCGCCTTCTCGGCGGCCTGCTGGGCGGAGAAGCACGCCCAGTCGTGGAAGCCGGAGACGAGGTCGTTGCGGGCATGCTCCAGGTCGCCCCACGCCTGATCCAGCCAGTCTGCGCTCCGCTCCATCCGAAACCCGTAGCCGCCGGCCGTTTCGGTTCTCTGCCCGATTGTAACGCGCACCGGACTCCCAACGCGTCACGGCTCCCGAGCTCGGTACGTGATCAGGCGCACCGCCGTGAGCGCCCGGTAATCCCGAGCCTCCGCCACGAACACCATGGGCAGGGTCTCGTCCCGGACCACCCGGAACCGCTAGCCCGCTTCCTCCGACCACCGCTCGATCCGGCGTCGGTCAAAGCGTGCACCGGTGAACGGGACGTAGGTCCACTCCCGCACCCGATACCGGCTCAGGGTCCGCACGAGGTCCCGGAGGGCCTCCGGGCCGTCCACCCGCAGCAGGACCCGGCGGAAGTACAGAGGAGCCAGGGCCCGCAGCACCGGCTCGGCTCCGCTTACCAGCACCGGTGCGGAGCGGCGCTCGATCGCGTCTTGGAGGGCCACCAGAGCCGCTCCATCGGACCGGACCGCCAGAACGCCCGCGGCCTGTACGGTGAGTCCCCCGGCGGTCAGGATCGCGACGGCCAGATGCATGGCCCGGGCCCCGTGGGGCCAGCTCCGGCTCAACGGAGCGAGGGCAGCCACCGCGGCCCACACGATAAGCGGGATCGCGGGGAGCAGGTACCGAGGGCCCCACTGGAGACCGCCCACGCTGGCCGTGGCGAGCACCGCCGCGAAGTACAGGGTCCAACAAGCAGGGGGTACCGGACCTCCGGGCTCGGATTGCCCACGGCCAGCGGGAGGGCGGCCACAAACGGCATGGTGGGCAGCAAACCCATGAGGTGCTGACCGGTGACCGCGGCGTAAACGGGGCCCAAAACCGCGACCCCTGCACCCACGAGGATCCGGGCCACGTCCCGGCTCCAGGCGCCCCAGGTCAGGAGGGCGCTTCCCGCAACCACCGCGCCTGAGACGGCGAGGGAAGGGCCGATCCGCTCGGGCTGCTCTCCGTTCTGCGGCTGCTCCGTGCTGATCAGGAGATCGTAGGCCACCAGGAGGCGGCGTTTTGCCCATCCTTCCACCGCCTGGGCTGCGGATCGGACCTCCGCGACTCGGGCGCCCACGGCCGCTTCTCCCTTGAGGCCGAGGGGGTGGCCGAAAAGGTGGAGATTGAGCGTCCACACGGCCAGGGCCGGCACGAGCGCCCCGACAGCGACCCAGGCCGCCACGCGTCTGCCGAAGACCCGCCACGCGGCGAGCATCAGGGCAACGGTGAAGAGGTACATCTCGGTGCGGAGCCACAACCCGAGCCCCGCCAGCAACCCCGAGAGGAACGCGGGGGCATCACGCTTCTGCCATCCGGCGGCCGTGACGAGCGCCGCCGCGCCCGCACCGAGCCCTGCGGCGGGCGCGTGATCCCAGAACAGGAGGCCGTAGACCGCGAGGGGTGTACTCAGGACCGCGAGCACGGCCAGGGCCGGCCACGGAGGTTCCGAGGCCTTCTGGAGGTGCGCGATGATCCTTAGCACCGCGACCGCTCCCGCCAGGGGCAGGACGAGGAGTCCGGCAAAGCCCAGGGCCCGGTACGGGAGGGAAGCCAGAGCGGGGAAGTAGGGCGGGTACACGACGCAGAGCTGGCCACCACGCCGCACGAGGAACCAATCACCGAAGGGGAGGTAGCGGGCCCCGGGATCGAACCGTGCGCCGGGATACGGGATGCTGACGCGACGGTACCCCTGTCGCACCAGCGCCTCCACCTGCAAAAAGCGCAGGCCCGAATCCGGAGACCAGAAGGCGCGGTGGCGCGCCAGGTCGAGCGCCGCGAGGGCTAAGGCCGCCGTGCCCGCGACCGCCGCGAAGAGAGCACCCGGATCCCGCCTCACCTTCCGCCCTCGAACGTCACGAGCCGCAACCCGCTCCCCGGATCGAACCGGTCCTCCGCCACCCGGTAGGGCCACCCCGCTTCCGCGCTCCACCCGATCACGGAACGCGGCGTGAACCGCGCCCCGGAGGCCGGAACGTAGGTCCAGCGGGGGATCTGAAGCGCTGCGAACCGGTGCACGAGCGCCCGCAGATCCTCCGGAGTTTGCACCAGCATCAGCTGCTTCTCGAAGTACACGGGGCCCGCGAGGAGCGCGATCCACTCGAAGGAGGTGACCACCACCTCCGCCGGTGCCCCACGCAGCCCCTCCATCCCCGCCCGGTTGCGGGCGGTCCACTGCTCAAGCTGGTCTACGCCCGAGGCCTGGACCAAAACCCCTGCCCCCACGAGCGCGGCCGAGATCCCGCGCACCGCGGGCCAGACCTCCGGGCGGGAAATCCGGCAGCGATCCACACAGGCGAACGCAAGCCAGGTGAGAGCCGGGAGGACCGGCAGGAGGTAGCGGGGTCCCCACTGGACCCCACCCCGCGTACCGGTCACCACCACCCCGACCGTGAAAACCAGACACGTCACCCACAGAAACCCCTCCCACCGCTCCCTCCGGCCCGGGAGGAAGGCCAGCAAGAGCGCGGGGAAGGCCGGGAGGAGGCCACTCACCGCAGAACGCCTTGCGGCCACGAGGAGGATCGACGCCACCGCGAGCAGTCCCCCCAGGGCCACAAGCCGCTCCGACCGCCTACGCACGCCGAGACCCAGCAGGAACGCGGCCCCCAGGAAGGCCGCGGTGGCCCCCAGGGAGGTCTGTAGGTGCCGCCAGGTGAGGCCGTAGAAGTCGGTGTTCACGAGCTGGTAGTAGGCCACAAGAAGCCGCTGCATCCCCCACTCCCACCCCCCGCCCACGGCGGTGGCCACGGCCTCGGCCCGGGAGGCCGCGAGGCTCGCCCCCTTGTACCCGAGGGGGTGACCGAACAGGGACGTGTTCCACGCCCACAGAGGCACCCCTGCGGCGATCATGCCTGTTCCCAACGTGAAAGCCCCCCAAACCCTCGGGGCCCCGAGGAAAAGCCAGCCGACGAGGACCGCAGCCGCCAGCACGTACATCTCGTTGCGCAGCCAGAACCCCAGGCCCACGAGAAAGCCCGCAAGGCCGAGGGTCCGGGGCGAGGGCCTTTCAAGCCCGCGGATCAGAAGCGTGCAGGCCGCCGCGGCGAGGGCCACCACGAGGGCGTGGTCCCAGAAGGAGGCGGCATAGAGCACCAGAGGCGAACCGAGCCCCAGGCCCAGGCCGCCGAGCACGCTTGTGCCCGGCGCCCGGTCATCCAAAAACCGCAGGGTGACGGCTACGGAGGCGAGAGCGGCAAGCCCCGGAAGGACCACAAGCCCTGTCCACCCGAAAGCCGCGTACAAAGGCGCGGTGAGGGCCGCAAAGTACGGAAGGTAGGAGAGGTGGTGCTTTCCCCCGCGCTCGAAGTGGAACCAGCTCCCCGCGGGAAAGAACCGCCCCTCCGGATCGATCACCGCCGCCGGGTACGGCACGCTCACCTGCCCGTTCCGCGCCAGGACCTCCACCTGGACGAACCGCACCGCCTGGTCCGGACTCCAGAAGGCCCGGGGGCGGAGGAGCAGCCAGCCCGAGACGGCGTAGGCCACCGTGCACACCCCGAGAACCGCGTGGCTTGCCCGCATCCGGACGGCTCTCGGAGCAGCTCGCGTGCCAGGGACGGGCTATTCCTCCGGCAGAAGCGGGAGGTCGCAGCGCACCAGGTCCTCGTAGGTCTCCCGCCGCACCACCAGGCGCGCGATCCCGCCCTCCACCAGCACCATGGCGGGCCTCGGGAACCGGTTGTAGTTGCTGGCCATGGAATAGGTGTAGGCACCCGTGGCGAACACCGCCACGGTGTCCCCGGGCCGCACCTCCGGCAGCGCCGCCTCCCAGATGAGCACGTCCCCGGACTCACAGCACCGGCCCGCCAGGGCCACGGTCCGGGTCGGTGGGTCTTCCGGCCGGTCTGCCACCACCGCCTCGTACCGGGCACCGTAGAGGGCGGGACGGGGGTTCTCGTACATCCCGCCGTCCACCGCCACGTAGGTACGCACGCCCGGAATCTCCTTGATGGTCCCCACGGTGTACAGGGTGACGCCCGCGGGCCCCACCACGGACCGTCCTGGCTCTAAGAATAGGGCCGGAAGGGGGAAGCCGTGTTCCTCGCAGGCCGCCCGCACCGCCTCCGCCACGGTGCGCACGTAGTCCGCGATGGAGGGCGGGCGGTCCGCCGCGGTGTACCGGATCCCGAGCCCCCCGCCCAGGTTGAGCTCCTCCGCGGTGTACCCGAGCTCGGTTCGCATCCGGGCCGCGAAGGCCACCGCGGCCTGTGCGTTGCGCACAAAGGGCTCGAGCTCCAGGATCTGGCTCCCGATGTGGCTGTGAAATCCCCGCAGCCGCACCCCTGGGATCTCCAGGGCCCGCCGCACCGCCCGCTCCGCGGCTCCTTCCGGAATTCCGAACCCGAACTTCGTGTCCACCCCGCCCGTCTGGATGGCCCGATGGGTGTGGGGCTCGATGCCGGGGGTCAGGCGGAGCCAGACCTCCACGGGACGGTTCCTCCTCCGGGTCAGCTCCTCCAGCAGGTCCAGCTCGTGGAAGTTGTCCACCACGATGCGGCCCACCCCGACCTCCAGGGCCATCTCCAGCTCCTCCGGGGTCTTGTTGTTCCCATGCAAGCACAGGTCCTGCGGCGGAACACCCGCCCGCAGGGCGGTGTGAAGCTCCCCGCCGCTTGCGACGTCGAGCCCGAACCCGTACCGGTGCACGAGCTGGCAGATGCCCAGGGTGCACAGGGCCTTCGAGGCGTAATAAGGGCGGCCAGCGGGAACGAACCTCCGGAACGCCTCCCGGTACGCCTCCAGGTTGGTCCGCAGCCGCTCCCCGTCGAGCACGTAGAGGGGGGTACCGTAGGTCCGGGCCAGTTCCACCGCGCTGCAGCCGCCGAGCTTCAGGTGGCCTTGGTCCGTCCGACCGAACTCCTCCCGCACGCTTCCCTCCGCAAGCATCCGTCTCTTCGCACCACTGTACCAGACGGAGAAGCCTCCGGCCGCGGTACAATCGGATCAAGCGCCTCCTCCGGAGGAAGGCCATGCGCCAAGCGGTGATCCTGAGCGCGGTCCGCACCCCTATCGGCCGCTTCCTGGGCGGCCTCAGTGCCGTTCCTGCGCCGAAGCTGGGGGCCCTGGTGGTGCGGGAGGCGGTGCGGCGGGCAGGGATTGCGCCCGAGCGGGTGGACGAGGTGATCCTGGGCAACATCCTCTCCGCGGGGCTGGGGCAGGCTCCGGCCAGGCAGGCATCGATTTATGCAGGGCTTCCGCCCGCAGTACCCGCCACCACGGTGAACAAGATGTGCGGTTCCGGGCTCAAGGCGGTGATGCTGGCCGCTCAGGCCATCCGGGCCGGGGATGCGGAGGTGGTGGTGGCGGGCGGCATGGAGAACATGAGCCAGGCGCCGTATCTCCTTCCCCGGGCTCGCACCGGGTACCGGCTGGGGCACGGGGAGCTGCTGGATTCCATGATCCACGACGGGCTGTGGGATGCCTACCGGAACTGCCACATGGGATCCTGCGCGGAACTGCTGGCCGCGGAGTACCGCATCGGCCGGGAGGAGCAGGACGCGTATGCGGTGCGGTCCTACCGCCTGGCCCTGGAAGCCCTGGACCGGGGCCTGTTCCGGTCGCAGACCGTGCCCGTGGAGCTCCCGGAGGGGAAGGGCGTGGTGGAGGAGGACGAGGAGCCCCGGCGGGTGGACTTCGGGAAGATCCCGCATCTCCCGCCAGCCTTCGAACCCAACGGAACCGTGACCGCCGCGAACGCCAGCAGCATCAGCGACGGGGCCGCGGCGGTGGTGGTGGCCTCGGAAGAGGTGGCCACGCGCCTGGGGCGGGCACCCATGGCCCGCATCGCAGGATACGCCACTGCAGCTACGGAGCCCGAGTGGTTCACCATCGCGCCCGCCTACGCCATCGAGCGGCTGCTCACCCAGCTCGGATGGGCCAAGGAGGAGGTGGACCTCTTCGAGATCAACGAGGCGTTCGCCGCGGTGGTGCTCGGGGTCTGCCGCAAGTTGGGGCTACCGCTCGACCGGGTGAACGTGCACGGCGGGGCCGTGGCTCTGGGACACCCCATCGGCGCGAGCGGAGCCCGCATCCTCACCACCCTGCTCTATGCCATGGAGGAACGGGGCGCCCGGCGCGGGATCGCGGCCGTGTGCCTGGGCGGCGGGGAAGCGGTGGCCCTGGCCGTGGAGCGGGATTAGTACTCCGTGACGCCCGTGAAGGTGAAGGCCTCGAGGAGCAGGGCCGGGATTCGGTCCGCCCCGAACCGGCCGTCGCTCAGCAGCCACGTCTCCCGCCCCACCCGGCGAACCCCAGCCAGAGCCTGCACGTAGCCCTGGGTGAACCGCAGGTTCCGCACGGGATAGGCGATCTCCCCCCCCTCCACCCAGAACACCGCGTCCCGGGTCATCCCTGTTACCACGCAGTCCCGGGGGTGCACCAAGCGCGTGTACCAGAACCGGGTGATGTACAGCCCCCGATGGAGATCCGCCAGCAGTTCCTCCACCGTCGCATCTCCGGGTGTTAGGAAGAGATGAGCGGGAAGCGGGCCCAGGCTCGCGGCCTCCGGCCAGGCCCGCAAAAGCGCATGCCCGGTGGACCGCTTCCCCTCCCGGGCCGCGGTCACGGTGTCGTACACGGGTCCCTGTGGGACCCCGCGCTCCACGATCACCACCCGCTGCCGGGGCACTCCCTCGAAGTCGAAGGGGAGCGGAATGCTCTTCGGATCCCGGCCGTCGTCCCACAGGGTCACGCGCTCCGAGAGCAGCTTCGTTCCGATCCGGCCGTTCATCCAGCTGCGCCCTTCCTGCACCGCCAGGGCTCCTGCGCCCGCGTATCCCAGCCAGCTCACCACATCCTGTACCGCGTACGGATCCAGAAGCACGGGGTAGATGCCGGGCGCGAGCTCCCGGGGGTTTTGGGCGCGGCTGGCCCGTTCCACCGCGGAACGCGCCAGGGAGGGGATCTCCACTTCCCCCCACCGCCATGTCACCCGCTCCGCGTAGCCCGAGCCGTCCTCCCTGTGCACCACGGTGCTGAACCGCATCCGGGTGCCCACATGGTAGCAGAACACCCCCTTGGAGTTCGCCACCGCCACCTCCTCCACGGCCGTCAAGAGGGCTCCCGCGGCGACAGCCCCGCTTGACTCCGCGATCCGGATCACCTCCCGCACCTCCCGGGCCCGGTCCTCGGGGCCGAGTGAAGCCACCGCGTCGTCGAAGGCCATCACCGCGTCCACGGGCAGGGGTTCGGGAAGGCCGGGGAAGTCCGGGGTCTCCGGGGCCAGGCGAGCCGCCTCCTCCGCCCGGGCGAGGGCCTGCGCGATGGCCTCCGGATCGAGCCGGTTGGTGACGGCAGCCCCCAGGTGCTTCCCGATGACCGCCCGCACCGCCACCTCGGCGTTCGTCTCCGACACGTTCTGGTGGATGGTGTTGTTCGCGAACCGGGTGAGGGCCCCGTCCTCGGCCAGAAGGACGACCTCCGTCTCGTCCGCCCGGGAACGGGCCAGAGCGTTCTTCAGCAGCTCTTTGACCTTCCGCTCGCCCAACATGGCTATCGCTTCCCGAAGACCCGGACGTTCCGGAACCGGGCGGGCGCGGCCCCGTGGCCCGTGCGGGCGATCTGTCCGGGTTCCCCCTTCCCGCAGTTCGGGGTTCCCCACAGCACCCAGTGATCTTCGTTGCACACCGCGTCGCACGACCGCCAGAACTCCGGGGTGATGCCCGTGTAGAGGGGGTTCCGGAGCAGGCGCACCTTCCGGCCGCGCCGGATCTCCCACGCGATCTCGCACCCGAACTGGAAGTTGAGCCGCCGGTCGTCAATGCTCCAGGAGCGGTTGGTGTCCATGAAGATGCCCTCCTCCGTGTCTGCGATGAGGTCCTCCAGCCGCCAAGCGCCCGGCAGGAGGTTGATGTTGGTCATACGGATGAGGGGGATGCGGTTCCAGCTCATGGCCCGGGCCGCACCGCCCGAGGCTCCCGTCACGTACGGGGAGGGGCCCAGGTGCCGCAGGAGCCTGCGGGCGTTCTCCCGATCCGTGAGGTACCCCACGAAGAGGCCTTCCCGGACGATGTCCACCCGCTGGGCCGGCACTCCCTCGTCGTCCCACCCGAAAGTTCCCAGTCCCCCCGCGGCCGTGGCGTCCGCCACGATGTTCACCACCTCCGACCCGTACCGGAAGCGGCCCAGCTTCTCGGGGGTGAGGAAGGAGGTGCCCGCGTACGCGGCTTCCGCTCCGAACACCCGATCCAGCTCCACCGCGTGTCCGCAGGACTCGTGGATCTGCAGGGCCACCTGGGCTCCGCCCAGGATCAGGGTGGTCACCGTGTCCGGACAGAGATCCGCGCTCAGCAGTGCCACGGCCTCCTCTGCGATGCGAGGGGCGTTTGCGACTAGGTCCTGCTCCAGGATGAACTCCCATCCCCGGGCCTGCTGGTGGCGGCCCACGGAGTTGGGGTAGGAGCGCCGCTGGACCTCCCCGTCCCGCACCGCGGTGGCCTCGATCCCGCACCCAGATTCGAGGATCTCCTGAGTGATGTAGCTCCCCTCCGTGCTCGCGAAGATCTTGCGCTCACGGATGAAGACCATCTCCGCCTCCGTGGTGGTCACCCCCCGGATGCGGCGCATCTCCCCATCCGCCCGCAGCAACAGGTCCAGCTTCGTCTCCAGGGGAACGGTGAAGGGATCGATCTCCACCGGAGTGCGGTAGCTGCCCCGCTGCACCACGGGGGGGCCCAGGTCCACGTCCTCCCGTTTGGCGAGGGCGCTTGAGCGCGCGATGCGCACCGCCAGCTCCGCCACCCGCTCCGCCTCCGTCCGCTCCAGACGGTGGCTGCTGGCGAATCCCCAGGCACCGTCCACCACCACCCGTACCCCGAACCCCGCATCCTCCGTCTGCGCGATCCCCTGGACGGCCCCGTTGCGCACCAGGAGCGACTGCCGGGCGGTCTCCACCACCCGCACATCCGCATAAACGGCACCCCGCAGCTGTGCCGTATTCAGGGCTCGGGCGATGAGCTCATCCATCCTCGTCCTCCGCAGGTCCACATGCCCGTATATGATCTGCGTGGCATTCACCCACAATAAGCGGAGGGCGCCGACGGACGCGGGCCGCCCGCCTGGGAGATGTGAGGGAACGTCCCGCCCTAGCTCCTCACTCGCCCAGGATGGTCACCGTCCCTGAGGTCCCGTCCACCCGGACCCACTGGCCCGTACGGATCCGCTTAGTTCCCACGCCCGTGCCCACCACCGCAGGGATCCGGTACTCCCGGGCCACGATGGCCGCGTGGGACATGATCCCGCCGATGTCGGTGACGATCCCCTGCACCTTGATGAACACGGGTGCCCAGCTGGGTTCCGTCACCGGGCAGATCAGGATCTCCCCGGGCTGCACCTCGTGCAGCTCCTCCACGCTGTGGACCACCCGGGCCGGTCCCTCCGCGGTGCCCGGGGACCCCGCGGCCCCCCGCACCACCTTTCCCTCCTCCGGCGTGAGCCACACCTGGAGCCGGTCCGGGGTGATTCCCCACAGCATGATCACCGCGGGATCCCCGATGACCTCGGGGACCACTCCCAGGGCGGGCGGCGGGCTCCACGCGCGCAGTCGTTCGAGGAGCGCTTTGCGCTTTTCCACCTGCCTGGGCCAGTGGCGGGGGCCCCACGCGGGCGCGCCCACGGACCACCCGATCAGGAGGTCCACCAGGCCCTGGTAGACCTCCGTGTGGTGGAGGTAGAAGATGTCCTCCGCGTTCTGGAGAAAGCCCTGCTGCACGAATACGCTCCCCAGCTCCCGGACTTTGTTCCAGAACACGCTCTGGTACCAGTGGTCCACCCAGAACTTGTGGTCCTCGATGGAGTAGTAGACGTCCCGCACGAGTGCCAAAAGCTGATCGAAGGCCTGCCGGTCCTCCTCCGTGGCGAGCAGCTCTCGGTAGCCCCGGGTGATCTCGTCCCGCTCCCGACGCACGGCCTCCACGTCCCGCTCCACGGGTTCTCCCCGCTGGATCTTCCCGATGAGAACGCGGAGGGCATCCAACGCCGGAGAGGGATCGTCCACCCACGCCCGGTGCTGGTGCTGCATGCCGGAGCCGGTGTTCACGTAGAACCAGGGATCGCTGCTGCGCTTCCACTCCTCCAGCCACATCCGGCCCTCCGGGGTCCGCTCCAGTTCCCGGAACACCTCCTGCGCGGGGCCCCTTCCCTGAAATACAGGCGCGACCCCCAGCTCCACCGCCCTCTGAGCCAAGCGACGGAGCTCGTCCTGCGGGCGGAACATGCTCACCTCGATGGCGCCGATCATGCGGGTGACGTCCTGATCGCTGATCTCCGGGAAGGCTCGCTTGCAGAAGTCGTAGAAGGTGAGGTAGGCCGCGAACCCGATCATCACCACTTCCATGTGGTACTGGGCGGCCCGGTTTCCGCTCTCCAGGAACTGCGTCCAGGCCCGGAACAGGTCGTACGAAGTACCCAGTCCCCGTCTGGAGAAGACCCACTCTTTGGGCTCCACCTCCGGAAGGCTCGGGAATCGGATCTCCTGGAGGGCGCGTACCTCCCCGACGACCTTCTGTGTCCACTCCTCGTAAAGGGTTCTCCAGTTCGCGTAGTAGTACCCGGCGCGTTCGTTAAAGAGCTGTGCCCGCTCCTGGATCTTCCGCGGGTCCGTCACGGGGACACTGCTGATGTACACGTACCCGTTGAGGACCCGGAAGTCCACCCCCATGGCGGGCGGAATGCAGAACAGGCGGCTGTTCATCTCCCCGATGGCGATGTACCAGATCTCGGGGACCAGGAGGTCGAAGGGGGCCACGGGCTCGGGAAAGTGCATGCCGTTGTAGAACCACAGGCGCGCCTCGTCCTCCGCCCGCCGTTCCGGGGTAAACCGCACGTAGGGCGGATACATCTCATGCCAGTCCTCTGCGCCCGGCGGCGTCCCTACCTCGAACGGGCTGGGAAATCGCATCGGCTCCGCCATGCTTCCTCCTCCCTCCCGTTGCGTTTTACAGCCCGGACTGCGGCCTCAGCGGACCTGCCCGGTGAGCACGGGCACCAGGCGGCCATACAGCTCGAGCCGCCGCTTAGCCACTTCCACGTTTTCCAGGAACACCCGGATCCGCATGCGCTCGATCTCCTTCCGCACTCGGGTGGGGCTTCCCGGGGTAGCGTCCCCGAAGGAGTAGCTCACCTCCTCCAGGGTCGCCTTTCCCTCGCGGCTCGCGAGCCACAGGGCCGCACAGCGGGCCGCGTTGGGGTGCGGAGCCCGGGCGAACATGGCGATCACGAACCGGCCCGCGAAGGTGGGAGATACAGGTGCCCATCCCCACGGTTCCTGCAACCGCTCCCGCCGCTGGAGGATGGTCCCAAGAGGCGTCCAATGAAGATCCTTCTCTCCGAACAGCACCATCCGTCGCGCGATCTCGGGGCTGGGGACCAGGGTGATCCGGGCCTCGTCCCGGAGCTTCCGGGTGAAGTCGAACGCCCACGCCTCGCCGAAGAGCAACCCCAGGGCCGCGATGCCGTTGGTGACCGCGGTGATCTCGCTCACCAGCCGTCCCCGCCACCGCTCCTGCAACAGATCCTCCCACTTCCGGGGGACGTCCTCGGCCCGGATCCTGCGGCTGTCGTACGCCAGGGTGTGCACCACGCTGGCGACGCTCAGGGCGGCCCCTGCCAAAAGCCGGCCGCTGCCGGGGACGTCAAAGGCCCGGGTCTCCTCCTCGGAGAACGGAGCCAGCAGCTTCCGCTCGTACAGGGGGAGTACCCCCGGGATGCTCCAGTAGAACAGGTCGTGGTCGTACCGGCCGGCCTGGGCCTCCGCCACCGCCCGGGTGGGTGCCGCGATGTCCGCCACGGTGCGGATCCTAAGCCAGCCGAATTTCTTCTTGAGCGCCTTCTCAAGGTCCTCCGCCACCTCCTGGAGGTGCATGAGGATGTGGAGGGTTCCCTCCTGCCGGGCCGCCTCGCAGATCCGCTCCCGCACGGAGACCTGGCCACGAAGGGGCGATACGGCCACGAGCGTTAAAAAGAGCGCTATGACCATGGCCCCTCTTGCCCGCACATTCCCGCTCACGTTTCCACCTCCTCCCTTCGCCGCTCATCCTGCACCCGCCGCACCTTGTAATCCCCTGTGGGGAGGTTGCCCGGTGGCAGGATCTCCACTTCGGGCCGCACCCCCAGCGCTTCCCGCAGACGGGATTCCAGCTGCTCCTGAAGTTTTACGGGATCCCCCTCGCGCACCTGCTCCACCTGAACGAAGAGCTGAGGCCGCTCGAAGGTGCCCCGCACCACGATCCGGTAGTTGTCCGAGAGGAGGGGGAAGCTACGGACCACCTGCTCCACGGCCGCGGGGTACACGTTCACCCCCCGGTACCAGATCACATCGTCCGCCCGTCCCTCAATCCCCCGCGCAATCCGCGGCCAACTCGCCCCGCACCTGCACACCGGCTCCGGCTCCAGCCGCCCTATGTCCCCAGACCGGTACCGCAACAGCGGCTGCGTGTCCCCCACCAGCATCGTGTACACCAACTCCCCAGGCTCCCCCACCGGCACCGGCTCCCCCGTCCTCGGATCCACCACCTCCGTCAGCACCACATCCCCAGAGATGTGCAGCGCCGGAGAGTACGGACAGTTCGTCCCCAACGTGAACAACTCCGTGAGCCCGTAGCCCTCCAGGAAGGTCACGTTCCCCCATCGCTCCCGAAGCCGCTGCCGGTTGGCCTCCGCGCTGCCTCCGGCCTCCCCTCCGAAGGAGAGGATCCGGAGAGACCCGAGTCGGGTGA
>JAVKHN010000041.1:0-17701 GCA_031459935.1 Candidatus Sysuimicrobium calidum | reverse complement strand
CATCTCCGCCTGGAGATTCGCCCGCAGCTGCGCTGCGTGGGCCTGTAGCTGGCGCTGTGTCTCCGCCCGGATCTGCTCCTGGATGGCCCGTATTCGCTGGTCCAGGGTCTGCCGGACCTGCTCGATGGAGGTGGGAAGAGGAGGGGGGGTGATCTGCGGAGGTGCGAGCGGGGTGCGCAGCGCGGCTTCCAGCTCGAGGATGCGCTGGCGCAGCTGCACAAGCTCTCGCCCCCTCGGATGGACCTGCAGAACCCGGTCCAGGTCCACGGTGCCGATCCGCACCGCCTGTAGCACCGGCAGGGCGGAAGGTGCAGGAGAGACGGCGGGCCGCGGGGGAGCCGGGGCGCACCCGAGGAGCAACAGGCTCAGCGCACAAACCGGACCCAGCGTCTTCCCCATCACTTCGCCGCTTTGAGCTCCTTGATCACCGCGTCCGTGAGGTCCGTCCCACCGTAGAGGACCACGCTCTTGTTGAGCACCACGGAAACACCGCTCGCCCGCGCCACCTTCTCCACGGCCGCCCGGATGTCCCGGTCCAGGCTCGTCAGCAACTCCGCCTGCTTGCGCAGGATCTGCTCCTGGGCCTCCCGCAGGATGCGCTGCTGCTCCACCGCGGGCTTCCCTTGAGCGCGCTGACGGGCCTCCGTCATCTTCGCCCGTGCGAACTGGTTCAGGGCCTCCTCCGCAGAGGCCTTGCGGGGGTGCGCATCCAGGGCCCGCTGCATGTCCACATACCCGATGACCACGTTTTGGCTGAACCCTACGGATCCCGAGGCGCTGACCCCCCACGCCACGCCCGCCAGGGCCACCACCGCCACCGCCGCGATCAGCAGGATTCGCGTCCTGCGCTCCATGGCTCCCTCCTGGGTTCACCTTCGAGAGAAACCCTCCGCATGGTACCACAAGGGCTCCGGGCAACCCCTAGAAGGGGTTGCCGAACTGGAGCCACGTCTGCGTCTGCCCCCCCGGACCGATGGCATAGTCGATTCGGATGGGCCCCAACGGCGACTGCACCAACACCCCTGTTCCGTACGAGACCTGCAGCTGTTCCACCAGCCCGAACCCGGACACGGCCACGCCTCCCGCATCCACGAAAACGGCCAGGGTCACGGACTCCAGTCCGGGCGCGAAGATCCGGAGGGGCAACCGGTACTCCAGGCTCGCCAGCATCATGCTCCGTCCCCGTAGGGCGCCGATGGCCAATCCGCGGACGCTCTGGGGACCGCCCATCAGGTACTGTTCCTGCAGCGGTAGGTCCCCCGCGGAAATCCCTGCGCGGACCCGGCCCACGAGGGTTCCCTGCCAGATGGGAACGTAGTGCACGTACTCCGCGAGGAGCTTCCCAAACTCGAAATCGCCCCCCAGCAGCCGCGTGCCGTAGTCCAAAAAGGCAAAGGCGTTCTGTCCGCGGGTGGCGGCGAGGGGATGATCCCGGGTATCGTAGCTGGCTTCCGCCCGAAAGGCGTGCACGAGTCCGCGGGAGAACTGGATCTCCGTCCCATCCCCTTCCAAAACGACGAAGTCCCCGCGGTCGGTTCGAAGTCCCAGGGAGAGGCTCAGGGCATCCGTGAGCCGCCGGCTGAGGGACACACTTCCCCCCTCCAGCAGCTGGAGGTACTTCACCCCCAGGATCCGATCATCGAAGAGCTGCGCGGTGTCGTGCAGCTCCAGGGACAGGGACTGTCCTTGCATCCCGAACCAGGAGTCGCGGTAGCGGATGAGGAGGTTCTCCGTGGGAATCCCGGACAGCAGGCTGACGTCCCCTCCCGTGAGGGAGGTGAGGTTACGCTCGTAGCTGAGGGCCACGGAGCGCCCCATGCCATGAAGGTTGCGCTCCGTGTACTGGATCCGACCCAGAAAGCCCGCCTGCGGACTGTAGCCCACTCCTCCTCCGACCTCCCGGCTCGGCCGCTCCTCCACCTCGATCACCAGCACCACCTTATCCGGATCGGATCCCGGCTGGGGGTTGGCTCGGACGTTCTCAAAGAGCCCCGTGGCGAACACCTCCTGCAGATCCCGCTGGATCCGCGGGAGGTGAAAGAGGTCGTTCTCCCGTACCCGGAGAACCCGCTGGATCACCACGGGCCGGGTGCGCCGGAGCCCCCGGATCTCGATGCGCTCCACGCGCCCCTCCCGGATCTCTACCCGTAGCACCCCTTCCCGGAACCCCACGTCCGCTACCCGCACCAGGGGGTAGCCCCGGTCCTGGTAGAGCTTCTCCACGTTACGGGCCCCCGTCCGCAGATCCACGGTGTTGAGGACCTTTCCCTCCTGCACTCCGAGGACCTCACGGATTTCCTCTGTGGGAATCACGGTGTTCCCCGTGATCTCCACCCGCTGCACCACGGGGTTCTCCACCACGAGGAACACCACCACCACCCCTTCCGAGACCGACTGGATCCGCACCAGAACGTCTGCAAACCACCCGCTTCCGAGGATCTGCTCCACGTCCTGCCGGATCCGATCCCGGTCCAGCAGATCTCCTGCTCGGGAGCCAATACGACCGAACACCACCTCCGGCGGGACCGTCTGGAGCCCCCGCACCTGGATGTCCACGATGCGCTGCGGTCCCTCCGGAGTGGGACCCGGGCTCGGAGCGGGTGCAGGGACCTGCGCGCCCGACCACGGGTTCAGGACCAGCGTCGTGATGAGGACTGTGAGGAAGAGGATGCCGCGTAGGGGGAACTTCACCCTGTGTCCTCCTGTCCAGGGATCTGGTACGTCTTTCCGGGCCCCACGGTTCGAACCTACCATACGAGCCGACTCCTGAGGAACACGAGCCAGATGTTCCGGGTGTCGTACGTGAGGGTGAGGGCCAGGCTGGGAGTGAACCGGTACTCCAGGGACCAGATGAACTGCAGGGGATCCGTGAAGGTGGTGGTCAGGACCAGGTACAGGTTCTGGACGAGAAGCCCGCCCACCCGGAGCCGCAGGGGGCGCTCGAAGTCGTACTCGATGCGCAGCTCCTCCAACCCCAGGGCCCGCCGCACCCGGGCTGCGAACTCTCCCAGCACCAAGCGGCTCAGCTGCTGCCGCAGAAGTCCTTCTACATCCCCCCGAACCACGGACGGCAGCCCGACTTCCCCGGCCAGGAGTGCCCCGAGCTGTTCGGGGGGGAGAGGGGGATCGCTGGTCAGCCGGACCTGCAGATCCCCGGGGGGGCCCTCGATGTTCGCGAACACCGTGACGTCCTGTACCTCTGTCCGGGCGCGGGCAGAGATCAAGGGCGTGGTCCCCCGGAAGCGCTGAAACTGGGCGGAGGCGGACTCCAAACGGAAGGTGCGACCGAGGGCGGTGAACTCTCCGTCCCTTCCCGTCACCGTCCCCTCCAGCTCCGGCCGGGCGGGAGTGCCCGCGAGATGCAGCCGTCCCGAAACCGCGAGTCGCACCGGCTCTGCCACCACCACGAGGTTCTCCCCGGCCACGAGATCCAGATCCAGCTGCAGGGGGAGGGGGCCGGCTCTACCGGGGGCGACTCCCCCCTCCGCCACCGCGAGAGCCACCTCCCCGGCCCGGAGGGTCACGTGGCCGCCGAGCTGGGGTTGCAGCACGGAGCCACGCAGCTGCAACTGCGCATCCACAAGCCCCCGGTAGAGCGGGGTCTGTAGCTGCGCGCCGGAAGCGGTAAGGGAAAGATGGAGCCGGTCGGGATGGAGCGCACGGAAGGTGAGCTCCCCCTCTGCCTCCACTCCCCCCGCACCCAACCGCCCGTGCATCCGCTCCACCCGGGCGACCTGCCCGTCGAATCGGATACGCGCTGAGACCCCTTCCAGGGCGGGGCGGAGCCCCTGGAACTGCACCCGGCCATCCGCCACCTGCACCTCTCCCTCCCAGCGGGGGGATTCTGCGGTCCCCGAGACCTGGAGGTGCGCGGTGAGGGCTCCGGAGGCCGCTTCTACCAGATGTGGAAACCAGAGATGCAGGATGCCCAGATCGACCCGATCCGTGCTCCCCTGCAGGGAAAGGGACCGGGAGGGGTCCACCTGGAGGGTATCGCTCCGCACCGGAAGGTGACCTGTGGCGCGGGCCCGGTATCCGCCTTCCTCCACCAGCACCTGCTCCAGCACGAGCACCCCCTCCCGGTAGTAAGCCTGCCCCAGGATCCGATCCACCCGCACCCCCACCATCCCCACCTCCCGGGCCTCGAGAGAGAGTCCGGCCACCAGCTCCTGCAGGGTTCCCGAGAGCTGCAGGGTGAAGTCTAGGGTGCCCACCAACGGTGGGGTGCGGATTCCTGCAAGCGCCCGGAGGGCCTCCAGCTCGATCCCCTCCCCGCTGAGCTCTATCTCCGTCTCCCCCGCAAGGTTGAACGTCCCCTGGGCCCGGAAGATACCCTGTCTGGGCTCGAGTTCCAGGGATCCGATGGTTACCGCCTGGCCCTGCAGCTGAAGTTCTCCCGTCGCTCGCCGGATGGGGTATCCGGCGAGATGGCCATCCGCGAGCGCGAGCACGAGGGTCGCCGCGGGGTTCTCCACAGGACCCCGGAGCGTGAGCCGACCGACGAGGTCGCCGTCGGCGGCAAGGGGGGTACGGCTGAGGCGGAGGAGCGTACCGAGCCGGCCGGACTCCGTCCGCAGCGCGAGGTCGAGTTCAGGAACCGCTCCAAGGCGAACCGTTCCCTCGAGGGTATACCGTTCGGAGTCCCGCACCACCAGTAGGGGCTGCAGCGCAAGCACACCCGGCTGCCAGGAGATCGTCCCTCCCGCGGTACCGAACCGTACGCCGTTGAGGGCGAGATCCCGGGATCGAACCGCCGCCGAAACGAGGGGCTGCCGCACGGTCCCCCGTACCGTCCCCTCAAGGTCCACGCTTCCCTGCAACCGGAGCGGGGGCAGGTGCAGCGCTCCCACTTCCTCCAACCGCAGCCCGCGCAGCGAAAACTCCAGCCGCACCCGGTCCGGTTCCACCTCCCCGACGAGGTGCAGCTCTCCCCGCTCCAGATCCGCCTCCAGGTCCTCGATGGCCAGCCGATCTCCCCCCCACCGGATGTGCGCTCGGGCAGCCCGTACCCGCTCTCCGGCCACGCGGGCGCCCCGGAGGTGGAGGAGGCCCTCGACCCTCGGGGATCGAGGGGTCCCGAAGACCCGCACCGCACCCGAAACCTCACCCGTCACCGGAACCGGGAGCTCCACGAACCGGCTGAGCCGGCCCACCTCCGCTCCCTCCGTCCGTACGAGGAGATCGAGTCGCCCTTCCCCCTCCCAACCGATCTCCCCCTCGATCCGGTAAACGTCCTCACCCTCCCGCACCGAGGCCCGGGGTAACCGGAGCACCCGACGCGTGAGGGTAAGCGTTCCCACGCCTTCCTGGAAGCGGATCGGGCCCAGCTCCCCCTCTTCTACCCGCACATGCCCCTCCACGCGGGGGTCCACCACCGTTCCCCTGATCCGGCCCGCGAAGTGCACCCTGCCCTCCACAGGGACCTGCAGGTCCCCCACGGTCCTGAGGCGGGCGAGCGGGACGTCCCGGGTCACCGCGAAGAGCTCCAGGGCCCCCGTGGTGGACACCGCTCCCTGCACTCCGAGCCATGCCTCCCCGAGGTCGGCCGTGGCCGCTCCGAGCTGGAGCTTTCCCCCGCCGTATGTGAAGGTCGCGGAGAGCCTGTCGAACGGGACGCCGAACGCCTCCCCCGGCCCCCCGTGCAGCGCCGCCTGGACCCACACGTCCTTCGGACCGCCCGCCGCGAGGAAGGTGCCCGTGGCGCGGAACCGGAAGGGGGCCTCCAGGCCCAGGAGCCGGACCACCTCCGTGGGAACGTCCCGGAGGGAAGCCGTCAACACGAAGCGCCGATCCATGGGGTCCAGCAGGAAGTCTCCCCGCACGCTCCCCCCGGAGAGGAGCGCGCGGAAGTCCGAGAGGGCCAGGAGTCCGGATTCGTAGGCGAAGCCTGACTCCACGGATCGCAGGGGCTGCTCCGCCACCACGAGAGAAGGGGATCGGAGGTGCCCGGTGAGGCGCGGGGCCTCAGGAGGTCCCACCAGCCGCACCCGACCGCTGAGCCGGCCCCGGACGGGGGAGAGGTCCGGCAACAGGCGCTGCAGGAGACGAGCGTCCACCTCGGTGACCCGGATGTCCAGATCTAGGAAGCCTCCGTCCGGGAGCAGGGCTTCGCCACGTACGGTGGCGCCCCCCCTTCCCACCCGTACCCGGACCCCCTGGAGCACCAGCCGGGAGGTGGTGAGGTGAACTGGACCGGTGGCGATGATCCGGATGCCTTCCGGGAGGAGGGAGAGGGACACCTCCTGGAACTCCAGGCTTCCGTTCCAGTCCGTCCGATCGGGTCCACTCCCATAGAGCCGCACCGAACCGGAGACGTACCCTCCCTCCCACCGCACCCTGGGATGGGGCGCGAGGTACGCTCCCCACGGCTGCACCGGGACCTTCGCTGCCCACACCAGCAGGTCCAGCGCGCCCTCATCCCCGCGGATCCAACCCCTGGCCCCCACGGGCGCGGGTTCCTGGGCAACGGCTCGCCCGCGGAGCGTGAACCGCACGAGGGGGAAGTCCCGCAGGGAGAGAGCTCCGGAGAGCTCCTCGAGGGAGGCGCGGAAGGCGGGACGCCGGGAGGCGTCGAGGAGGTGCACCCGCCCGCCCTGGATCACCAGGGTGCCGGTGAAGACCGGTTGCGTCGGGCCTGCGGGAGGTGCCCTTCGGAGGAGTCCCTCGAGATTCCACCGACCCCTCGGAGCCCGCTCCAGCAGGAGGACCGGAGTTTCCAGGAGGACGCGGCGGATGGTTGGGAAAACCAAACGTGGACCCCACAGCAGGTCCCGCACAAGGGCTTCGGGATCGAGTTCCACGGTGACACGACGGATTTGGAGGAGATCCCCGCTCCGCAGGGTGCGGCCTCGGGCGACCCGTACCTCTTCAAGCATCACCACTCCGCGCCACGGATCACCGCGAAGGGAGCGGATCTCCACCTCCCGTCCCAGAGCTTGGGCCAAGGCGCGGGCCACCGCATCCCGGGCCGCAGCCTCCAGAGCCCCGGTTCGCACGAGATACACTGCAGCTCCCACCAAGCCCACAAGAGCCACCGCCAGGAGGAACGCGGCCGCGAAGAGGAGATGCCGCATGCACGCCTGCGTGGGAAACCCCGCCCTCACTCCACCACGATGGGGATCACCACCTCGCCCCGCACCACCCAGTCCGTAGGCAGAATCTCCCCGGCGAACGCATCGAAGTAGATAAAGCGCTTGGCGGGATCATCGGAAGGCGGGATCCCCACGGGGATCAGCTGGAGGAGCACGTCCGTGTTGCGCCCGAACCGTTCAAAGAACTCCAGCTCCTGTTCCAGGTTGTCGAACCGCGTAGGCCGCGGTTCCCCTGCAACCCTGCTCAGCAGAAGGCTTGTGGGATCCACGGTCTCGCGGGAGGTGCCAGCACTGCCGACCACGAGGAGGGCCGGACCCTTCGGGAAGTTCTCGGGAACCTGGATCTCCACCACCCGGGTGCGCTGCTCCCCCCCCTGGAACGGCCGCAGGCGGAGGTACACCCGGAGCTTGCCCCCCTGCGGAACCGCCCGGTTTTCCGCCTGTACCTCCACCACAGAAGCGATGAGGGGTCTGCGGGTGAGGGCCACCTCCACCGAGAGGTCCACAGGCTCCAGGGGCACGAACTCGTTGTGGAACAGGATACGGGCCGCCTCCACCACGTCCAGCACGGCGGCGGCGGCTACGTCGCGGGCGCTGTAGACCCGGTTCGTGCGCTCCAGAAGCCGCGGGAGACCCTGAGCCCGAGCGGTGATCCGCACCTCCGCGGTGCCCCCCCCGGAGGCGTCCCACGCCCGCTCGATGGCAGAGAGCACCACCGTGGGGATGAATGCCTGCGCGAGATCCCGACGGCGGACCATGTGGGTCCCCAGCTGCAGACTGCGGCCTTTGTCCCGATCCATCACCCGGACCACCACGTTGAACACCCGGGGAAGGCGCCCCAGCTCTCCGCCGATGCCGGCCGCCCGGTCCTGCGTCACCGTGCCCACCACATTTCCGAGATCCCCCTCTTTGAAGGACATCTCCAGGCCCCGCACCACCGTGTGGATGTAGGCGGTGGTGAGCATGTGCGCGCTCTCCCCCGAGCCCAGCATCTGGTGGCCCAACCCCAGGAACCGCCTCCCACGGCGGTACGTGAGGGTTCCGAAGGTCACCAGGTTCACGTCTCCCCGGGCCAAGGCCACGCCCACCGCGCTTCCGGGGACGAGAGGCGCTTCCGGGAACCGGCCGGTCCCTCCGTAGCCCTGGACGGGGATTACGGGAAGACCGTTCAGGGAGGCCTGGAGGAGGCGAAAGGCCCGATCGCCGAGTCCGGAGACCACAAGGGGGGTGACCACGGGCGCAAAGGCAGGGATCCCCGTACGTGCGGAGGCTACCCGACCGGAGGCCACATCCCGGGCCACGAGGATGCGGTCCACGGTGCGGGCTCCAAGATGCAGCGGCCGATCCAACCGCGCAGGGCCAGGGCGGGTCTCGGGACGCCGCTCTGCTTCCAGGATTTCCAACATCCGCTCGATGGGCGTGAACAGCCCCAGGTTCTTATCGGGCCCTGCGAACACGTAGCTATAGGAAAGCGCGCCCGCAAGCCGACCCCTGAGGTACATGGGGCTTCCACTCATCCCCGCCGCCACCCCACCCGCCTGCTCGATCACGGGACCATAGGCCCGGAAGAGCACGAGACGTCCCGAAGGTCCGTCCGTAGTTCCCAGGACCTCGAAGGAGAACTCCTCCACCCGCGTGCCCCGGATCACCGTCCGGCCCACTCCCCGCATCCCGGGCCGGATCTCCGCAAGCCACATGAACTCCTCGGGTTCCGCGGCAAGAGCGACCGGAAAGGTGAGGATCGCGGCCGCCAGCATCCACCCACATCTCTTCACCCACTCGAGCATCCGATCCCTCCAGAAGCTCCCGGAGCGCTTCTCCGCTGCGGCCTCATGCTATCACAGGCCTCTTGGAGAGTAAGGTCACCGCGGTGCGAGGCGCACCACGGGATCCCCGATCTGGATTCGCTGCCCTGGACGCACCAGGACCTCCGCCACCACCCCGCTCCGGGGAGCGCGCGCCGCTACCTCCCGGGGCTTGGTGCTGGTGCGGACATACACCAAGGGATCTCCCTCCCTGACTCGATCCCCCACAGACACCGCCTCCACCACCAGGCCGCCGATGGTGGCCCGCACGAGATCCGGATCTGGAGAGGGAGCCGCGGCGATCCACCGAACCCACCCTGGGATCCCGAAAAGCAACGCCAAAACCGCCACGTACCGCATGACCCCTCCGTTAACGAGCTTCCCGAATTGCTGGTTCCCCCACGGGCGGAGAAGCGGGTTCAAAAGGTTCCGGCAAGCGATCCTGCAGTCCGAAGTGCACCCGCAGGATCTGGCGGATGCGCGCCGCGGCCCGGCCATCTCCATAGGGATTGACGGCATTCGCCATCCGGGCACGGGCCTCGGGATCCCGAAGCAGTCGGCTCGCTTCCTCCACGATGCGGTCCGGATCCGTTCCCACCAGCTTCGCGACTCCCGCCTCGATCCCCTCCGGCCGCTCCGTGGTTTCCCGGAGCACGAGGACCGGGGTACCGAAGGCCGGAGCCTCTTCTTGGACTCCTCCTGAATCCGTGAGGATGAGGTAGGCCCGGCGCTCCAGAGACACGAAGGACCCGTAGTCCGGAGGGTCCAGGAGGTGCACCCGCGCCAGATCCCCGAGCTCGTGGAATGCCACCTCCCGGACCGCGGGATTCCGATGCACGGGGAAGACCACCTCCACATCCTCGAACCGCCCCACGAGAGTGCGCACCGCCATGCAGATGCGGCGGAGGGGCTCTCCCCAGCTCTCCCGGCGATGGGCGGTGACCAGGATCATCCGGGCATCCGGGCGCACGGGCAGCCCGAGATCCGGGGGTGGATCTCGCGTGGTGATCCACCACAGGGCGTCGATCACCGTGTTGCCCGTCACGTAGATGCGCCCTGCCTCCACCCCTTCCTGGAGCAGGTTCTGACGGGCGCCGGGCGTGGGCGCGAAGTGGAGGTCCGCCAGCGCCCCGGTCATGCGGCGGTACATCTCCTCGGGGAAGGGATGGTACTTGTCGCGAGTGCGCAGCCCCGCCTCCACATGGGCCACGGGCACCCGATGGTAGAAGGCCGCGAGGGCGCCGCAGAAGCTCGGTGCCGCATCCCCCTGCACCAGCACCATCTCGGGCCGCACCCGGCGGATGCATGCATCCAGGCCCACTAGGGTGCGGGCCGTGACCTCCGTCAGGGTCTGGCGGGGCCGCATCACGTCGAGGTCCACATCCGGGGTGAGGCGGAAGAGCCGCAGGACCTGGTCCAGCATCTCCCGGTGCTGGGCGGTGGCCACCAGGATCGGAGCGAACGCGGGGTCTGCCCGCAGCTCGAGGACCACGGGCGCCATCTTCACCGCGTCCGGCCGTGTGCCCACCACCACGAGGAGGGGGATCGGCCGCATCCGCTAGGTCCGCTGGAGTCCGGAACCCCGCCCCGGCACGCGGACCAGGAGTCCCAGCCGCCAGGCGGAGATCCAGAGGCTGCCGCCCAACACGAGGGCGAGAAGAAGGGAGACCTGGGGCCGCACGCTCCCCGCGATCCACAGGGCGAGGACAGCGAGCAAGGCGGAAAGCCCGTACAGGAGGAACACCGTCTGGCGCTGCGAGAGGCCCCGGTCCAGCAGCCGGTGGTGGAGGTGCTCCCGATCCGGCTGGAACACCGGCACCCCTCTACGCAGCCGGCGCACGATGGCCAGGGCGGTGTCAAAGATGGGAACCCCCATGGCCAGGAGCGGCACCGCCAGGCTGATCAAGGTAAGGGTCTTGAACATCCCCACCACGGAGATGGCCCCCAGGAGGTAGCCCAGCAGCAGCGCCCCGCCGTCGCCCATGATCACCCGGGCGGGGTTGAAGTTGTAGCGCAGAAAGCCCACGCAGCTTCCGACCACCGCGGCACACAGCACCAGGATCCCGAGTCCGCCCCGCAGGGCCGTGGCTGCGGCGAAGAAGGTGGCTGCCACGATGGCCGCGATCCCCGCCGCGAGCCCGTCCACCCCGTCAATGGAGTTCATGGCGATGGCTGCGGACCCGATCCAGGCCACGGTGAACAGCTGCCCCAGTACCCCAAGCGGCACGAGCTTCCCGGTGATGGGATTGGTCAGGAAAGGGGTGGTGACCCCGAAGAACACGGGGAGAGCGGCCGCGAGGTAGATGAGGGGGAACTTGGTGCGGCCCCCCAACTGCCGCAGGTCGTCCACCACCCCGAGGGCGGTGATGGCCACGGCTCCCAGCACCACGCCCACCAGGCGCCCGTCCACAGGTCCGTAGGGGATCGCCAGCACCAGGTACTTCGGCTCCCGCACAAGGGCGATGGGGCCCGGGATGGGGAGGGTCACGAGCGCGGCGAGGAAGATCCCGCAGAACAGGGCGATCCCTCCCAGGCGCGGGAGCGGTCTGCGGTTGATGCGCCTACCGCCCGGATAATCCACGGCACCCGTGCGGCGGGCGATCCAGCGGGCGGTGGGTGTGGTCCAGTAGGTGACAAACCAGGCCACCACGGCGCTCACCACGTACGGGGGGACGAACATGCTTCCTCCTACAGGATCACCTCCGCGGGCTGCGGCTCCTCCAGCAGCTCGCTCACGGAGGTATTCTCGTGAATGCTCAGGATCGCTTCGGCCACCAAACGCGCGATGGAGATGACCCGGATCTTCTCGATACGCTTGCGAGGTGGAATGGGGATGGAGTCCGTGACCACCAGCTCCCGGATGGGGCTTGCCTGGATGCGCTCCACCGCGGGATCCGAGAGAACAGGGTGGGTGCAGCAGGCGTAGATCTCCGTCACACCCCGACGCACCAGAGCCTCCGCGGCGGCCACAAGGGTCCCCGCGGTGTCCACGATGTCGTCCACCAGGATGGCGGTGCGCCGGTACACCTTCCCGATCACGTGAACGATCTCGCTCACCTGGTTGGGCTGGTCCCGGCGTTTGTCACAGACCGCCACGGGCGCTTCGAAGGCCCGGGCGAAGTCCCGGGCCCGCTTGAGACCTCCGATATCGGGAGAGACCACCACCACGTTGCTCAGGCCCTTGCGGAGGAAGTAGTCCGCGAAGAGGTTACGGGCACTGAGGTGATCGAGGGGGATATCGAAGAAGCCCGCCACCTGCCCCGCGTGGAGGTCCACGCAGAGGATGTGGTCCGCGCCCGCTCTTGTGAGCAGGTTCGCCACCAGCTTCGCGGAGATGGGCTCCCGGGGGCCCAACTTCCGGTCCTGCCGGGCGTACCCGAAGTAGGGGATCACCGCGGTGATCCGGCGGGCGGAGGCCCGCCGCAGAGCATCCAGGATCACCAGGGTCTCCACCAGGTTCTCGTTCACGGGCGGGCAGGTGGGCTGGAGGAGGAAGCAGTCCTGCCCGCGAACGCTCTCGTCGATCCGCACCCGGACCTCCCCGTCCGGAAAGCGGGAGACCACCATCTCCGCAAGCGGCACATCCAGATACGTGGCCACCCGCCGGGCCAGGGCCACATTCGCGGTACCGGCGAAGAGCTTGGGGGAGTCCCGTCTCATCTTTCCGACTTCGGTTCCACGGTGCGGATCACCCGGGCGGGGACCCCCACCGCCACCGCACCCGGCGGGAGATCGTGGGTCACCACCGTGCCCGCCCCCGTCACCGCTCCCGCACCTACCCGTACCGGGGCCTGGAGCATGGTATCGCTGCCGATGAAGGCACCGTCCTCGATCACCGTCTGCTGCTTCCCAACTACACCATACCGCAGATTGCAGGTCACCGTCCCTGCCCCGATGTTCACTTCCTGCCCCACCAGAGCATCCCCCAGGTAGGAGACATGGTGAACCTTCGTGCGGTCCCCCACCCGAGCGTTCTTCAGCTCCGCGAAGTTGCCCACCTCCACACCCCGGCCCAGCACGCACCCGGGCCGCAGGTGCGCGTACGGCCCTACCCGGGACCCTTCCCCGATCTCACTGTGTTCCACCACGGACCACCACACCCGGACCCCGTCCCCCAGACGGGCGGAGATGAGATGGGCGCCCGGCCCCAGGACGCATCCGCGGCCCACCGTGGTCTCTCCCTCGATCACGGTGAAGGGGTGGACCACGGTGTCCGGGCCGATCCGGGCCCGGGAGTCCACGTAGGTGGTGGCGGGGTCCACCACGGTAACCCCGGACGCCATCAGTTCCTCCAGGATCCGCCGGCGCATCTCCGCCTCCGCCTGCGCGAGCTCCTTCCTCGTATTGATCCCCATGACCTCCTCCGCCTCCCGCACCTGCAAAATCCCCACCCGGCTCCCTCCCTCCCGGAGGAGCCGGAAGGCGTCGGTGAGATAATACTCCCCCTGGGCGTTATCCGCACGGATGCGGGGAAGGACCTCCCTCAGTGCTTTCACCTCGAAGCACCCGAGTCCTGTGTTCACCTCCAAAACCGCTCGCTCCTCTGGCGTGGCATCCGCCTCCTCCACCACCCGATCCAGGGTACCATCCGCCCGGCGGATCACCCGGCCGTAGCCCGTGGGATCCGGCACCCGGGCACTCACCAGAGTGGCAGCGTTGCCCTCCTGCGCATGCCGCTCCACCAGGAGCCGGAAGGTGGCTGTCCGGACGAGCGGGATATCGCCGTAGGCCACGATCACGGGACCCTCGAGTCCCTCCAGGTGAGGCAGGGCGCAGGCCACCGCGTGCCCCGTGCCGAGGGGTCGGTCCTGAACCGCCACGGACACCCCATCCGGGAGCACCGCCCGCACACGCTCCGCCCCCTCGCCGACCACCACCACGAGGGGGCCCTGCACCAGGGGCTGCAGGGCTTCCAGGACGTACAGGAGCAAGGGGCGACCGCAAAGGGGATGGAGGACCTTGGGAAGGCGGGAGCGCATGCGCTTGCCCTGCCCTGCCGCCAGAACCACCGCCGCCACGCTCATGCCAGACCTCCCGTATTGACCGCCGGAGATACCACCGGTAAGGTTTTGGTGGCCTCGCGGGGCGCGGGGCTGAGGGGAGTAACCGGCGGCGGCTCGCGCAAGAGGGCCGCTGCGGCCCGGTCGTCAGGACGGCGATCCAGGAAATCGCCCGGCTGGGCCTGTGGTGCTGCCGCACGGTGAGACCTCCGGCGCTGCTGCCGGGGGTCTTTTGTTTTGCGGGTCGGATTCCGGAGACGGAGCGGAGAGATGGGCATCGAGACGATCCTCTGGATCGTGTTCCACGTGGTGGTGGCAGGGATGCTGGCGGTGGACCTGGGCGTGTTCCAGCGCACCCCCCACAAGCTCTCCCTGCGAGAGGCGGTGGTCTGGAGCGTGGTGTGGATCGTGGCCGCGCTCCTGTTCAACGCGGGCGTGTGGGTCCTGGAGGGGCCCCAGCGGGGAATGGAGTGGCTCACCGCTTACCTCGTGGAGAAAGCCCTCAGCGTGGACAATCTCTTCGTCTTCCTCGTTATCTTCACATATTTTGGGGTGCCGGGCCACCTCCAACCCAGGGTGCTCCTGTGGGGAGTGCTGGGCGCGGTGGTGATGCGGGCCACCCTCATCGTCGTGGGCGTGACCCTGGTGCACCTCTTCCACTGGATCCTGTACTTCTTCGGAGCCCTGCTGGTCTACACGGGCTGGAAGCTCCTCCGCCACCGGGACGACGAGCCGGTGGACCCCTCCCGGAACCGGGTCCTGCACCTCGTGCGGCGCTACCTCCCCGTCACGCAGGACTACGGCCGGGGCCGGTTCTTCGAGCGGAGGGATGGCCGGCTGTGGGCCACCCCCCTCTTCCTAGTGGTAGCCGTGGTGGAGAGTACCGATCTGATGTTCGCCATCGACTCCATTCCCGCGGTGCTGGCCATCACCCACGACCTCTTTGTTGCCTACACCTCCAACATCTTCGCGATCCTGGGCCTGCGGGCCCTCTTCTTCGCGCTGGCCGGGATCATGGAGATGTTCCGGTATCTGAAGTACGGGCTCTCCGTGGTCCTCATGTTCATCGGGGGGAAGATGCTCATCGCGGACCTCTACAGGATCCCCATCGGGGTCTCCCTGGGGGTGGTGGCCACCATCCTAGTGGGCAGCGTGCTCGCCTCCCGTCTGATCCCGGCGCCGGAGGCTCCGGATCCCTCGGTCTCCTACCACGAGTAGCCGGGCCGCGGTTCCGCGGGGTTGTGAGACGCGGTAAGATGATACCGTGAGCCGGATCGCCATCACTCTGGAGATCGTGGACACGGGAGAGGACCTGGAGGCCCTGCCGTGCCTCTTCTCCCTGGAGCTCGATGGACAGCCGGTACTCCTGCTCGGGGAGTGCGCGCGATCCCAGGGGATCCCCTCCCAGGACGCCTCCTACGGAACCTACTCCCTCTTCGAGGCCACCCAGGGTCTCGTCCTCACCCTCCTAGCGGATCACCGCCCTGTCCTGGACCCGGAGGATCCCTACGCGGCTCCCCTCTTTGTGGCGGAGTGCGGCATGGACTGCTGTGGCTATCACGATCTGGGGATCTACCATCGGGGCGGGGCCATCGTGGTGGAAGTCCCGGACCGTGGGGAGCGCTACATCGTGGACCCCGCGGATTACGCGGCCGCGGTGACCTCCGCGGTGCGGGGCTTCCTGCAGCTTGCCCTGGGGGAGCGGCGGCTGCGGGACGACGAGGCCTGGCACCTCTACGATCACCTTGCGTGGCTGGTACGGCGTGTGGCCCACGACGGCCCCACGCCCGTCCGGCAGGTGTGTCGCAGGTTTCTCGACGAGGCGGAGGAACGGATCCAGCAGGCCACCCAGCCCGTGCAGGCCGTGCAGGGAACTCACTGAGCCCTTATCGTTCGTACCAGATGGCCTGCGGCCGCAGGTTGCGCTGGAGTCCCAGCTGCGTGGCCATGCGGTTGGTCCAAGCCACGAATCCGTCGATGATCTCCAGGCATTCCTCCTCGACCTCTTCGGGGCTCAGGGGACCGTACTGCAGGCGGGCCAGCATGTCACCGATGGCACCGCAGAAGGTGCTGATGTCCTCCAGCAGCTCCCGTCCGATCCGCAGCCCCTGCAGGCTGATGCCCACAGGACGGCGGGCCCCCTCCCTGGAGAGCCGCCGCCGCTGCTGTGTGGCCCACTCGTTCAACTCATCCAGTACGAAGTACGCATCCTCCGCCCCCCGCTCCATCACCAGGGTCACGAATCCCTGGCAGGCGCGCCAGGTCTGATGGATGATCCCCGCCAGATACCGCTTGTCCTGAGCCTCCAGCTTCGGTGGCATGCTTCCTCTCCCTTATGGAGGATTCGACCCACGCACCCGACTTCCTCCCGGGCGCATAGACAGCGACACCAGGGTACAACGGCCTCCGCCATCGGTCCAGGCAGAGACCAGCCCCCAACCGCGCCGGTCCCTCTGCAGCCACCGCGGGCCAGGGCCCGGACACACCCTTTCAAAACCCACCAGCCCCCGCCTCCTTGAGAGGGTCTCTACCGGGCCACAGCTTGCAGCCACCCTCCATCCCACGCACTAAGCCCGATGATCCACTCGCTCCATTGACATCCCTCCCCTTCGGGAGTACTGAGGTAGGTGGAGCGTATTTCTCTTCCCGACGCGGAGTTCGTCGTCCCCCACCCCTTATATAAGCCTTACAGAAGGTGGGGCGCATCTTTGAATCCTGCATCTGCACCGGAGCCCGGTGAGGTTTCCATGATTCCCCTCTACGTTCCCAAAACCGGGGGGCTGAGCACTACGAAGGCCTCCGTAGTTCGATGGCTGAAACGGGAGGGGGAGCCCGTGCACAAGGGTGAGCCCCTCGTGGAGCTCATGACGGAGAAAGTCACCTATGTCCTCGATGCCCCCGAAGGGGGTGTCCTCCTGAAAATCCTCGTTCCCGAGGATACCGAGGTTCCTGTGGGGGCACTGCTCGGCTACATCGGCGACGTAGGGGAGGTGAAACGATCATGACCCAAACATTTGAGCCTCTCCCGTACCCCAGCAGGGAGAAGCTCCTTTGGATGTACACTCAGATGGTCCGCATTCGCCGGTTTGAGGAGCAAGTGAAGCAGACCTTCGAAAATCATCCTGGTATGATCCGCGGCCACACCCACCTGGCCGACGGAGCCGAGGCAACCATCGTTGGTGCACTGGCCACCCTACAGCCAAACGATTTCGTTATGTCCACGTACCGCTGTCATGGCTATCCCATCGCTCTCGGGACTCCCACCTGTCAAATCATGGCCGAGATCTACGGGAAGAAGGCAGGCCTCTGTAAGGGATACGGTGGATCCATGCATCTGGCTGATCCCACACGGGGATTCCTTGGCACCAGCGGGATTGTCGGCCAGGTGATTCCTCAAGCCACGGGCGTGGCCCTAGCCGTCCAGGTGAAAAACACTCACCAGGTGGTCCTCTGTTTCTTCGGAGATGGCGCTGCCAAGCAAGGAGCTTTCCACGAATCCCTGAACATCGCATCTCTCTGGAAACTTCCTATCGTATACATTTTAGAAAACAACGAGTATCAAGCCTACACCCGCATTGAGCTGGAAGACGCCAATGCCGCGGCCGGTGAGGACCTCTCCATCAAGGCAAGAGCGTACAGCATGCCCGGTGTGACCGTGGATGGTTCTGATCCCATTGCCGTATATCGGATCGTTGGACAGGCCGTGGCTCACGCCCGGGAGGGCAAAGGTCCTACACTGGTGGAAGCCAAAGTGTATCGGCTCAGCGCTCACGGGAATGCCATCACCGTGCCCCCCATTCCCACC
>JAVKHN010000040.1:0-18601 GCA_031459935.1 Candidatus Sysuimicrobium calidum | reverse complement strand
GCGATGTTCACAAGCGCCTTCGCCACGTACGCGAACGCCTCGTCCCAGCTCCCGCGGACGAACTCCTCCTTCCCGCGGCCTTCGAAGTACCGGGCCGGTGGCCGGCCGGTCTCCGGGTCGCGGGGGAACCCCGCGTCCACCCACTCCTTGAACCCCTTGCGGACCATAGGCCCCTTGACACGGCGGTCGGAGTAGAAGCGGCGGACGTACGCGAGCCCGCTGATGCAGATGCGCGGGTCCCACCGGGCCGAGGCCTGGTTGCCGTACAGGTCCGTGGCCTTGCCATAGCCGAAGCTGGGGTCCGCGTACACCACGACACCGTTCTTCACGCTGGCGCGGAGCAGGCAGCCGTGGGTGTCGTTGGGCGCGCACAGGTAGTGGAAGGTGAAGTCGGGCGTGTACAGCTCGCGGTAGACCTTCTCCCAGTCGCGGTTGGGGTAACGCTGTAGGGGATTGAGACCGGGTTCAAGGGGTTGAAGCACGGTGAAGCTCAAAAGCTCTTCGGGGAGCTTCCACGTGCTCAGGGCGGCTGCGGCGGCGGGAAGGCTTGCGAGGAACTCCCGACGGGTGATGCGGTAGCCTCGGTCCACGGCGACCCACCTCCTCCGGGATGTCTGTGCGGATCAGGCGGAAAGTCGGATCCAACAGATCCGATTTCTCCTAAATTGCCCACAAAAGAACTCGGGACAGCGCGCCCGCACCCCGGCGAACGTGCTGCCCCCGATGGTTCTGATCCTGTGGACCCTTTCAGTCCGTACCTACTGGCTAGCACACGAAGGGCCCCGGATCCATCGGATCGAGAGCCGATGGGACATCGGGTGTGAGCCTGAATTTCAGAGGAGCCCTCGGCCTACGAGGAAGGCGGTGGCCCTCAATCCCGTCCGGGCTCCCAGGTAGAGACCCAGGGCGTAAATCCAGCCGTCCACCCGCAGGGTGGCTACGGCACTCCAGAACCCCGAGACGTTGCACCCCACGGCCACCCACACCGCTACCCCCATACCCACCCCGCCCAGGAATCCCACAAGCGCTTCCCGCGTCCGCCACGGCCGGAATCCCGCGAATTCCCCGGCCAGCAGGGCTCCGGTCAAGGCCCCCAGGATCAGGCCCGCGTCCAAGTGGAATCCCGGGTCGAGGGCCGGGATCCGCATCCCCCAGTACCGGGTCCACGGGATCTCCTGTGCCCCGGCCTTCACGGTTCCGGCCACCCACAACACGAACCGTGCCAGCGGCAACTGCACTCCCAGGGCGGAGTGATACGCGAACTGGATTACAAAGAGGAGGGCGAAGAGCATACCACCCGCCCATGCAGGCCAGGGATGCTTAAGGATCCGCTCCAGAAAGGTTCCTGAGCTGGCGGGGAAAGGCGCGGCGCCGGGCCGCGGGCCGAGGCGCAGAGCCAGGATACCCAGCGCGGCCAGATTGAGGAGGGTGGCAGGGCCGAGACCGATGAGGTCCGGGAGATAGATCCGCCATCCCCGGTCCAGGAGCCGTTCCGTGAAGGGCCATGCATAGGCGGCGCCGAGACCGTTTCCCACGAGGATCCCCCAGAAGGCCGCAAGGCTCTTGGATTGTCCCATGCCCAGGCGGTACAGGGTTCCCGTCATGCACCCGCCCGCAAACGGCATGAAAAACCCGAAGAGGGCAGCGCCCACCAGGGTGTGCAGGCCGAAGGGGATGCGCGGGGGGCGGTTCCACCCCAGTTCCATCACCAACGCGGACCCTGCGGACGCCACGGCCAAGCTCAAGAGGATGCCCCGTAGGAGTTCCCGGTTCCCGTAGAAGGCGGAAGCGAAGCACAGCCGCGTGCGCTGCAGCACGAAGCCGTAGCCCAGACCCAACAGGAGGAGCACCGCCGCGGCCCGCAGGCCTTGCATCCAGGCCAGTCCCGCGGTGGCCGCGGTCAGGGCCACCACCGCTGCGGCGGCACTCAGGTTCATCCGGTCACTCCTCCACCACGAACTCCCCGTACATGGTGACGTCGTGCCCCGGTACCGTGCACACGTACCGGTACCGGCTTGGTCGGTCCGGTACGAACCGAATCTCCTCCCGTTCCCCTGGGCCCAGCACCCGGGTCTTCGCGCCGGAAAAGATCGGCTCCAGATATGGAGCCCGCTCCCGCGGGCCCACCACCCAGAGGTCGTGCTGCAGGCTATCCCGGTTCTCCAGCACCAGCCGCACCGGCCGTCCCGCCCGCACTCGGAGGGTGGGGCCAGGGATGCGGCCACCGAACCGCATCCCCGGGTCTGCGGTCATCACGAGGATCTGTTCCCCTCCTGATGGGCGGCCCGGAGCCTGGCAGCCCGTGAGGAGGGCCGCAAGGAGGATCGCGAGGACGTTCCGGATCAACCGTACGCGGCCCGCAGGATCCCGTACTCCCACCGTTTCCGGTCCTCCACGTGCTTGGGGCTGGCGGGCGCGGTTCGGCTGCGGGCTCCCACGGGCCGCCCCTCCCGGTCCCACGCAGCCTCCACGAGGAGGGCCTCCCTGCGCGAGACGTACGGCCAGCACTGGTTGAAGACCGGATCCGGCTCCCCCCGGTCCCGTCCCAAGGCCCGGGCGATGGCGTAGGCGGCATTGCGGCCCTGCAGGAAGGCGGTGAAGGCGGACTTGGTGAAGGGGGAAGCCGCCACATCCCCGAAGGCGTAGACGTTCTCCTGGGTTCGGGCGCGGAAGGTGGCGGGGTCGATGGGGATGAAGGGGGTTCCTAACCCCGCCTCCTCCACGAACAGCGGCGCCCGCTGGGGTGGGATCACGCTCGCGAGGTCGAACCGCTGCCGCTCCCCCTGGTCGGAGATCAGGGTACGGGTAGTAGGATCCAGCTCCACCACCTTGAAGCTGGGCTTGTAGACGATGCCCTTTTCGGAGAGCACCCGGCGCCACAGGTCCGCGAGGGCCGGTGGTTGGGGCCGGTCGCTAGCGTCCAGAACCACCACCTCCGCCCGCACGCCCTTGTTCTTCCAGTACTCCTGCACCAGGCACGCGATCTCATAGGGACCGGGCGGGCACTTGTAAGGCGGAGGAGGCACCGAGATGACGAATGTGCCGCCCCGGAACGCCTCCACGGCTCGGCGCAGATCCACCGTTCCCGCCCAGGTCCACGCGTGCGGACTCAGGCGTCGGTTCTCCAGCAGGTTGCGCACCTCGTCCTCCGCGGGCACGAGCCCCGTGGCCACCGCGAGCACCGTGTACTCCACGAACCCCTGCGGCGTGATCACCCGGTTGTCCCGCAGGCGTAAGCCCGTGACCGGTGCCCGGAGGACCTTAACGCCGTCCCGCTCCAGCCCCTCGAAGGTCACGGTGACCTTCCTGGGATCCTCCAGCCCCACCAGGTAGTCCACGTGGGAGGGACCCGACACGTAACGGGGGTTGCGCTCCAGCACCACCACCTCCACGTCGGGGGCCAGCTTGCGCAACGTCCGGGCGCACATGGCGCCGCTGATCCCTGCTCCGACGATCACCACCCGACGGGTGGGGCGGGGCAGGAGGGGCCGGCCGGGCTCCTGTGCCACGGCCCAGCCCAGGAGCTCCTTCCCGAAACTTCCCGTGGCCGCAGCCAGGGTGGCTCCACCCAGCACCTTGAGGACCTGCCTTCGCGTGAGCCGATCCATGCTTCACCCCCTTAGGTGCACGTGGCGATGTAGTTCAGAACTTCGGGTGTGGCGATCACCTGATAGGAGAAGACGAGATCCTGCCCTTCCGCCACCAGGTACCGGTCCTCGTAGTCCGTGAGGTACAGCTCCACGGCCGTGCGTCCGGAGGAGGTCACCAGACAGCTCTCGGGTCTGCACCGGTCCTGCAGGGAAGCCCGTCCGCTCCGCACCTCCAGGTAGTCCCTCGTCTTCAGCACACCCACCGTCCCCTTCCCGGAGCGCACCTCCATCCGGAGGACGGTGCCGGGCACGAGCTGGTAGACGGGCAGCAGCAGCCGCTCTCCCCGCACCTGGACCGTGCCCTGGTTGCGCACCAGGTTGTGACCTCTGCGCAGACGGGTCATGGCCTCCTCGATGGTGCCGGGCTCGTACCGGAGGGTGGTCTCTCCGGGCTGAAGATGGCGGATGCGCAGGTGGAAGGTGGTCCCGGAGTCGCTCGCGAGCGGGTAGCGGAGTTCCTTCACGTGGGTGAACACCCGGGCGGTGCGGGGAACCTGTCCAGCTCGGAACTGCCCAAGCTCGTTCGCGTCGCCAGTGTGCTCGTAGATCACCACCTCCGCCAGGCCCTCCGTGCGTACCTCCAGCACCGTGCGCTCCCCCGGCCGCACCACCCGTTCCTGCACGGTATCTTCCCGGAAGACCAGGGTTTGTGCCTGGGCTTCCTTCCCCCGGCTCTCTCCCCCGGAAAGGAGCATCTGGAACGCGAGGAACCCGTTGAGCAGCAGTGCCAGGAGAATCGCGGGCCACCGCACCATGGTCCTGCACCCCCTTAGCGCACCCGGCGGATCCGGAACCGATAGATCCCGTCCTGCCGCCCGAGGGGCTCGACCTCATGGCCCGCCTGCCGGGCCCAGTTCCGGAGGTCGGCTTCGGCCTGGGGATCCGTCGCGAGCACCTCCAGCACCTGCCCGACCTGAAGGCCGCGGAGGGCTTCCTGGGTCTTCAGGAGGGGCAGCGGGCACAGCAGCCCCCGGCAGTCCAGGACCGCGTCTGCGGGCATCTCCGTCTCGGGTGCAACCTTCTCCGGGTTGTCCGTGCGCATGGGGCAACCCTCCAGGGAAATCTCGGATTTCCATACGGGATAGCCGGGAAAGCGGAGGTGAGGCTACACGAGAGGCCTCTCCCCCCGCACAGGACAGATACACTGGCGGGGCGCGAAGAAGACAGTAACCTGCCGCCGGCTCACGGCCATCAGTTTACCGGAGGCCACGGAGGAGGGCAAGACAGGGTTACAATGAGGGTGCATGGCGCCTGTGGACGTGGTCGTCATCGGCGGGGGGTGCACCGGCACCAGTACCGCGTTCCACCTGGCGCGTCGCCTGCACGGCAGGATCCTCCTCCTCGAACGGGACCGGGTGGGGACGGGTCCCAGCGGCCGCACGGTGGGGATCATCCGGCTGCACTACTCTCACAGGCCCCTTATAGAACTCGCCCTCCGTAGCCTGGACGCGTTTGCCCACTTCGAGGCCCTCACGGGCCGCAGCGCGGACTTCACCCGAACGGGGTTTTTGCTGCTCGTGCCGGAGGCGGAGTGGGAGGGGCTGCTGGCCAACGTAGCTCTCCAGCAACAACTGGGCGTGCGGGTGGAGGTGGTGACCGCGGAGGAGGTGGTGCGGCTGGATCCCCGGTTGAACCCGGAGGGGATCGCGGGCGGCGCGTACGAACCGGATTCCGGGTTCGCGGACGGGTACGCCACCGCAACGGCGTTCGCTGCCGCGGCCCGGAAGCACGGCGTGCGGATCGAGGAGGGAGTACGGGCGGAGGCCATCGAGGTCCACAACGGGAAGGTCGTCCGCGTGCGCACCACGCAGGGATCCGTGGATACCGGGACGGTCCTGGTGGCCGCGGGCGCGTGGAGTGTGGCGCTCCTGCGGCCCCTCGGCATAGAGCTTCCCATCGTGGCCGCGCGGGAGCAGGTGGTGCACCTCGCTCCTCCACAGGAATTCGGCTCCCTTCGGTTCGTGCTGGAGGACCTGGCCCTGGGATTCTACGCCCGACCTGAGACCGGAGGAACGGCCCTTGCAGGCGTGCTGGAGGAGGAACCGGAGGAGATCGTGGACCCCGATGGATTCCACACGGGCGTGGACCTGAGCTTCGTGGAACGGGTGGCCCGGGTGTGGAGCACAAGGTTCCCGCGGGCCAGGGAGGCGCGGTTCCGCGGGGGATACGCCAGCCTCTACGACGTGACCCCGGACTGGCAGCCCATCCTGGGCCCGGTGGAGGGAATCGAGGGGCTTTACCTGGCTGCGGGCTTCAGTGGGCACGGATTCAAGCTGAGCCCAGCTCTGGGCGAGGAGCTGAGCCGGTGGCTGGCGGGTGAAGTACCTACCGTGGATCTCCGGGCTTTCTCCCTCCGCCGGTTCCAGGAAGGGAAGCTTCTGCGAGGCAGGCACCGGAGGGGGCTTCTCGGGTAGGGCTATGGTTCCCGGAGGAGGATCCGGGCCGGGATCGGGGTGGGCTCGCTGGTCCGGCGGTTCAGGATCCGCCAGGCGGAGACCAGGAACCACCCACCCCCGCAGGCGGCAAGCAGGCCGGAGACGGCCAGCAGGGTGAGGGGAAGGCTCCACGGGTGCGGGCCCGAGAGATAAGCCTTGCGGGGCATCCCAGATCCCGCGGCCACGAGCAGCGCGGCCACCGTGAGCACCGCTCCGCTTCCGAAGAGGTGTAGCTGCGCCCTGCCCGCGCGCGGGAGGAACTCGTACCCGCTCTCCTCCAGAATCCGGTACACCACGCCCATGAAGGCGATGGTGACCCCGCCCACCAGCATGGCGTGGTAGTGGGCGGTGATCCGGAGGGTCTGGGCAGCGCCGATCGGCGCGAGCATCCCGCCCAGCAGGTACAGCCCCACGGACCACCCGAGGGCCGTCCGCTCCAGGGTCCCACCTGGCCGTGGAGGAGCGCTGTGGATGCCGTGTAGGATTCCCCCCAGGTGCAGCAGGGTGGGGACGCTCAAGCCCAGTCCCAGGGCCGCGTTCGCGAGACTCCAACGGGGCAGGCCGGACGGATCCGGTGCCAGGTACAGCAGGGAGGGGAGGAAGGCGAGGAGGCCGGAGAGGGTGTAGGCAGTGCGTACCGCTGGACCGTTCGCGGGCGCGATCCCCCATCCGATCTCCGCCAAGGCGTGCCAGGCGAGGGCCAGGGCCGTTACGTACACGAACTGCAGGGCGTGTCCGGCTCCCCACAGGGCCGCCTGCGGATGATCCCATCCCGCGCGCAGGAGACCCACCAGGGCCGCAAGAAGCGTGGCCGTGTACGCTAAAGCTAAGCACCTCGCTCCCCAGCGGGGAACCCCTGTGCTCTCGACCCGCGCAAGTGGCGCAAGCGCTAGGAGGACTCCAAAAGCCAGGAGGACGTATCCTGTCCAGTACGGGAGGGAAGCCACGAACGGCAGGTAGTCCGCCACCACGGGCCGGCCGGGGAGCGCAAGCCCTCCGAGGAAACTCCCTATGCCCAGGATAGCGAGGCGCAGGCTCAGCGCGGGTGGACGGATGCGCGACCGGTGGAGGGCCACTGCGGTGCTGCACCCTAGCAGCCACACCACCAGGGAGAAGGTGACGTGCCCCACCAGGGCCTTGTAGAAGGTCTCGGGAGGAATCCAGCGTGCGAACAGCGGGAGCCTTCCCGCGGTGATGAAGACGGCCAGCAGCCCCGCCATGGCCGCGGCGGCGAGGCTGAGCCTCACCCACTCCACCACGCCGCCGCGGCCGTTGGAATCCATGTGCCTCTCAGCGCCCCAGGGGCCAGGCCCGGGAGAGGTTCCAGTAATTTCCCAGATACATCAGGACGAAGAAGGCGGCGAACGCCAGGCACAGCACGAAGGTGCCGGGAACCGCGGGGAGCTCCTTCGGCGCGTGACCCGGGTTGCCGGCCGGTAGGGGGATCGCGTAGGCCCGCCGCAGCTCCTCGTCCGTGAGGCGCTTGCCGAACAGCACCGTGGCCACTACCAGGGCCACGAACAGCGCGCCGCCCGCTAGGGCCAGCAGCCCGCCGATCCCTGCCACGGTCAGCAGGGCGTACACCTCACCCGGCCACGCAAACGCGAGCGGCAGCCCCCGGAACCGGAAGATGTCCGGTTGCTTGCGCGGTAGCCCGTAGCGGACACCCAGCTGCAGGAAGGCCAGCACCAGCAGACCCACCCCGATCCCGAACAGCCAGGGCTGCCACCGGGCCCAACGCTCACCCACCACCTGTCTGCGGAACACCAGGGGCAGCACGTACCAGGTGATCCCCATGAACGCGAGCGTCGTTCCCGCCACCACCACCCCGTGGAAGTGCCCCATGATGGCGGTGGTGTTGTGCCACTTCAGGTTGAGCTGCTCGGTGCCGGCGATCACGCCCGTGGTCCCTCCCAGGAACCCGAACAGGGCCACGGAGAGGACCAGGCTGGAGAAGGCCGGGTTGTGCCACGGGGCGCGCACGAGCCACTGGAACAGCCCGCGGGTGTGGCCCCGCAGCCGCTGCCCCACCTCCACGCTTCCCGGTACCGCGAAGGCGTGGATCATACTGCCCAGGACCGCTAGGTGCATGAGGTAGCCGGTGTTGATCCACTTCCAACCGACAGACAGCGCCCCGCTGGGCTCCGTCTGCAGATGGTGGGCGCTACCGAGGTTGATGGCCACCAGGTACAGGACGAAGGCGGCCCGGGACACCTTCTCGCTGGGTGTCCGGCCCCCCACGGTCAGCTGGGAAAGCAGGTACCACACCGTGATGGTGGCCGCGAGGTTGATCTGCTGAGAGGGGTGGCCGAAGCCCCAGTAAGCCACTTTCCACAGGAACGGGTTCAGCTCAGGCAGGATCCCCGCGGACCACAGGAAGGCGGGCACGAACACCAGGGCCCCTACCAGCAGGGTGGCCACCGCCAGCACCGCGGCCACGAAGGCGCCGAAGACCACTAGGGGAAGCGGGCCCCGGTGGGTGCCGTCGCGATACGCCTTGTACACGGTCGCGAAGAACAGCCCGACCCCTAGCAGCGCACCCACCGCGAACAGGATGGTGCCCAGGTAGAAGTCCGGAGTGCCCCGCAGGGGTGGGTAGGGCTGGAAGGACAGGTGGTTCAAGGGGTTGGTGAGGATCGCGCGTTCCACCATCAGCGCCCCCAGCACCATGAGGGCGAAAGCCAGCCAGCCCACCGCGGGGCTGGCGGGCCGGGTATTCAGCATGATGCTGCCCGCGAAATGCAGCAGCGCGATCTCGAAGAAGATGATCCAGAAGATCAGCAGGTTCCAGGCGTGGAGGGCCAGGTACTGGTAGAAGACCTCCGGCGGAAAGGCCCCCATCCACCGGGTGAAGAGCACCACGATCGCCGCGATGCCACCGAGCAGCAGCGCCACCACCGCGGCCACCGCGTTGGCCTTCACCAGATCCTCCGCGGCCCGGTGCACCCGGAATCCGGTCACCGGGCAGGTACGGGCTTCCGCGGGCTGCGCCATGGCTCACCTCTCCACCACGATCTTGCCGAGCATCATCTCGTGGCCCACGCCGCAGAAGTCGTTGCACGCCATGTGGTACGTGCCGGGTTCCCTCGGCACGAAGGGCACCACCCACTCGTAGCCGGGATAGAGCTGCAGGTTCCACACGTGAGGCTGGGTGATGCTGAACCCGTGCAGGTAGTCGATGCTGGCCACGTGCAGCACGTAGCGCTCTCCCGCCTTCAGCCGGAGGATGGGGTAGAAGCGGAAGCGCTGGGCCAGCAGGTACACGTCGCTTCCGGGCGGAGGGGCCACCACGGGCTGGCCCGCCTCCTCGCCCACCTTGTACCGCTGAACGAAGCGCTCCACCTCCGCCTGGTACGCCTTGGGGTCCACGCGGTAAGCTCGGCCGGTGACGTTCTGCTGGCCGAAGGCGTGCCAGAGGAGCATCGTGGCGGAGAAGAAGCCGACCGCGATGACGGCCGCGATCACCACCCAGGCCCGTTCCAGGGGGTGGACGGGCTCTTCCCACCAGGCGCCGGGTGCCATCCCTCACCTCCTAGCGGGCGGGAATCCGGAGCACATCCCACGCGCCCCAAACCAGGTACACGAGGAAGAAAAAGACGTTGCTGGCCACAAGCCAGAACCAGATGCTGTCCACAACGCGGGACCAGGAGGATCCAGGGCCGTTCACAACCTCTCACCTCCTCGATGGCAGATCGAATGGACCCAAAGAGTCCGTTTTTACAAAAGGCAGAGAAGGCCCAAACCCACCATCGGGTGCGCATCCGATCCGGACTCAGGTACCGGTCTGATTGATGTATGTACACGGACCCGTGGGTCCGGGGTGCTTCCGGATCGTCAACCGGAGCGGAAGGCGCCGGCCTGCAGGACCCGCGAGGGGAGGCGACGGCCCAAAACGGTCTCGAGCCGCTTGCTAGCTAGACGCACCCGCTCGAGATCTGCCCCGGTCTCGATCCCCATCCCGCGGAGCAGGTACAGCACGTCCTCCGTGGCCACGTTGCCCAAGGCCCCGGGTGCGAAGGGGCAGCCTCCGAGCCCTCCCGCGGAGGCGTCCACGGTGGTCACCTTCATCTGCAGGGCCGCAAGGACGTTTACGAGGCCCACCCCGCGGGTGTCGTGGAAGTGCACGCCGATCCGCTCCGGAGAGATGTCCTGCTCCAGAAGGTCCAGAAGTTCCTGCACCTCCCGCGGGGTGGCGGCACCTACAGTGTCCGCCACGCTCACCTCCGCGCACCCCATCTCCAGCAACTCCAGGGCTACCCTCCGGACGATCTGCGGATCCGCCCGGCCGCTGTAGGGGCACCACCACGCCACGCTGATGTATCCGCGCACGTGCATCCCCTCCCGGTGCGCCTCCCGTACCACCTCCCGGAAGGCTCGCAAGGACGCCGCCACCGTCATGCCCAGATTGGCCATGCCGAAGGCATCTGTGGCCGCGGTGAACACCGCGATGGTCCGGATCCCGCAGGCCGCGGCCCGCTCCAGTCCCCTCAGGTTCGGCACCAGGGCGATGTACCTTACCCCCTCCCGCGGCCGCAGTCGCCGCACCACCTCCTCCGTGTTCGCCATCTGGGGTACCCGGTCCGGCCGTACGAACGACCCCACCTCGATCCACCGCAACCCCGCCTCCGCCAGGGCCTCGATGAAGGCCACCTTCACGTCCGCGGGCAGGACCTCGGGCTCGTTCTGCAGCCCGTCCCGGGGGCCCACCTCCACCACCCGGACGGAAGAGGGAAGGGAACCGAGGGGAACGGTCACGGGAGCCTCTCCAGCTCCACCACCGCGGCTCCGCCTGCCACCTGCGTTCCCGGCTCCACCCGGATCGCCACCACCCGGGCCCGGCCCGGAGCCCGCATCACGCTTTCCATCTTCATGGCCTCGAGCACATACAGGGGTTCCCCCCGCTCCACCACCTGCCCCGTCTGCACCAGGATCCGGGTCACCACGCCCGGCATGGGCGCCCGTACATCCTGACCGGATGGCTCGGGCTCTGGGCCGCGGATCGAGACCTCGCGGGCAAACGTGTGGGTCTCGCCGTCCAGGTGCAGGAAATGGCGGTCGCCCTCGGAGGCGAAGTGCACAAGCCACCTGCGCCCGTCCGCGGCCGTCGCGTAGACATTCGGTCCCACCGGCCGGATGGAGACCAGGAACTCCCGGCCGGCCGCGCGCACCCGGACCTGAGAGGATTCTTCGAGGACCTCCACCTCCACCGCCCGGTCGCGCCACCGGAGCACGAACCGCTCCGGCCTCATCCGAGCCTCCAACTTCGCAGCCGGTCCCAGGGGTCCACGAACCCTTCCGGCGGCTGCGGGGAGGTCTTTGCCCGGCCACAACCCACCAGGGCTGCGGCCAGGGCAAAGGCCTCCTCCGCAGGAGGATCCGGGTGCCAGTCTGCGAAGTGGTCCGGGAGGAACGCGGTGGAGAGGTCGCCGGAAGCGAAGACGGGGTGATCCAGCACGTCCTGCAGGAACGCGAGGTTCGTGGTGGGGCCCAGGATCACGTAGGAGGCGAGGGCCTGGCGCAGCCGGGCGATGGCGGTGGAGCGGTCAGGAGCCCAGGCGATGACCTTGGAGAGCAGGGGATCGTAGTGGACGGAGATCCTCTGGCCCGCCCGGATCCCGGAGTCCACACGCACCCCGGGGAGATGCGGCTCGTACAGGTGCAGGACGGTTCCCGTGGAGGGCGCGAAGTCCCGCTCCGGGTCCTCCGCGTAGACCCGGGCCTCCACGGCCCATCCCCGGAGCGTCACTTCCTCCTGTCGCAGCACGAGGGCCTCTCCCGCGGCGATGCGCAGCTGCTGGTGCACCAGGTCCACCCCTGTGAGGAGTTCTGTTAGGGGGTGCTCCACCTGCAGCCGGGCGTTCACCTCGAGGAAGTAGAAGTCGCCATTCCGATCCAGCAGGAACTCCACGGTTCCCGCGTTCACGTATCCCGCTTCCCGCAGGATCCGCAGGGCCGCCTGCGCAAGCCGCTCACGCATTCCCGGGTCCACCGCGGCGGAAGGCGCTTCCTCGATCACCTTCTGGTACCGGCGCTGTATCGAGCACTCGCGCTCCCCGAGGTGCACCGCGTTCCCGTACCGGTCCAGGAGGACCTGCACCTCGATGTGCCGCGGCCGCTCCAGGTACCGCTCCAGGAGGATGGCGTCCGTGCCGAAGGCGGCCAGGGCCTCCCGCCGGGCGCTTCTGAGGGCTTCAGCCAGCTCCTCGGAGCCGCGCACCACCCGCATGCCCCTTCCGCCTCCACCGCCCGCGGCTTTGAGCAGGAGGGGGAACCCGATCCGGCGGGCGTGGTGCAGGGCTTCCTCGTCTCGCACGGGATGGTCGGTGCCCGCAAGCACGGGAATCCCCAGCCGCGTGCTCAGCCGACGGGCCGCGGCCTTGTCCCCCGATGCCTCCAGGACCTCCGGGGGCGGGCCGATGAAGGCGATGTTCGCGTCCTGGCAGGCCGCGGCGAACTCCGGATTCTCCGCCAGGAACCCGTATCCGGGATGGACGGCCTCGGCGCCCGTGGCGCGGGCCGCGTCCAGGATCCGCCCGATGTGGAGGTACGAGCGCTCGGGGTCGGCGGGACCGATCGGGACCGCCTCGTCCGCGAGCCACACGTGCAGGCTGTCCTCGTCCGCCTCGGAGTACACGGCCACGGTGCGGATCCCCAGCTCCCGGCAGGCCCGGAGGACGCGCACCGAGATCTCACCCCGGTTGGCCACGAGGACCTTGCGGAACATCACCGGTCCACCCAGGCGGGCGGCCGCTTCTCCAGAAACGCCCGCATCCCCTCCTGTGCCTCCGGACCCGCCCGCAGCTCCGCCAGCAGCGCCACGGCGAACCGCTTCGCTTCCTCCCACGACAGGGAAGGGACGTTTCCGACCAGCCGTTTCACCGCAGCCAGAGCCTGCGGCCCCGCGGCCAGCAGGGCATTCCCCCAGCCTTCGATCACCTCGTCCACGTCCGGGCTCACCTCGTGCACTAGCCCCATGGCCTTCGCCCGCTCCGCGGGGAACCGCCCTCCCAGGAGGGCCGCCCACACGAGGTCCGACCGATTCACCCGCCGCAGCAGGAAGGGAAAGATCACGGCCGGTGCGAGTCCGAGCCGCACCTCCGGCAGCCCGAACACCGCGTCCGGGTGGGCCACCGCGAGGTCACAGGCGGCCACCAATCCCGCTCCACCCCCCAGGGCCGGGCCGTGCACCCGGGCCACCACGGGCCTGGGACAGCCCGCAATGGTCTCCAGCAGGGTGAACAGGCGCTCCGCGTCCCTCTGGTTCTCCTCCGACGCCGTCCCCAGCGAGGCCCGCATCCACCGGAGGTCCGCACCCGCACAGAAGGAAGGACCTTCCGCGGCCAGCACCACGTACCGCACGCGTTCGTTCTTTCCCATCTCCAAGAACGCCTGGGTGAGGGCCTCCATGAGCTCCGGGTGGAGGGCGTTGTGGGCCTGCGGCCGCGCCAGGGTGATCACCGCCCGCGCCCCTTCCTCCCGCACGCGGACTTCCGACATGCTGTCCTCCTACATGCGGAACACCCCGGGCTTCATCCCCTCCAGGGGGGCGTTGAGGGCCACGGAGAGAGCGAGGCCCAGGGCGTCCCGGGTGGCGGTCGGCTCCAGGATCCCGTCGTCCCACAGCCGGGCGGTGCTGTAGTAAGGGCTCCCTTCCCGCTCGTACTTCTCCAGGACGGGCCGGGCGATGGCCTCCTCCTCCTCGGGGGAGAGGGACCTCCCTTCCCGCCGGAGCTGCTCCCGCTTCACCGTGATCAGGACCTCCGCCGCCTGCTCCGGCCCCATCACGTTGATGCGGGCGTTGGGCCACATCCACAGAAAGCGCGGCTCATAGGCCCGGCCGCACATGGCGTAGTTGCCGGCCCCGTAGGATCCACCGATGATCACCGTGAACTTCGGCACCTGACAGGTGGCCACTGCGTGCACCATCTTGGCACCGGCCCGGGCAATGCCTGCGGCCTCGTATTGCCGGCCCACGATGAAGCCCGTGATGTTCTGCAAAAACACGATGGGGATGCGGCGCTGGCCGCACAGCTCGATGAAGTGGGCGCCCTTTTCCGCGCTCTCCACGAACAGTACCCCGTTGTTGGCCACGATCCCTACCAGGATTCCGTGAATGCGGGCGAATCCGCACACGAGCGTTGTGCCGTACAGGGCCTTGAACTCCGCAAAACGGCTACCGTCCACGATCCGGGCGAGGATCTCCCGGACGTCGTAGGGCTGCCGCAGGTCCCGGGGCAGGATCCCGTACAGCTCCTCGGGGTCGTAGGACGGATCCTCCGGAGGAGCGATGTCCACCTCCGGCGGGGGCTTGCGGCGATTCAGGGTGGCCACGATGGTGCGCACGATGCGCAGCGCCTCCAGTTCGTTCTCCGCGTAGTGGTCCACCACGCCCGAGCGGCGGGCATGCACGTCCGCTCCACCCAGCTCCTCTGCGGTGACGTCCTCCCCGGTGGCGGCCTTCACGAGCGGCGGGCCCGCGAGGAAGATGGTGCCGCTTCCCCGCACGATCACCGCCTCGTCGCTCATGGCGGGGACGTAGGCCCCCCCCGCGGTGCACATCCCCAGCACCGCGGCGATCTGCGGGATCCCGAGAGCGCTCATGCGGGCCTGGTTGTAGAAGATGCGGCCGAAGTGGTCCCGGTCCGGGAATACCTCCGCCTGCAGGGGCAGGTAGGCGCCGCCGGAGTCCACAAGGTAAAGGCAGGGAAGCCGGTTCTGGAGGGCGATCTCCTGGGCCCGCAGGTGCTTTTTCACCGTCATGGGAAAGTACGCCCCGCCCTTGACGGTGGCGTCGTTGGCCACGATCATGCACTCCACCCCGCTCACCCGCCCGATCCCCGTCACGAGGCCCGCACCCGGGGCCTCGTCGTCGTACATGTCCCAGGCCGCAAGGGGCGAGAGCTCCAGGAACGGGGAGCCGGGGTCCAGGAGGTGCTCGATGCGCTCCCGGGCGGTGAGCTTGCCGAGCTGCCGCTGCCGGCGCAGGGCCCGCTCCCTTCCGCCCTGGCGCACCCATCGGAGCCGCTCCCGCAGCTCCTCCACCAGCCGCAGGTGATGGGCGCGGTTCTGCTGGAACTCCTCCGTGTCGGTACGCACCCGGGACGGGATCCGCTCCATAGGCCCCACGGGCAGGATACACCAAACTTTTCGGCCCGGGCAGTTGCCCGTGTCTTCCGGCAAACGGTACCATCGAGTCGGCATGGATTTCGCGCTCCGCGAGGAGTACCGGCTCGTGCAACAGACCGCCCGCGCGTTCGCCATCGCGGAGATCCTGCCGCAGGCCGCCCGACTGGACGAGGAGCACCGGTTTCCCGCAGAGATCGTACGCAGGCTCGGAGAGCTGGGAATGATGGGGATTCTGGTCCCCGAAGCGTACGGCGGAGCCGGCATGGACACCCTGGCCTTCGTGATCGCTCTGGAGGAAATCTCCCGGGCCTGCGCGGGCACGGGGGCCATCCTGGCGGTGAACAACTCCCTGGTCTGCGACCCCATCCTGCGGTTCGGAACCGAGGAACAGAAGCGCCGCTACCTGCCGATCCTGGCCTCGGGTCGGGAGATCGGCTGCTACTGCCTCACGGAGCCCGCCGCGGGCTCGGATGCCGCGAGCCTGCGCACCACCGCCCGGGAGGACGGACCATACTGGGTCCTCAACGGCACCAAGAGCTTCGTCACGAACGGCGCGGAAGCGTGGCTGGCCATCGTGTTCGCCCGCAGCGAGCCCACGGAGGGCAGCCGCGGGATCTCCGCGTTCCTCGTGGAGAAGGACCGGCCGGGGATGGTGGTCGCTCGGGTGGAGCGGAAGCTGGGGATCAACGCCTCCAGCACCTGCGAGGTCCGGCTGGAGGACTGCCGCATCCCCAGGGAGAACCTGCTGGGTAGCCGCGGGCAGGGGTTTCGCATCGCCATGCACACCCTCGATGGCGGTCGGATCGGCATCGCGGCTCAGGCGGTGGGGATCGCCCGTGCCGCCCTGGAGGATGCCCTGGCTTACGCCCAGAAACGGGTGCAGTTCGGCCGGCGGCTGGTAGACTTCCAGGCCATCCAGTGGAAGTTCGCGGATATGAGCACCCGCATCGAGGCCGCCCGGCTTCTGACCTATCGGGCCGCGTGGCTGCGGGACCGCGGCAGCCCGCACACCCTGGAGGCGTCCGTGGCCAAGCTCTTCGCCAGCGAGACCGCCATGTGGGCCGCTCATCAGGGCATGCAGGTCTTCGGAGGCTACGGGTACCTCCGGGACTACCCCGCGGAGCGCCACTTCCGGGATGCACGGGTGACGGAGATCTACGAGGGCACCAGCGAGATCCAGCGGTTCATCATCGCCCGCAGACTCCTGGAGGGAGGGAACCCATGAACGTGGTGGTGTGCATCAAGCAGGTACCGGATACCGAACAGCCCATCCGGGTGAAGCCGGACGGAAGCGGCATCGAGGAGCAGGGCCTCAACTGGATCCTCAACTACTACGACGAACACGCGGTGGAGGAAGCGCTCCGCCTGCGGGAAAGGCACGGGGGAACCGTGACCGTGGTGTGCGCGGGTCCTGCACGGGCCACGGAGGCCATCCGCACCGCGCTCGCCATGGGGGCGGACGAGGGAATTCTCGTGAGCGATCCGCTCCTGGAGGGGACAGACCACCTGGGCCTGGCGCGGGCCCTGGCGCAGGCCATTCAGCGCCTCAGCTGGGATGTGGTGCTCTGCGGCCGGCTCGCCACGGATGACAACGCGGCGGTGGTGGGTCCGGCCCTGGCGGAGTTTCTGGGTGTCCCGCAGGCCACCGCCATCACCCGGCTGGAGGTCGGGGAGGGCGTGGCCCGCGTGGAACGGGAGGTGGAGGGGGGTGTGGAGGTGCTGGAAGTGCAGCTCCCGGCCGTGTTCACCGTGGAGCGCACCATCAACGAGCCCCGGTACCCCACGCTTCCGGGCATCATGCGGGCCAAGCGCCAAGAGATCCGCACCCTGACCCTGGCGGACCTAGGTCTTGCGGGCGCCGGGGCGGAGGGGGAGGCCGCAAGGGTACGGTACGTCCGCTTCGATCCGCCGCCCCGGCGGGAGACCGGGGAGGTGATCCGGCCGGAGAACCCGGAGGAGGCCGCGGAGCGCATCGCGGCGTTTCTGCGGGACGTGGCGAAGGTGCTGTAGGAGGGGAGGCCATGGAGGGGATCTGGGTCCTTGCAGAGCACACGGCTGGACAGCTGCGGCGGATCACACTCGAGCTGCTGGGCAAGGGCCGGGCGCTCGCGGACGCCCGCGGGAGCCGGCTCGTGGCCCTGGTCCTGGGGCACGGGGTCGAGCCCCTGGCGGGGCCGCTCGCGGAGCACGGGGCAGACGGGGTTCTCCTGGCCGACCACCCCTCGCTTGCATCGTATGGCGTGGAGGCATATACCCACGTGATGAGCAGGGCCATCCACGAGCACCGTCCGTGGGCGGTGCTCGTGCCCTCCACCGCGAACGGCCGTGACCTGGCGCCCCGTGTGGCTGCACGCCTGGGAGCAGGGATCGTGACGGATGTGGAGGACCTGTGGGTGGAAGGAGAGCAGCTGGTGGCCCGGCGGCCCATGTACACCCGGAAGGCGGTGGGGACCGTGGCCTTCGTCGGGGACGGCCCGCGAATCGCGGTGATGCTGCCCAAGGTGTTCCCGCCCGCAGATCGGCAGGAGGGAAGGAGGGCGGAGGTCCGGCGTCTGGAAGTGAACTTGGAAACCGTGCCCGTGCGGACCCGGGTGGTGGAGCGCCGGGAGGTACGGCGGGAGCGGGTATCGCTTGTGGAGGCGGAGATCGTTGTGAGCGGGGGTCGTGGATTGCGGGGTCCGGAGAACTTCGCCCTCCTGGAGGAGCTCGCCGCAGAGCTGGGGGCCGCGGTGGGCTCCAGCCGTCCGCCCGTGGACAGCGGATGGGTGCCGCACGACTACGAGATCGGGCAGACCGGGAAGACGGTGAGCCCCACCGTGTACATCGCGGTGGGGATCTCCGGAGCCCCTCAACACCTGGCAGGCATGTCGGGCTCGAAGTACATCATCGCCATCAACAAGGATCCCAACGCTCCCATCTTCCAGGTGGCGAGCCTGGGGGTGGTGGGAGATCTCTTTGAGATCGTCCCGCGCCTCGTAGCGGCGGTGCGGCGGCTCAGGGCGAGAGCATAAAGAGGCCGGAGGGACACCGTGCGTGCCATCGTGCCCGTGGCAGGCTTCGGAACCAGGCTGCGGCCGCACACCTACACCCTTCCCAAGGCCCTCATCCCGGTGGCCGGCAAGCCCATCCTGGGCCACATCCTGGACACCCTGCTGGAGCTGGGGATCCGCGAGGTGGTGCTGGTGGTGGGGTATCTGGGGGAGAAGATCGAGGCGTACGTACGCGAGCACTACGCCCTCACCGCCCACTTCGTACAGCAGGAGCAGCCCCTCGGGAACGGCCACGCCATCTACGTGGCCCGGGAATACCTCACAGGCGAACCCGTCCTCATCCTCTTGGGGGACACCATCCTGCGGGGGGATCTGAGGCCTGTGGTCTCCAGTCCCACCT
>JAVKHN010000004.1:0-97433 GCA_031459935.1 Candidatus Sysuimicrobium calidum | reverse complement strand
GTTCAGAAATCCGCAGTCCACCTCCACCAGATCCGGTCGTGGGTTCCCTTCCCGGGGTTCGAGGGTGATGGACTTGGTGACGAACCCGCCGAAGGCCCCGAGGTCCACCACCTGGGCGAACTCCCGGCCGTGCCCCAAGGGCCCCGCGGCGCACAGCACGGGGTTCGGGAACCGCACACCCGCGATTTCCACCGAGAGGTCCACGGTCATCCCGCACCCGAGCCCACGGGAAGCAGCCTAGCTTTCACTTCCTCCTCCATCCAAACCACCCGGCCCTCCACCAGGGTCGCCAGGACCTTCCCGCGCAGGGTCCACCCCGCGAAGGGCGTGTTGCGGGATTTGCTGCAGAACTGCTCCGGGTCCACCACCCACTCCCGCTCGGGGTCGAGGAGCACGAGGTCCGCGAGAGCGCCCGCCTGCAGCCGGCCGCCCGGCAGTCCCAGGATCCGGGCAGGCCGGTCCGTGACGGGGGAGAGCGCCCGGGCGAGAGGCCACCCCTTCTGCCACACGAGCCGGGTGAGCACCACGCTGAGCAGCGTCTCCAGCCCGATGACCCCGAAGGGGGCCGCATCGAACTCCACGAGCTTCTCTGCGGGAGCGTGCGGAGCGTGGTCTGTGGCGACGCAGTCCAGGGTCCCGTCCTGCAGGCCCTCCAGCAGGGCCTCCACGTCCTCCGCGCTCCGCAGGGGGGGATTCGTCTTGAAGTTCGGATCGTACCCCTCCAGGCTCTCGTCCGTGAGGGTGAGGTGATGCGGAGTAACCTCTGCGGTGACCCGTACGCCCCGCGCCTTGGCCTCCCGGATGAGGCGCACGGATCCCCGGGTGCTCACGTGCTGGATGTGCACGTGGGCTCCGGTTTCCTCTGCGAGCACGAGGTCCCGGGCCACCACCACCTCCTCCGCACTCCGGGGCACGCCCCGCAGGCCCAACCGGGCGCTCACCTCCCCCTCGTGCATGACGCCCCCCGCGGAGAGGGAGGGATCCTCGCAGTGCTCGAGGATGGGCAGCTCGAACATCCGGCTGTAGACCATGGCCCGACGGAGCAGTCCGGCATCGGGGATGGGCCGGCCGTCGTCCGAGAGGGCCACCACCCCCGCCGCCGCGAGGGCCCCGATGGGACTCAGCTCCTTGCCCCCAAGCCCCTTCGTGACGGCACCCACGGGATACACACGCACCGCTCCGGCTTCCCGCGCCCGGCTCCGGATGTACTCCACCACCACGGGGTCGTCCACGGGTGGCTGCGTGTTGGCCATGCACACCACCCCCGTCACCCCGCCGCGGGCCGCAGCCCGGGTACCGGAGGCGATGTCCTCCTTGTGGGTCTGTCCCGGGTCCCGGAGGTGCACGTGGAGGTCTATGAGCCCAGGGACCACCACCAGACCCCGTGCGTCGAGGACTCCTGCCCCCTCCGGCCGCATTCCCTGAGCCACGGCCACGATGCGGCCGCCCTCGACCAGGACGTCTGCCACCTCGTCCCGACCCGAGGCGGGGTCCACCACGCGCCCTCCCGTGATCCACAGGCGTTCCACGGACCGCCCCTACGAAACGCCCGCAGCCACCCGCTGCGCCACGGGTCGCAGCTCCGGATGGGCCGGGGGAGCTGCCAGCAGATCGTACAGGACCGCCATGCGCACCGCCACACCGTGCGCCACCTGACGGAGGACCACGGATTGCGGTCCGTAGGCCACCTCCGGCGTGATCTCCACTCCCAGGTTCATGGGGCCGGGGTGCATCACGATGGCATCCGGCCTGGCCCTGCAAAGGCGCTGTGGGGTGAGGGCATACAGGCGCGCGAACTCTCCGAGGGAAGGGACGAAGGCCGCGGCCGCGCGCTCCAGCTGCATCCGCAGGGGAATCACCACGTCCGCCTCCTCCAGGGCCTCCTCGATCCGTACGGTCATGGTCGCATTCGGAATGTCCAGGGAAGGAGGCAGCAGCGTCGTCGGACCGCACAGCACCACCCGGGCCCCCAGCAGTCCCAGCCCGTACGCGGTGGAGCGGGCCACCCGGCTGTGGAGGATGTCGCCCAGGATGACCACCCGGAGTCCCGCGATGCGGCCCTTGATCTCCCGGACGGTGAGAAGGTCCAGCAGGCCCTGGGTGGGGTGCTCGTGCATCCCGTCCCCCGCGTTGATCACGCTGCAGTGCACGTGCCGGGCCACGAAGTGCGGGGCTCCGGAGCTGCCGTGCCGGAGGACGATGGCATCCACCCCCATGGCCTCCAGGGTACGCGCGGTATCGAGCAGGGACTCGCCCTTCTGCACGGAGCTACGGGCCACGTCAAAGGCCACAACCTCCGCGCCCAGACGGCGGGCGGCCAGCTCGAAGGAGGTACGGGTGCGGGTGCTGGATTCGAAGAAGAGCATGGCCACCACGCGGCCCTGAAGGGCACCGGCAGGCAGCGCCCCCTGGAGCGCCGCACGGGAAAGATCCAGTAGGGATTGAACCTGCCCCGCGGTGAGACCCCGCAGGTCGAGCAGATCCTTGCGGAGGATCTTCATCCGACACCCCCCTCCCTTCATCGCGGGGCGCCGGTCCGGCGGCCAGCGAAACACCTTCTTGCCGCCGGCAAGAAGGGTTTGGAAACCATCTTGTTGCGCCCCTTGCCGGCCTCACGGGACCGACTTAAAGGTGCTTTCCAGGCTAAACTATCACGTGGGAAGCTCTTGGGTCAACGAGAAAGGAGGGGAGGACCATGAAGATCACCTACCTGGGGCATGCCTGCTTTCTGCTGGAGACCCAAGCGGGCAAGCGCATCCTCATAGATCCCTACAACGAGCAGGTGGGTTACCCTATGCAGCCTGTGTCCGCGGACCTGGTGCTCATCAGCCACGAGCACTTCGACCACAACCACGTAGCCCTCGCAAGTGGCTCCCCGCGGGTGATCCGGGGCCTGCAGGGCGAGGGCCGGGACTGGGCGGACGTGCGGGAGACGGTGGACGGCATCGAGATCCGGACGGTGCGCACCTACCACGATGACACCCAGGGCTCCCAGCGGGGCAAGAACGCCATGTTCTGGGTGGTGGCGGATGGGCTGCGCATCCTCCACGCGGGCGACCTCGGCCACGCCCTGGACCCTCAGGCCGCGACGCAGGCCCAGAACCCGGACATCTTCCTGGTCCCCGTGGGGGGCTACTACACCATCGATGCGGCCACCGCGGACCGGGTGATCGCGCAGATCAACCCGCGGGTGGTGATCCCCATGCACTACAGGACGGAGGTGAACCGGGACTGGCCCATCTCCCCGCTGGACCCCTTCCTGGCCAACAAGCAGAACATCAAGCGGGTGGGGCACACGGTGGAGATCCAGGACCTGCCCGCCACCCGGGAGATCTGGGTCATGGATTGGAAGGCGTAGCCTCACGCCTCCTCCGGGGGCGCAAGCCAGTTGAGGAGGGTGCGGACCCCGAAGCCCGTAGCCCCCTTGGGCAGGTGCGGGGCCTGACCCTCGGACTTGTCCAGGAAGGCGACGCCGGCGATGTCGAGGTGGGCCCAGGGCCGGTCGCCCACGAACTCCGCGATGAAGGCTGCCCCCTTCTGGGCGCCGCCGTACCGCCCCGCGGAGTTCCGGAGGTCTGCCACCTCGCTCCGAATGGCCTCCCGGAACTCCTCGTACAGCGGCAGCTCCCACAGCCGCTCCCCGGCCACCTCTCCGGCCCGGATGAGGTCCTGAATGAGGGCCCGGTCGTTGCCGAGGATGGCGGCCGCGTGGTACCCCAGGGCCACGATGGCGGAGCCCGTGAGGGTGGCGAGGTCCACGATGGCGTCCGGTTGGTAGCGGGCCGCGTAGCCGAGAACGTCCGCGAGCACCACCCGGCCCTCCGCATCCGTGTTGGTGATCTCGATGGTCTTGCCGTTCAGGGCTCGCACCACGTCTCCGGGCTTCATGGCCCCCTCTCCCACCAAGTTCTCTACGGCCCCTACGATCCCCACCACGCGGTGGGGAACCCGGAGGTCGGGAAGGGCCCGCATGGCCGCCAGCACCGCGGCGGCTCCCGCGCAGTCGGACTTCATGGTCTCCATGCCCTCCGCGGTCTTGAGGTCGAGCCCGCCCGCATCGAAGGTGACGCCCTTGCCTGCGATGATCACGGTCCGCTTCGCGCGGGGCGGCCGGTACTCCAGCACGATGAGCTGGGGGGGCTGCCTGCTTCCACGACCCACCGCGAGGATGGCGTCCGCGCCCATGCGCCGGAGCTGCAAGGGGCCGTATACCCGGACCCGCAGGTCCCGCTCCCGGGCAATCCGCCGGGCGGTACGAGCCAGGGACAGGGGCGTGACCTCGTTCGGCGGGGCGTTCACGAGGTCCCGGGCGAAGCAGGTGGCCTCGGCCAGCACCTGCCCCCGGCGCAGGGCCCATTTCCGCTCGGGATCCGGATCGCCCAGGATCTCTACGCGCTCCAGCTGCGGCTCCTCGAAGGTCTTGTAGGCCTCGTACCGGTATGCCCCCAGGTACAGGCCCTCCACCACGGCCCCCAGGGCCTGCGGGGGGAGCTGCAGTGTCCATACCGCGAGGCGGCGAGTCCGCTGGGATCGGGCCTCGCGGACGGCCACCGCGGCAGCCCGGCGCAGGGCCTCCATCCGGGCGTATCCGGCCTTCGGCCGCCCCATGCCCACCAGCAGCAAGCGGGGGGGAGGGATCTTCCCGTGCGTGAACAGCCACAGGGTCCGATCCTGCCTCCCGCCAAACCCCGTGAGGCGCACGGCTTCCCGGATCCATCCGTCCAGCGCTCGGTCCAGGTCCTGGAGGGCAGCCTCCAGCTTTCCCTCCTCCACCAGGACGGCCAGGGCATCGCACGAGGCTTGCTCGGGTCGGGCGTTCGAGAGCAGCACCTGCATCCCCGCTACCTCCCATCGAATGCCGCAAAGGGCCGGCCTGCACCCTCCTCACGGGCCCGCTCGTAGACGAACTTCGCCACGGCCACGTCCTCCAGGGCGATCCCCTGCGAGGCGAAGAGCGTGATCTCCTGCGGGTCCCCGCGCCCGGGCACCTTTCCCGCCACGATGTCCGAGAGCTCCACCGCCTGCTCCCACCGGAAGACTCCTTCCCGTTCCGCCTGTATCAGATCCCCGCACTCCAGCCGGGCCTGGGCGAGATCGTCCACCGCGATGCGGTGGGCCCGTCGTACCGCCTCTCCGTCCAGCTCCCGGCGATCCGGCCAGTTGACGCCCGCCGCATTGATGTGCACGCCGGGATGCAGCCACCGACCCCACAGGACCGGCTCCCGGGCCGTGGTGATGGTGCAGATCACATCCGCGCCCGCCACCGCCTCCTCCCCGGAACCCACGGCCCGCACGAGAATTCCGAGCTGCTCCAACATCTCCCGTGCGAAGGCCTCGCGGCGCTGGGGCGTGCGGCTGTAGACCCGGGCCTCCCGGATGGGGCGCACCGCGCACACCGCGGCAAGTTGCGTCCTCGCCTGCCATCCACTCCCGATCACTGCGACCACGGAGGCATCCCGACGGCCCATGTATCGGGTGGCGAGTCCGCTTGCCGCACCCGTGCGCCGCTGCCCCAGCACGTTCGCCTCCATGCCGGCCAGGAGCCGGCCATCCGTGGCGTACAGCAGCACCACAAACCGTGCCCCCGTCTGGGAAGTGGTGTACGCCTTCAACCCCATCACGCCTCCGGAGGTCCAGCCCGCGGACATCACGTGGAGCACCCCCTCAGGGGTCACCACCCGGGTGCGCGGAACGTTGATGGCTTCTCCCGCCGCCTTCGCGCGGAAGGCCTCCTCCAGCACCCGGATGGCCTCCAGAGGGGGGAGCAGTCGTGACACGTCCTCCTCGGAGAGCCAGATGGGGCTCACGCCTCCAGCACCTCCAGCAGGGCCTCCATGGCTTGAGAAGCGGGCCCAGGTGTCTCGCAATACGCCTCCCATCGCTCCCGCACGACCCCCGCCTCCGGAGTCCACAGGCCAAGCAGTTCTCCGCGCCAGCTGGGCAGCTCAGGATCGAGCGCGGCCAGGTCGAGGAAGTCCAGGGAATGGTCGACGAAGGTCCGCAAAGCCTCCGCGTTGATCCCGGGGCCGTAGAAGGGTTGTCGGGCTACCTCTTCGTAGAGGCAGGCCAGGACCCGGGCGGTGGCCATGAGGGCGGAGAGCATGCGGACGTCGCGCCACCGGGCCTGAATGCTGTGCGCCTCCTCCGGCCAAGTCGCGCTCAGCTCAGCCATCCACCCGTCCGCGATCGCGGCGAGCCGCACGGCGAGCTTCCGGATTCCTTCCCCCGAGGGGTCCCGGTCGAGGGCCCGGCGTCCCAGCGTCACCACCGCGAGTTGTGCCTTCTCCGCGATGGGCGGGGGGACGATGCGGGGCAGCAGCACCTCCCGATCCCACAGGGCCTGCGCGGCCAGGGGGAGGTTCGTGGGAGTGATCCGGTCCGGCAAGTTCAGCCGGTACCGCTGTCGCTGCCTGCGCCCCCTCGACCCCAGCCACTCCAGGGCAAGCCGCAGGGGGATGTAGACAACGCCGGACCACACCATGAGGAGGAAGAACCAGCGATCCCATCCGAAGGTGAGCCCGGAGAGGCCGAAGCCCACCCCGCAGGCCGCCACCAGCCACCGGTTGGTCCGACGGCGGCCTTCGGGGGTCGAGAGCCGGTGGAGGAAGGCAGGTGTCATTCCGCCTTTCAGCATACCGCATGCGGCACGGCAGCAGGGGAGAAGGGGGGAACGGCGAATAGCGGGAGGGAGCACCCACTCGCTCACCGGAGAAGCGGACCATGGACCGAGCCCTAGCGTACGCACGCCAGCACCGCGGCCGGTTCCTGGAGGAACTCGGGGAGTGGCTGCGGATCCCCAGTATCAGCGCGCTTCCCGAGCACGACGCGGATTGCGAGCGGGCCGCCCACTGGCTCGGGGACCGGCTGCGAAGGATGGGGATGCGGACGGAGATCATCCCTTCCGTCCGGCACCACCCCCTTGTGTACGCGGAGCGGCTGGGCGTTCCGGACGCCCCCACCGTACTCGTGTACGGCCACTACGACGTGCAGCCCGCGGACCCTCTGGAGATGTGGGATTCCCCGCCCTTCGAGCCCACGGTGCGGGGGGATCGGCTCTACGCCCGGGGCGCCTCGGACGATAAGGGGCAGGTCTTCGCGGTGGTAGCGGCTCTGGAGGCTCTGCTCGCCACGGACGGGCTTCCCGTGAACGTGAAGCTGCTGGTGGAGGGAGAGGAGGAGAGCAGCGGTGTGGAGGTCTCCGCGTACGTGGCCCGGCACCGTCGCAAGCTGCACTCGGATTGCGCCCTCGTGATGGACTCCGCTTTCTTCGACCGGGGGATCCCCGCCATCACCGTGGGTCTCCGGGGGATTCTGTACGCGGAGGTGACCTGGCAGGGGCCGGAGGGAGACCTCCACTCCGGCCTCTTCGGTGGCCCTGCCCCCAACCCCTTCCACGAGGCCACGCGGCTGCTGGGGGGAATTTGGGATCGCCGGGGCCGCGTGCGCATTCCGCGCTTCTACCGCGGGGTACAGCTGCCGGACGAGGAGGAGCGCCGCAGCTGGCAGGAGCTGAAGTTTGATGAAGCCACGTTCGCACGCCGGATCGGTGCACGCGGCGTGGTGGGGGAGGAGGGATTCTCCGTGCTGGAACGGCTGTGGGCGCGGCCCACCTTCGAGATCCACGGGCTGAGTGGAGGGTTCACGGGCCCGGGCGCCAAGACCGTGCTCCCCGCCCGGTGCACCGCGAAGGTGAGCATGCGCCTGGTGCCCGACCAGGATCCCGAGCGGATCTACCGGGCCTTCGAGCGGTACATCCTGCGCAGGACCCACCCCGCCTACCGGGTCGAGATCCGGAAACTGTACGCGGGACGGCCCTGGAGGATCTCCCCGCAGGAGCCTGCGGTACAGGCCGCAGCCCGGGCGTGGCGGGAGGCGTACGGGGCGGAGGTCCGGTTCATCCGCCAGGGCGGGTCCGTGCCCGTGGTGGAGCTGCTGGCCCGCACCCTGAAGCTCCCGGTGGTGGTCACCGGCTTCGGACTCCCTGACGACAACCTCCACGCGCCCAACGAGAAGGTGGAGCTCCCCCTGCTGTGGGGCGGGGTGGAGGGGGTGATCCGGTTCTTCCACCACATCGCCCAGACGCTCCGACCCGCGGCGCAACCGCCTGGCATATTCTAGAGGCGTGCGGACCCTGCGGGTGGCACTCGCACAGATCAACCCCGTGGTGGGGGACCTGGAGGGCAACGCTCGCCACATCGTGGAGCGGCTGCGGCAGGCCCGCGAGATCGGTGCGGACGTGGTGCTCTTCCCGGAGCTGGCGGTCACCGGCTATCCCCCGGAGGACCTCGTACTCAAGCCGGACTTCGTGGAGGGAAACCTGCGGGCGGTGGAGGAGATCGCCGCCCATGCCGTGGACCTGGTAGCGGTGGTGGGGTTCGTGGACCGCGCCACCTATCTCTACAACGCGGCCGCGGTGTGCGCGGGCGGCCGGGTGGCGGGAGTGTATCACAAGCGGCTGCTCCCCAACTACGGGGTCTTCGACGAGAAGCGCTACTTCGCGCCTGGGGAATCCGTGCCCGTCTTCCGGCTGGGAGATCTCCCCATCGCGGTGAACATCTGCGAGGACATCTGGTTTCCGGATGGTCCCCTCGCGGTGCAGGCCCAGGCAGGAGCTCTCGTCGCCTTCAACATCAACGGCTCCCCCTACCATCGGGGCAAATGGCGGGAGCGGGAGGAGATGCTCCGCACCCGGGCCCGGGATCACGGGGTGGTTCTGTGCTACGTGAACGTGGTGGGCGGGCAGGACGAGCTGGTCTTCGACGGCGGCAGCGTGGTGGTGGACCAGGAGGGGCGGGTGCTGGCCCGGGGTCCGCAGTTCGAGGAGGCCCTGGTGGTGTGCGACGTGGACGTGGCGCGGGCTAGGCGCCTGCGAGCCCGCCGCACGGGGGTGGAGGAGAGCGACCGGTTCCCGCTCCAGGCTCCACCCGTCTCCGTGATCGAGCTGGAGGGGCTGCGGGACCGTCCACGTCCCCCCGCAGAGCCCCTGCTGGCAGAACCCCTGCCGGACCTGGAGGAGGTGTACCGGGCACTGGTGGTGGGCACCCGGGACTACGTGCGGAAGAACGGGTTCCACCGGGTGGTGGTGGGGCTTTCGGGCGGGATCGATTCGTCCCTGGTGGCCGTCATCGCCACGGACGCCCTGGGACCGGAGAACGTTTGGGGCGTCTCCATGCCCTCCCCCTACACCTCCGAGGAAAGCATGCGGTACGCGGAGGAGCTGGCGCGCAACCTCGGAATTCGCCTCCTGGTGCTCCCCATCGGGGAGATCTTCCGGAGCTACCTGGAGGCGCTTGCCGGGCCTTTCGCGGGAACGCGGCCGAACGAGGCGGAGGAGAACATCCAGGCCCGCATCCGCGGGAACCTCCTCATGGCCCTCACCAACAAGTTCGGAGGGATCGTGCTCACCACGGGCAACAAGAGCGAGCTGAGTGTGGGGTACGCCACCCTGTACGGGGACATGGCGGGCGGGTTCGCGGTACTCAAGGATGTGCCGAAGACCCTGGTGTACGCCCTTGCCCGCCACCGCAACGCAAAGCACCCCGTCATCCCGGAGGGGGTGTTCCTGCGTCCGCCCACTGCGGAGCTGCGGCCAGGTCAAACAGACCAGGAGAAGCTCCCTCCCTATGAAGTGCTCGATCCCATCCTGGAGCTGTACGTGGAGCGGGATACTCCCCCGGAGGACATCGTGCGGGCGGGGTTCGATCCCGAGATCGTGGCGAGGGTGGTGCGGATGGTGGATCGCAGCGAGTACAAGCGCCGCCAAGCCCCGCCCGGCGTGAAGATCACGCCCAAGGCCTTCGGACGCGACCGCCGGCTCCCCATCACCTCCTGGTATCAGCCGTGGACCCAGCTGGAGGCCGCGGCCGGTACGGCCCGGGACGTCCGCTGATGCGGACGGTCCGCATCCTGCAGACGCGGGCGGAGACGGTGCAGATCGTTTTCCCTGAACACGCAAACGACCAGGGATCCCTCTATGGCGGTCGCATGATGGCGTGGATCGCCACCACGGGAACCCTCGCGGCCTCCCGCCTTGCCCGCGGGGCTGTGGTCCTGGGAGCCATGGACGAGCTCAACTTCCTCCGGCCCGTGCGCGTGGGGGAGGTGGTGACCCTGGAAGCCCTGGTGACGGATGTGGGACGGTCCTCCCTGGAAGTAAAGGTGGAGGTTTACGCGGAGGACCCGAGGACGGAGACGCGACGCCACACCACCTCCGCCCACCTCGCCTTCGTGGCCGTGGACGAGGCGGGCCGGCCGCGGCCCGTGGGCGCCCGGGTGGTGGCGGAGACCGAGGAGGAGGAGCGGCTCCTGCGGGCAGCCCGGAAGCGGCGGGAGGAGCGCCTGGCGCGCATCGAGGCCCACCGCGCGCCTCCCCAGATCCCGCAACCTGCCCGCCACACAGTCCGGTCCGTCCGCATGGTGTTCCCAGAGGACGCGATCCCAGGAAACCTCCTGTTTGCGGGAAACCTCATGATGCTCCTGGACGAGCACGCAGCCATCGTGGCCACCCGGTACGCCCGGGGCCCCGTGGTGACCGCCTCCGTAGACGCTCTGGACTTCGTGAACCCCGTGCGGGTGGGACAGATCCTGCACCTGCTCGCCGCCCTGAACTTCGTGGGCCGCAGCTCCATGGAGGTGGGCCTGTGGGTATGCGTGGAGGACCCGTTTTCGGGAGCCATGCAGCACACGTGTACCACCTTCGTCACCCTGGTCCACGTGAATTCCGAGGGCAGGCCGCATCCCCTCCCGCCGTACGTGCCGGAGACGCCAGAGGAGCAGGCCCGGTACGAGGCGGCAATGGCGCGACGCGCACAGCGTCTGCACCGCCGGGAGACCCTGAGATGGAGCTGTGGTGGATCGCGGCCCTGAGCCTGGTGCCGTGGGTGGAGCTGCGCGGCGCCATCCCGGTGGCCCTCGCCCAGGGACATCCGCCGCTCAGGACCTTTCTCCTCTGCACCCTCACCAATCTCCTGATCATCGCTCCCGGGTGGACCGTCCTCGATCTCTGCTACCACCGGTTTCTCTCCCGGTTCGGGTGGATCAAGCGGCAGGTGGATCGGATCCGCCGCCAGGGGACCCCCTACGTGCACCGGTACGAGCTCCTGGGCCTCGCCCTGTTCGTGGCCATGCCCCTTCCCGGCACGGGTGCCTACGCGGGGACCCTTCTCGCGTGGCTTTTGGGGCTTCCCCGGGGCAAGGCCTGGGCGGCCATCGCCGTCGGGGTGGCCATCGCGGGCCTGGTGGTGACGGCGGTTTCCATCGGGGCGGTGGAGGGCCTGCGGCGCATTTGGTAGGACTTGACCCCCCTCCTTCCATTCCGTAGCATGTTCGCCGTGAGGACACCCCGCAGCGTGCACGCTGCGGGGTGCTCCAATCATCGGATTCCCCCTGGGTGCTTACGCACCCAGGGTTCTCTGTGTTTGGAAGCCGAAAAGGCTCAGGTTAGGGGGTTGAGACCGAGACGGACCCGCAGCAGGTAAGGAGGGAACCCGTGGGCAGGGGAGGAACGCCCGTGGTGGACACCGTGGGGCACCACTACATCGTGGAGGCCTCCGGCTGTGATCCCGAGGTCATCAGCCGGGTGGATCGGGTGGAGCAGATCCTCACCCGGGCGGCCCAGGTGGCCCGGGTACAGATCTGGGCCATCTCCTTCCACCGGTTCACGCCCACGGGGGTGAGCGGGGTGGTGGTCATCTCGGAGTCCCATCTCTCCGTCCACACCTGGCCGGAGGTGGGATACGTGGCCCTCGACATCTTCACCTGCGGGGATACGGCCCAGCCCGAGGAGGCAGTGAAGTACGCCCTGCGGGAGTTCGGGGCCAAGAACGTGCACATCACAGAGGTCACCCGGGGGCTTGACGAGGGGGATCACGTGTACTTCCACAGCATCGTCACCTGGGAGGAGGAGCTGCCGCAACCGGGCAACGGCTCCCCCAGGCGGAAATCCCGCTCCCGGAAGCGCAGAGGCGCTCCCCCCGCGAACACCCCAGCTTCCCCGTAGCGCGGCCACATGCTGCTCTTTCACGTGATGCTCCCGGTGGCCCTGCTCACGGGTCTTGGTGCCTGGCTCGGCCGGCGCCGGCCCGTGGACGTCCGATCCCTCTCCACGGTTTCCATCTACCTGTTCAGTCCGGCTCTCGTCTTCGACTCCCTCCTGCGGTCTAGCTCCCTAGCCGCGCACGCTTTCCCCCTCGTCCTCACCGTGGTCTTCCACCTCCTCGGCCTCCTCCTCGGAGGGCTGGCCGCCGCCCGCTTCCTGAAGCTGGGCCGACCGCAAACGGGTGCCTTCCTGCTGCCCGTGGTGATGTACAACGCGGGCAACTACGGCCTGCCCCTGAACTTCCTCGCCTTCGGGGAGGAGGGGCTGCGCCTAGCTCTCGTGGTGTTCGTCACCATGGGCACCGTGGGGACGCTCCTGGGAAGCCTCGTGGCCGCCTGGGGAGCGGACGGGGAAGTACGCCGCGCCCTCCGGAGCGTGCTGGAGCTCCCCGTGGTGTACGCGGCCACCGCCGCCCTCCTGGCCCTGCTCCTCCACTGGGCCCCTCCGGAACCCATCCAGCGGGCTGTCCGCCTACTCGCGGCGGGAGCCATCCCTCTCCTCCTGGTCACCCTCGGCATTCAGCTCGTGCAGCCCCGCACCCTCCGATGGTCCCGGCCGCTGGGGCTCGCCGTGCTCCTGCGCCTGGTGGCCTCGCCGCTCCTGGCCGCGGGCCTCGCCCACGCGGTGGGCCTGGAGGGTCTCGTCCGCCGGGTGGCCATTCTCCAGGCGGCCATGCCTTCCGCGGTAAACGCGTTCCTGTACGCCTCGGAGTTCCGGTGCGATCCCGGATTCGTGGCGGGCACGGTGGTGGCCACCACCCTCGGGAGCTTCGCTACCGTCACCGTGCTCCTGGCCCTGCTGACCTAGCTCATCCCCCACCTGCGGCCCAGCGGACGAGCCACAGGACCGGCGCCCGGATCACGGGGTCGAGCCACCCCAAAAGGACCAACCCGAGGAGGATCAGCGGGCCGTAGGGTTGGAGGCGCAGAGAGAGAGTCCCCCACTCTCCGGGAAGGAGCGCTCCGAGGATGCGAGAGCCATCCAGAGGGGGCACGGGGAGAAGGTTGAAGACCGCCAGCACCGCGTTCACGTAGAGCAGGCGAAGCCACAGCTCCCCGAGCCATCCCAGCTCCGGGACGATGCCCGCGCGGGCGAGCGCCCCGAGGGCTCCCAGCAGGGCCAGGTTGGCAAGGGGACCCGCCGCGGCCACCATCAGCATCCCCCGCCTGGGATCCGCAAAGTAGGCGGGGTTTACGGGGACGGGCTTCGCCCACCCGAACCCCGCGAGCAACAGGAGCAGGGTCCCCCAGGGGTCCAGGTGGGCAAGAGGATTCAGAGTGAGGCGGCCCAGGCGCTTGGGCGTGGGATCCCCCAGCCGCACGGCCGTGTACGCGTGGGCGTACTCGTGCACGGTGACCGCCACGAGCAGCGCCACCGCGGTGGCGAGGAGGTGCGGAAGACCGAGACCCGGCATCCCGGGCCTAGCAAACCACCTTCTGCCCCGCCGTGCAACCGGGTGCGGGAAGTCCCACTGAGCGGGAACTCTCCGCCTCTCCGGGGACGCCGCTGAACTAGTGCAAACGGCGGATTGATGGGAGGATACGGCTCGCCCTTAGCTGGAACCGGTGACCGCGATGCTCGTCCGGAGGGGAAAAGGATGATCCGTTTTCGCGCCGGGCTTGCGCTCTGGGTTTTCCTCCTTGCCGCCCTGATGGGTCTCCCCGCGGCCTTTGGGGGACCTGCGGAGCCCATCGTGCTGGGGGTCCCTACCGCCCTCGGGCATTCCGACGGTGCGGATTCCCTGCGGGCGGTACAGCTGGCCGCGGAGGAGATCAACGTCCGGGGGGGTGTGCGCGTGGGCGGAGCGCGCCGCCCGTTGCAGGTGGTCTCTATCGACACCCGGGAGCACGAGCCCGGAATCCCCATCCACGATGCTCTGGCGGCCCTGGAGAAGCTCATCACGGAGCGGCGGCCCCACGCCATCGTGGTGGGGGCCTTCCGATCCGAGGTGCTGCTGGCGTCCATGGACGTCATCGCCCGCTACCGGGTCCCCTACATCGTTACCATTGCCATGACGCCCCTGTTTGAGCAGCGCGTCGCCAGCGACCCAGGCAAGTACCGGTATCTCTTCCGCATGGGCCTGCAGAGCGAGTACTTCGCGGGCAACCTAGCCCGGGTGCTGGGATTCGTCAAGTCCCGCTATGGACTTTCCCGGGTCCACTTCGCCTACCAGGATGTGCTGTGGGCCAAGGGAACCGTGAGCATCCTGGAGACCTGGGCCCGGCAATCGGGCTGGACCGTGGTGGGCAGCGACGCGTACCCTACGGGCGCCACGGACTTCTCCGCCACCGTGATCCGCGCGCAGAGCGGCCGCGCGCAGATCCTCGTACCCGTGTTCGACATGCCCCAGGCCGGCATCCTCGTCAAGCAGGTGAGAACCGCCCGACTCCCCGTCCTGATGGCGGGATACGTGGTCCCCGTGGTCCCGGGCACCGCCTGGCAAACCTTTGAGGGGGCGGTGGACGGTTTCGTGCAGTTCCTGCACGAGCCGGGCGCCATTGCCGTAAAGGCCCTGTCGAAGTCCGTGCACTTCAACCGCGCGTACGGCCGGAAGTACGGGGAGGAAGCCCGCCTCCGCCTCGGTGGGCACGGCCCCGGGCCTTCCTACGACGCGGTGTACGTGGTGGCCGCGGCCATAGAACGGGCCGGCACCCTGGAAGCGGACCGGGTGGCGGACGAGATCCGCAGGACGGATATGGAGGGCGTGATCGGAAGGATCCGGTTCAACGAGCGGCACCAAGTGGTGTACGGGGGCCTGCCCCACGAGACCGCCATCAGCCTGGCCTTCCAGTGGCGGGCTCCGGGCCGCCGGGTGGTGGTCTGGCCGGAGATCGCCGCGGAGGACGAGATCCGCCTGCCAGCGGAGCTGCGACGGTAGCCCGACCGCATGGCCCTGAAACCCCGCGCGCCACGCCGGGAGAAATCGGTAGCTCCGTGTTCGAGGCCCTGAGCATACTCCTTTACGGTCTCGTGCAGTCCGCGGTGCTCCTGCTCATCGCGCTGGGCTTCAGCGTGACCTTCGGCATCTCCGGGATCCCCAACTTCGCCCACGGGGGGATCTACATCCTCTCCGGGTTCGCTTGCTGGTACCTGCTGCGCAAAGCGCACTGGCCCTATCCCCTCGCCGTGGCCGCCACCGTGGCCCTCGCGGCAGCCATCGGGACGCTGCTGTACTGGCTGGTGATCCGGCCGGTGCGTCGGCTCGTCCTGGCGGAGGTGCTGGCCACCTTCGCGGTGGGCGTGGCCTTCCTGGAGCTCTTCCGGTGGATGGGCCTCGTCACGTACGAGTTCCATCTCCCTCCCGTCCTCTCCGGCTCCGTGACGATCGGCGGGGTGACCATGGATCGTCACCGGCTGGTGATCGTGGGGGCCGCGGCGGGGCTGGGCATGCTCCTCTGGTGGTTCGGCCGCGCCACCCGTACCGGGCTCGCCCTCCGGGCCATGGCCCAGGAGGAGTACACGGCCCTCGCTATGGGCGTGCATGAGGACCGCATGGCGGCCATCGGCGTGGCCCTGGGAAGCGCGCTGGCCGCGGTGGCCGCGGTGCTGGTGCTCCCGCTCGGCATCATCTCCATCAACCTAGGATACGACGCCATCCTGGTAGCCCTCGCCCTCACCGTCACGGGAGGAACAGAGCGGACCGCAGGTCTGCTCCTCGCCGCCCTCCTGCTGGGCATGGGAACCGTGCTCGCCAGCATGGTACTGGGACCGCACTGGAGCGAGGTGATCTATCTCCTGGCCATCGTAGTGGTCCTGGCAGTCCGGCCCTCCGGGATCCTGGGACGGTTCAAGGAGCTGGAAGAGCGCGTATGAGGGAAGCGGGGTACCGCAGGGAGCGACTGGATCGCGGCATCAAGGTGCGGGCGGACGACGTCTTCGTGCTGACATCCTGGCGGGAGCTGCTGTACCTGGCGGGACCGCGCCTGGCAGCCATGACCGTCCTCCTCGGATTCCCCCTCCTGCGGCCCTGGACGGGAGCATACTGGCAGACGGTCTTCCTCATCGTGGTGGCCATGATGCTCCTGGCCACCAGCTGGGCGTTCCTGGAGCGGGTGGGGCTCGTTTCCTTAGGTCAGAGCCTCTTCTTCGGTGCAGGTGGATATCTCACCGCCATCGCCGCCGTCTACCTGCACCTCCCTTCCTTCCCCGCGGTGCTCCTCGGCGCCACAGCCGGTGCCGTGGTCTGTGCAGGGCTGCTGACCCCCGTGCTCCGCCTCCGGGGTGTCTACTTCAGCCTGGTGACCTTTGCCCTCCCCCTCCTGTTCGCCCGGATCATTGAGGCCACCAAGATCCTGGGAGGCACGGAGGGGTTTGCGGGAGTGCCCGGGTTGGGAGGCCTGACCCTGCGGCAGTACCTGCTGGTCCTTGCCCTGCTCGTTACGGTTTTCGGGCTCCAGCGGCTCCTGGATAGCGACCACGGGCTTCTCCTCCGGGCCATCCGGGACAACGATGTGGGAGTAAGGGCCTCGGGGATCCCTGTAGGGCGGTGGAAATTCACCGCCCTGCTCGTGGGAGCGCTCCCGGCCACGTTCGCAGGAGGCGTTTTGGCGACCCATTACCACGTGGTGGGAATGTCCGCCTTCTCCCTGGAGTATTCCGTCCTGCCTCTGACCGCGGCGGTCTTGGGCGGATCGGAGATGCTCGCGGGGGCAGCGGTAGGGGCTGCCCTCCTGGTCCCCCTCTCGGAAGTTCTGCGTGCGTTTGGCACCCTGCGGGTGGTGGCGTACTGCGCGGTGCTCGTGGTGGTCCTGGTGGGCGTACCGGAGGGGCTCTTCGCCCTGGCGCGCAGACGCTATCACCAGTTCGAGCGGTGGGTACCTGTGTAGGGCTTTCATGGAGCGCGTGCTGGTCGCAGAGGAGGTCAGCAAGACCTTCGGCGGAGTCCGGGCCGTGGACGGGGTGAGTCTGGAGGTGCGGCCCGGCGAAGCGCTGGGGATCATCGGCCCCAACGGATCCGGCAAGACGACCCTCATCAACCTCATCACGGGTTTCGTGCGGCCCGACCGAGGACGGATCCTCTACCGGGGCCGGGACATCACCCGGCTTTCCCCCGAAGGCCGCGTGCGCCTGGGGATCGTGCGCAGCTTCCAGACGCCCCGCCCCTTTTACCACCTGCCCGCCTTCAAGAACGTGGTGATCCCACTCTGCTCCACAAGAGCCTGGGAGCGGCTGGGAAGCGGATACGGACGCCGAGAGGAGGTGGCCCTGGACCTCCTGGAGGAGGTGGGGTTCGAACGGGACGCGGCGGCGGTGTACAAACCCGCGGCGGAGCTCCCGCACGGATACCTGAAACGGCTTGAGCTGGCGCGGTGCCTTGCCCTGGACCCGGAAGTTTTGCTCCTCGATGAGCTGTTCTCCGGCATGAGCCCCGCGGAAGCCAGTAGCCTCATCCCTCTTCTGATCCGGCTCACGGGGGAAGGACGCTCTCTGGTCCTGGTGGAGCACCGGCTTGTGGAGCTGTTCCAGGTGGTCCACAGGGTCGTGGTCCTCGACTTCGGCCGGAAGATCGCGGAGGGACCCCCCGCAGAGGTCATGGCGCGCGAGGAGGTTCGAAGAGCCTACCTGGGGAGGGAGGTGGCCGCTCCTGCTTGAGGTCCAGCGCCTCGTGGTCTTCTACGAGAATGCCCTGGGACTCAACGAGGTGACGTTGGAGGTGCGGCCAGGCGAGGTGGTGGGGATCTTCGGATCCAACGGGGCGGGGAAGACAACCCTGTTGAACACCGTGGCGGGCCTGACCCTCGTGTACGGACGCCGGGAGCAGCGGCGGGGCGGGATCCGGGTCACGGTCCTGGGCAGGGTGGTCCTGGAGGGACTGGACATCACGGGGTGGGAGGTCTCCGAGCGGGTGCGAAAGGGTCTCGTTCTGTGCCGGGAACGCCACGCGGTGTTCCGGGACCTCACCGTGGGGGAGAATCTCCGAATGGGCGGATACCTCCGGTCGGCCCGGGAGGTGGAGGAGGGCATCGCCTTCGCCTGCACGCTGATGCCCCCGCTGCGGAGGCTGTGGCGGAAGCCCGCGGGCATGCTGAGCGGCGGGGAACAGCAGATGGTGGCCATCGGCATGGCCCTGGTGGCCCGGCCTCGGTGGTTGCTGCTGGACGAACCCCTCCTGGGCCTGAGCCCGGCCCTACAGGAGGAGCTCGTCCGGGTCATCGAAGACATCCGGCGGCAGGGCGTGTCCCTGGTGGTGGCAGAGCAATATGCGCGAGCCGTCCTCCCCGTGGTGGACCGGGGGTACGTGCTGGAAAGCGGTGCCCTCGTGCTCTCCGGAACCCGAGAGGAACTCCTCAGCCGTCCGGAGGTGCTCAGCGCGTACTTCGGAGCCGGCTGGCGGCGGTGAGGACGCATGCGCGGAGGGACGTCGCTCCTGGATGAGGCCTTCCGGAAGGTGGCCCGGGACCGGGCGGAGCACACCGCCATGGTGTACCTGGGAGAGCGGTACCGGTTCCGGGACCTGGAGGATCTGGTGGACCGCCTGGCCCGGGGACTGGAGCGTCTGGGGGTGGAGGCCGGAGAGCGCGTCCTGCTGTACATGCCGCACTGCCCGCAGTGGGTGGTGACCTGGCTTGCCCTCCGGCGACGGAGCGCGGTGGCTGTTCCCGTCTCCCCGCAGTACGGGCCGCGGGACGTGGCGTACGTGGCGCGGGACGCGGGCGCCTCGGTGCTGTTCTGCGCGGACACCCTGTTCGGGTACGCGGCCCGAGTTCAGCAGGAGGCCGGCCTCCGGTGCGTGGTGGTGACCGGAATCGGAGACCTGCTCCCGTGGTGGAAGCGGGCGGTGGGGAAAGCCCTCGACCGGTTGCCCGCAGGCCGGGTGCGGCTTTCCGGGACGGTGTTCACCTTCCGGGAGCTCCTCGCAGGCTCCACCCGGGCCCGGAGGCCAAGCGAGCCAGCCGAAGGCGCAGAGGGGGCGGAGGGACTGTGCGAGCTGCTGTACACGGGAGGAACCCTCGGACATCCTAAGGGGGTGCCGATCTCCGAGCCGGCGCTGCTGGAGAGCATGCAGATCCAGCGGGAGACCAGCCTGGGGGCGGTCCCCCTGGGGTCGGACGTGGTCATCCAGGGTGCCGCCCTGTACCACATCCTGGGCCAGGCTCAGGGCCTCGGCGCGCTTTTGGCCGGGGAGACCCTCGTGCTGCTGCCGCGGATGAACTGGGACGCCTTTCTAGATCACATCCAGCGGTACCGGGTCACCACCCTCTTCGGCACCCCCACCCTGTACCGGACCATCCTGGAGCACCCCCGGCTGGACGCGTACGACCTGCGCTCCCTCCGCTATTGCTTCTCCGCGGGCGACGCCCTCCCTCCGGACATGAGCCGGCGGTGGAAGGCGCGGTTCGGCCTGGAGATCCATCAGGGCTACGGAGCCACGGAGGCGTGCGGAGCCATCTCCATGACCCCCGCAGGGCAGCCGTTCCCGGAAGGGACCGTGGGACGGGTGGTGCGGGGGAGGGAAGTGCGGATCGTGGATCCCGAAACCCTGCGGCCGTGCTCCCCCGGCGAGCCCGGGGAGCTTCTCGTATCCGGCCCGCACCTCCCCACCGCCTACTGGAACAGAGCTGAGGAGACCCGGCGGGCCTTCCCTACGTACGAGGGACGCGTGTGGTACCGAACCGGGGACATCCTGCGCATGGATACGGACGGATGGCTCTACTTCGTGGACCGGTCCGCAGACCTCATCAAGAAGCGGGGCTACCGGGTGGCACCCGCCCGGGTGGAGTCCGTACTGCAGGAGCACCCCGCGGTGATCGCCGCGTGCGCGGTGGGCGTCCCGGACGCAGAGGTCGGGGAGCGCATCAAGGCCTTCGTGGTCCTCAAGGAGGACCTGCGGGGGATCTCCGCGTACGAACTCCTGCGGTGGTGCCGGGAGCGGCTGGCACCCTACGAGGTGCCGGACTACATCGAGTTCCGCGACATGCTGCCGAAGTCCAAAGTGGGCAAGCTGCTCCGCCGGGAGCTCCGGGAGGAGGAGCGCCGGAAGTGGGAGCAGGCCATGAGGGTACGCTGAGGGAGGAGCGTGCGGTTCGACCGGGTGTTCATCCCGTACGGTGGCTACTGGTCTACCCCCTTCGTCCGGTGGCAAGGGAGCTTCGCCCATCTCCATCCGATCCTGTTCGCTGCGGAGATCGCCCGGCGGGCCCTGGACGAACGGGGGATCCCGCCCACGGTCTTCGATGGGCTGCGGCTCGGGATGACCGTACCGGCCAGGCACGCCTTCTTCGGGGCTCCGTGGTTCGCCGGGCTTCTGGGGGCTGAGTTCCTGACGGGGCCTACCATCAGCCAGGCCTGCGCCACCGCCGCGCGGGTCGTGGCGGACGCGGCCGCGGAGATCGAGGCGGGCGGAGCCCGGGCCATCCTGACCATCACCTGCGACCGCACCAGCAACGGGCCTCACATCTACTACCCGAACCCCCTGGGCCCTGGAGGAACGGGGGAGAGCGAGAACTGGGTCTGGGACAACTTCTTCCTGGATCCCTACGCCCGCAACGCCCAGATCGAGACCGCGGAGCGGGTAGCCCGGGAAAACGGGTTCACCCGCAAGGCCCAGGAGGAGGTCACCCTGCTCCGGTATGCGCAGTATCAGGCCGCCCTTGCGGACGATGCCGCCTTCCAGCGACGCTACATGGTAGTCCCCATCGAGATGAAGGATCCCTCGGGACGGAAGCCGCTTGCCACGGTGACAGGGGACGAGGGCATTCACCCCACCACCGCGGAAGGTCTCGCCCGCCTTGCGCCCGTGCTCCCGGAGGGGACGGTGACCTACGGGACCCAGACTCACCCCGCGGACGGGAACTGCGGCATGATCGTGGCGACGCGGGAGCGGGCCGAGGAGCTCGGCCGGAAAGCCGGCATCCGGATCCAGCTCCTGGCCTTCGCGCAGGCCCGGGTGCGAAAGGGATACATGCCCGAGGCCACCGCGGAGGCGGCGAAGCGGGCCCTCGCGGTGGCCGATCTGAGAATCCCGGACCTGCGGGCCATCAAGACCCACAACCCCTTTGCGGTCAACGACCTCTACTTCGCGAAGGCCCTGAAGATCCCCCCCGAGGCCTTCAACCACTACGGCAGCTCCCTGGTGTACGGACATCCCCAGGCGCCCACGGGCATGCGGCTCGCCATGGAGCTCATCGAGGAGCTGGTGCTCGCGGGAGGCGGCTACGGCCTGTTTTCCGGCTGCGCGGCCGGGGATAGCGCCGCCGCCCTCGTGCTCCGGGTGGACTGAAAGCGTGGGCCCCGCGAGGGACGTCCCGGTTGTGCGGGATCCCGGCGTGTCCCAAGATGAAGCCGTGGGAGGCCGCCGCGCGCGCGGGGATCTCGAGACGCTGGTGGCCCTTTTTCTGCGCTTGGGGGCCACGGCCTTCGGGGGTCCTGCGGTGCACATCGCCCTGATGCGGGAGGAGGTGGTACGCCGCCGGCGGTGGATGACGGACCAGGAGTTCCTGGATCTCCTCGGCGTCACCCACCTCATCCCCGGCCCGAACTCCACGGAGACGGCCATCCACATCGGGCACGCCCGGACGGGGGGTGGGGGCTTGTGGCCGCGGGCGCGAGCTTCATCCTGCCCGCGGCCCTTATCGTGCTCGCCCTGGCCTGGGCGTACGTGCGGTGGGGGTCCCTGCCGGAGGTGGAGAGGGCCTTCTACGGCGTCAAGCCCGTGGTGGTGGTCATCGTGGCCCACGCCCTCTGGGGCCTCGGCCGGACTGCCCTCAAGGACGGGCTTACCCTCAGCGCGGCCCTCACAAGCCTCGGCCTCCGCTTCGTGGGGGTGCACGAGCTCGCCCTGCTCTTCGCAGGCGGAGGAGCGGTGATGCTCCTGCGGCGCGCCGTCGCCGCCGGAGCGGTACTCGCCCTCCTCCCCGTCGCCGTGGGCCTCCCGGCCGCTGCGCCTCCGGTTCCCTCTAGCCTGGGGACGCTGTTCGGGGTCTTCCTCAAGATCGGATCCGTGCTCTTCGGGAGCGGGTACGTGCTCCTGGCGTTTTTGCGGACGGACCTCGTGGAGCGGCTCCGGTGGATGGATCTCGCGCAACTGCTGGATGCGGTGGCCGTGGGCCAGATCACGCCCGGGCCGGTGTTCACGACCGCCACCTTCATCGGGTACCTCCTCGGCGGGCCTGCGGGGGCCGCGGTGGCCACCGCAGGGATCTTCCTGCCCGCCTTCGTGTTCGTGGCCATCACCCGCCCCTTCGTGCCGCGGCTCCGGCGCTCCGTGTGGGCTGCGGCCTTCCTGGACGGGGTGAACGCGATCTCCTGGGCCCTCATGGCCGAAGTGACCTGGCACCTAGCCCGAGCCTCCATCCACGACCTCCCCACCGTCCTCATCGCCCTCGCCACCGGCCTCGTTGCATTCCGCACGAACCTCAACCCCGTGGTGCTGCTGGGGGCGGGGGCGGTGGCAGGGGCAGTGGTCCAGAGCTTGTGACAGAACCGTGAACCTCCCGGCTCAGGATGAACGGGCGAAACCCTGACCGGGAGGTGCGGAGATGCGCTGGATCGCGGCCGTTGTCCTGGTGGGTCTTGTGACCGCGGGGTATGCTTCCTACCACGAGCAGCAGCCCGCAGGAGGCGGGGAGCCGGCCTGGAGGGTCCAGGCCCGGACCGCGGCCACCCACGCGGGGTTTGCCGCGGGAGGGGAGTCCATGAGTTACGTAGAGCAGCACCTGGGACATGCCCTGAACTGCATCGAGGGCCCCCGGGGGCGCAACTTCAACCGGGCCTGGGGCCACGTGTGCGAGGGACAGGGACAGGGCATCCTCCCGGACCTGCGAAACGACCGGGTGGGCAGGAGCTGGATGCTGGTGGCGGAGGCCGCGGGTGAGCTCGCGGTGAAGGGCATCCAGAGCCGGGACCTCGCCCAGCGGAAGAACGCCGCAAGGGGCGTGTCGGAGCTGCTGCGCCTTATCGCGGAGGCCAGGTAACCGTGATCTCCCGCGCGGCCATGCGATAATAGGGCTGAGTTCAAAACCGCGCGGGAGGGAAGATGAACGTGGCGGCGGCCGCACCGCCCGCGGGCCGGCGGTGGCTCGGGGCGGGAGCGGTCGTTGTGGTAGGAGCATGGCTCGTTGCAGTCCTCTGGAGCCTGCGGGGCGACGGCCTCGCCCTGGTAGGTTCCGCCTCCGTGTGGATGGCCCTCGCCTCGAGTCTCTACACCATCGGGGCCCTGGCTCACGGCCTGAGACGCGCCTCACCTGCCTGGATCGCAAGCGGCCTGAATGCGGCCCTCACCCCTGCGGTCTTCCTCTCCGTGGCGCTCCTTGCCCTTCTTGTGGCCCTGGTCACGCATGACTTCACCCTGGTGTACGTGGCCCGCAACAGCAGCCTCGACACCCCGCTTCTGTACCGGCTGAGTGGGCTGTGGGGCGGGCAGGCGGGGTCGTTGCTGTTCTGGACCTGGATGCTGAGCGCGTTTGCGGCTCTCGCGCAGCTGCGCCATCGTCGTACGGACCCGACCCTTTTGCCCTACGCGGTGGCCGTGCTGGCAGGGGTGCTCGCGTTCTTCCTGGTGCTGGTCGCTGCCTTCGAGAACCCCTTCAGAGCCTTCGAGGTTCCGCCTCCAGACGGCCGCGGCCTGAATCCGCTTCTCCTGGATCCCGGGATGGTGGTGCACCCGCCGCTTCTGTACCTGGGGTTCGTGGGGTTCTCGGTCCCCTATGCCTTCTCCATGGCCGCCCTCCTCACGGGGCAGCTGGATGCCCGGTGGATCGTAGCCACCCGCGCCTGGAATTTCTTCGCCTGGGCGGCCCTGAGCGCGGGGATTCTGGCCGGTGGGTGGTGGGCGTACCGGGTGCTGGGATGGGGTGGGTATTGGGGATGGGATCCCGTGGAGAACTCGTCCCTGGTGCCGTGGCTGGTGGGAACCGCCTACCTCCACTCCGCCCTCATCCAGGAGCGCCGGGGAATCTTCGCCGCCTGGAACACGGGACTGGTGATCCTCACCTTTGCGATGGGCCAGCTCGGCACCTTCCTTACCCGCACGGGGCTCGTGGCCTCGGTGCACACCTTCGCGCAGTCCGAGATCGCTGCCCCCTTCCTCGCCTACCTCGGGGCTCTGCTCGGATTCTCCTTTGGCCTCGCCGCGTGGCGGTGGGACCGGCTGCGGGATCGAACCGTGACGTTCTCCCTCGCCTCCCGGGAGGGTGCGTTCCTCTTCAACAACGTGCTGTTTTTGGGGTTTGCCTTCGCGGTGCTGCTCGGCACCCTCTTTCCCGCCCTCACGGAGGCAGTGGAGGGAGTGCAGGTGTTCGTGGGGCCGCCCTACTTCCGGAAGGTCAGCGCACCCATCGGAGTGGCGCTGCTGCTCCTCATGGGAACCGGTACCCTCCTCCCCTGGCGGCACGCCACCGGGAGCGTCCTCGTGCGGTTCCGGTTCCCGCTCGCGGCCCTGCTCGGGACGGGGATCGCGGCCGGGGTATTGCTGCGACGGCCCGGGGTGGTGGCGGGCCTTGCGGCCGTGGCGTTTGCGGCCGCGGCCACGCTGCAGGCGTACCATCGGGGAGCTTCGGTCCGGACGGCCCGCGGCGCATCGTACCCGGTGGCCCTCTGGCAGCTCTTCCGGGACCAGCGGCGGCGGTACGGCGGGTATCTCGTGCACCTCGCGGTGCTCGTGGTGACGGTGGGGCTCGTGGCCAGCCACGCCTACGTCCAGGAGCGGGAGGCCACGGTGCGGCCGGGCGAGCGGTTTCGGGTAGGCCGGTACGAGATCACCTACCGGGGGCTGCGGGGCGGAGAAGCACCGGGTGTCCAGCTCAGCTGGGCGAATCTGGAGGTGCAAAGCGGCACGGGGACCCGGATCCTGCAGCCCCTGCGGCTGTACTACCCGAGGTGGGACCAGCCCACCAGCCGTCCAGCGATCCACTCCACCTTCCGGGAGGACCTGTACGTGGTGCTGGAGGCCTTCGATCCCTCCGGGCGCGCCACCTTCCGAGCTTGGGTGAACCCCATGGTGCGGTGGATCTGGATGGGGGGATTTCTCTTCCTCCTCGGTACGGTGATCACGGCCTGGCCGCACCGAACCGTCCGGGACGGACCTCGAAGGGGATGAGCGGATGCGCGGACTCGTATCCGTGGGGTTGGTGCTCGCCCTCGCCGTGATCGCCTCCGCATCGAGCCTCGAGGACCGGGTGCGGGAGGTGGCGAGCCGGCTCATGTGTCCGGTGTGCGCGGGCCGCACGGTGGCGGAGTCCACCTCGGAGCTCGCGGCCCAGATGCGGGCCCTCATCCGCGAGCGGCTGCAGCGCGGGGAGTCGCCGGAGGCCATCGTGGCGTACTTCGTGGAGCGGTACGGGGAAGGGATCCTCGCGGAACCGCCTCGACGCGGGTTGGGGGCTCTCGTGTGGCTGGCGCCCGCCCTGGCCATCCTGGGCGGGCTCGCGTACGTGGTGGCGCGGTTCGGGAGGACGGGTGCCGGATTGCGCCCGGAAGAGGACTGGCCTGATTCCGATGAGGACGCGTTTTCTTAAGGCCCTGCTTCTGATCCTGGGGCTTGCGCTGATCCCCGGCAGGGTTTCTGCCTCCAAGCCCCTGCTCGTCTCCGGCCGGGTAGTGCACGGGGAGACGGGCCGGCCCGTGGGGGGAACAGAGATACGGGTGCTGGGGATGTCCGCGGGACGAGAGCCGCAGGAGCAAGTGGCCCGCACGGACGCCGCGGGGCGGTTCGCGGTGCGGATGGATCCCTCGTTTCGAGCATACGCGGTGCAAGCCTTCTACCGGGGTGTGGCCTACACCGTAGGGCCTCTAAAGCCCACGGACGGACAACTGGAAGTCACCGTGCGGGTGTATGAGACCACCCGGGATCCGCGGGGTCTACTGCTCGCGCGGCGCGCCCTCCTGCTGGAGCCGGTGCAGGAGGGTGTCCTGGAGGTGCGGGAGGTGGTGGTGCTCGCGAACCGTGCGCCGCGGACCTACGTGGGCTCCGAAGGCGGAACCGTGCGGATCGCGCTCCCCTCCGGCGCCCGGGAGGTGTCCGTGCAGCAGGGCATGGTGCCTCTGGGCCTGGACGCCGATGGTGCCCTCGTGGACTCCCTACCCGTCACCCCTGGCCTCCGGGAGATGGTGTTCTTCTACCGAATCCCCTACTGGACGAGCCGGATCTACTTGACCCTCCCCGTTACCCTGCCGGTGGCAACCCTGGACGTGTTCGCCCCCGAGCCCCTGGAGGCCCGCAGCGAGGCCCTTCCCCGGCGGGAGGGGCGCACGGTCCAGGGAAAGCGCATACTCCGGATCTGGGGGGAGAACCTGCCCACCGGGCGCGCGGTGGTGCTGGAGGTCTCCGGTCTTGCAGCACCTTCCCGGATCCTCCCGGGGCTCGTGGTGGGGGTCCTTGTGCTGGTGGGAGTAGGAGCCGCGGCCCTGCCCTGGATCCGCGGGAGTTCTGCGCGGGCGTAGCGTTCCGTGCGCCGGCTCGTGGCACTTCCCGGATTCTCCCTCGCCGTGCCCTTCCTGGCCACCGCCGTGCTGGTGCTCCCGGCCTTCGGGGCCGCGGTGGCATGGGTGGCCCGGGACCTGGCCACAGGTTCCCCGCGCAGCTGGCCCATACTTGCTGCCAACCACCTCGGGACCCTGGGATGGGGAACCTTCACCGCCATGGGAGCGCTCCACCAGCTGTTCCCCGCCATGCTGGGAATCTCCCGGAGGCCGGGACGGCCAGCCCTCCTGCAGTTCGCCCTCGCCGTCCTCGGATTGTTCCTGGTGCTTGCCGGGTTTCTGCGGCAGGATGCTGGCTGGGTAGCCGCTGGAGGGGTGATCCTCTGGGCGGGCGTGGGGCTGTTCGTGTTCCTCCTGGTGCGGATGGTGCCCCACCGCCGGCGATGGGGTCTGCCTGTGGCGGGCGTGCTCCTCTCTGTGCTTTTCCTGTTCGTCACCGCGGGTTGGGGCGTGCTCATGGCCCTCAACTGGCGGTTCCCCTTCGCGCCGGGGCTCCTGCTCTGGGCTGGGGTGGGCGTGCACGCGGCGGCGGGGATGGTGGGGTGGTTTGGGCAGCTGGTGGTGAGCGTCTCGTACTACCTGCTGCCCCGGTTCACGGGGGTGCGGCTAGAGGGAGACGGTGCCCTGCGGTGGCTGCTTATGCTCCTGAACGTCTCCGTGGCACTCCTGGTCATCGCGGCCATGCGGGCGGAGGCGGGCTTGGCGCGAGGAGGAGTTCTGCTTGTGGCCCTCGCGGGTGTGGTGTACGTCCGGGACCTTCTGCGATTCTTCCGGGGAGCCCGCCAGCGGACTCCGGACCTCACCACTTGGTACTGGTGGGCCATCGCGGTCCAGACCCTGGGCCTTGTGACACTGGCCCTGGGGTGGCTCGTGGGAAGGCTTGAGGGGATGCGGGTGGCGTCTGCTGCCGGATTCGCGGTGCTGGCCGGGTGGGTGAGCTGGGCCATCATGGGGCAGCTATACAAGGTGACCCCCTTCCTCATCTGGTACTACCGGTACGCGAAGGGCTTAAGCGCGTACGAGGTTCCCCGGCTCGCGGCCCCATATTTTCCCCGGGAGGGGGTTGTGGCGTTCGTCCTGAGCGTGGGCGGCAGTAGCCTGGCGGCTTTGGGGATCCTGCTCGGGGCACCGGGACTTGCAGCTGCAGGCGGGTGGGCCTTCTTCGCGGGAGCGGTGGTGTACACCTTTCTCATGGGCGTCTCGTGGATGGTGGCCGTCCTGCAGGAGGCTTCTGTGAAGCAGCGCCCCGTTTAACGGGGCAGGACGAACGAAGGTCCCTCTGCCCTGAACACGTGGCCACGGACGCACAGACCGCGTCTTGGCTGTGGAATGCCCTCCGGCGGGGTCGTGCGGGTTAACCGAAGCGCAGGATCCGGTCCGCCACCAGGGCCGCAAACAGCAGGGCCAGGTAGGCGTTGCTGAATTTGAACAGGGACCAGGCGGCCTGGAGGGTCTTCTCCCGGTACAACCGCCACGCCCCCCGCAGCAGGAGTGCACCCAGCAGCGATGCGGACGCCCCGTACAGAAGCCCCGTACCTCCCAGGCCCGCCATCCCCAGGGTAGCGGTCACCAGGGCCGCGGCATACACCAGGATCTCCCGCCGGGTCTGTGCCTCTCCCCGCACCACGGGCAGCATGGGGATCCCCGCGCGGGCGTAGTCCTCCCGCCGCACCAGGGCCAGGGCCCAGAAGTGCGGCGGGGTCCACAGGAACACTACCAGGAACATCCCCACGGCCAGGAGGTCCACCCGATCCGTCACCGCGGCCCACCCCACGAGCGGCGGGATGGCCCCTGCCGCGCCGCCGATCACGATGTTCAGATCCGTACTGCGCTTCAGCCACACGGAGTACACCAGTACGTAGAAGAGATAGCCGAGAGCGGCCAGCGTGGCCGCTAGGAGGTTCGCAAAGACCGCCAGCAGCCCGAAGGACGCAAGCCCCAGCAACACGCCGAATGCCAGCGCGTGCGGAGGTTGCACCCGGCCGGTCACGAGGGGACGGTGCTTCGTCCGGTCCATCACCGCGTCCACATCCCGATCCAGGACCTGGTTGAGGGCATTCGCGCCCGCGGCACTCAGGGCTCCTCCCACCAGCGTGGCCGCCACCACCTCCCACGGCAGCGCCCTGCCCGCGGCCGCAAACATGGCGCAGGCCGTGGTCACGAGCAGCAGCAGCACGATCCGGGGTTTGCCGAGCTCCAGATACGCCCGGAATCCTCCCTCCCCCTCCCGGCGTGCAACCCGCTCTCCCCCGAACCCGCTCAGCCCCGCGGCTACGCCCATGGCCCCCACCACGCCGACTCCGGCCACCGCGTCCACCACCGTCGCCCGCAACCCCCCGGTTCCCAGCACGTCGCCTCCCAGCAGCACCGCTCCCATCATGGCCACCCCGGCTCCCAGAAATCCCACGGCGGAACCGGTGAACCTCCAGCCCAGCACGAGCCCGATGAGGATCACGGCAGGTCCAGCCACCCACCCCCCCGCCACGGTCACAACCCCCACCGCCAGGAGGCCCAGAGCCCCCACGAGCACCCCCTTCCTGCAGTCCCACGCGGCCTTGGACGCCTCAAACGCGGCCACGCACGCAAGCCCGAGCAGGTACACGGAGCCGACACCCAGGAGGCGATGCAGCTTGGACCACACCCACGAACCTCCCCCCAGCGCAATCCGGGCCCCCCCCCCCACCTCCACGAGAACCACGAGGAAGCTCAGCAGGGAGACCAGGCGGAGCGCTCTCCCCTCTCTAAGGCCGGCCCGCCAGAGGAGCAGCACGAGCAGGGCGAGCTGAGCGGCCAAAAGCCGGTGGATCCACTCCACCAGCTCCAACCCTCCCGGAGGCGGCAGCCACCGCCCTCCGCAGAGAGGCCAGCCCGTGCAGGCCCTGGGAGCCTCCAGCAGGATCGCGCCCAGAATCGCCACCAGAACCGCCACGCCCAGGGCGCTCGCGCTGAGTCGCTGTACCCTTGTCACGCCTCCATTATCCCCGGAAATCCGCTTCCCTACATCCCGGTCAGGAGATTCCGAACAGCCTGCATCCACCGCTTGACAACTCAACATGTAGGTGTTATGACTCAAGTCAAACACAAAATCTAGTACCTGCCGGTCCCCTCTGGGGTGAAAAGGGAACGCCGGTGTAGCGCCTGCCAGGGGCGTGAGTCCGGGACGGGCCCGCCGCGGTGAGGGGGACGGGTAGAACGGTACAGCCACTGGGCCACAAGCCTGGGAAGGCGTTCTGCCCGGAGGAACCCGAGTCCGAAGACCTGCCGGCAGGCCGGATCCGCGGTGCCCTCGCGGAGTGGGGCGAAGCGGAAGCTGCGCAGGCGTGGGGCGTCTCCGTCCCCTTCCGTGGCACCGGGGTCCAGCCACCTAAATCCGGACGGAGGTGTCCGATGCGCGCGGCAACCCTCTCCCAGCTCGAACGAACCGCCTACGGGCTTCCCCGAGCCCAACGCCTCCTCGAAGGTCTCCTGCAGGACCCCGCCCTTCGGGACGCCGGTGCCGCGGAGTGGGAGCAGGCGGCCCTGGTGGCCGCGCAGGCTCGGATCCACGAGGATCCCGCTTACGAGCGGCTCAGCTGCCGCCTCTACTTGCGGCTCCTGTACCGGGAGGTGCTCAAAACCCCGGAGCCGGATCCGCGGACCTACCGGGCCGGGTTCGTCTCGTATGTGCGGCGGGGCTGCGCGGCCGGGGCTCTCGATCAGAGGCTCTTGCGGTTCGATCTCGAACGCCTCGCCTCTGCCCTTCGCCCCGAGCGGGACGAGCGATTGCCGCTTGTCGGCCTTTATACCCTTGCGGACCGGTACCTGGTACGGGATCCGGACACCCGGGCGATCCTCGAGCTCCCGCAGTACCTGTTCCTCCGGGTCGCCATGGGGCTCTCCCTCTTGGAGGAAGAACCGCACCGCTGGGCCATCGCGTTCTACGACGCCATGAGCCGGTTCGACTACCTTCCCAGCACCCCCACCCTCTTCAACGCAGGCACCCCGCACCACCAGCTGAGCAGCTGCTACGTCTCGGACGTCCTCGATCAGATGGACCATATCCTGCAGTCCTGCGTGGAGTTCGGGCAGATCGCCAAGTACGCGGGCGGCATCGGTGCGTCCGTGACGAAACTGCGGGCCGTGGGTTCCCCCGTGCGGGGCATCAACGGCACCAGTTCCGGGATCGTGCCCTTCGTGCACCTGTTCGACGCCCTCATCAAGGCCATCAGTCAGGGCGGCCGCCGCCGCGGGACCCTCGCCATCTACCTGGAGCCCTGGCACCTGGAGATCCGCTCGTTCCTGGATCTCAAACGCAACTCCGGAGACCCGTACCTGCGGGCTCCCAGCCTCAACACCGCCCTGTGGATTCCGGACGAGTTCCTGGAGCGGGTGGAGCGGGACGAGCCCTGGTACCTCTTTGACCCCCTCTACACCCCGGAGCTCCCGGAGCTGTGGGGGGAGGCCTTCCGGGAGGCCTACCGCCGCCGGATCGCGGACGCCCAGGGCGGCCGACTTCCCGAACGGGCCTGGCGGGTGGAGAGCGCCCGAGGGCTCTTCCGGGAGATCCTCGCCGCTCTTCAGGAGACCTCCCACCCCTGGATCGCCTTCAAGGACGCCAGCAACGTCCGCAGCATGCTCCCCGGGGTGATCCATTCCAGCAACCTCTGCACCGAGATCCACCTCCCCACCAGCCCCGAGGAGATGGCGGTCTGTAACCTCGCCAGCATCAACCTCGCCCGCCACCTCACCCGGAACGGGGTGGACGAACGCAAGCTCGCGCGCACGGTGCGGCTTGCCATGCGGGGCCTCGACAACGTCATCGACCTGAACTTCTACCCCACCGAACGGGCCCGCACGGGCAACCTCCGAGCGCGGCCCGTGGGGCTAGGGGTGATGGGGCTTGCGGAGGCCTTCGCGCGTCTGGGAATGCGCTACGGGGACGAGGCCGCGTGTGCCTTCACGGACCGGGTGGTGGAGCTCATCAGCTACTTGGCCATCATGAGCAGCTGCGAGCTCGCCACCGAGCGCGGCCCCTTTCCGTCCTTTGCGGAGAGCCGGTGGGCCCGGGGCCAGGTGCCCCTGGACACCCTCGAGGAGCTCGTGCGGCTGCGGGGAGAGGTGCGGGTGGACCGGTCCGCCCGGCTGCCGTGGGATGCGCTGCGGAGCCGATGCCGACGCGGGATGCGCAACGGCACCGTGATGGCCCTGGCTCCCACCGCCACCATCAGCCTGCTCGCGGGCACCACGCCCGGCATCGACCCCTACTACGCCAACGTCTTCGCCCGCTCCACCCTCTCGGGCAAGTTCCTGGAGCTGAACCGGGTGCTGGTGGAGCAATTGCAGGCATTGGGGCTTTGGGAGCGGGTACGGGCGCGCATCCTGGAGGAACGGGGCGACCTCGAGGGGATCGCGGAGATCCCGCAGGCGCTTCGGGAAGTGCACCGCACCGCCTATCGGATCCCCCCCGAGGCCTACATCCGGGTGGCGGCGGTGGCCCAGAAGTGGGTGGATCAGGGAATCTCCCGCAACCTGTACCTCCAGGATCGCTCCCTGGAGGCCATGGAGCGGGTGTACCTGGAGGCCTGGCGGGCGGGGCTCAAGAGCACCTACTACCTGTTCATGGCCCCCCGCATGTACGCGGAGCCCAGCACCGTTCCTGTGAACAAGGCCCGTCGCAGGCTCCGGTGGAACCTGGAAGTCCCCGAGGACCGGTGCGAGCTCAGCTGCGAATCCTGCACTTCGTAGGAGGAGGCATATGCGGCCTTTAATTGGAGGCGACGCCCTCGAACCCATCCAGCTCTTCCCCCTCCGCTACCCCTGGGCCTACGCCCACGCCCAGCAGGGAAAGCGCAACACCTGGTTTCCGGAAGAGGTGGCGCTTGCGGACGACGTCCGGGACTGGGAGCTGCGCCTGAGCGGAGAGGAAAAGCGGGCCGTGGAAGTGCTGCTGGGGTTCTTCAACCCCATGGAGTCGCTGGTGACCCACAACCTGGTGCTCTCCATCTACCGGTACGTGACCGCGCCGGAGGTGCGGTTGTACCTCGCCCGCCAGATCTGGGAGGAGGCGAACCACACCATGGCCTTCGAGTACGTGCTGAAGACCCTCCCCGTGGACCGGGAGCAGGTGTTCCGGCTGCACCGGGACGAGCCCGCGGTCCGGGCCAAGGAGGTGTTCCTCACCGAGCTCGCCCGGCCCATGCTGGAGCCTCTGGACATGGACCGGGTGGAGGACCGCCGGCGGTTTCTGCGCAACCTGGTGGGCTACTACGTGATCCTGGAGGGGGTGTTCTTCTACGGGGGGTTCCTGTTCGCCTACACCTTCCGTCGCCGCAACCTGCTGCGGGGGCTGGCGACCATCGTGGACTGGACCCTGAAGGACGAGAGCCTGCACCTGAGCTTCGGCATCCACCTCATCACCGAGCTCCTCGTCCAGGACCCGGCGCTGCTGACCCCGGAGCTCGGCCGGGAACTCAAGAGTCTGATCCTCCGGGCGGTGGAACTGGAGCGGGACTACCACCGCACGCTGCTCCCTCAGCCTCTCATCGGGGTGAATGCGGAGGTGCTGAATGCCTACGTGGAGTACGTCACGGATCGGCGGCTGGAGGAACTCGGATTGGGCGCCCACTTCCACACCCCGAACCCCGCCCCCTGGATGGCCACGGAGGTGGACGTGCCGGAGATCACGAACTTCTTCGAGGCCAAGAACATCCACTATGAAGTGGCCGCGGACCGCAACCGCTAGAAACGCTACGGGATCTCCAGGCTGAGGTCCAGGGCGGGCGCGGAGTGCGTGAGGGCGCCTATGGAGATCAGGTCCACCCCGGTCTCCGCCACCGCCCGCACGTTCTCCAGGGTGATGCCGCCGGAGGCCTCCGTGAGGACGCGGCCCTGGCAGAGGGCCACCGCCCTCCGAAGGGTCACCAGGTCCATGTTGTCGAGCAGCAGCGCGTCCGCCCCGGCCTGCAATGCCTCCTCCACCTGTCCGAGGTCCGTCACCTCCACCTGGATCCGCACCCCGTGCGGCGCCCGGGATCGGATCCGCGCCAGGGCCTCCTGGAGGGAGATGCCCCCGCGCCGCAGGAGGCTTAGGTGGTTGTCCTTCACGAGCACTCCGTCGCTCAATCCGAACCGGTGGTTTGCGCCTCCTCCCACCCGCACCGCGTACTTCTCCAGGATCCGGAGGCCCGGCGTGGTCTTGCGGGTATCCACGATCCGGCAGGGAAGGCCCGCGATGGCCTGCACGTACCGGCGGGTGAGGGTGGCGATCCCGCTCAGACGGCCGAGGAAGTTGAGGGCCACCCGCTCTCCCGCCAGGATCGCCCGGGCATCCCCCTCCACCACCGCCACCGCCTGTCCGGGCGCCACCTCCGAACCCTCCGCGCACCGCACGGCAATCCGCACCTCCGGATCCAGCCGTCGGAAGACCGCCTCCAGGACCGGAAGCCCCGCGATCACCCCCGGCTTTTTTGCCACCACCTCCCCCTGGATCCTCAGGGGTGTGGAAAAGAGGGATTCCGTGGTGAGGTCCCCCCAGGGGAGATCCTCCTCCAGGGCCGTGGCCACGATGCGCTCGAGCGCCAGGGGGAAATCCATCCCCTGCACCCTCAGCTCAGGGCCAGCATCCGCTCAATGGCTCCCCGCGCCCGGGCAGCGATCTCCGGATCCACCCGCACCTCGTACACGCCGTCCCGGAGGGACCGGTAGAGCTTGTCGAGGGTGATCCGCTTCATGTACTGGCAGATGGCATCCTCCCGCACGGGGAGGAAGGTCTTCCCGGGCGCCTCCTTGCGCATGCGGTGCAGGATCCCCGTCTCCGTGGCCACCAGGAAGGTCCGGGCGGGACTGGTCCGCGCTCGGCGGACCATGCCCTCCGTGGAGAGGATGTGCGTACGATCCGGGGGGAGATGGCCGGAGGCCAGGAAGTACATGCAGGAGCTCACGCATCCGCACTCGGGGTGGATCAGGAGCTCCGCATCCGGATGGACCCGCTGCAGTTCCGCGACGTCCTCCGGCCGGAACCCCGCGTGCACGTGGCACTCCCCCATCCACAGGTGCATGCGCCGACCGGTGACCCGGGCCACGTAACTCCCGAGGAAGAAATCCGGAAGGAACAGGATCTCTCTGTCCTCCGGGATGGAGGAGACCACCTGGACCGCGTTGGTGGACGTACAGCAGTAGTCGCTTTCTGCCTTCACCTCCGCGCTGGTGTTCACGTATGCCACCACCGCCGCTCCCGGGTGCTCCCGCTTCCAGGCCCGCACCTGCTCCGCGGTGATGGTGGCCGCGAGCGAGCAGCCGGCCTCCAGATCCGGCAGCAGCACGGTCCTGTCCGGGCAGAGGATGGCGGCCGTCTCCGCCATGAAGTGGACCCCGCAGAAGACGATCACATCCGCGCTCGTTCGGGCCGCGGCCTGCGCGAGCCCCAGGGAGTCGCCCACGAAGTCCGCGAGGTCCTGGATCTCCGGCAGCTGGTAGTTGTGCGCCAGGATGACAGCGTTTCGATTCCGTCGCAGCCGGTGGATCTCCTCTACCAGCCACCGGGCCTCGCTCTCCAGCTCCCGGACCATCCCCGCAGCCGCCGACATGGCTTCCTTCCGGCCTCCAGCCTATCCGGGAGCCCTCCCCCCGTCAACCGCGGCTCCCCGGACCTCAGGCCGCAACCGGCTTTTCACTGCCGGGCCAACCAGGCCTCCGCCGGCTTCCACCTCGGCCAGGTGGCTCCCTGCAGAAGGTACGTGTTTCGCACACGCGGCCAGGCGAAATAGACCTTCTGCGGTCCGGTAAGGAGGGGGATCACCATGAGCTCCTCCAGCAGGTAGCGGTGCAGCCGCCGCGTGGCGTTCCGGTCCTCGTTGATGGTGGCTCTCGAAGCCTCCCACATTTCCGTGAGCCGTTCCGGCCGCTTCAGGCTGACCTGCCCCAGCGGGTGCCGTATGAAGAAAAATTCCAGCCAGCTGTTGAAGTTCGGAACATAGGGCATGGGATGCAGGATGAATCCCCGCCATCCCCTGCGCTGGTAGTCCGCCATCCGCGGCCTGTCCACGATCTCGACCTCCGCTTCGATCCCCACGCCGCTTAGGTATCCCTGCACGGCCACCGCAAGGTCCCGGGAGACCGCTTCTGAGATGATTCTCGTTCTGAACCCGTTCCCGTATCCCGCCTCCGCCAGCAGCCGCCGTGCCCGCTCCGGGTCAAACCGCATCGGCACACCCCCCTCCAAGGCCGCCGTGTGTCCGGGGTGCGCGATCTGCGCCCAGGGTCGGAAAATCCCGTACCCTACTCCCACCGCAAGCGCATTCCGATCGATGGCCAGCGAGATCGCTTCCCGTACCCTCCGGTCCGCGAGGGGCGAGTCCGCGTTGGCGCTATCCGGCCACAGCGCCCAGTTGAGCGTGTGCAAACCGGAGATCTCTCGAAGCTCCCTGCTTTCCCGCAGTTCCCGGATCACCGCGGGGTCATTGAATCCCGCCACGTCCAACTGTCGCGCGAGCAAGGCCGCTTTCATCGTCTGCATGTCCGCGAAGAACCGAAGCTCCAGCCGATCCAGGTAGGGTTTCTCCCGATCCCAGTACCCGTCAAACCGCACATACTCCGCAAAGGCCTTTGGGTCGTATCGGGTCACCCGGAACGGACCGGTCCCCACCGGTCTGGCGTCCGCCTGTTCCTCCCCCACCCTCAGCACGTGGCCCGGCGAGACCACATCCGTAGCGCCGAGTCCCCCCAGCCAGAGCAGAAAGCCGTTCGTCCATCGCTCCAGCTGAACCACCACCTCATAGGGGCCGCGTACCTCCACGGACCTCACGATGTCCGGTGCTCTGCGGGCCTCTATTTGTTTTTGCAGGTTCCACCGTAACCCCTCTGCGTTCAGCAGGGTGCCGTCGTGAAACCGGACGTTCCTGCGAAGCCGCAGGGAAACAGACCTCCGATCCGGACCGATTTCCCAACGCTCCACCAGGTGAGGAGCCGCCCTCCCCCGCACGTCCACCCAGATCGGGGTCTCGAAAACCGGCACCGCAGGTACCGTACTTCTTGGCGCCCTTCTCCACGGAATTCCGAACAGCCCCTCCGGGAGCTCATCCCCGAGGCGCAGCGTACCCCCGCGTGGGATCTCCGCCGCAGGTCCCGCCGCTGTCCCCCTCGGCACACCGAATCCCACCACGCACACCGCCAGCACCAAGCCGATCCCCACCGCCATGACTCTTCTCAGCATCTCCTCGCGCCCCCTTTCCCCGCGGATTCCTCTACAATACCGGCCGAGCTCCCACCGAGGCCCGGTACCTTCTCGCCGCCTCCGAGAACGGTACAGGGCCTACCGTTGCCCGGATCTCCACAGGAACCACCCCATTCTCATCGCCCTCCGGGGTCCCTCTCCTCTCCCCCCACACCACCACGACCTCTGTCCCCGGCTCCGCGAACTCCCGGTCCACCACACCCACGGTCAGGATCGCGTGTTCGTTGGCGCTGTACGCTCCGAAGGAGGAGAATCCGATCCACCTTCCGTCCCTGCTCAGCACCTTGTCGTAATGCCACGTGGCGTATCCCACCAGCGGCAGCTCGATGAACCTCCCCCGGGGCCCTCCTTCAAAGAGCGGTCTGAAGATCCTCTGCAGAACGTCCTCCCCGCGCCAGACCAGGGTGACCTTCTTCCGCCGCGGATCCTTTGCCTTCTCCGCCAGAGCCTCTTTGCCGATAAAATCGTGGTCGAACTTTACCAGGTGCCCGTAGCCCAGATCCCAAGGGGTGAGGTAATACTCCTCTATTCTCGAGGAGTCAAAACTTCCCCCGATACTCCCCGTGGCCTCCAGGCTATCCGCGGGAAGCCACTCCCGGTAAGGACGCAGCCGGGCCTCCGTGTAGATGGCGGGAACGGGGAGGGGCACCCATCCGGTTTCCACGATGCTCACCAGATATGCCCGGTGTCCCGCTTCCTGCAGTCCGAACTCTTTCCCCGCCTCCCGTATGGCCTCCCTGACTTCCTCCGCCTCCTCCCAGGGGCCGAAGATCTCCATTCCCGCGACTCCCGCCATGCCGTGGTGCAGGGCCCACGCACTCCGTTTCCCAACCTGGATCTTCGCAAAATGAAAGAAGGGGATTTCCGGTAGAGGACCTCCGTTTAACTTCTCCAGAAGCTTCGGAGCATTGGGTCCCTGCAGCTGATAGCGGTATACCCTTCTTCGGCCGGAGGGGTTGAACGCGCTCCGCTCGTCCCGCTCCACCGTCACACGGTAGCCTCCCGTCTCCGCATGGTACTGCACCCAGTTCAGGGCCGGAGGCCTTGCCACGAGCTGGAAGGAGTCTTTCTCCAGGTAAAACAACACTGCGTCCCGGATCACGTAACCTTCGTCGTTGCACACGAGGAACTGCTTTGCCCGGCCCTGTACGAAGTTGCGAAAGGTGTTCACCCCCAGCAGACTGAGCAGGCGCAGCGCATCCGGCCCTTTGAGAAAAAGATTCGTCATGTGATGCGACTGGTCAAAAAGTGCAACCGTTCTGCGCCAGGCTCTGGTCTCCTCGAACCAGTCGGAGACCTGCACGGGAACCCGGGAGAACTCGCCAAAGGTGGATCCCATCCTCGCCGCGGGATTGTTGCTCCGCAAAAAGGACACAACATCGTAGCGGTTCTCCCGCAGGAGATCCTCCAGGCTCTTCCGCCTTCCCTGCTGCATCCATCTCCCTCCTGATGCCTCCCGTTAAGGCCACGGACCATGTATGTCCGTACATTCCGCCAGAGATACCGGCATATGCGTGTTCCACGCGTTCCATCCCCGCGAGCGATAATCCTCTTCTTCCCACAGGATGGGGTCGCGGTCGAGATCACGCTGGTAATCCCCGCTAAACAGCTCCAGCCGGTTCCCGCTGGGATCCCGGACGTACATGCAGAAGGCATTGCTTAAATTGTGCCGGGTGGGGCCCAGTTCAATCCGTTCCGACATGCCGAACCGGCTAAGGCGATTGGCGAAATACGCCAGGTCGTTCCAGTCCGCAACATAGTAGGCCACATGATGAAGGCCGGTACCGTTTCCCGTAGCCAGGGCCACATCGTGGGTCGCCGGCCGCCGGCGCAGGAAGGCGCTCCGGATCCGATCCCCTGAGACCACGTAGGCGAAGGCCCGGAACCCGAGGGTCTGCTCCCAATACGACAGATGTGTACCCGGATCCGTGGTCCGTAAGTGGATGTGATCAATACGTAGGGGCCGGGAGCCCGGAGGGCGGTCACCGTGTCGGGTCGGAAGGTGGGGCCTGCGGCGTGCACCATAGATGGGAATTTCCTCCATCCCGTGGAAGAACTCCACCGGATATCCCTCCGGCGTGAGGGCCCGAAGGGCCTCTCCCTGTCCGGGCTCCTGTGCCGCAGGCAACCGGCGGGTCGGCAACCCCAGCCGTCTGTGAAGCGTTTCGAGCTCGTCCAGGTATGCAGAGGAGGAAACCCGAAACGCGCAGTGGCCGAGTCCCGGAGCGGACGACTGAGTCAGTCGAAGCGACCACAGGTCGAATTCCTCTGACGCTCTCAGATAGAGACTGCTCTCAACCTGCAGCACTTCTGTAAATCCCAGGATCTCCGCGTAAAAACGCCTGGCAGGTTCGAGGTCGGTCACCCGCAGTTCCACATGGGCGAGCCGCAGGATCATACGCCCCCTCTGAACGCGAGGAGAATTGCCCTGAGATTATGGAGATCTGGGTGCGTACAAAAGTCAAGAGCCAAGCAACAGCCAGAGCACGGGCAGCCGGAAGGGCGGCGGTGCGGGTGGGAGCGATCGACAGCCCGCTCCCGCCCGCACCATCAAGCCGCGGAGGGTCCAGGCGCCCTGCCGGATCTGACCTCTCCCGAGGATGCCGTCGGGATCCCCTTGCAGAAGGAGCCGGAGAGAAGTACAGTAGCAGTAAACCGAATGCGACCTTCGGGGCAGGGTGAGCCGGCCGCAGTGCTGGTGATTCCCGACCGGCGGTAAGCGTGAAGACGCGAGCCCGCGACCCGCGCACGGTCTGAGGCGCGGTGGACGCCGGTGAGCCGCCTTTGTGGCGAGTCCGGGGCCGACGGTACAGTCCGGATGGGAGAAGGTCGGGCAAAACGGGAGCGCTGCGCCCTTCCCAGCTGGTTTCCCTGCGCCCGAAGGTCCATTCCTTCGGGCGCTTATGGTTGACGACGCCTACTGGATGCGCCGGGTCCTGGAGATGGCCCGGTCCGGCCAGGGCCGTACGAGCCCCAACCCCCTTGTGGGCGCGGTGGTGGTGCGGCAGGGGCAGGAGGTGGGCTGCGGGTACCACGCGGCCGCGGGAGCTCCTCACGCGGAGGTGGTGGCCCTGAGGGCCGCAGGACCCCTCGCCCGAGGCGCCACCCTGTACGTGAACCTGGAGCCCTGCGACCACCACGGTCGGACGCCTCCCTGCACACAGGCCATCCTGGCCGCAGGGATCAGCCGGGTGGTGGTGGCTCACGAGGATCCGGATCCCCGGGTACGCGGAAGGGGCATCGCACGGCTGCGGGCGGCCGGCTTGGAGGTGGAGGTGGGCGTGCTGGAGGAGGAGGCGCGGCGGCTCAACGCCCCGTACCTCAAGCACCGCACTACCGGACTTCCGCTCGTGACCGTGAAGTGGGCCATGTCCCTCGATGGCCGCATCGCCACCCGCACGGGCTCCTCCCGCTGGATCACCGGCCCCCAGGCCCGGGAAGAGGCCCACCGGCTGCGCGATGTTCACGACGCGGTGCTGGTGGGAATCGGAACCGTGCTGCGCGACGACCCCGCCCTCACCTGCCGGATCCCCGGAGGTCGGGATCCCCTGCGGGTGGTGGCCGACAGCCATCTGCGCACCCCCTCGGATGCCCGGATGCTGCGGGAAGGGAGTTCTCCGGTGGTGGTGGCCGCGACCCCCCGGGCACGACCCGAGGAGGCGGAGCGGCTTCGGCGCTGTGGGGCGGAGGTATGGGTGTGCGCGGCGGAGGACGGCCGGGTCTCTCTCCGGGACCTCCTCAGGCGGCTTGGAGAACGCGGGGTGCTGAGCGTGCTGGTGGAAGGCGGGAGTACCCTCCATGCCGCGGTGCTGGAAGCCGGGCTTGCGGATCGCATCGTGGCCTTCATCGCGCCGGTGCTGATGGGAGGACGCGAGGCTCCAGGTCCTGTGGGCGGTGCGGGCATCGCGGAGATCACACAGGCCCTGCGGCTCCGCAACCTTACCGTGCGGCCCGTGGGGACGGATCTGTGCGTGGAGGCGGAGGTGAGCGGGGCTTTACCCGTGCGAGGAGAGGTCGCGGGGGCCGGGCGGGTGCGGTGATGTTCGCCGGGATCGTGGAGGAGGTCGGCCGCGTCTTGGAGCGCACCGATGCCCGCCTGTGGATTGGAGCAGAGCGGGTTTTGGAGGATCTGCGGGAGGGTTCCAGCATCGCGGTGGACGGAGTGTGCCTCACCGTGGTGGCCCTCCGGCCCTTCGCGTTCGCCGTGGACCTGAGCCCCGCCACCCTGCAGCGCACCACATTGGGGCTGCGAGGACCGGGAGACGCGGTGAACCTGGAGCGGCCGCTTCTCGCCACGGGGCGGCTTGGGGGACACTTCGTGCAGGGGCACGTGGACGGCACGGGCCGCGTGATGTCCCTGGAGCCGGAAGGGGAGTGCGTGTGGATGGAGATCAGCGCCCCGTCGGAGGTGGCTCGGTATCTCGTGCCACGGGGATCCGTGGCGGTGGACGGGGTGAGCCTCACGGTGGCGGGCGTGCGGGGGGAGGTGTTCTCCGTGTGCCTCATCCCGTACACCCTGCGGCATACCACCCTGGGCCGGCGCGGTCCCGGGGAGCTCGTGAACCTGGAGGCGGACATCCTGGCCAAGTACGTGGAACAGCTGCTGAGCGGGTGGAGGGAGGGGCGATGACCGAACCCTGGATCTCCGTGGAGGAGGCCGCGGCGCGCATCGGACGCGGCGAGTTCGTGGTGGTGGTGGACGATGAGGACCGGGAGAACGAGGGGGATCTGGTGCTCGCCGCCGCCCACGCCACCCCGCAGGCCGTGAACTTCATGCTGCGGGAAGGACGGGGGCTCCTGTGCGCTCCCCTCACCCGGGGGCGGGCCCAGGCCCTGCATCTTCCGCCCATGGCTGCCGAGAACACCAGCAGGTTCGGCACCGCGTTCACCATCTCCGTGAGCGCCCGCAAAGGCGTCACCACTGGGGTCTCCGCCTACGACCGGGCCACCACACTGCGGGTCCTGGCGGATCCCGCCACCCGACCGGAGGACTTGGACCGGCCCGGCCACGTGTTTCCGCTGGTGGCGCGGGACGGTGGGGTCCTGGAGCGGCAGGGGCACACGGAGGCCGCGGTGGAGCTGGTGCGGCTTGCGGGCCTACAGCCCGTGGCGGCCATCTGCGAGATCCTGGCACCGGACGGCCGCATGGCCCGCTTGCCGGAACTCCTGAACTTCTGCGCGCGCCACGGGCTGCGGTTGCTGCGGGTGGCAGATCTCGTGCGGTGGCGGCTGGAGCGGGAGTGCGTGGTGGAGCCCGTGGCGGAAACCCGGATCCCTGCCCACGGCGTGACCTGGCGCCTAGTGGCCTTCGCCCACCGGTACACGGACCAGACGCACCTCGCCCTGGTGCTGGGAGAGGTCTCCGACCCAGAACCGGTGCTCGTGCGGCTGCACTCGGAGTGCACCACGGGGGACGTGTTCGGTTCGTGGCGGTGCGACTGCGGGGCACAGCTGGTGACCGCCCTGGAACGCATCGCCGCGGCCGGAAAGGGTGTGGTGGTGTACCTGCGGCAGGAGGGCCGGGGGATCGGCCTGGCGAACAAGGTGCGGGCCTATGCCCTGCAGGACCTGGGGCACGACACCGTGGAGGCCAACCTCGCCCTGGGCTTCCCGCCGGACGCCCGGGACCACATGGTGGGCGCTCAAATCCTGCGACTACTGGGCGTGCGGCGCGTGAGGCTCCTCACCAACAACCCCGCGAAGATGGAGGCGGTGCAGCGGGGCGGGATCGAGGTGAGCGAACGCGTGCCGCTGGTGGTGGGCGTGCGACCGGAGAACCTGGCCTACCTGCGGGCCAAGCGGATGCGCCTGGGCCATCTGCTGGACGGCGTGGAGGAGCTCCTTGGGACAGGCGTTTGAGGGACATCTGGACGGACGGGGGCTGCGTGTGGGCGTGGTGGTGAGCCGGTTCAACGAGGCCATCACCCGCCTGCTCCTGGAAGGGGCGCTGGACACCCTGCGCCGGCACGGGGCGGAGGAGGTGGACGTGGCCTGGGTTCCGGGTGCCTTCGAGATCCCGCTTGTGGCCCTGCGCCTTGCTCGAAGCGGCCGGTACCACGCGGTGATCTGTCTGGGGACCGTGATCCGGGGAGCAACCCCGCACTTCGAGTACGTGGCGGGCCAGAGTGCGGCGGGCGTGGCCCAGGCGGCGCTCAGCACCGGTGTCCCTGTGATCTACGGGATCCTCACCGCGGACACCCTGGAGCAGGCCCTGGAGCGGGCGGGCACGAAGGGCGGAAACCGCGGACGGGACGCGGCCCTGGCCGCCCTGGAGATGGCGAACCTGCTGAAGGTGCTGCCGGAGGGCGAGCGATAGGCCATGCCGGAAGAGGTGGCGATCGTCGGCGGCGGGATCTGCGGGCTCAGCATCGGCTGGTACCTGGCCCGCGCGGGCCGCTCCGTGACCATCCTGGAGAAGGGCCAGGCGGGCCTAGGCGCCACCGCGGCCGCGGCGGGCATGCTGGCCCCGTACGCGGAGGCGGAGCCGGGTGAGGAGTGGATGCTGCCGCTGCTGCGGGCAAGCCGGGACCGGTGGGTGGCGTTCGCCCAGGAGCTGGAGGCGGCAAGCGGCCTGGTGGTGGACTACCGGGACGAGGGGACGCTCGTGGTGGCCCTGGACCGGGATGACGTGGAACGGCTGCGGTTCCTGTACGGGTTCCAGAAGCGGCACGGGCTTCCCACGGAGTGGCTGTCCGGGGAGGAAGCCCGGCGCATGGAGCCCTACCTCTCCCACCGGGTCGCGGCCGCCATCCGCAGCCCCCTCGACCACCAGGTGGACAACGTGAAGGTGGCCCGGGCCCTGGCGGAAGCCTTCCGCCGGGCCGGAGGTCGGCTTCGGGAGAACACGGAGGTGACCCGCATCGTGGTGGACCAGGGACGGGTGCTGGGCGTGCGCCTGCCGCACACGTTTCTCGAGGCCTCCTGGGTGGTTCTGGCCGCGGGGGCCTGGTCCGCCACCCTCCCGGGCCTTCCGGATTCCGTGCGGCCTCCCGTCCGGCCCGTCAAGGGGCAGATGCTGGCCGTGCAGATGCCGCGCGACGCACCCCTTCTCCGGCACGTGGTGTGGGGACCGGATGCGTACCTCGTGCCGCGGCGGGATGGCCGGCTGCTGGTGGGGGCCACGGTGGAGGAAAAAGGGTTTGACGGGAGCCTCACCGCGGGCGGGATCCTGCAGCTGCTGCGGGGAGCCTGGGAGATCCTCCCGGGGATCGAGGAGCTGCCGCTGGTGGACACGTGGGTGGGGTTCCGACCCGGCAGCCGGGACGACGCACCCATCCTGGGCCCCACGGAGGTGGAGGGGCTGGTGCTGGCCACGGGTCACTACCGCAACGGGATTCTGCTGGCACCCATCACCGCGGAGGTGATCTCCCATTACATCCTCCACGGGGAGCTACTGGAGATCGCCCGGCCCTTTACCCTCGACCGGTTCCGGAAAAGCCGGACCGTCGCCCGCATACAGGAGTAGCCACCTCACGGCGGCTGCGTAAGCCGAGTCCGGAATGCCAGCGGCGTGCACCCGTACCGGGCCTTGAAGTGCCGATGGAAGTGGGAGAGGCTTTCGAACCCGCACCGCTCCGCCACCTGCTGCACCGTGTGGTCCGTACCGCGCAGGAGCTCCGCGGCCCGCTGCAACCGGCGTTCCAGGAGATACCGGCTCGGGGACATCCCCAGGGCCGTCCGGAAGAGCCGACGCAGGTGGGTGGGCGAGCAGGCCGCGGCCCGGGCCAGCTCCGCCACGCGCATCCCGCCGTCCGTGCCCTCGAGGAGCTGGAACACGTGGCACAGCAGCCGGAGCGCGCGTACCTCCTGCACCTGCATGGGCCGGAAGTCCGCGGGCCGCTCGTGTACCGTCCGCAGCAGGAGCTCCGTGATGAGCGCCCGGCCCCGCTGCCGCCACCCGGGCGGCTCGTGCGTGGTCAACCGCACGAGCTCCTGAATCACGTCCGCGGACGCCCTGTCCTTGAGTACCACCGGAAACCCCAGCACCAGGAGCAGACACTGCGTCCCGAGCACGCGGGCGGTGAAGTGAACGGAGAGCAGGTGGACGGGCGCGGGGGAAGGCTCCGCCGCGTGCGGAACGCCTTCCGGGATGAGCAGGAGGTCTCCGGGGCCTGCAGCCACGGATCGATCCCCGATCCGCCACACGCTCCTGCCCTCCAGGACCAGCACCGCAAGCGCGTTGGGAACCGTACGGCGCTCCAGGCCCCACCCGGGTTCCCCGGCATACGCTCGCCCCTCCAGAAAACCGATCTGCACCTGGTCCCACACCCATCCCCACGCCTCGAGGGCTCCCGGAGGCGGGTAGGGCGGGGAGATGGGGGTCCGGTCCAGCAGCGCCACCTGCACACCCCTAGGATGCCGCATGCGGGCCCTCCCGGACGAGGGGGGGTGGTCGGTTCGGGCACTCTTTGGATCGACCGCGGCCTTCGCCCCCGCAGACCCCTTCCGCACACTGAAGACCGGACCCCATCCGGAAAGGAGGGATTAGGGTGTATCTGCGGATCGATCGGTTGCAGATCGAGCTGCCGGCTCCCAAGGAGCCGGATCCCAACGCCGCGGCCGCGGTCCAGGACCTGCTGGGCGGCCGGTTCGGGGAGATGTCCACCCTCATGAACTACACCTATCAATCCTTCAACTTCCGCGGGCACGATCAGCTCAAGCCCTACCGGGACCTCATCGCGAACATCGCCACGGAGGAGCTGGGCCACATCGAGCTCGTCTCCGCCACCATCAACCTCCTGCTCACGGGCACCACCCAGGCCAAGGACCCCGTGGAGGCACCGCTCGAGCCCGGCAAGGATGTGCGCTCCACCTACCACTTCGTCAGCACGGCCCAGACCGCCTTCGTGGGCGGTTCCATGGGTGCGTTCTGGCACGGGGACTACGTATTCAACAGCGGCAACCTCGTGCTGGATCTGCTGCACAACTTCTTCCTGGAGTGCGGGGCGCGGCTGCACAAAATCCGGGTCTACGAGATGACCCGCAACCCCGTGGCCCGGGAGATGATCGGATACCTCCTGGTGCGGGGCGGAGTGCACGCCACCGCCTACGGCAAAGCGGTGGAGACCCTCACGGGCGTGGACCTCACCAGGCTTCTGCCCATCCCCAACATCCCCAACGCGAAGTTCCCGGAGGCCCGGAAGTACGAGCAGGCGGGCGTGCACCGCACCCTGTACCGCTTCAGCCCCGAGGACTACCGGGACATCGCCCGCATCTGGCGCGGCCCCGCACCCACGGGGGATGGAGATCTCGTGGTGGTGGACGGGCCGCCTCCGGGCGGTCCTGTGCCGGTGCTGCCACCGCTCCCGGAGGAGTTCGCGCCGGGTCTAGAGCCTGCGGAGATCACGGAGCTGGCGAAGAAGCTCGCGACCAGCTGAGGCGGGGTTTGCCCTCGTACCGCGGGGGAGGCTCCAGGAGCCTCCCCCGCGGTCTTTAAGCGCTCCGCGCACCCCAGGATTTCTCCCCCAGATCGCCGAACGGAACACCCTGGAGGGCAGGGCGACGGAGCGTCCGGGCGAACGCCCTAGGCTGGACTCCAACCCCGACTACCACCATCTCGGCCGGTGAGGAGGGAGCGATGGCACAGGAGGTACGGGTTTACGAGGCCGCGGCCCGATCCAGCGGGATCTTCGGTCGGGTGGTCTGTTCCGCCCGCAACCACCACCTCGTGGTGGACGGGCCTGTGCAGAACGGGTGCCCCGGCGAGGAGATCACACCCGGGGAGCTGTTCCTGGCCGGGGTGGCCACCTGCGCGGTGGAGCTGGTAGAGGTCCTGGCCCGGGAGTCCGGCTTTCCCATCCCCCGGGTGGAGGCGCACATCACGGGGACCGTGGACCGCTCCGCGCCCGTGCGGCCGGACCTCACGGTGTTCAACGCGGTGCAGTTGGATCTCGTGCTCTCCGGGGTCTCCGCAGCACAGGCGGAGGCCCTGGTGGAGGCCTTCAAACGCCGCTGACCCCTCTACGGCACGGTCGCGGTCGCGACCCCGGATGTTTCGGTGCGCTGGCGGCTGCAGGGATCAGGGGCCTGAGCGGAGGGCCCGGGCGAAGGGGCGCAGGAAGTCCACCGCGGCCGCCACGGGATCCCGGGCTGCCTCCAGTACCTGATACAGGGCACTCGCCACGATCACCCCGTCGCTGAACCGGGCTGCGGCGCGCGCGTGCTCCGGTGTGGCGATCCCGAACCCCACCACCGCGGGCAGGTCCGTCACCCTCCGCACCCGGCGCACGAGGTCCTCCGCCTCCTCGCTGAGCCGTTCCCGGGCCCCCGTCACCCCGGTGACCGAGACGCAGTACAGAAACCCCGTGGTGGCCGCGGCCACGGTGCGCAGCCGCGCCTCGGTGCTGGTGGGCGCCACGAGGAAGATGGTATCGAGGCCCACCGGACGCGCGGCCCGTACGAGGGGATCCCCCTCGTCCGCGGGGATGTCCGCGGCGATGATGCCGTCTACACCCGCCTCCCGGGCCTCCGCGCCGAACCGCTCGATCCCGTACCGGTAGAGGGGGTTCGCGTAAGACATCACGGCGATGGGCACGTCCACCACCCGACGCACCCGGCGCACGAGCTCCAGGGCCTCCTGGAGCCGCACACCCCGCTGCAGGGCCCGGTAGGCGGCCCGCTGCATGGTGGGACCGTCCGCGATGGGATCAGAAAACGGCACCCCGAGTTCCAGGGCATCCGCCCCGATCTCCACCACGGCCGGAATCAGGTGTTCCAGGGTCTGCAGGTCCGGATCCCCGACCTCGAGGAAGGGCATGAGGGCGGCCCGGCCCTCCGTCCGCAGCTGCTCGAAGAGCGCTCTAAACCGGCTCATGGCGCGCGTACCGCCGCACCACTTCCACGTCCTTGTCCCCCCGGCCTGAGAGGCCCACCACGACCACGCCGTCTCTGCCCAGCTGCGGGGCGAGGTGCCTCAGGTACGCGAGGGCGTGGGCGGGCTCCAGGGCCGGCAGGATCCCCTCCGTGCGGGCCAGGAGATGGAAGGCCTCAAGCGCCTCCTCGTCCGTGACCGCCACGTAGGTGGCCCGCCCCGTCTCCTTGAGGTACGCGTGCTCGGGGCCCACCCCGGGATAGTCCAGGCCCGCGGAGACGGAATGCGTGCCGAGCACCTGTCCGGCCTCATCCTGCAGCACGTAGGTGTAGGCCCCGTGCAGCACCCCGGGGCTTCCCGCCACGAGGCTTGCCGCGTGCCGTCCGCTTTGGATCCCCTGCCCTCCGGCCTCCACGCCGACGAGCCGCACGGATTCGTCCGCGAGGAAGGCCCAGAACAGGCCCATGGCGTTGCTCCCGCCGCCCACGCAGGCCACCACCGCGTCCGGCAACCTTCCCTCCCGCTCCAGGATCTGCTGCCGGGCTTCGGTGCCGATCACGGACTGGAAGTCCCGCACCATGCGGGGGTACGGATGCGGCCCCACCACGGACCCGATCACGTAAAAGGTGGTGCGCACGTTCGTGACCCAGTCCCGCAACGCCTCGTTGATGGCGTCCTTGAGGGTGCGGGTGCCGCTGTCCACGGGGATCACCCGGGCTCCCAGTAGCTCCATCCGGTACACGTTGAGGGCCTGGCGCTCCACGTCCTCCCGCCCCATGTACACCTCGCACCGGAGGCCCAGCATGGCCGCGGCGGTGGCCACGGCCACCCCGTGCTGGCCCGCGCCCGTCTCCGCGATCACCCGATGTTTGCCCATGCGCTTCGCGAGCAGGGCCTGCCCCAGGGCGTTGTTGATCTTGTGGGCCCCTGTGTGCAGCAGATCCTCCCGCTTAAGGTAGATGCGGGCGCCGCCCAGGTGCTCCGAGAGCCTGCAGGCGAAATACAGAGGTGTGGGCCGGCCACAGTACTCCCGCAGAAGCCCCTCCAGCTCCCGCCGGAACTCCGGATCCTGTCGCAGCGCCTCGTAGGCGGCTTCCAGCTCCAGAAGGGCCGGGATCAGGGTCTCCGGCACATACCGGCCGCCGAAGGGCCCGAACCGCCCGCGGACGTCCGGAAGGAGCTCGGTTCTCATGGCTTCCCCCTCTCCGCATCCGCGCGCCGCACCGCAGCCACGAACGCACAGATCTTCTCGGGATCCTTGCGCCCATCGGTTTCCACGCCGCTGCTGGCATCCACCCCGTACGGCCGCACCCGCCGAATGGCCTCGGCCACATTCTCGGGATTGAGACCGCCGGAGAGGAGGAGGGGACGGTCCAGATGCCGGACCGCCTCCACCAGGGACCAGTCGAAGGTCCTGCCCGTGCCTCCGTAGGTCTCGGGGACGTACGTGTCCAGGAGGAGCGCACTCACCGGATAGTCCGCCGCGGCCTCCAGGCTTCTCCCATCGCGGATCCGGATGGCCTTGATGACCCTCCGCCGGAGGCGGGCACACACCTCCGGCGGCTCGTCTCCGTGGAGCTGCACCGCGTCCAGACCTACGCATGCGGCGATCTCCTCCACCCGCTCCGGTGGCTCGTTGACGAACACCCCCACCCGCACCAGGAAGGGCGGAAGGGCCTGGGCGATGCGGGCCGCCATCTCGGGCTCCACATAGCGGCGGCTGCGGGGCCAGAACACGAACCCCACCGCGTCCGCACCCGCCTCCGCGGCGGCGCGGGCCTCCTCCACCGTTCGGATCCCGCAGATCTTCACCCGCGTCATCGCAGTCCCATCTTCCGGTAGACTTCCGCCATGGTGGCCTCCGCCACTGGCCGGGCCCGCTTGGCGCCCTCCACCAGGACCTCGTAGAGCAGCCCGGGGCGACGCAGGAGCTCGTGATAGCGCCGGCGGATGGGATCCAGCCGCTCGACGATGGCCTCCGCCAGGACCTGCTTGAGCTCGCTGTAGCGGATGGTGCCGGACTCGTACGCCTCCCGGAAGCGGAGGTAGTGCTCGGGGCCGAAGACCTCCAGCAGGGTGAAGAGGTTCTGGACCCCGGGGCTTGCGTCCTCCAGCCGGGCCCCGCGCGCGGGTGGGCCGGGATCCGTCACCGCGGCCCGTACCTTGCGCCGGATCTCCTCCGGATCGTCCGCAAGCGCGATGTAACTTCCGGGGATGCTCTTGCTCATCTTCTTCGTGGGGTCGTTGAGGGCCATGATCCGGGCACCCCTGGTGAGCCGGGCCTCCGGAAGCGGGAACGTCTCCCCGAACTGCTTGTTGAACCGCTCCGCGAGGTCCCTCATGAGCTCGATGTGCTGCAGCTGGTCCTCGCCCACGGGGACGAGGTTTGCCTTGTACAGGAGCACGTCCGCCGCCTGGAGGACAGGATAGTTCAACAGCCCCGCCATCACCCCACCCCGGGCCTGGCGGGCCTTTTCCTTGTACTGGGTCATCCGCTCCAGCTGTCCCACGGGGGTGAGGGTGGTGAGGAGCCACATGAGCTCGCAGTGCTGGTGCACGTGGGACTGCACGAACAGCACGGACCGCTCCGGGTCAATCCCCGCCGCGATGTTGGCCGCGGCCGCCTCCAGGATCCGGCGCTGCATCTCCTCCGGCTTGTACGGCACGGTGATGGCGTGGAGGTCCACGATGCAGAAGTACGACTCGTACTGGGCCTGCAGCTCCACCCACTGTCGGATGGCCCCCACGTAGTTTCCGATGTGCACCAGTCCCGTGGGCTGGATCCCGGAGAACACCCGCACCGTCTGGCGTGGCACCGCATCGGGCCGCCCGCGCTCCACCGTCTGCACGTTCTGGGCCATCTCCATCCCTCCTCATCCCCTGACGTAACTCGGACGCAGCGCCCGCAGCTTCGCCTCAGGGTCCGGAGCGGCCAGCAGTGCCGTGCCCACCAGTACCGCGTCCACCCCCGCGGCCTGCAGGGCACGGACCTGCTCCGGGTGCTCGATGCCGCTCTCGCTCACCACCAGGATCCCGTCGGGGATGCGGGGCCGGAGCCGGAAGGTGGTCTCGAGATCCACCCGGAAGGTGCGGAGGTCGCGGTTGTTGATCCCGATGATGCGGGCTTTGCTGTGCAGGGCGCGCTCCACCTCCTCCTCCGTATGGACCTCCACCACCGCCGCCATCCCCAACTCCTCCGCGAGCTCCCGGAGCTCCCGGAGCCGCCCATCGTCCAGGACGGCGGCAATGAGGAGCACCGCGTCCGCGCCCAGGGCCCGCGCCTCGTACACGTGGTAGGGCTCCAGGGTGAAGTCCTTACGGAGGACCGGAAGCCGGGTAGCCTCCCGGGCGGCCCGCAGGTGCTCCGGATCGCCCCGGAAGAAGTGGCGGTCCGTGAGGACGGAGAGGGCATCCGCGCCGCCCGCCGCATACGCCCGGGCAAGGGCCACGGGGTCCAGCTCCCGCCGGATCACGCCTACAGAGGGTGAGGCGGCCTTCAGCTCCGCGATCACCGCGATCCCCCGTCCGCGCAGGGCCAAGGCGAAGTCCCGGGTAGAGGGTGCGGAGAGCGCCCGGGCCCTCACCTCCGCTTCGGGGCAGGTGGCCTGCGCCTGCGCGAGCTCCTGTCGCTTGTGCCGCACGATCTCCTGGAGGAGGTTCATCCCACAGCTCCCGCCTGAGCTCCGAAGTAAGCCCGCAGGGCCGCGAGCTTCGCCTCAGCCGCCCCGGAGTCAATCGCCTCCACGGCCCGGGCGATCCCCTCCCGGAGGTCCTCTGCAGCTCCCGCGGCCACCAGCGCGGCGGCCGCGTTCAGCAGCACCACGTCCCGGCGGGGTCCCCGCTCCCCCTGCAGGACGCGCTCCACCAGCCGCGCGTTGTGCTGGGCGTCGCCGCCCCGGAGCGCCTCTTGAGGCGCCCGCGGAAGGTCCACCTGCTCGGGCATCAGCTCGAAGGTGTGCACCCGGCCGTCCCGCACCTCCGCCACCCACGTGGGGCCCGTGGTGGTGAGCTCATCCAGACCGTCCCCGTGCACCACGAAGGCGTGTTCGGCCCCGAGCTCCCGGGCCACCAGGGCGAGCGGCTCCACGAGCCGCGGGTCGTACACCCCGATCACCTGCCGTCGGGCACCTGCGGGGTTGGTGAGGGGTCCCAGGACGTTGAAGACGGTGCGGATCCCGATCTCCCGCCGCGGCCCCACCGCGTGCCGCATGGCGGGGTGGAACCGGGGCGCGAAGAGAAACCCGAGACCGATCCGCTCGATGGCCTCCTGCACCCGCACGGGCTCCGCATCCGCGGGAAGCCCCAGGGCCTCCAGGACGTCCGCGCTCCCGCAGGCGCTGCTGACCGCGCGGTTTCCGTGCTTGGCCACCGCCACGCCCGCACCGGCCACCACGAAGGCCGCGGTGGTGGAGATGTTGAAGGTGCGGGCTCCGTCTCCACCCGTGCCGCAGGTGTCCACCAGGACGGGGACGCGTGGTGTGATGCGCTGTGCCCTCATCCGCATGGCCCGGGCGAACCCGCTCATCTCCTCCACCGTCTCGCCCTTCATGCGCAGGGCCACCACCAGGGCCGCGATCTGGGCCGGGGTGGCCTCCCCATCCATGATCTCGCCCATGACCCGCTCCGCCTCCTCCGCGGAGAGGGAAGCCCCTTCCACCGTCTTCCGAATCGCCTCCCGGATCATGATCCTCCCTCCTGCACGCCCCATCTGCCCGTGCGGTGCCAGTCGCGCACGAGACTCAGGAAGTTGCGCAGCAGCGCCTTGCCGTGCTCCGTGAGGATGGACTCCGGATGGAACTGCACGCCCTCCACCGGCCGATGGCGATGCCGCAGCCCCATGATGAGGCCCTCCTCGTTGCGGGCGGAGATCTCCAGCACACCCGGCAGATCCTCCTCGTACACCACCAGGGAGTGGTAGCGGGTGGCCACGAAGGGGGAAGGCAGTCCCCGGAAGATGGTGCGGCCGTCGTGGGAGATCCGGGAGGTCTTGCCGTGCACGGGCCGCGGGGCAAGCCCCACCCGTCCTCCGAAGCACTGCCCGATGCACTGGTGTCCGAGACACACCCCCAGGACCGGGATCCGGTCAGACAGACAAACCAGCACGTCGTTGCTGACGCCTGCCTCGTTGGGGGTGCAGGGTCCGGGAGAGATCACGATGGCCTCGGGTTGCAGCTGCGCCATCTCCTCCACAGAGATGGCGTCGTTCCGGTAGACCGCCACCTCTGCCCCGAGTTCGCCCAGGTACTGCACGAGGTTGTAGGCGAAGGAGTCGTAGTTGTCCACAACCAGGATCATCCCACCCCTCCCGTGCACGCCAGCTCCACCGCCCGCACCAGGGCCTCCGCCTTGCTCACGCACTCCCGGTACTCCGTCTCCGGATCCGAGTCCGCCACGATGCCCGCTCCCGCCTGCACGTAGGCCACCCCGTCCCGCACCACCAGGGTGCGGATGGTGATGCAGGTGTCCAGGGCGCCTGAGAAGGCCACGTAGCCCACCGCGCCCGCGTACGGCCCCCGGGCCACGGGTTCTAGCTCGTCGATGATCTCCATGGCCCGCACCTTGGGGGCCCCGGACACCGTGCCGTGCGGGAAGACCGCCTGCAGCACGTCCAGGGCGTCGCGGCCCGGTTGCAGGGTACCCTGGACGGTGCTCACCAGGTGCATCACGTGGGAGTACCGCTCCACCACCATGAGCTCTGTGGTGCGCACGGTGCCATAGCGGCTGATGCGACCCAGGTCGTTTCGGGTGAGGTCCACCAGCATCACGTGCTCCGCGCGTTCCTTCTCGCTTCCCCGCAGATCCGCCTCCAGCGCCTCGTCCTCCTCCTGCGTGCGGCCCCGGGGCCGGGTCCCCGCGATGGGCCGCATCATCACCCGATCCCCCTCCAGCCGCACCAGGAGCTCCGGAGAGGAGCCCGCCAGCTGCCCGGTCGGGAAATCCAGGTAGAACAGGAAGGGCGAGGGATTGATGGCCCGGGCCGCCCGGTACAGGAGGAAGGGATCCAGACCTGCCACGGGGAGCGTGAACCGCTGGGAGAGGATGACCTGGAAGATGTCGCCTGCCCGGACGTACGCGAGACCGCGCGCCACTTTCTCCAGAAACGCTTCCCGGGTCATGTTGGACCGGACCTCCGGTGTCGGCCGGGGCTCCGACGAGGACCTCGGAACCGGCCGGTGCAGCCGCTCCAGGATCTCCTCCATGCGCTCCCGGGCGGATCGGTAAGCGGCTTTCGCCCCCTCCTCCGCGAAGGCGTTCGCGAGGATCCGGATGCGTCGTCGCACGTGGTCGAAGACCACCACGGTGTCGAACAGCCCCATGCGGCAGACGGGAAGACCGAGGTCGTCAGGGGGACGGTGGGGAAGCCGTTCCCAGTCCCGCACGAGGTCGTAGCCCAGGTAGCCCACGAGCCCTCCCGTGAACCTGGGAAGCCCGGGGACGGGGACCTGACGGTACGGCCGGAGGACCTCCCGGGCCGCGGGGAGGAAGGGGCCTGGGAGGGTGCGGCCGTCCGAGCAGTGCACCACCCGGCCATCGTAGGTGAGCACCAGCTTCGGACGGGCTCCCAAAAAGGAGTAGCGGCCCAGCCGCTCCCCGCCCTCCACGCTCTCCAGTAGGAAGGCGTCCGGCAGGTCCCGCAACTTAAGGAAGGCGGAGATGGGCGTCTCGAGGTCCGCCAGGAGCTCACACGAGACCGGCACGAGATTCCCCTCGCGCAGCATCGCCTCGAATCCCACGGGTCCGGGGGTGATCTCCAGGGTCCTCATGGCCTGGGCTCCCGTGCGCGCATGCCCGCGTTCTGGGCCTGCTCCAGCAGCTCCTCGAGCTGGTCCTCCTCCAGGCGGCGTTCCACCCGGTCCAGGATCCCGCGCAGATCGCGCAGGGCCCGCCGGACCTCCTCCCGGTTCAGGCGGAGGATCTGGGCCCACAGGCCCGGGGGGCTGCTGGCCACCCGGGCCAGTTCCCCGAACACGGGGCCGCCCACCCCGAGGGACTCGGGCTCCTCCGCGGCGGTCAGGACCACCGCACACGCTACCAGATACGGGAGGTGGCTGATGAGGGCCACCAGCCGGTCGTGGACCTCCGGCTGCATCACCACAGGTCGCATTCCGATCGCCTGGGCAAGAGCCACCAGGCGGTGCACCGCCTCCCGGTCCGTGAACCCCGTAGGGGTCACGATGTACGGTCGGTTCCGGAGGAATCCGGGATCCGCGGCCTCGATCCCCTGTCCTTCGCTCCCCGCCATGGGGTGTCCCCCCACGAACCGCACCGGCGGCGCGATGCGCTCCAAGGCGGAGACGATGGGGGCCTTCACGCTCGCGGTATCCGTGAGGATGGTGTGGGGACGCAAGTAGCTGAGGGCCGCACGGGCCACCCCCACCACCTGCTCCGGGGGGATCGCCAGGAAGACGATCTCCGCCTCCGTGAGGCGGCCCAGATCCGTGCTCGCCACGTCCACGGCTCCCCGCTCCACGGCCCGCTGAGCGGCCCGCGCATCCCGGTCGATGCCGAGTACGGTCTGCGCGCACCCCTGCTGGCGCAGGGCCATCCCCAGGGCCCCGCCGATGAGGCCGGTGCCTACGATGGCTGCCACCTGGAACCGCACGGCTTCCCGCATCTCGATCCGAATCCCAAAACAGAAACCCCTCCCGTCCGCTGGGACGGGAGGGGTTCTCCCGCGGTGCCACCCGCCTTCCGCCGGGTTTCCCCGGCGGCCCTCTCGGGACAGGCCGATTCAGCTGATCCCGCCTGCCACGTTCACGGGGCAGGACTCCCGTCGGCGCCTACTGGACCAACTCAGTCGTTCGGGCCGCCCCTCGCGGGTCCATTCCGCCGGCAGGCCACCACCGCCTCCCACCTTCCGCGGCTCTCTTGAGGTGCCTTGCCCGGCCTACTCGTCCCGGTCCTCGGGTTTACCGTTAGCATAGCACAGCCCGTCAACCGGACGGGAGCTGAGAGCTACTCGGAACGTCCTCCGATCGCCGCGCGCCATGCCAGTTCCACCGCCTCCACGGGATCGCCGGCCCGCAGGATGGGATCGTGCTCCAGCCCGGGCCGCTCGATCCGCCACGTCTGGAGCCCCACCACGGGGACCTTCAGGGCCAGGGCGTACGCGATCTCCACCAGGGTCCCGTACCACCCGCCGATGGCGATGAGGGCATGGGAGGCCCGTACCACGAGCACGTTGCGCCCCTCCCCCATACCGGTGGGGATGGGGATGGTAAGGTAGGGGTTCCCCGCGTGCTCCGTATTCGTGGGTAGGATCCCCACCACCACGCCTCCCGCTTCCCGGGCGCCTTTCGAGGCGGCCTCCATCACCCCGCCCATGCCCCCGCAGATCAGGATCCCGCCCCGCCGCGCGATCTCCCGCCCCACGGCCTGGGCCGCCTGCCAGAGCTGCGGCGTGGTCTCCCGCTCCCCCACGACCCCGATGCGTAACCGTCCCGGTTGCACTCCCGCCTCCACCATGCACCTCCAGGATCCCATTGTGCCGCAGGAGGATGCGGCCCGGATCGTGTATCCTGCTGGTGTGCGGCCGCTGGAGGGAATCCTCGTGGTGGACCTTACCCGGGCGCTCGCGGGCCCCTACTGCACCATGATGCTGGCCGACTTCGGTGCCCGGGTGGTGAAGATCGAATCCCCACAAGGCGGGGACGACACCCGTGGGTGGGGGCCGCCGTTCCTGGGCGGGGAGAGCGCTTACTTCCTCAGCGTGAACCGCAACAAGGAGTCCGTGACCCTCAACCTCAAGCACCCCAGGGGGCTACAGGTCCTGCACCGGTTGCTCGCCCGGGCGGACGTGCTGGTGGAGAACTTCCGGCCCGGGGTGATGGACCGGCTGGGCCTCGGCCACCGCATGCTGCACGAGCGGTATCCGCGCCTGGTGTACTGCTCCATCTCGGGTTTCGGGCAGGACGGTCCGTACCGCGAAAAGCCCGCCTATGACCTCATCCTCCAGGGCATGGGAGGGATCATGGGGATCACGGGGGAGGAGGAGGGTCCGCCCGTTAAGGTGGGTGTGGCGGTGGCGGACATCGCGGCGGGGATGTTCGCCGCCTACGGCATCCTCGCGGCCCTCTGGGCACGGGAGCGCACAGGGAGAGGACAACACGTGGACGCGGCCCTGCTCGACGGGCAGGTGGCCTGGCTCACCTATGCCGCGGCCAACTACTTCGCCACGGGCCAGGACCCCCGGCGCATGGGTTCCGCCCACCCCAACCTGGTTCCCTACCAGGCCTTCCGCACCCGGGACGGATACCTGAACGTGGCGGTCGGGAGCGAAGGCATCTGGGAACGGTTCTGCGCGGTGGTGGCCCCGGCTCTCCGGGAGGATCCCCGGTTCCGAACGAACGCGGATCGGGTACGTCATCGCTCTGAGCTTCTCCCGCTGCTGGAGGCCCAGTTCCGGGAACGGACCACCGCCCAGTGGCGGGAGCTTCTGGACCAGGCCGGGGTTCCCAACGGCCCCATTTACGCCATCTCCGAGGTGTTCCGGGATCCCCAGACCCTCCACCGGCGGATGAAGGTGAGCCTGCCGCACCCCACGGCGGGAGAGGTGACCGTGACCGGTGTCCCGGTGAAGCTCTCGGAGACCCCCGGGGAGGTGCGCACGCCCCCGCCGCTATTGGGCCAGCACATGGAGGCGGTGCTCCGGGAGGTGGGATACTCGCCGGAGGAGATCGCGCGTCTCCGGGCGGAGGGCGCCATCTAGGTGCTCCTGCGCCGGATCCTCCCGGTCTCCCTTTTCTCCCGGTACGAACGGTGGTGGGCCCGGCGTCACGGCCTCGTGGAGCTCGCGCCCCACAGCTTCGTGCGCCTGGAGCTGCACCCCCACCGGGGGAGGGCGGTCCGGCTGCAGGACGGAACCGTGGTCCGGCCGGGAGACCTGGTGGGGGAGATCCACGTGGACAGCCTGAAGCTGATCGCCTACCACGAGATCAACCCGGATCCCTCGCGGATGGGGTTGCTGTTCGGCCGGGGGATGGCCGAAGGCCTTCGCCTGGTAGCCCAGTACCTGCGGGACCGCCCGGAGTTCCCCGTGGTGGCGGTGCGGGCGGTGACCCTGTACTGGAAGGGGAGCGAGCGGCTGGGCTTCGAGGTCCACCGCATCCGCAACCCCCTCACCCGCTTCGGCGTGAGCGTCTGGCTGAAGTTCCTCCTGTGGTACTCCCACCCCCAGGGGCCCCGGCGCACCTCGGGTCGCGAGCGGTTCCGGGAGCCGCGGGAGGCGTGGATGTCCATCCGGGCCCTCTTTGCCCGCTACGGCACGTCATCCGAGGAGGGCCGCGAGCGTCACGGGTCGTAGACCCTGCGCCCGCAGGCCCGCGAGGATCCTGGGGAGCGCCCGCAGCACCCGTTCGGGGGTGTCCGGGAACCCACCGCGATCGTGCAGGTTCACGATGGCGCCCGGATGGACGTTGCGGACCACCACCTGTGCCATCTCCGCCCACGAGGGACGCCACCGGTAGCCCTCCCCCCGCACGCTCCACAGCACGGGCACCAAGCCCTCCGCCCGGCAGGTCGCGAGCGCTGCGAGGTTCATCGTCCCCCACGGTGGCCGGAAGAAGCGCACGGGCCGCCCCGAGATCGCCTCCACCACCCGATGTCCCCGCAGGATCTCCTCCCGGGTCGCCCGCGGGCCCAGGTGCCACAGGTGGCGGTGCGTGTAGGTGTGGCTTCCCAGCGTGTGTCCCTCCGCGACGATCCGGCGCACGAGGTCGGGGTTCTCCTCCGCATGGCGTCCGATAAGGAAGAAGGTGGCCCCGGCTCCGTGGTCCGCCAGCACCTCCAGGATCCGGGGGGTGTAGACCGGGTGGGGGCCGTCGTCAAAGGTGAGGGCCACCTGGGGGACGGGTGGGCCCTTCCGGATCCCTCCCCAAAGCCGCGAGAAAGCCTGGGCGCCGGCCGTATAGACTAGGCCGAAACCGAGGATCGCCGGGATCCAGGGGTTCACAGCCCGGGCGTCCGCCGGGGTCGGAGGGAGGACGTCTGGGAGTTGGTCCCCTCCACCACCCGTGGCAGCAGGGTGAGATAGCCCACGGCCACGCAGGCCAGCACCACCGCGGCCACGTGGAAGGGCTGCGCGGGACCCCACGCGTCCCAGATCACCCCACCCGTCCCCGTTCCCACGGCAACCCCCAGACCTTCCAGAGCCATGGCGAGCCCGAGCCCCGTGGCCCGACGGTGTCGGGGGAGCAGGTCCATCAGGAGCGCGTTCCAGGCTGGCAGCAGGGTCGCGTAGGCGAGTCCGAGAAAGGCCACCGCGACCGCCACCGTCCACGGCGCGCGGAGGGAGGGGAGCGTAAAGAGGACCACCGCTCCAACCCCCAGGCTGAGGGGGAGGACTTCCATCCGGCCCAGACGATCCATCAACCGCCCGAGGGGGACGAGCAGGAGCACGGTAAGGCCCGGTCCTGCCACCAATAGGACCCCGATCCAGAAGGGCGAGAGGCGCAGCACCTCCCGGGCATAGGGGGAGAGCACCGGCAGCAGCATGCCCACCGCGGCGGTCTGCAGGAACATCCCCCCCACGAGCGGCCACAGCCGGAGCAACGAAACCTCCTGGCCCTGCGCGGGCCTCGGCGTCCGTCGGCCTTCCGCGGGTGCTCCGTCCTCCGTGGCGGCGGGCACAAACGGGAACGTCAGGGCTAGGCAACTCAGCACGAACCCGAAGGCCACGGGTGTCCCCAGCTCCAGGAGGAAGCTCGCGCCCACAACGCCCACCCCGGTCCCCACCATCCAGCCCGTGAGCACCGCCCCCATCGCACTTCCCCGTTCCCCGTCCCGGGCCGCCTCCGCAACGCCCGAGACCACGGAAGGCCAGACGGGGGAAGCGCCCAGCCCTCCCAGAGCCGCGGCGAGGAGGACGGCCCACGTCTCCTGTACCCTTCCCAGCAGGGCCACCGCGAGGCTGGACAGGATCAGCCCCACCAGGAGGGGCAGGCGTCGCCCCCCCCGGTCGATGACCCACCCCGAAGGGATCTTCGCCACGAGCTCCGTGAAGGAGTACGCGGACAGGGCGAGCCCTACCACGGCCATCTGGTGCCCCACGCCGAACCGCAGGTGGTTGGGGAGCAAGGTAAACAGGAGAGCACCCCGGGCGCACTCAAAAAGGCCGATGAGGAGCGCGTGCGGGCCGACCCGCTGAGCAGACCTCACGGGATCCCTCCAGGCAGAAGCTCCAGGATCCGCTGGGCCGCCTCCCGGGCCGCGTTCGGTCGGGCCGCTTTCCGGGCGGCCTGCTGCATCCGATCCAGCTCCCCGGGATCCCGGAGGAGGCCGTGGAGCAGCCGCGCGAGCTCCTCCGGGTTGCGGGCGATCCGGGCGGCGCCGGCCTCCACCAGCATCCGGGTGTTCCACTCCTCCTGCCCCGGAATCGGCCGGTAGATCACCATGGGAAGCGCCTTCGCGAGGGCCTCGGACACCGTCGCTCCACCTGCTTTGGTGACGAGGAGATCCGCACACGTCATCCACTCCGCCACGTTCGCCACGTAGCCCTCCACCCGCACCTCCGGCCGCCGACGGCTCCGACGCCGCAGCCGCTCCACGAGTCCCGCGTCCCGGCCGCAGATGAAGACCGCCTGCACCCGGTGCGGAAGGCTCAGGATCACCCGGTGGATCTCCAGGATCCCGCCCAGCATGGCATATGCCCCCGCCATCACGAGGACCGTGGTCCGGTCTGGGTCCAGGCCCAGGCGCGGAGCCACTTCCCGCCGGTCCAGGGGGAGGGTGAACTCCCGGGCGATGGGGATGCCCGTAATGAAGATCCGGTCCGCGGGAACCCCACGATCCACCAGGCCCGCCCGGACCGCCTCCGAGGGAACGCAGTAGCGGTCCACATGCGGGTGGATCCACTGGGAGTGGATGGCATAGTCCGTGAGCACCACCGCGGAGGGCTGATGGACCTCTCCCTCAGCCTTGAGGTCGGAGACCACCCCAGCGGGTGTGGGGTGCACGTGCACCAGGAGCGCAGGGCGGACGTTCCGGAGGTAGGCGACCAGCCGCTGCCTCCCGAGCCGATTGATGAGCCGCTGGGTGGGGGAGTCCGGCCGGATGTTGCCCGTGGCGTAGTAGAAGGCACCCCATACCGCCGGCGCATGCCGCACGCTGGTGACGTACAGGGAACGCACCATGCGGTTGAGGGCGGGATTCACGAACGCCTCGAAGAAGTCCACGATCTCCACCTGGATGGCGGGCAGGAGCTCGGCCCACGCGGACCGGAGGGCTTCCGCCACCCGTTGATGTCCTCCGCCGTACGTGGCGGAGAGGACGAGGATCCGGGGGCAGGCGTGGCCTTCCGAGCTCATCCCTGGCGGGTCAGGACTTCCTCCGCTCCTGAACCGGTGCCCTGCCAGGGCAGGGCATCCGGGGGGAACAGGACCCGGATGCCCCTCGGCACCACCCGGGCGTGCACCTGGGTGAAGGTGCCCAGGAGGTTCCCGTCCACGTGGGCCTCCACGGGTCGCTCCGCCAGGAGCGTGACCTCCCGGGCCCGCTGGATGAGGATCTCGGGGATAGGGGTGCGGCGGATCATCTTCACCGCCACGTTGATGGATCGGATCCGCCGCATATCCCGCACCACGTAGAGATCCAGCAGACCGTCCCGGAGGCTGGGGGCGGGCAGGGACGGTACCCGCTCCCCGTACATCCGGCCGTTCACGCCCGCCACGAACAGGACCCGGCCCTGGAAGGCATCCCGTTCCGTGCGCACCTCCACCTCCAGGGGTTCCCGGCTCGCCGCGATCTCCAGCAGGGTGGCCAGGTAGTACACCGCACGTCCCCGCAGCAGCACCCGGTCCCGCAGGCGGTGCGCACCCGCGGCAACCCGGGCATCAAACCCGAATCCGAAGAGGTTCAGGAAGTACCGGTCGTTCACCCGCGCGATGTCCACCTCGCCTGCCACCCCCTCCGCCAGCACCGCGACCGCTTTGCCCACGCTCCGTGGGATGGGCAGGGCGCGCGCGAACTCGTTCGCCGTTCCCGCGGGGACGATCCCCATGGGGATGCGGGAGCCGGCCCGCATGATGCCATTCGCAACCCCGTTCACCGTACCATCCCCGCCCACCGCCACCACCGCGCGGAAGCCCGCGTCCGCCGCATCCGCAGCCAGGGACGCGAATCCCTCAAAGCCCGTGGCGTACCGCACCTCGTGCGTCACGCCCCGGGTCCGCAATGCGCGGACCACCGCGGGCAGTAGATCCGAAGCGCGGCCCGCGTAGGGGTTGACCACCAGCAGGAGCGGTTCGTTCAAGCCGCCCCCATTCTACGTCCCGCCTCCGTGACGTGTCACCGCCGGGCCCTCACCCGGAAGCGAGCTTCCGATCCAGGCACTCGAAGAACTGGGCCGCCAGCATGCGGGCGATGCCGGGGATCATGCGGCTCCCGATGGTGAGGGCTCCTCCCACCTGCACGTCTCCCGACCAGCGCACCTCCGTCTCCGGCCCCCGGTCCACCAGCTCCAGTTGCCCCGTGGCACGCACGAACCCGGGCGCTCCGCTTCCCTCCACCTGGACCACGTACCGATCCGGCGGGGTGCGCTCCGTGATGCGCAGCTTCCCTTTGTACGTCCCCCGCACCGCCGCGATGCCGATGGACAGGGTGGCCTCGAACTCGTCCGGCCCCAGCGGCCGCAGCTCCTGGAGCCCCGGCGTGCAGGACGCCAGAGCCTGTGGATCGTCCAGCAGCTTCCACACCTGCTCCCGGGGTGCGCGCAGGACCTGTGTCCCCTCCACCTTCATCGATCCTCCCTCCAAGATGCGTGGTTCGCGGAGTCACCGGTTTTCGGAACCTTCTCCGGTTCCTCCCGTAAACCCTACCATACGGGGTCGTCCGGATGCTCACTCCCAGGCCGACCGGGGTAGGGAGTCAGGCGCAGACGTGGTATACTGGCTCGCGGCACGCCCCGGTCGTCTAGCCAGGCCTAGGACTCCGGTCTTTCAAGCCGGCAACACGGGTTCGAATCCCGTCCGGGGCACCAGCGAATCCGCACAGGATCCGCGTCCGGGGGAGACGAGCACGCCACCGCCAGGATGTCACACAGCAGCCGCCGATCGTGGGATCCTGGTACGAACTGGTGCCTGGGGAGGGAGTCGAACCCCCGACACGGGGATTTTCAGTCCCCTGCTCTACCACCTGAGCTACCCAGGCCCATGGCGGGGACGACGGGATTTGAACCCGCGATCTCCGGCGTGACAGGCCGGTGTGTTGACCAGGCTACACCACGCCCCCGCCACCCCGTAGTCTACGGAGTCCACCCGGAGAAGTCAAAGGCCCTGCAGGGCCCGCAGCACCCGCTCCGGGGTGATGGGGAGCTCCGTCACGCGCGCCCCCACCGCGTCCCGCACTGCGTTCGCCACAGCTCCCGCCCCGGGCACCACGGGCGGTTCACCCACGCCCCGCGCCCCAAACGGGCCGTTCGGGCTGGGGACCTCCACCAGCACGCCTTGCATCCAGGGGACTGAGGCCGCCCGGGGGAGCGCGTATTCCAGAAAGGAGGTCGTGCGCGGGATCCCGCTGCGGTCGTAGGAGAGAGCTTCCCACAACCCCCATCCCAGGCCCTGCACCATCCCGCCGTACATCTGCCCCTCGATGAGCAGCGGGTTGATGGCGCGCCCCACGTCCTGCGCGAGCACCGCGTCCAGGACCCGGACCTGACCGGTCTCCGGATCCACCCGCACGCGCACCAGCTGCGCGGCGAAAGCGGGCGCCTGCTCCGTCTGGGCGGAGTTCCCCACCACCCAGACGGGCTCGAACCTCCCGCCGAACCGCTGGGCGAGCCCCGCGAGCTCCGCAAGGCTCACCCGAGGTTCGGGCGAGCCCCGCACGAAGGCGTACCCGTCCCGCAGTTCCAGGTCCTCCACCGCGGCCTCCAGGACCTGGGCGGCCATGCGCAGGATCCGCGCCCGGGCCTCCTGCGCGGCGTGCTGCACTGCCCGTCCCACCGTGTAAACCACCTTGCTGCCCGCACTGGCACCCGCGTACGGCGCGTGGTCCGTATCCCCCTGTACGATCCGGACCCGCTCCAGCGGAACCCCGAGGATCTCGGCCACCAGTTGACCGAGGGCCGTGTGGGTCCCCTGCAGGTCCACCGCGCCCACGTGCACCCGCACGATCCCATCCCGGTCCACGGAGCACGCGGCGGACGCGGGTTCCAGCCCCCCGGGCCATCCACCCACCGCAAGTCCCACTCCCTCTCCCGGCGCTCTTCGCCTGTCCCGCCACAGGGGATGCTCTCGGATCGCCTCCAAGCACGCGCGAAGTCCGATGCGGGGATACCTCCGACTATCGGGAAGCGGATCTCCTTCCTGGAGGAGGTTGTGCAAACGGAACTCCAGAGGGTCCAGTCCGAGCTGCCGGCTCATTTCGTCCATCTGGGACTCCAGGGCGAAGGCCGCTTGAGGGGATCCGGGTGCCCGATACGCGCCGGTCCCGGGCTTGTGGGTGAGGACTTCAACCGCCTCGATCTCGAGGTGCGGAAACCGGTAGATGGCGCCCAGCAGAAAGGCCGCGATCCGCGCGGGAGAACCGGGGAAGGCGCCCGCGTCGAACACGAGGCGGGCCTGCAAGGCCGTCAGGGCTCCGTCCCGGCGTGCGCCGGTCCGGAGGGTGAGGATTGCACCGTGCACCGGATTGCTCAGGAGGAACTCCTCCTGGCGGGTGAGCACGATCCGCACAGGCCTGCGGGTGTGGACCGCCAGGGCCGCCGCGAGGGGCTCCAGCAGAAGGAACTTTCCCCCGAACCCGCCCCCCACCGGAGCGGGCACCACCCGTACCCGGTGCTCGGGCCAACCCAGAAACCGCGCCACCTCCTGCCGGACCCCGAAGGGGCTCTGGGTCCCGGTCCAGAGGGTCAGCGCTTCCCCGGACGGATCCGGAGCCGCCACCGTGGCGTGGGGCTCCAGGTATCCCTGGTGCACCGAGGAAGTGCGATATGTGAACTCCAGAACCAGATCCGCCTCCGCAAACCCTCTCGCCACATCGCCGCGCTCGAACCGGACCCGGGCAGCCACGTTCGCAGAGATCCCCGCGGCCCGCACGGAGGCCTCCCCTACCCCCGCGTGGGCTTCTGCATCCGCCCGAAGTCCCGGGATCCCCTCCGGCCAGACCGGAGGGGATCCCTCTGCCAGGGCCTCCAGCGGATCCACCACCGCGGGGAGAGGCTCCATCTCCACCTCCACCAGGGCCGCGGCATCCTCGGCCGCACTCTCGCGCTCCGCGAGGACCACGGCCACGGGCTGCCCCGCGTACACCACCCGTTCCCAGGCTAGCAGGCCCGCGGCGTGGCTGTGGGGAGCTTTCTGGAACCAGGGAAGATCCCGGGTGGTGAGCACCGCCACCACTCCCGGAACCGCCAGGGCCCGGCCCAGCTCGATGCGTCGGATGCGGCCGTGGGCCACCGGACTCAGGACGAGCCGGGCATGCAGGAGATCCGGGACCACAAGGTCCGCTGCAAACCGGAGGCGTCCCGAGACCTTTTCCCGCCCATCCCGGAGCGGGATCCGGCGTCCGATCCACATCGCTTCCCCTCCGAGGAGCTGTATGCCCCTCTAGGGTACCCCTGTCCTGTACGGCCGGGGAGGCTCCGCTTTCCCGCGGGAGCACGTATTCTAGTGGGAGGGAAGCCCGCGGAAGGAGAGGGGGAATGGAGAAAAGGGCGATGGCGTTTGTCACCGAGCGGAACATGGCGCTGCTGGTGGACCTCTATGAACTCACCATGGCGCAGAGCTACTTCCGGGAGGGCCGCAACGAGCCCGCCACCTTCGATCTCTTCGTGCGCAACCTCCCGCCCCGCCGCGGGTTTCTGGTGAGCGCGGGACTGGATACCGTACTGGACTACCTGGAGCGGCTGCGCTTTCCGGAGGAGGGGATCGCCTACCTGCGCGGTCTTGGGCTGTTCGACGAGGACTTTCTTCGGTACCTCCGGGAGTTCCGGTTCACGGGGGACGTGCGGGCCATCCCTGAAGGCGAGATCTTCTTTCCACCGGAGCCCGTGCTGCAGATCACCGCGCCCCGCATCGAGGGGCAGATCGTGGAAACCTTCCTCCTCAACCAGATCAACCTGCAGTCCCTGATCGCCACCAAGGCCGCCCGGGTGGTGCTGGCAGCCGGGGGTCGCCCCGTCATCGACTTCTCGCCCCGCCGGGACCACGGCACGGATGCGGCCCTGAAGGTAGCCCGCAGCAGCTACCTCGCGGGGTGCGCGGGTACCAGCAACGTGCTGGCCGGCATGCTCTACGGCATCCCCGTCTACGGGACCATGGCCCACAGCTACGTCATGTCCTTCGAGGACGAGCTGGAAGCCTTTCGCGCCTACGCCCGCCAGTTCCCGGACCGGTGCATCCTGCTCATCGACACCTACGATACCCTCCAGGGGGCCCGCAACGCGGTGGTGGTGGCCCGGGAGTTGCGGGAGCAGGGATACCAGCTGCGGGGGGTGCGGATCGACAGCGGGGACCTCCTGAGCCTCAGCCGGCAGGTGCGGGCCATCCTGGATGAAGCCGGATTCCCGGAGGTACAGATCCTCGCGAGCGGCGACCTCAACGAGGACAAAATCTCGGCCCTGCTGGAGGCGGGGGCTCCCATCGACGCCTTCGGGGTGGGGACGGAGATGGGGGTCTCCTACGACGCGCCGGCCCTGGGGGGGGTTTACAAGCTCGTGGAGGACACCGCCGGATACCGCATCAAGCGCAGTACGGGCAAGGTGACGCTCCCGGGCCGCAAGCAGGTGTGGCGGGTGTACCGGGAGGGGCAGATGCGGGAGGACGTCATCGCTCTCTCGGACGAGCCCCCACCGGCAGGTGGGGAGCCCCTCCTGGTGGAGGTGATGCGGAGGGGGTGCCGGGTCTACCACGAGACCCTGGAGGACGCCCGCCGTCGGTGTCGCGAGCGTTTCCAGACGCTCCCCGACGGGCTCCGCCGGTTGGACGGAGGGAGCTACCCCGTCCGCCTCAGCCCGCAGCTGGAGACCGTGCTCCAGGCGATGGCGGGGGCCGCTCTCTAGTCACTCCGACCCGAACACGAACCGGATCCGGTCCCCGTCCTGGGGATAGTACTCCTGCCAGCCCTCCAGCCGCCTGCCGTTCACGAACACGGACCACCGCCCCGGTCTCCCGTCCGGGCACCGGTCGCCGTCCCGGTAGGTCCGGCCGCCCGGGAGGGTGAACGCGTTCTGTCCCACGAGAACTCCCACGGAGAGGAGGAAGGTACGTAAGGTGGCCTGCCTGCCCTCCTCGTTGGTCTCCGGGTGCACGTGGATCACGCCGTCCCCGTGGGTGTGGGTGTTGCCGGGGCTGGGAGGAAAGGGGGGAAGCCGGTTCCCGCAGACCTCCACCGTGTAGGGCGCGTGCCAGTGGGCTCCGGCACGAGGGTAGTTGGGTCGGGACCGGAGCCCGTAAGCTACCACCGCCACCCCCAGGACCACCACCCCTCCGAACACCCAGGGCCAAAGCCGATCGAAGGTCCTCCGCGCTGCAGGAGGAGCCGCCTTCCGAACCACCTGTTTTCCGCCGCGCGCCGGCATACAACCCTACACCGGAAAGCCCATGCTCTGCAGCACGAGCCGCCCCTCCTCCGTGAGGCGTTCAGGCGTCCACGGCGGCGAGAAGACGATCTCCACCTCCACCTCCTCCACCCCGGGGAGCTCCAGCAGCTTCGTGCGGATCTCCTCCGCCAGGATGGGCCCGATGGGGCAGCCCAGGGCTGTGAGGGTCATCCGGATGGCGATCCGGCCGTTCTCCTGCTGGATGTCGTAGATGAGCCCCAGGTCCCAGATGTTCACCGGGATCTCCGGGTCATAGCAGGTCCTGAGGACCTCGATGATCTCCTCCCGTGTGGGCATGGCACGCTCCCCATCCCAGGGACTCGGGGCGTAAGTTACCCCCGCCCATCATACACGAACCCACCAGGCCTCTGGGCGGGGATGTTAGGATGGAGGCGGTGAGGGAGAAGTTCATGCCCCAGGCCCTTTCGCTCCCGCACGATGTGGAGTTCACCTGTCCTGCCTGTCGGGGCCCGGTGCGGTTCGTGATCGGGATCCGGGAAGGGGTGCCCTCCGACCGGCCCGGCGGACTCGACTACTTCCCCACCTGCCCTCACTGCGGGACGGAGGTGCGGATCACCGTCTACCCGGTTCCCCGCCTCCCGCTCCGCCTGCCCCGCATGGCCGCCCTCGCAGGCCTCCTCCTCGCCCTGAGCTGGCTGTGGATCCGCAGACGTCCCCTCCAGGAGTGGGAGAAGGCGCGGTGAGAATTCCCCTGCGGTTGCTGTTCGCGCTCCTGCTCGTGCTCTCGCTCGCACTCTGGCCGGCCCTGGCCTACTGGTATACGGAGTGGCTGTGGTTCGTGGAGCTCGGATATCCCTGGGTGTTCTGGACCCCCTTCCTGTCCAGACTCCTGGTGGGAGGGTTCGTCTTCGCCTTCGTCTTCGTACTCCTCTCTCTCAACGCGCGACCCTTCTTGCGCCGGTGGACCCGCACGGAGGTCATCGAGCTGTACCGGGACGGCGGATCCTTTCGCCCCCGGGCACCCTCCCCGTGGCCCCGCCGCATCGCTCTCGCCGCCTGTGCGGGGATCGCGCTCCTCGCGGCCCTGGCGAGTACGGAGCAGTGGGCGAGCTTTCAGCAGTTCCTGCACGCCCAGCCCGCGGGCACCCGAGATCCCGTCTTCGGGCTCGACCTCTCCACCTACCTGCTGCGGCTGCCCTTCTGGCGGTTCCTGGTGGACCTAGCGTGGGGGTGGTTGCTGTTCGCCTTCGTGGGGGTGACCGTCGGCTATCTGCTGGACACCGCGACCCTGGCGGTCCGCGGTGTCCGGGCTCTCCCGCCCGGGGCCCGGGCCCACCTCTCCGTGCTCCTGGCGTCGCTGTTCCTGGTACGGGCCGCGGGCTTCCGACTCGACGCCCTGGAGCTATTGACCTCCCAGCGGGGGCTGTTCTTCGGGATGACGTATGCGGACCTGCACGCCCGCCTTCCCGCCCTCAACACCCTCTTCTTCCTCTCCCTGGTGGCCGCGGGACTTCTGTTTGCGAACCTGTGGTTGCGCACGGTGCGGTTCGCCACGGGCGTGGTGGCGGCCCAGCTCCTGGCGTGGTCTGTGGGCGTGGGGCTGCTGCCCGGGCTCGTGCAGCAGCTGGTGGTGGCCCCCAGCGAGCTCAGTCGGGAGACCCCTTACCTCGACCACCACATCCGGGCCACCCGGGCTGCCTTCGGGCTAGAGAGGGTGCGGGAGCGGGAGTTCGTCGCCAGAGAACAGCTCCCCCCGGAAGCCCTCCGGCGGAACCGGGATACTCTGGAGAACGTGCGGCTTTGGGATTACCGGCCGCTGTTGGAAACCTACCGGCAGCTGCAGGCCCTACGGGCCTACTACACCTTCCACGACGTGGACATCGACCGCTACCGCATCGGGGACCGGTCGCGCCAGCTCATGCTGGCGGCCCGGGAGCTGGACCTATCCCGGCTTCCGCCACAGGCCCGCACCTGGGTGAACGAGCACCTGGTCTACACCCACGGATACGGGGTGGTGGCAAGTCCAGTGAACCAAGCCTCCGCGGAGGGGCTGCCGGAGCTGTGGATCCGGGACCTGCCGCCGCAGACGCGGTTTGCGGAGCTCCGGATCACCCGGCCCGAGATCTACTTCGGGGAGCTCACCCAACACTACGTGATCGTGCGTACCCGGGTCCCGGAGTTCGACTACCCCCGCGGGGAGGAGAACGTCACCACCCGGTACGAGGGCCGGGGCGGGATTCCCCTCTCCTCCCCCCTCCGGCGGCTGGCCTTCGCCACCCGGTTCAGAAATCTGCGCATCCTCCTCTCCACGGACATCACCCAAGAGAGCCGGGTGCTCTTTGCCCGCACGGTGGGGGAACGGGCGCGGCGGCTCGCGCCGTTTCTGCGGTACGACGCGGATCCCTACATCGTGATCGCCCGGGGCCGCCTGTTCTGGATCCTGGATGCCTACACCACAAGCAACCGATACCCGTACGCGCAGCCCCTGGAAGGCATCAACTACATCCGCAACGCGGTGAAGGTGGTGGTGGACGCCTACCATGGCACCACGGACTTCTACGTGGTGGATCCCTCAGATCCCCTCATCCGTACCTGGGCCCGCATCTTTCCGGGGCTGTTTCAGCCCGCAGACCGCATCCCTCCGGAGTTGCGGGGGCACCTCCGGTATCCCGTGGACCTCTTCGAGCTGCAGGCTCAGGTGTACGCCACCTACCACATGCGGGACCCCCGGGTGTTCTACAACCGGGAAGATGCGTGGTCCTGGCCCACGGAGATCTTCGCGGGACAGCAGCAGCGCATGGAGCCGTACTATGTGACCCTGCGATTGCCAGAAGAGCCCCGGCCGGAGTTCGTCCTCATCCTCCCCATGACCGCCCAGCGCCGGGAGAACATGGTCGCCTGGCTTGCGGCCCGCAATGACCCTCCCTACCTGGGGGAGGTACGGGTGTTTCTCTTCCCCAAGGAGCGGGTGGTGTTCGGGCCCATGCAGATAGAATCCCGGATCAACCAGGACCCCCAGATCAGCGCTCAGCTCACCCTGTGGAACCAGCAGGGCTCCCGGGTGATCCGCGGGAACCTGCTGGTGGTTCCCCTCGAGAACTCCCTCCTGTACGTGGAGCCCATCTTCCTGCGGGCGGAGACGAGCCAACTTCCCGAGCTCAAGCGGGTGATCGTGGCCCACGGGTCCCGCATCGCCATGGAGGAGACCCTGGAGGCGGCCCTGAGCCGGGTCTTTGGCGTCCCCTCTGCCGCGGAGGGCGCTCCGGTAGGATCCACCGAGGATCTGGACGCCCGCTCCGCGGAGCTGGTCGGACAGGCGCTGGAGCACTACGAGCGGGCGCAGCGGCTGCTGCGGTCGGGGGATCTCGGGGGATACCAACGGGAGATGAATGCCGTGGGCCGTCTCCTGCGGGAGCTCAGCCGCCGGCTGCGGCGTTAGGAGGTTCTCGGACGCACCAGCAGCTTGTCGATGCGCCGGCCGTCCAGGTCCACCACCTCGATCTCGTATCCCCCGAACCTCACCTTCTCCCCTACGGAGGGGATGCGGCCGGTGAGGTGGAGCACGAGCCCGGCCACGGTGGTGGCCTCCCCGGTGTCCACGGCTTCCTCCTCCAGGCCCAGACGGGACAGGAGCTGGTAAAGGGGGGTGAGGCCGTCCACCAGCAGGGATCCGTCCTCCCGCACCACGATCTCCGGCTCCTCCGCGCCGTACTCGGAGGGGATCTCTCCCACGATCTCCTCCAGGATGTCCTCCAGGGTGACCCAGCCCGCGGTCCCCCCGTACTCGTCGAGCACCACGGCCGCGTGGGCCCGGTGCTCCTGGAGCACCCGGAGGGCTTCCAGGACCCGCACGGTCCCCGGGAGGCTCGGCACGCTCCGGACCAGCCTCTGCCAGTCCTCCGCCTCCGAGCACCCCACGAGGTCCCGGGCGTACAGCACTCCCACGATGTGATCGAGATCCCCCTCGTAGATGGGAAAGCGGGAGTAGGTGGAGCCGCGGACGGTGTGGAGTACCTCCTGCCAGGTGGCGCGCACGGGGAGGCCCACCAGCTCCGTGCGCGGGGTCATGATCTCCTCTACGCGCCGGTTCGCCACGCGCACCACGTCCGACAGCACTTTGGCCGTGGTCTCCCGCAGCAGCCCCGTCCGAGCGCTCTCCTCCACGAGCGTACTGAAGTCCTCCAGGGTCATGCGCTGGGCCGGCTCCCGGCCCTGCCCCACCAGCCACAGCACCGCGTTCGTGGCCGCGGTCAGCAGCCCCACCGCGGGCGCCACGAGGCGCGTGAAGCCCCGCATGGCGGGGGCGAGGGCTACCGCCACCTCCTCCGCCCGCGCCAGGCTCACGCGCTTGGGCGCGAGCTCCCCCACCACGAGGAAGAGAAACGTCAGGAACACCACCACGAGGCCCAGGGCCAGGGGATCCGCGTAGGGGGCGAGGAAGGGCCAGCTCCGGAGTCCTGCCGCGAGGGGCTGGGCGATGCGGGCGCCCGAATACGCGGAGGCCAGAGTCCCCACCAGGGTGATCCCGATCTGGACCGCGGCCAGGAACCGATCCCGGTGACGAACCAGGTACAGAGCCGCTTCCGCCTTCCGCTCCCCCGCCCTCCGCAGGCGTTCCAACCGGGCGGCCCGGGCCGTGATCACCGCCGTCTCCACCGCGGCGAAGGCCGCATTGGCCAAAAGCAGCAGGAGGACGACGAGGGCTTCCTCCAGCCACGCCATCCGGGGGTTAGTTTCTCCCCCTCCCGGGTCCCTCCCTGCCGCGACCCCGGGGGTCCGTGGAAGCCGGATACGGTCACCGGGGCGGACGTCGGTGGGAGATCAGGGCATCGGAATCCAGGATGGCCTGGGCCACCTCCCGCATGGTCTTCCGCTGGTTGCGGGCCCGCCGCTGAAGGAGGCGGTACGCCTCCTCCTCGTCCAGGCCCAGCCGCTTCATCAGAATCCCCTTCGCCCGCTCGATGACCTTCCGGGCCTCCAGGGCCTCCCGGGCCCTCTGAACCTCCCGGAACCGTTGATGGCTGAGCGTCACCGCCGCCAGCAGCTCCGAAGGTACCAAAGGCTTGGTGATGTACGCGTACGCGCCCACCTCCCGGGCCGCCTCCAGGAGCTCCCGATCGCCGTAGGCGGTGAGGAAGACCACGGGCACCCTCCCCGTCACCCGCCGGGCCACCTCGATCCCGTCCGTGGGCTCCATGCGGATGTCCAGCACGAGGAGATCGGGCTGCAGCCGGTCCACCAACTCCAGGGCCTCCCGTCCCGAGGCCACCTCCCCCACCACCTCGTGCCCGGCTTCCTCCAGGATCCGGCGCACGCCCATCCGGATGAGGGGCTCATCGTCCGCAATGAGGATCCGCATACGCACCTCCTGAAAGGAAAACGCCCCCGGTTGCCTACCGGGGGCGTCCTGGCCCGTGTGCGCGGACGTCGCGGTTACACGTCGAAGTACAGGTAGAACTCGTAGGGATGCGGCCGGATGCTCACCTCATGTAGCTCCTTCTCCCGCTTGTAACCGATCCAGGTCTCGATGAGGTCCCGCGTGAACACGTCCCCTTCCAGGAGGAACTCGTGGTCCGCCTCCAGGGCACTGAGGACCTCCCCCAGCGAGCCGGGCACGCTCTTCACCCGGGCCGCCTCCTCCGGCGGGAGCTCGTAGGTGTTCACGTCCAGGGGGCCGAAGGGGGAGGCGTCCAGCTTGCGCCGGATCCCATCGAGCCCGGCCATGAGCATGGCCGCGAACGCCAGGTAGGGATTGCAGCTGGGGTCGGGGGGTCGGAACTCGATGCGCTTGCTGGCCGCGGCCTCAGGTCCCGTGTAGTACATGGGGATGCGCACGCAGGCGCTGCGGTTTCGCTTGCTGAAGGCCACGTTCACAGGAGCCTCGTAGTGGGGCACCAGGCGCTTGTAGGAGTTCGTGGTGGGGCTCGTGAAGGCCAGCACCGCATCCACGTGGGTCAACAGACCCGCAATGTAGTGGAGGGCCAGATCGCTCAGCTCCCCGTACTTCCCCTCCGCGTAGAAGAGGTTGCGGCCGTCCTTCCACAAGCTCTGGTGGGTGTGCATCCCGCTTCCGTTGTCCCCAAACAGGGGCTTCGGCATGAAAGTGACGGTGCAGCCGTGCCGGCGGGCCACGTTGCGCATCACGTACTTGTAGACCATCACCTTGTCCGCCATCCGGACCAGGGTGTCCCGCTCCATGTCCACCTCCGCCTGGCCCGCGGTGGCCACCTCGTGGTGATGCATCTCCACGGGGATGCCGATCTGCTCCAGGATCATGGCCGCCTCGCTGCGGATGTCCTGGAAGGTGTCGCTGGGCGGGGTGGGGAAGTACCCCTCCTTCGGCCGGATCTTGTAGCCGAGATTCTTCCCGTTGTCGTTCCCCGTGTTCCAGATGCCCTCCCGGCTGTCGATGCAGTAGCCCATGCGGTGCGGCAGCACCTCGTAGGTCACATGATCGAAGATGAAGAACTCGATCTCCGGCCCCCAGTAGCTGAGGTCTGCGATCCCCGTTTCCTTGAGGTAGGCCTCCGCCTTCCGGGCTACGTACCGGGGGTCCCGGCTATAGGGAGCGCGGGTCTCAGGATCCACCACGTCGCAGATCATCACCAGGGTCGGAATCTCCAGGAAGGGGTCCACGAAGGCGGTGGAGGGATCCGGCAGGAGCAGCATGTCGCTCTCCTGGATGGCCTGGAAGCCGCGGATGCTGCTGCCATCGAACCCGATCCCCTTCTTGAAGGTGGACTCGTCCAGGGTCGAGGCGGGAATCGTGGCGTGCTGCCAGACCCCGGGCACATCCGTGAACCGGAGATCCACCATCTGGATGTTCTTCTCTTTGACTAGCCTCAGCACGTCCTGTACCGTCTTTCCCATCATGTTCCTTCCCTCCCTCCGTGGTCTGCTGCGGTGGCCCGGGGCGCTATCCACCGTCCTCCTCCGTGGGTCGGCGGCCCCGGAGGATGCGACTGGGGAGAACCACCCAGGCACAGAACAGGGCGATGAAGGTTCCCAGAGCGAGCCATGCTTCCATCGGCATTCCCTCCTGATCCGTGGATTTCACGCTCCCCCCGCAGGCACCAGGGTGGACTCCAGGACGTAGGCGGGCATGCCGTGCTCCGGCAGGTCCAGCCCTTGGAGCTCCTCTTCCCGCGAGGCCCGGAGACCCATGGTGCTGCGGATCAGAGCGAACATGAGGTATCCCGTGATCAGCGACCAGGCGGTGACCACGCCCATGCTGATGAGCTGGGCCACGAGCTGTCCCACCTCCCCCACGATGAGGCCCCGTACGCCCCCGTACGTGCCGTCCGCGAAGATCCCCACGGCCAGCAGCCCCCACAGTCCTCCCGCCGCGTGCACGGAGACCGCACCCACGGGGTCGTCCACCCTCAGGGTCCGCTCCACGAACCCGAGACTCCACATCATTACGAGGGCCGCGACGGCCCCGATCACCACCGCCGCCCAGGTGGGCACGTAGGCGCACGGGGCGGTAATCCCCACCAGACCCGCCAGCGCGCCGTTGCATGCCATGGCGATGTCCGCCTTCCCCGTGCGCACGAGGCTCGCGTAAAGGGCCACCACCGCGCCCGCGGCCCCCGCCAGGAAGGTGTTCACCGCGATGACGGAGATGCGCAGGTCCGTGGCGGCCAGGGTGCTGCCGGGGTTGAAGCCGAACCACCCGAAGAACAGGATGAAGGTCCCGATCACCACGTAGGTCATGTTGTGGCCCGGGATGGGATTCGGGGTGCCGTCCGGGTTGTACTTGCCGAGGCGGGGACCGACCATGGCGGCGCCCACAAGCCCCAGCAGTCCCCCGACCACGTGTACCACCCCGGAGCCCGCGAAGTCCCGGGCTCCCGCCCCGAACGGCAGGTTCGCCAGCCACCCACCGCCCCACACCCAGTGCCCGTAGATGGGGTAGATCACCGCGGACACGATGAAGCTGTAGGCCAGATAGGCGGTGATCTTCGTCCGCTCCGCCATGGCTCCGGCCACGATGGTGGCCGCGGTGGCCGCGAAGACCATCTGGAAGAACCAGTACAGGACGGTGGTGACATCGTAGGCCGCCCCGCTCAGGAAGAACCCGGAGAGTCCGATCCACGCATTCCCGTGCGCCAGACCGCTGCTGAGCTGGCTACCTCCGAACATGAGGGCGAACCCGAACGCCCAGTAGGAGAGAGCGGCGATGCAGAAATCCATGAAGCTCTTCGTGAGGTAGTTCACCGTGTTCTTGGATCGGATGAGCCCGGCCCCCAGCAGGGCGAAGCCCGCCTGCATGAAGAACACCAGGAACGCCGCGATGAGGGTCCAGGCGAAGTTCACCGCGGATTCCGGCTTCTGCTTGATGGTCTCCGCCCCGCTGGGGTCGGCACCCCACGCGGGCAGGGCCACGCACAGCGTCAGCAGGATGAGGACTCCCACAACCCGTCGCATCGAACGCCTCCTGCTCCGGACGGAATAATAAAAAGAAGGACGCCCACACCGGCCGGTGTGGGCGTCCTGGCCCACGGACAGAATTCCTTATGAACTTTCAAGTCCCTGTGTATCACGCGACCGTGGTGTCTGTCAACCGCCTTCTCGGGGTCAGGCAAAATTTTTTTTGGGGGGGTGCACGGACCCTACGCCAGGCCCCGGATCCGCAGGCGCAGGTCGTTGGGGGAATCCGCGGCCCGGAGGGCGTCCTCCATGGAGATGAGCCCCTTCTGGTAGAGGTCATACAGGGCCTGGTCGAAGGTCTGCATTCCCTCTCCGCCCCCCGCCTGGATGGCCACCTTGATCCCGGCGAAGTCCCCGCGCCGGATGAGCTCCCGGATGCGGGGCGTGGCCACCAGGACCTCCACGGCCACCACCCGACCCTGCCCGTCCGATCGGGGAACGAGGCGCTGGCTGATGATGCCCTCCAGGGTGAGGGAGACGCGGTGCAGGACCTCCTGTGCCTGGTCCATGGGGAAGAAGGCCAAAAGCCGCTCCAGGGTTTGACTCGCGTTGATGGAGTGCAGGGTGCTGAGCACCAGGTGCCCGGTCTCCGCGAAGTACAGAGCGGCATCCGCAGACTCCCGGTCCCGCATCTCCCCGATGAGGAGGACATCCGGGGCCTGGCGCAGGGCACCCCGCAGGGCATGGGGGAAACTGGGGGTGTCCGTGGCCACCTCCCGCTGGCTCACCAGGCTGCGCTTGTCGGGGTGAAGGAACTCGATGGGATCCTCGATGGTGATGATGTGGCCGGAGGCGTGGGTGTTCCGGTAATCGATCATGGCCGCGAGGGTGGTGGTCTTCCCGGAGCCCGTGGGGCCGGTGACGAACACCAGTCCCCGGGGCCGCATCACGAGCTCCGCCAGGATCTCCGGAAGGCCCAGCTGCTGGAAGGAGGGGATGTCCGTACGAACCCGGCGCGCCACGAAGGCGATAGAACCCCGCTGCTGGTAGATGTTGACCCGGAACCGACCCACCCCGGGGAAGCTGTAGGCTAGGTCCACGTTCTGTTCCGTGCGCAGCTGATGACGCTGCTCGTCGTCCAGGAGTTGATCCGCAAGCGCCCGGCTCGCCTCGGGGGTCACCCGATCCCAGGGCCCCGGCTGGAGCTCCCCGTGCACCCGAAAGGTGGGCGGGGAGCCTACCTTCACGTAGAGGTCGCTGGCGTCCCGCTCCACCATCTCCCGAAGGAGGTCGTGCACGTGCATGGCTGCCTCCCGCTACTTCCAGGCGCTCTGGACAGGACCAGCTCCGCCAAGGCCCGGCCGGGCGAAGGCCTGCTTTTCCGTGGTCCATCGCAGGGCCACCTCGGGGGTGATCTTCCCGGTCTTCACCAGGTGCCGCAGACTCTGGTCCATGCTCTGCATCCCATCTCTGAGTCCTGTCTGGATCACGGAGGGGAGCTGGTGCACCTTGTTCTCCCGGATGAGGTTGCGGACCGCAGGGGTCGCCACCATCACCTCCACCGCGGGGACCCGACCGAGACCGTCCGCGGTGGGCAGCAGGACCTGGGCAATGACCGCCACCAGGGTCTCCGCCAGCTGCACCCGGATCTGCTCCTGCTGGTGGCTGGGGAAGACGTCGATGACCCGGTTGACGGTCTGAGCCGCGCTGCTGGTGTGCAGGGTGGCCAGCACCAGGTGACCGGTCTCCGCCGCGGTGAGGGCCAGGGCGATGGTCTCCAGGTCCCGCATCTCGCCCACCAGGATCACATCCGGGTCCTCCCGCAGGGCAGCACGCAGGGCCGTACTGAAAGACCTCGCGTGCACGCCCACCTCCCGCTGGTTGATGAGGGCCTTCTTGTGCGAGTGAACGAACTCGATGGGGTCCTCGATGGTGATGATGTGGACCCGACGGGTCGCGTTGATGAGATCCACCATGGCCGCCAGGGTGGTGCTCTTGCCGCTGCCCGCGGGGCCGGTGACCAGAATGAGACCGTGCTCCCGCAGCGCGAGATCGCGCAGCTGTGGGGGAAGCCCCAACTCCTCCAGGGACCGGATCCGGGAGGGGATCACCCGGAACGCCGCGCCCTCGCCCGTGCGCTGGCGGAAGACGTTCACCCGGAACCGGCCCAGGTTCTGCAGCTCCAGGGCGAAGTCCAGATCCAGGTGCTCCTCGAACCTGGCCTTCTGTGCGTCCGTGAGGACATCGTAGAGCATGGCGTGGAGATCCTCCCGGGTGAGGGGAGGCCATCCATCCACGTCCACCAGCTCCCCCTGCAGCCGCAGACGGGGGGGACTTCCCACCGTGAGGTGGAGGTCGGAGGCGTCCCGCTCCCGCGCCAGGATCAGAAGATCCGTAATGTCCACGGTTTCCCCCTCACGCCCGGGCCTGAAGGAGGGGCGCCACCGCCAGGGGATCCGCCCGCAGGCGTTCCACCGTGGCCCCGGCGCAGGCTTCGAGGGAGGGAGAGAGCGCCGAAGCCAGCAGCCCCGGGACAGCATGGATGGGGGCCCGGAGCACCGCGGCAAGGTCCGGGCCGGCCCGGTACCACTCGTAGATGGAGACCTGCCCCAGGTACCCCGTGCTCCGGCATCGCTCACAGCCCATCGCGGAGCCCCACCGGGTCGGGGCGGGCGTCACGGGCCAATCCGGCGGCGGGGACTCGTGCACCTCGACACAGGAGCAGAGAGCCGGAACGGAGAGCCCGCACAGCGCACCCGCGAAGAAGCGCTCCACCAGGAGGCGACCTATGGAAAGCAGCCCCTCCAGGGCCCAGCTCACCCGCAGGTACGGGAGGCCCAACACGAGGGTACCGCCCGGCCTCAGGGTCCGGCACAGCTGCCCCGCGATTCCCAGATCCCAGCCCGCATCCACGACCACGCACTCCGCGTGGGTCTCCAAAAGCGCCTCCAAGGATTCCAGTTCCAGTACCCCTTCCAGCGGTTGAGGGGACCGGAGGCCCGCGGCGACGGTCCGGGAGCCTGGATCGCGGGCGGCCCGCTGGGCCAACGCCCGCAGGAGCCGGCGGCGGAAGAAGGGGTCGGGGGAACCCACCACCAGGAGTCCGCCGGACTGCAGGATCCCTTCCATGCCCTCGCGGACCGCGGGGTCGAGGTCTGCCACGGCCAGGCTCGGGACGGCCTCCGATTCCAGGACCCCGAGGAGCGCATGCCCGCCGGTTGCCGGGAGGGATCGGAGGACCGCGGTCACCGTGCGGTCCGCGAGGGGAACCCGAAGGCGGAGGGGAGCAGGGTCCTCCGCGAGCCGGGCAAGGATCCCAGGGTCCACCCGGGGACCCCGGCTCTCCACCAACTCCACCACGGTGCGGTAGCGGACCCGAACCCCGGAACCGGATGGCTCGAAGTAGACCTCGTGGGCCCCGGCCTGAGCGGCCGCACCCAGGTGGAACTGGACCTCCGCCAGCTCCGGGCTTCCCCTGGACCTGCGGCCCCGGGTGAACGACCGGATGAGCCTGCGGATGTTGCTCGGGAGGTCCACAGCGGGCACCACCCGCAGTCCAGTGGCCCGCTCCACCTCCCCGATGGCCTCCCCATCCGTGGGGTCCCCCATCACCAGGGTCAGCTCGTCCCCGGAGACGAGGAGGGGGAAGACCTCGAACCGCTCCATCAGGTGGGGAGGCAGGAGCTGGGCGGCCGCAGGATCCACCATCTCCGAGGAAGCGTGGACGTAGGGGATCTGCAGTTGGGTGGCGAGCGCCCACGCCACATCGTCCTCGGAGGCGTACCCCAGCTGGATGAGGGCCGCACCGATCCGGAGCCCCGTCTGCCGCTGGAGGCAGATGGCCTCCTCCAGCTGCTCCGGGGTGATGAGGTTGGCCTGCAGAAGGATCTCACCGAGCCGGGGGCGCATTCCGGAACCCTTCCACCACCGGAGGTTTGCAAGATCCGTGCCACCCTGGAGGGGTCTGGGGAAGGTGGCTCCGCGGGCAGGATTCGAACCTGCAACCCCCCGGTTAACAGCCGGGCGCTCTACCGTTGAGCTACCGCGGAACGCAAACTGCCACGAGGATCATAGGCCGGAACCCCGTATCCTGTCAAAGGGGCCACATGCAGCGGGCCGAGGTCGCCGTCCACGCCCTCATCGTCACCCTGGTGGTGGCCACCACCTACGGGGTGCTGTGGCTGGTGGTGCGTCTTGCGGACATCCTCGTGCTCTTTCTCATCTCCGCCATCCTGGCCGCGGGCCTCGCGCCCACAGTGGGTGCCCTGGAGCGGGCCCGGCTACCGGGCGGCCGCCCCCTCGGCAAGGGGCTCGCCCTCTTCCTCGTGGTGGTGCTCATCCTTGCAGCCCTGGTGCTCATGCTCACCATCCTCCTCACGCCCGTAGTGCAGCAATCCAGCGCCTTCTTAGCCCATCTGCCGGAGTACGTCCAGGAGGCGGAGCAGTGGCTCGCACAGCTGCGCGCGCGGTTTCCGTGGGTGCCGGACGTGAGCCGGTGGCTCAGCCGGCTTCCTCAGGAGCTGCAGAACTTCGCCCAGTACTTCGGCACCGCGGCCCAGGTCTTCGGCCGGTTCGTAAGCGGGCTGTTCACCGTCACCACGGTCCTCGTGATCGTGATCTACATGCTCCTCGAGGGGCCCCGGCTCAAGCGGGCCTTCCTGCGCCTGTGGCCCGTGGAGCGGCGGCCGCTCGTGAATCTGGTCCTGGACCGCATCGCCCAGAAGTTCAGCGGGTGGCTGCGTGGAACCTTCGTGCTGGCCCTCTCCATCTTCGCCATCGACACGGTGGGGCTCATCCTCATCGGGATCCCCTACCCGTTCCTTCTGGGCCTGGTGGCGGGGCTCACGGAGCTCATCCCGGTGGTGGGCCCGTTCCTGGGCGCGATCCCCGCGGTGGTGGTGGCCCTGTTCCAGCCCACGTGGAAGCTGGTAGCGGTGGTGGCCCTCTACACCCTGGCCCAGCAGATCGAGCAGAATCTCCTCGTGCCACGGGTGATGAGCCGGGCGGTGGGGTTGTCCCCCATCCTCGCCATCTTCGCGGTGCTCGTGGGCGGGGCGCTCATGGGGATCATGGGCGTGCTGCTCTCCATTCCCGTGGCAGCGGCCCTCCAGGTGATCCTAGGGGAGCTGGTGCCGGCAGCCCTCCCGCACGCGCGATCGGAGACCCACCTCCCGCCCGAGGCCTCCGCTCCTCGAAGCGCACCGGTTCCGGAGAAGCCCGAAAGGTCCGGGGAGGTCCCGGAGATTCCCCCGGTGGAGGGAGGGCAGGATCTCTCTCCCTGAGCTCCCCGCTTCAGCCGGACCCGCCGGATCACTTCCCCGGAGGCTCAGATCGAAGTGCTGTCCTTCTGCTCCAGGACCTCCCGCACCTTGGCGGTGAGCTCCGTAATGAGGTAAGGCTTCTGCAGGAATCCCTTGGCCCCCTTTCGCAGGAGCTCTCCTGCGGCCCCTTCCTGGGTGTAGCCGCTGCTGAGGAGCACGCGGGCCTGAGGGTGGAGGCTCAGGAGGGCCTCGAAGGTCTCCTGCCCGCTCATCCCGGGCATGATCATGTCCAGGATCACGAGGTCCACCTCGTCCTGCCACTGCTGGTAGAGCTCGATGGCCTCCTCGCCGCTGCGGGCCACCAGCACCCGGTAGCCCCGGCGGGTGAGGATCTCCCGCAGCAGGTTGCACAGGGGCTCTTCGTCGTCCACCACGAGGATGAGTTCTCCGGATCCTTCCGCCACGCCCGTTGCTCCCTCCTCCTTGGGCTGAGGTTGCAATTCCACCGGTACGGGCAGGTACACCTGGACGGTGGTTCCCTTGCCCACCTCGCTGTGGAGGTCCACGAACCCGCCGTGGTTGCGCACGATCCCGTACACCATGGCCATGCCGAGCCCCGTGCCCTTCCCGGGCTCCTTGGTGGTGAAGAAGGGCTCGAAGACCCGGCTCTTCACGTAGTCGTCCATACCCACCCCGGTGTCCCGGACGGTCAGCACCACGTAGCGCCGGAGGTTCGGAGGTTCCTGGGAGGCGGGATCGTCCGCGAGGGCCTCCCCAAGCTCCAGCGCCAGGATCCCGCCTTGCGGCATGGCGTCCTTGGCGTTCATGCACAGGTTTAGGATCACCTGCTGCAGCTGCCCGGGATCTCCCTCCACCTCAGGCAGATCCTCCGGGAAGCGGGTCTGGATCTGGATCCGCTCGTGGAGGGTACTCCGGAACAGGCTCAGCACCTCTTCGCAGAGCGTCTTGAGCTGCACCCGCTGAACCGTGAACTTCCCCCTGCGGGCGAACCCCAACAGCTGCCGGGTGAGCTCGCTGGCCCGCAGGGCGCTGCGCTCTACCAACTCGAAGTACTGGCGAAGGGTGGATTCCGGAGGAAGGTCCTCCTTGATGAGGCCGAGATAGCCCACGATGGACCCCAGGATGTTGTTGAAATCGTGGGCGATCCCGCCCGCCAGGGTTCCCAGGCTCTCCATCTTCTGGGCCTGGATCAGCTGCTCCTCCAGGCGCTTCTGCTCCGTCACGTCCCGGTACACACCCACGATCCCCACCGCCTCCCCCGCCTCGTTTCGATTCACGGAGAGGGTAGCCGAAAGCCAGAGTAGCTGTCCGTCCTCCCGGCGGTGCTGCAGCTCCCCCCGCCACCGCCCCGCCCGCTGGAGGATGGCCCGGATTCGGTCCAGATCGAAGGGGCGGCCCTCCGGTCTCAGCAGGTCCTGGAGCCGGCGGCCCACCACCTGCTTTGCCCGCCACCCGTAGAGCGCCTCACAGGCCCGGTTGCAGTACAGGACGCGCCCCTCCCAGTCCGTGGCGATGATGGCGTCGTGCACGCACTCCAACAGTTCCGCCTGGAACCGGAGGGCCTGCTCCATGCGGCGTTCATGGGTGATGTCCCGGAGGATTCCCATGAGGACGGGCTTTCCCTCCAGCAACACCCGGTTCGCCCGTAGCTCGCACGTGATCACGTCCCCGTTCGACCGCCTGCCCCGGAACACCACCGCCTCCTCGTGCCCTCCCTGCGCCAGGCGATTCGCGAGGTACTCGGCCAAGCAGGGTCGATCCTCCTCCACGCACAGGGCCAGCAGGCCCATCCGGTGCACCGCCTCCACGGAGGGGACGCCGAATAGGTGAACAAAGGGTCGGTTCACGAACCGGAAGAGCCCGTCCTCCAGCAGGAACATGGCGTCCGGAGACCCCTCGATGAGGACCCGGTACCGGGCCTCGGACTCCCGTAAGCTCTCCTCTATCCGCCAGCGGCCGGTGACATCGTAGACGAAGGCGGCGATGTGGTGCGGGGCTCCCCGAGGATCCCGGAGCGGGGCCAGGACCACCTCCACCACGCGGGGGGCGCTTCCGTCGGGCGGGGCCCATTCCCGGGGGGGGAGGCGCACCACGTGCCCCCGCAGCGCCGCCTCCAGCAGAGATCGGTCCACGGGACCGAAGACCGTGCTGTCCTGGAGCAGATGCTCGGGCGCCTGCTCCCGGGGAATCCCGAACAGCCGTTGCCACGCGGGATTGGTGACCACCGCGTTGCCCGCGGGATCGTAGATTCCCACCGCCACAGGCAGATCCGCGATGGCACCCCGGATCCACTCCACTGGGGGCTGCCCGGGAATCCCCCGAGGGTCGGAGAGTGCCAGGTACGTGGAGCCGTCCGGAGCCCTCCTCGCCCGCACCTCCACCTCCACCACCTCCCCGCTGGTCCGCCGAAGCCGGAGGCGCTCCCCGCGCGGGTACAGGTGGAGGCTCCGGAGGAACCCAACCGGATCGCTGGACCGCTCCAGGAGATCCCGGAGCGCGAACCCCACCAGCGAGGAAGCTCGGAGGCCCACCAAGCGGCCGGCCGCCTCGTTCGCCCGCAGGATCCGCCCATCCCTCCCCACGTGCAGAAGGGGAACAGGCACGAGATCCCACAGGAGGTCCGGCGGATCGCGGAGCTCCTCTTTGGACCGCTGCGGGCCGGGCTTCCTCCAGAGCATGCCCACGCAACCTCAGAGGTTTAGCAATTTTCGTGCCGTGCTTTGTGAACTAGCCGTGCAGTTCAAGGATGTCCCCGTCCTCCAGGAGGTGATCCCGGCTCACCATCCGCCCCTGGTGCGTCCGACCCCACAGCCGGGCGTACTTCAGCTGCTCCGCGAGCTCCTTGTGGATGGCCTCTGCGGCATCCAGTACCGTGGCACCCCGGGGAAGGACGAAGGGAACGGACAGGTCCGGTTTTCGGCCCGGGGGTTTGCTGTAGACCCGGATCACGTCCAGCATCCGGAAGATCCGGCCCGGCAGCTGCTCCAATCCGTACCCTGTGGCCGCGGAGACGGGGACGGGCAGACCGGGAAGACGATCGCCCACCAGCTCCAGCAGCACCCGGAGGTTCTCCTCCGCCCCCGGGAGGTCCCACTTATTGGCCACCACCAGGGTGCGCTTGCGGGCTCCCCGGGGGAGGGAGGGATCGTCCTCCATGCGCGCGTCTTCCGGCTCCAGGAACACCCGGCCCGCAGGGAGCAACCTCAGCGCGTCCTCCAGGTACAGGATGCCGTCGTCGCTACAGTCCAGCACGAAGAGAGCCGCGTCCGCAGACCGGATGAGGGCATACAGCCACCCCTCGTCCATCTCCGGGCAGACGGGCGGGGTGTCCACCAGTTGGATCTGGACGTCCTCGAACCGCATCATGCCGGGGAGCGGGGCCCGGGTGGAGAGGGGATAGGGGGCGATCTCGGGCTGGGCGTTGGTGAGGGCCGCCACCAGGCTCGACTTGCCCGCGTTCGGAGGTCCGATGACGACCACCTGCCCCGCTCCCTCTCGCTCCACGTGGTAGAAGGGCTGGGCGCGGGAAGTCCCCCGGCGGGTCTGCATCTCCTGCCGCAGCCGGGCGATGCGGCGCTTGATGTCCGCCTGGAGCTTCTCCGTCCCCTTGTGCTTGGGGACGGTGCGCAGCATCTCCTCCAGGGCCTCCAGCTTCTCCTGGAGGCTTGTGGCCTCCCGGAACCGCTGCTCCGCGGCCAGGTACTCCGGAGTCAGGTTCGCCGGCATCCCGCTATTAGAGTACACGCGTATCATGGAAGGGATGCGAACGCGGAAATCCGGTGTCCACCCGGCGCTCCAGCCCGTCCTCCGGAAGGTGGGGAGCCCCCCGCCACAGCCCTTCGCCCCCTCGGAGTTCCAGCTTCGGGCCCTGCAGGCCCTGAAAACCGGAGATGTGCTGGTGGAGGCGCCCACCGGCAGCGGCAAGACCTGGATCGCGGAGGAAGCCATCCGGGAGGGGCTTGAGGGGTGCCGCACCGCCTGGTACACCACGCCGCTGAAGGCCCTCTCCAACCAGAAGTACCGGCGGTTCCGCAGTCTGTACGGCGCAGACCGGGTGGGCCTGCTCACGGGCGAACGTCGCATAAATCCGCAGGCCCCCGTGATCGTGGCCACCACGGAGATCCTCCGGAATGCCCTCTACGAGGGAAGCATCGCGCCGGACCTCGTGGTGCTGGACGAGGCCCACTACCTGAGCGATCCGGAACGGGGCACCGCGTGGGAGGAGATCATTCTGTACGCGCCGCCTACTGTCACCCTGCTTCTTCTCTCCGCTACCCTCCCCAACCTTCAGGAACTCGCGGACTGGATGCAGGAGGTCCGGGGCCGCAGGCCCACCATCGTGGAGGAGCAGCATCGGCCCGTGCCCCTCGTGGCCATCGCCGCGGACGGTCTGGGCCGGCTGCTGCCCCTGGAGCTGGCCCACCGCCTAGCCCGGCCGGATCGGTCCCCGGGCTGGGTCCGGCGGGTGGTGCGATCCCTGGAGCAGGCGCAGCTGCTGCCCGCCATCCTCTTCTTCCCCACCCGCAGGCAGTGCGACGAGGCGGTACGGGAGCTTTCGACGGCCCGGGCTCCGGGAGAGGAGGAACGGAATCTGGCGTGGGGGACGTGGGAGGCGGAGTTCCCGTACCTGCGGGATCATCCGCAGCGCCGGAGTCTCCTGCGGGCAGGGGTGGCCGCCCACCACGCGGGCCACCTTACCGCCTGGCGTATGGTGGTGGAGGATTTCCTGGAGCGGGGCCTTGTGCGCGCGGTGTGCGCCACCACTACGCTGGCGGCAGGTCTGGACGTGCCCGCCCGCACCGTCCTTCTCACCACCCTGGTGCGCAGCAGTCCCGAAGGCCCCATGGGGCTCTCCGCCACGGAGTTCCACCAGATGGCGGGCCGGGCAGGCCGCCGGGGCCGGGATACCCTGGGGTTCGTGGTACTCCCCGCCACGCGGCCAGGGGAGCTGGCGGAGGGAGAGGCCCTTCTTTCCGCGGAACCGGAGCCCATCCGGTCCGCCTTCACCCCCAGCTACGCCTTCATCCTCAACCTCCTCCGGTGGCGCACCCTGGAGGAGGCGCTCGCGGAGCTGGACCGCTCGCTTGCAGCCTTTCAGCGCCGGAAGGAGATCGCCCGGCTGCGTCGCCTGCTCGCTGAGCTGCCCAGCGGTCCCGCCCGGTCCCTGCAGCAGCTGCGCCGGCGCTCCCGCCGGCGCAAGGAGCTGGGGCGCATCCTCCGGGAGATGGAAGGCGGACTCCGGGAGGAGTTCCTGCGGCGCGCCCGGGTGCTGCAGTCCTTCGGCTACCTGGACGGGGACCTGCGGCTCACCCCTGACGGCGCGTGGGCGGCCCTCCTCCGCCACCCCCGGAGCCTCGTGCTCGCGGAGCTGGTGCGGCGGGATCTGTTGCCCAGGGAGGAGGAGCGGCTCTCGGCTTACGCGGCGGCCCTCAGCAGCGAGCAGGCGCCCCGGAGGGGTGAGGAGGCGGACCTGGGAGCCCTGCGGGCCCTGGTCCGGGAGATCGCCGCGCGGGAGGCGGAGGCAGGGCTGCAGCCGGATCCCTTCGTGGAGGACTTCCGGCCGGAGTGGGACCGGATCCGGCGACGCCTGCTGCCACCGCCTGCGGACCGGCGGGCCACCGCCTCGGTCCTGTGGGTACGGGGTGTGGCGTTCGGAGCGCTGGCAGCCCAGCTGGACGCCCAGGAAGGGGACCTGCAGCGCGTCCTCCTCCAGGCGGCGGAGATCGCCAATCAGCTCACAGATCTCCCGCACCCCGAGATCCGGGAGGCCGCGGCCAGGACCCGGGACCTCCTGTTACGGCCGCCCCTGGTGTGAGGCGGCCGCGAGCCGCAGCTCCCAGATCTGTTCCCACTGATCCCCCTCCACCTTCCTGAACCCGGCCCTGCGGTAGAGCCGGATGGCCCGGCGGTTCCACGCTTCCACGCTGAGCCAGATCTGTTCACTTCCGCGTTCCCGCGCATGCCCGATCAGCGCCTGCAGCAACCGGCCCCCCACCCCTGTGCCCTGGAAGTCCTGGTGCACGAAGATGGCGAGTTCATAGGAGCCGGGGCGGTCCGGCATCAGCACCGCGTGCCCCACCACCCGGCTCCCGCAGGCCCCGACGAGGTTAATGCCCTCCCGGAGCACAGACCGCAACCACTCCCGCAGCCGCAGGGGGTGCAAGGGGGGGATGCCCTGGGCCTGCTGGGACGGATCGTACGTCCGATACATCTCGTAGAGGGCCTCCTCCCAGCCAAGGTCGCAGACGTGCAGGGTGATCTCGCGGCCCAGCTGGTCCGCGAACCGTCCCAGGGCGGTACCTTCCCGGAGGCTCACCCTCACCCCTTCCAGGGGGGTTTGAAGACCACCACGGGCCCGGGCGCATTGAGCAGGACCGTGGTCACCCGGTCTCCCAGCACCACCTTGCCTGTGGGCGTGCGTCGGGCCGCCACCACGATCTCCCCGCCCTCCTCCTCTGCAGCCCGCAGCAGGTTCACCACCACCTCCGCCTCCGGGGAGGCTCGCACCTCCACCCCTGCAGAGGTCACCTCGGACCGCACGCGGTCCGCGAGGCCTTCCGGGCACACCACCACAAGCCCCACCCCGCGCAGGGCCGCGAGGTCCCGGGCGTACTGAAAGGCCTGCCAGCTCGCCTCCGTGTCCTCCAGCCAGAGAACAACCCGCACCTTCACCCCTCCAACGCCGCCAGGGCCTGATCCCGGGCCCGCTGGGCCGCCTCCCGGTTTTTCCGTCGGAGGCTAGCCGGCGCGTCCTGGAAGGGCTCGTCCCGCATGCGCCTGGGGAGCTCCACGGGGGATTCCGGCTGCCAACGGGTGATCCAGGAAGGGGGGATCTCCTCCGGGACGAGCCGGTGGGAGAGGGCCGCGTACACCAAGGTCCATGCCCGGGGAACCACCCGCCAGATGTCGTAGCCGCCCCCGCCCGTGGCGAGCCACCGGCCCCCGCAGAGCTCGTGGGCGAGCTCGTGCATCCGGCGGGCAAAGTGCTCCGCGGTGTGCGTGGTGCAGCAGAGGTCCGTGAGGGGATCCAGCCGGTGCGTGTCGCACCCGTGCTGGCTGACGATCACATCGGGCCGGAATGCCCGGGCCACCTCCGGCACCACCAGCTCGAAGCACTCGATCCAGGAGAGGTCGTCCGTGCCCGGCAGGAGCGGCACGTTCACCGCGTACCCCACCCCTGCTCCCCGCCCTGTCTCGCGCACGAACCCCGTGCCGGGGAAGAGGTACTCCCCGCTCTCGTGCAGGGAGACGGTGAGGACCTCCGGGGAGTCGTAGAAGATGGCCTGGACCCCGTCCCCGTGGTGGGCATCGCCATCCACGTACAGCACCCGCCAGAGCCGACGGCGGAAGAACTCGCACGCAATGGCCACGTCGTTGTAGATGCAGAACCCGCTCGCCCCGGCCCGCATGGCATGGTGCAGTCCCCCCGAGGGATGAAACGCGTGCTCGAAGCGCCCCGCAAAAATCCCTTCCGCCGCCACCAGGGCTCCCCCCACGATGGTGGCCGCGGCTTCGTGCATGCCGGCAAAGGGCGGATTGTCTCCGGGTCCGAACCCGAACATGCGGCCCAGTACCGGTTGCCCGGGATCCGCGCTCAGGGCCCGAACCGCGGCCACGTAGTCCGGGTCGTGCACGGTTTGGATCTCCTCCTCCGTGGCCTGCCGGGGTGCAACAACGCCCACCTCCCCTCCTTCCAGAAGCCCCAGGGCCCGGAGAAGATCCACGGTGAGCTGGAGGCGCCGGCTGTTGAGGGGGTGTCCACCGCCGAAGTCGTAGCGCAGGCAGGCCTCGCTGTAGACCAGGGGAAATTTCGGCAGGTCATGCACAGGGGTATCCACGAACTCCCTCCCGGAGCACGCTTCCCGTTCTATCCTCCCGGAGCCTGCACGCTCTGTCCACGACCCCCCGTATCCTGGAAGTGTGGACCTCCTCCTCATCGTGCCGGATCGGAGGCTGCGGTCGCTGCTGATGGCACAGCTCGGGGAAGAAGGCTACAGGGTGGCCGCGGTCCCGGCCGTCCGGCACGGCCGCCTCCTCCTGCACCAAGGCCTCCGCCCCAGGCTGGTGGTGCTGGACCTCGTGGCGTTGCCGGAGCCGGACGAAGCGATCCTGCGCCTGAGGGAGGAAGCGCAGGCCCCCCTGCTGGCCCTCGGAGGTGCGGTGGAGCGGGAGCGAGCGGGACGGTTGGGGCTGGAGCTGCTTTCCCGTCCGTTCACCGTCGCGCAGCTCGTGGCCAGGATCCGGGCCTGGATCCCGCCTCAGGCGTCCGCTCAGTAGGGCCACCGGCGTCCGATTCCCACGTGGGCCAGGGCCCATCGGAAGAACACCACCAGCATGCCCAAGCGGAGGGGAAGGGCCCGCAGCCGACGGGGGGACGTGTAGATGGCGGCCTCCGTCACATGCCCGACCCGGATTCCACCCCGCTGCAGCCGCTGGAGGAACTCCAGGTCCTCCGCGATCTGCAGCTGCGCATCCAGCATTCCGAAGTGGTTAAACAGGTCGCGCGCGCAGTAGAACATCTGGGCCCGGATGCCAAACAGGCGCTTCCCGAACTCCAGGAGGGCAAAAAAGCCCCGATCCACGGGGTCCTCCGAGTCCGCGAGCACCGCGATGCTGCCCGCCTGCTCTCCGGCCGCGGCACGGCGGGCGAGGGCGTCCAGAAGGTCCGGGCTCATGCGGGAGTCCGCGTCGAGGAAGACCACCCATCGCCCCCGCGCCGCGGCCACCCCCAGGTTCTTTGCCCGGGACCGACTGGATACGGAATCCCGGATGAGTCGCAGGGGGAGGTGCGGATGCTCCTCCGCGAAAGCGGATACGACCTCCGCGGTGCGGTCCCGGGATCCGTTGTCCACCACCACCACCTCCACCCGGTCGAGGGGGTAACGCTGCTCCAGCACGGATCGGAGGGCTCCTCGGATGTAAGCTTCCTCATCGCGGGCGGGGATCACGATGGAGAACTCCGGTTCAGGCATCGAGGAGGGCTCCGTAGGTGGTGGGACGCCGTCCGCGGAGGAGGCGGGCGAGCTGTGCGAGCCGGACGCGCGCCACGGTCGAGTGAGGGGCGTCCTGAGGGTGGAAGAAGGCGGTGATGCAGGGAACCCGCAGCCGCGCGAGGACAAGCCCCACCCGGCATCCAAGCCCCACCAGGGCCTCGTGCACCCCTCCCGTGCCCATGTGCCCGAACCAGGGGAAAAACCGGCGGCGGCCCGTCTGGACCTCCAGCAGGGTGCTCATTCCCAGGAGGTAGCGGAAGCCCAGACGCCGCAGCACCTCCGGGAGCTCCCGCGTCGCAAGCCACCCGGGCGGACAGAACCCCTGTACCGGAATCCCGAGTTTCTCAAGCGCTCGGCGTCCCTCCCGGACCCGGGCTTCCATCTCGTCCTCCGGAAGGCTTGCGAACTCCGCATCCCGGGGAGCGAAACGCCGCCCCCGCCAGCGGGTGATCCAGTCGCCCCGCAGCGGTCCCGCGATCCGGTGGGTGTAGCCGTGCAGCACCACCTCCGAACCCCTCTCACACTCCTCCCGCAGGAGCCGGACCAGATCCGAATGATCCGCAAGCCGCGTGTCCCCGCCCTCCTGAGGGATCACGAGGAGCATCCGGGGAAAGGCTCCGAAGCCGTCCAGGGCCTGGAGGAGCCAGCGCACGCCCGCCTGCTGCGAGGGGCACACGTCGTGAACGCAGACCACCACCCACGTCACGGAAAACTAGAACCTATGGTACACTGCTCGCGGCGCGTACAGCAAAGCCCGGGGGCGCAGAGGCCCCGGGCGGCCTGGAGGTGGCCGGTGGTCCGGATCGCACCCTCCATCATCGCCGCGGACTTCTGGCGGCTGGGGGAGGAAGTGAGCCGCGCGGAGGCGGGCGGCGCGGACCTGCTCCACGTGGACGTGATGGATGGCCACTTCACCCCCAACCTCACCCTGGGTCCACTCGTGGTGGAGGCCCTCCACCGCCACACGCACCTCCCCCTGGACGTACACCTCATGGTGGAGGATCCCGACCGGTTCCTGGAGGCGTTCCGGGAAGCGGGAGCGTGGGGACTCACGGTGCACGTGGAGGCGTGCCCGCACCTGCACCGCACCGTGACCCGGATCCGGAAGATGGGCCTGCGGGCGGGCGTGGCCCTCAACCCCGCCACCCCCCTCTGGGTCCTGGAGGAGATCCTTCCCGAGGTGGATCTGGTGCTGGTGATGAGCGTGAACCCGGGATTCTCCGGTCAGGCCTTCCTCCCCGCGAGCCTGGAAAAGGTGCGGCGGCTTCGGGGCCTGATGGAAGCCCGGGGGCTCTCCACGGACATCGAGGTGGATGGCGGGGTCCATGCGGGGAACGCCCGGGCCCTGGTGGAGGCGGGCGCCACGATTCTCGTGGCAGCCTCCGCGGTGTTCGGGCCGGGCAAGGATCCAGCGGTCACCGTCCGGGCCATCCGGGAGGCCGCCACCGGATCCACCGTTCCCCGCTGAGCCGCTCAGAACCCCCGGACGTTCCTCTCCCGGTAGTAGCGGACAGCCCCGGGGTGGAACGGAATGGGCGTCCGGCCCGCGATCCGCAGCAGGCTGATGTTCTTTGCCTCCGCGTGCACCGTCTCCAGCTCCCGCTTGCGTTCGAAGAGCAGTTTGGTGATCGCGTAGGCAACTTCCTCGGGAAAGTCCTTATGCACCACCAGGAGGTTCGCTACGATGACGGTGGGCACATCCCGATCCATCCCCGGGTAAGCGATGCGGGAGATCACGCCCCGGGCGTACAGGGTGCCGTACTCCTTCTGCAGGGCCTCGAGGACCGTGTCGAGGGGCACGAGGCGCACCCGGATCCCGGGGGAGCTGGCGAGATCCAGCACCGCGGGGGTGGGTAGCCCCCCGCTCCAGAAGAAGGCGTCGATCTTCCGGTCCCGCAGGGCGTCCGCGCTGGGCGCTACGCCCAGCCGCTCCTTGCGGATGTCCCGGTCGGGGTCCAGACCCGCGGCCCGGAGGATGCGCAGGGCCGTGACCTCCGTACCGCTCCCCGGGGAGCCCACGGAGACGCGCTTTCCCCGCAGATCCACCACGGTGCCGATCCCGGTCCCCTCCAAGGTCACCAGATGGTTGTAGTTGTCGTAGAGGGGCGCCAGCACCCGGATGGGGATGGGGTTCCCCCGGAAGTCCCCAAGCCCCTTCCACGCATCGTAGGCGGTGTCGTTGAGGGTGAAGGCGATGTCCGCGCGTTTGGCCCCAATGAGACGCATGTTGTCCACCGAGGCGCTGGTGACCTCCGCGGTGGCCTGGACGCCCGGGATATGCTGGGAGATGAGCCGGGCAAGTCCGCCGCCCAGCACGAAGTACACTCCGCCGGTCCCGCCCGTGGCGATGGAGATCCGGTGCACGGTGGGGCCGGAGACCACCGTGCCCGCGAGCAGGAACACGCCAAGGGCTGCACTTCCAAGCCGTACTCCCCACCTAGCCCGCATGATCCTCTCCCCCTTCAACCCAATTTTACCCATTTTCTGTTTTTCCAGGTCCGCTGCGTCTTCCTCTCCCCGGAGCGCCTCCGCGCGGTCGTCGTTGCACCGCAGGCGCAGGTGGCCCATGATGGATCTGTTTCGAGGTGATGGCGTGGTGCGAAGCGGGATCCTGGGATGGCTCGTGGTCCTGGTGGTGGCGGGATCGGTACCGGTCCGCACCGATCCGGGGATCCTTCCCTTGGAGCGCATCCGGCCCGGGATGCGGGGAGTAGGGCGCACGGTGGTGTCGGGCACCCGCGTGGAGGAGTTCGCCTTCGAGGTGCTGGGGGTGACCCGAGGCCCCGGGTTCCCACTCGTGCTGTTCCGGGCCTTCGGCCCCCTCATCCGGCGGTCCGGGGGGATCGCCGCGGGAATGAGCGGGAGCCCCATGTACCTCCAGGGCCGGATCGCGGGCGCCCTCTCCTACGGCTACGCCTCCGCAGGGCCCGACAGCGACCTCGGCCTGTTCACGCCCATCGAGGCCATGCTGGAGGTGCTGCGAAGGGACGCCGCGCCCCGGGACTCCATCGCTCTGGACCGACCCGTGCGGATCCGGGACCGCACGATCCGCTCCGTGGCCCTGGTGGAAGACCCCCTTCAGGCGCGACGGATCAACGCCGCGGGCGGGCCGGTGGCGGCCATGACGCCCGTGATCACACCGCTCCTGGTTTCAGGCATGGACGGGCAGGCCCTCCGGCTGCTTCAGCAGGCCCTGGAATCCTACCCGGTGCTTCCGATCCAGGCTCCGGTGGAGTCCCGTGCGTTCGAGGCGCCGCTGGTGCCGGGGAGTGCGGTAGGAGTGGCCCTCGTACGGGGAGACGTCTCCATCGCGGCCATCGGCACCCTCACGTACCGGGAGGGCCGCCGCTTCCTGGCCTTCGGCCATCCCCTGCTCGGCCTGGGGGAGGCGAGTTACCTCCTCACCCCGGCCTACGTGCACACCGTGGTCCGCAGCACGGTCCTCCCCTTCAAGCTGGGGGACCTGGGGACCGTGGTAGGCGTGGTGCGCCAGGACCGGCGGGCCGCCATCGGGGGGGAGATCGGCTCAATCCCTCCCGTGTTCTCCATGCAGATCACCACCAGGGATGCGGAAAGCGGGCGGTCCAGTACCCTGCGCATGCAGGTGGTGCCGAGGCGGGATCTCGTCCGGCTCCTGGTGCCTTCCGTGGTGCTGAGCGCCATTCAGCGGGGGTGGGATGCCGGAGGAGAGGGGACCGCGGAGATCACCGTACGCGTCCGGGGGACCGGCCTGCCGCGCGAGGCGGTGCGCGCTCACGTGGTCTACAGTGCCACGAACGCGCCGGCCGCGGTCCTCCCCGACGTCTCCGGGGCCCTGCGCCTGGTGTTCCGACCTGATGAGGCGGTGCGGCCCGTGGACCTGCGCGTAGAGGTGAAGCTCACACGGGCAGCCCGCACCGCGGTCCTGGTGGACGCGGAGCCCCAGGAGCGCACGGTCACGGTAGGAGAGACGCTCCGGGTGAAGCTGCGGCTCCGACCCACTGGCGGCCAACCGGAGGAGCGAACCGCAGAACTTCCGATCCCGCCGGACTTCCCTCGGGGGAGCGCACGTCTCGTGGTGATCCCCGCGGGGCTCCTCGCGGGGGCCGGCCCGCAGCCCGAGGTGTCCGCCCTCGAGCGCCTGGAGGAGGAGATCCTCGCGTTCGAGACCTTCGGCCGCAACACGGACGTGGTCGTGCAGCTCCTCCCTGCGGATGCTCCGCCCGCCCAGACTCCGGGGCGCCGGTTTTCCCAGCTCCAGCGCTACCCTTCGGAGCTGGTGCGCACGCCGTGGGCGGTCGGGGGAGAGGCGATCACGCTTCCCATCACCGTGCGGTAGGGATCACCGCGGTCTGCGGAGGCCGCCGAAGAACGCCTGAAGGAGGCTAGCTGCTTCCTCCGCCAGCACCCCGGGGACGACCTCCACCCGGTGGTTCAGGCGGGGATCCTCGCAGATGCGGAAGAGGCTGCGCACCGCGCCGCTCTTCGGGCTCTCCGCGCCGTAGACCAATCGGGCGATGCGGGCTAGGACGATGGCACCCGCGCACATGGCGCACGGCTCCACGGTAACCACAATCGTGCAGCCCTCCAGCCGCCACGAGCCCAGAAATCTCGCGGCCTCCCGGACAGCCAGGATCTCCGCGTGGGCCGTGGGGTCTTCTAGAGTCTCCCGGCGATCGTGGGCCCGGGCGATGATGCGGCCCTCGTGGACCACCACGCACCCCACGGGCACCTCCCCGTAGGCGGCCGCCCGCCTAGCCTCCTCCAGGGCCTCCCGCATCAGCGCCTCGTCCGTCATGCCTCCTCCACCAGGGAGCGGGCTTGGGCGAAGATCTCGTCCAGCATCCGCTCCGTGAGCCGGCCCGTGTTGGTGTTCTGCCGGCTGGGGTGATAGGTACACAGCACCGCGGGCACCGGCCGGCCCAGGATTTTCCCCCTGAACCGGTGGAGGGCGCCGTGGGCGAAGGGAGGTCGGGGCCGAGGAAGCGGGACCCCAAAGTGGCGGTACACGCGCAGAACGGTCTCGTAGGCGGCCCCCCCCAGGGCCACCACCACCCGTAGCCGGGGCAGCAGGCAGAACTCCCGCACGAGGAACGGAAAGCAAGCCTCGAACTCCTCCGGGGTGGGGTGGTTCTGGGGCGGCGCGCACCGCACCGCGGCGGTGAGGTAGGCGTCCACAAGGCGCAGCCCGTCCTGGCGATGGAGGCTGGTGGGTTGGTTCGCGAACCCCGCCCGGTACAGGGCTCGCACCAGCCATACGGAGGCCCCGTTGGGCAGATCCCCGGTGAACATCCTCCCCGTGCGATTGGCGCCGTGGGCCGCGGGCGCAAGTCCCACCACCAGCAGCCGCGCCCGGGGGTCCCCGAACCCGGGGACCGGCTTCGCCCAGTACGTCCAGTCCGCGTACGCGCGTCGGCGAAGCGCTACCGCCTCCCGGTGGTCCACCAGCCGGGGACACCGGCGGCACCGGATGATCTCCCGCGCCAGAGCTTCCAGGGATTCCACGGAATCCATGGTAGCGTCCGGCCTCCCAGGCGGAGGAGGAGAGCGCCTGAGGACGGGGAAAACCCCGAGGGGAGGTGGTCGGGTTGAGGACTTCCGTACTGGGACGGGAGATCGTATGGTGGCCCACCCCGGAGGTGGTGGAGCGCAGCCGTCTCCACCGGTTCCTGCAGGCCCACGGGATCACCAGCTACGAGGAACTCTACCGGCGGAGCATCGAGGAGCTGACGTGGTTCTGGAACGCGGCGCTGGCGGAGATGCGCGTGGAGTGGTACCAGCCCTACACGGAGGTGCTGGACACCTCCCGGGGGATCGCGTGGCCCCGGTGGTTTCTGGAGGGTAAGCTGAACCTGGTGCACAACTGCGTGGACAAGCACCGGTCTAGCCCCCTCGCGGGGAAGATCGCCCTGCGGTGGGAAGGCGAGGACGGTGAGATCCGAACCCTCACCTACCGGGAGCTCCACCGGGAGGTGTGCCGAGCAGGCTGGGCCCTGCGGCGGCTGGGCGTGGGGCGGGGTGACCGGGTGGCCCTCTACCTCCCTATGGTCCCGGAGGTGGCGGTGGCTGCCCTGGCGTGCGCGAAGATCGGCGCCGTCTTCACCCCGATTTTCTCCGGGTTCGGCGTGGAGGCCCTGGCAGCCCGGGTCCAGGACTGCGAGGCGAAAGTCCTCGTCACCGCGGACGGTTTCCTCCGGCGAGGTCAGCGGGTGCGGATGCTGCCGGTGGCGGACGAGGCCGCGCGGCGGTGCCCGAGCGTGCAGCACCTCCTGGTGGTCCGGCGCCTCGGCGAGGCGGAGGGATGGCAGGCAAGCCGTGACGTGTGGTGGCACGAGGCCACTTCCGGCGCACCCGAGGACGTTCCCACGGAGGTCATGGACAGCGAGGATCCTTTCCTGATCATCTACACCTCGGGCACCACGGGCCGTCCCAAGGGAACCGTACACGTGCACGCGGGCTTCCCCATCAAGGCGGCTCAGGATATGGCCTTTCACTTCGATGTGCAGGAAGAGGACGTGATGTTCTGGCTCACGGACATGGGGTGGATGATGGGGCCGTGGGAGGTATTCGGGATCCTCTCCCTCGGCGCCACCCTGGTGCTCTACGAGGGGGCCGTTGACCACCCGCACCCGGGCCGGCTGTGGGAGCTCGTGGACCGGCACCGGGTGAGCATCCTGGGGTTAGCCCCCACCGCGGTGCGAGCCCTCATGCGGTACGGCGAGGAACCCGTGCACAAAGCGGATCTAAGCTCCCTGCGGATCCTGGGCTCCACCGGGGAGCCGTGGGACCCGGAGTCGTACCTCTGGTACTTCCACCACGTGGGAAGAGGCCGCTGCCCCATCATCAACTACTCCGGGGGGACCGAGGTCTCAGGAGGGATCGTGGCAGGCACAGTGATCCATCCGTGTCGGCCGTGCGCGTTCACCGGGCCTTGCCTGGGGATCGCCGCGGACATCTACGACCCGGAGGGCCGCCCCGTGGATCCCGGGGAGGTGGGGGAACTGGTGGTCACCAAACCCTGGCCCGGGATGACCCGGGGGTTCTGGCGGGACCCGCAGCGGTACCTGGAGACCTACTGGTCCCGTTGGCCCGGGGTGTGGGTGCATGGGGACTGGGCGGTGCGGGACGTGGACGGGTTCTGGTACATCCTGGGACGGTCCGACGACACCATCAAGGTGGCCGGAAAGAGGGTGGGCCCCGCGGAGGTCGAGTCCGCCCTCACCGCGCACCCTGCGGTGAGCGAGGCCGCGGCCATCGGGGTGCCGCACCCGCTGAAGGGGGAGGCATTGGTTTGCTTTGCGGTCCTCCGCCCCGGTTACGAACCTACGGACCCGTTGCGGGAGGAGCTGCGGGAGGAGGTGGCGGAACGACTCGGAAAAGCGCTCCTCCCCGAAGAGATCCGGTTCGTGCGGGAACTCCCCAGAACCCGCAACGCGAAGATCATGCGGCGGGTGATCCGGGCCGTCTACCTGGGACAGGATCCGGGAGATCTCTCGAGCCTGGAGAACCCGCAGGCGGTGGAGGAGATCCGGGGGGCCCGCTAGACCTACACCGCCTGCCGGAGGGCGCGTTCCGCCGCCAGCAGAGGGTCCTCCTCACCCTCTGACACAGCCCACCCGACCCGAACCGAGACCCGGAGATCCGGGTGCTCCTGGAGTCGCAGGTGGGCGGCGGCCAGGTGGATCTGGTCCGCCACCTGCTCGGTGCGTTCTCGCGTAGCCCCTACCAAGAGCAGGGCGAACCGATCCCGCTCCAGACGGGCCACGGTGTCCGTTC
>JAVKHN010000039.1:0-18801 GCA_031459935.1 Candidatus Sysuimicrobium calidum | reverse complement strand
GTTCCGGCCCTAGGATGCGGTTCGCGCTGGTGATGCACCCGGACTGCCGGCGGCACAGGAACCCGCCGGGGCACCCGGAACGGCAGGAGCGCCTGGAGGCCATCGAGCGGGTGCTGCAGCGCGTGGACCTGTGGGAGAGGCTCTCGCGCGAGGAACCGGAACCCCTGCCCCCCGAGGCCCTGCTTGCGGTGCACAGCCGGACCCTGGTGGAGCGGATTCAGGCCCTGGATCGGGCGGGCGGCGGGCAGCTGGATCCGGACACGTACGTCTGCGAGGGATCCTGGGCCGCCCTGCTGGCGGCCGCGGGAGCCGCGGTGCACGCTGCGGAAGCGGTCACCACGGGTCGCCTGCATCGGGCCTTCGCCCTCCTCCGGCCACCGGGCCACCACGCCACTCCCACCCGCGCCATGGGCTTCTGCCTCGTCAACCACCTGAGCTTGGCCGCTCGGCTCATGATGGACCGGCATCCTGTGGACCGGGTGATGATTGTGGACTGGGACGTGCACCACGGCAACGGGACCCAGGAGATCTTCTACCGGGACGGGCGGGTCCTGTTCATTTCCCTGCACCAGGAGTTCTGGTATCCCGGGACGGGCCGGGTGGAGGAGGTAGGAGCGGGCGAGGGGGAGGGGTTCACGGTGAACGTGCCTCTCCCTCCGGGTACGGGCGAGGGAGGGTACCGGACGGTGTTCGAGGAGATCGTGCTCCCGTTGGGGGATGCGTTCCGGCCGCAACTCGTGTTCCTCTCCGCAGGCTTCGACGCCCACCAGGCGGATTCCCTGGGGCGGATGGCGCTTGTGAGCGCGAGTTTCGGGCGCCTGTGTGGGATGCTGGTAGAGGGCGCCCAGCGATGGTGCGAGGGCCGCATGGTGGGAGTTCTGGAAGGCGGCTATGATCTAAACTCCCTGGGCTGGTCCGTGGCGCACACCCTCTCCGTGCTGGCCGGCGAGGCCCTGGGATCGGCTCCCGCCGAGCCTGTCCCCCGGGAGTGCCCGTACGCCACCATCCAGGCCCGGGTCCGGGAAGTGCGGGGGGTCCTGCGACACTACTGGGCCATCTAGGAGCCGACCCCCTGCGCTTGCTTATTTGGGGAATAGATGGGTATAATGACTCGCTGCGTGTGACATCACGAGGACAGGGCGGGCCCATGGCAGAGGAGACTCGGACGGAACGTTCAGACGAGGTCACCATGGAGAGCACGGTCCCGCGGGTGGAGGCGCATTCCATCGTGCGGGGCACGGTGGTACGCATCGACCACGAGGGGGTGCTCGTGGACATCGGAGCGAAGTCCGAAGGGCTCATCCCGCCCCGAGAGCTCCGGGAGGAGGATACCGCGCAGCTCCAGGTGGGCGCGGAGATCGACGTCTACGTGATGAGGGTGGAGCAGGAAGAGGGGAACATCCTCCTCAGCAAGCGGAGGGCGGATGCGTTGCTGGCGTGGGATCGTGTGGAGAGCGCCTTCCGGGAAGGCCGGATCCTCCACGCCATGGTGGTGGATCGGGTAAAGGGCGGCTTGGTGGTGGACATCGGGCTGAGGGGATTCGTACCGGGCTCACACGTGGATCTCTCCCAGGTGAAGGGACGTCGGTTCGAGAACCTGGTGGGGGAGAGCATCCCCCTCAAGGTCATCGAGGTAGACCGGGAGCGCAACCGTGTCATCCTCTCCCACCGGCAGGCGGTGGAGGAGGAGCGGGCGCGGTTGCGGGAGGAGCTGTTCCGCACCCTTCGGGAAGGGGACGAGCGGGAGGGCGTGGTGCGGCGGATCACGGACTTCGGGGCCTTCGTGGACCTGGGAGGGGTGGACGCACTGCTGCCCATCAGCGAGATCTCCTGGACGTACATCAAGCACCCTTCCGAAGTACTCCGCCGGGGGCAGCGCATCCGGGTCCGGGTGATCAAGGTGGATCCGCATAACGGAAAGATCAGCCTGAGCCTGAAGCAGGTGCTCCCGGACCCGTGGGTGGAGGTTCCGCACCGCTATCGGGTGGGCGAGGTGGTACGCGGGAAAGTGGTGCGCCTGGCGCCGTCCGGTGCCTTCGTGCGGTTGGGCGATGTGGACGGGTTCCTGCCCGCGAGCGAGGTGGCGGAGCGGCGGGTACAGAAGCTGGAGGAGGTGCTGCAGCCCGGCCAGCAGATCGAGGCCACCATCATCGAGCTGCGGCCAGAGCAGCGGCGGATGGTGCTGAGCGTGCGGCGGCTGGCGCGGGAGCGGGAGCGCCAGCAGCTTGTGGAGTACCAGCAGACGCAGGTCCACTCGGGCCGCGTCACCATCGGGGATGTGGCCGGAGATCTGCTGCGCCAGGCGCTGCAGGGAGGAAAGGAATCTGGCGAGGCGCAGGGTCCGTCCTGAAAGACGGAGGGAGAGCTCTCCGTTTGAATTTGGAAGTTTCGGGGCGTGGCGCAGCTTGGTGAGCGCGCAGCGTTCGGGACGCTGAGGTCGGCGGTTCAAATCCGCCCGCCCCGACCAGGACCCGTTCCCTCCCGGACAGGTCGGGGGATCCTACGGGGCGGGTGACGATCCGGTGAACCGCAGAGCCATCGTCCATTCGGACGGAGCCTCCCGGGGGAACCCAGGTCCCGCGGCCATCGGGGTGGTGATCGAGACTCCCCGGGGACGCGTTCTCCGGGAGATCTCGGAGCGGATCGGGGAAGCTACGAACAACGTGGCGGAGTACCGGGCCCTGCTGCGCGGGTTACTGGCGGCCGCGGAGCTGGGCGTGACCCATGTGGAAATCCGGGTGGACAGCGAGCTGGTGGCCCGGCAGCTAGAGGGCCAGTACCGGGTGCGCAGTCCTCGGTTGCGTCCCCTGGTGGAGGAGGTGCGGAGGAGGCTAGAGGGGTTCCGGGAGGCGGTGATCCGTGTGGTCCCGCGGGAGGAGAACGCCCGGGCGGACGAGCTCGCGAACCAGGCCCTGGATGCACGACATATAATGGATCTGGAGACCAGGAGAGGTGGCCGGGCGGCCGCCCTCCGCAGGAGGAGGGAGGAAAGTCCGGGCTCCACAGGGCAGGGTGGTGGGTAACCCCCACCGGGGGCAACCCCAGGGAAAGTGCCACAGAAACATACCGCCTCCAGCCGGCTCCGGCCGGCGGGGGGTAAGGGTGCAAAGGTGCGGTAAGAGCGCACCGGCGGCGTGGTGACACGTCGGCCAGGCAAACCCCACCCGGAGCAAGGCCAGGTAGGGGGAGAGGAGGTGGCCCGCTGATCCCCGGGTAGGCCGCTTGAGGCCTCCGGCAACGGAGGTCCCAGAGAGATGGCCGCCCCGCCGCGGCCGCGGCGGACAGAACCCGGCTTATAGGCCGCCTCTCCTGGTCGAGATCCGAACGGTGCCGGGGCGAAGGACATGGATTGCCCGTACTGCGGAAGCCCGAACGTGGTCCCCAACGTGACCATCCGGTGGAGTCAGGTGCGGGGAGTGTTCGTTCCCCGCCGCGGGGCCTACTGCACCTCCTGCGGGAAGGCGTTCGAGGGAAGGGGAGCGGGGGAACTCGCCCTGCGCAGCGTGCTCATCGAGCGCATCACGCCCGCCATCCGGAGCCTCCAGGAGAGTGGAGACCTCATCGTGATCCGGCACCGCAACGGAACCCTTGAACTGGTCTACTGAGTTGCGAAAGGCTGTTCCCTTGAAGTTCTGAAAACTTTCTTCGAGAATCTTCGTGCACATGGCAGGAATTGCGCTCCCTCGTTGAGAATTTGTGGGGAACGGTGGGGAATGGTGGGGAGTCGAGGCCACCGCCGTGCATCGGGGGTATGTTCAAAGGTGAGTTCCACTACGTGCTGGACGAGAAGGGGCGTGTTGTCATCCCGCCCAGGTTCCGGAGGGCCCTGGGGGACCGGTTCGTGGTCACCCGGGGCTTCGACGGGTGTGTGGTGGTCTACCCGGAGGAGCAGTGGCGGGTGGTGGAGGAGAAGCTGCAGGCGCAGCCCATCGCGAACCGTCAGTTCGTGCGGTACCTGCTGGGCAGTGCCGTGGACGTGGAACTGGACCGGCAGGGCCGGTTCGTCCTCCCCGCGCCCCTGCGGGAGCACGCGGGGATCCAGCGGGAGGTGGTGGTGGTCGGGCTCATCCACAAGCTGGAGATCTGGAGCAAGGAGCGGTGGCAGCAGTACCTCACCCAGATGGAACAGGATGAGGCAAAGCTGTTGGAGACCATGCGCGAGCTCGTTCTGTGAAGTGAGGGATGCGCGGAGACCGGGACCCGGTTGAACACTCGACGAGCCTTGATCGCAGCGATGACGCCGTACTCCTCACAGTCCCCCTCTGCCCGATGCTCCCCAGCTTCCTCTAAACGCGGCGGCACCGGGTCCCGCTCCCCGCGCATCCCGATTTCCAGGGCCTCCCTCCACGTCCCTGTCCTCCTGCACGAGGTCCTCCTCTGGCTGGATCCTAGGCCCGGAGGCCTCTACGTGGATGCCACCGTGGGCACCGGAGGGCACGCGGAGGCCATCCTGGAACGCATCCTCCCCGGAGGAAGGCTCGTGGGGCTGGATCGGGACCCGGAGGCCCTGGTGGTGGCCCGAGAGCGCCTGGAGCGGTTCGGATCTGCCGTGCAGCTGGTGCAGGCCAACTTCGCGGATCTCCAGCAGGTCCTTCGGAACCTGGGAATCGAGCGGGTGCGGGGAGTGCTCCTGGATCTCGGGGTCTCCCAGCTGCAGCTGGCGGCGCCCCATCGAGGCTTCAGCTTCCGCCTTCCCGGTCCTCTCGACATGCGTATGGATCCCACCTCTCCCGTCACCGCGGCGGATCTCGTGAACCGGTTGCCCGAACGGGAGCTTGCGGAACTCCTCCGGCGGTACGGGGAGGAGCCCTTTGCCGCCCGCATCGCCCGGGAGATCGTACGGCGCCGGCCGCTCTCCACCACCCAGGAGTTGCGGGAGGCGGTCCTCCGCGCGGTTCCCCGAAGCGCGTGGCCCCGGAGGGTGGACGTGGCCACCCGGACCTTTCAGGCCCTGCGCATCGCGGTGAACCGCGAGCTGGAGGCTCTGGAGCGGGCGCTCCCGCAGGCGGTGGAGGTGTTGAATCCGGGCGGCCGACTGGTGGTCATCAGCTTCCACTCCCTGGAGGACCGGATCGTCAAGCACGCGCTCCGAGGGGCAAAACACCTGCGGGTGCTCACGCCAAAGCCCGTCCGTCCCTCCCCGGAAGAGGTGCGTCGCAATCCCCACGCCCGCAGCGCCCGGCTGCGGGCCGCGGAGAGGATCGAACCGTGAACACCTCCGTTGCCCCCCCGATCCCGCATCCCTCCCCTTCCCGCCGTCCCCGGGAACGGCGCGTGCTCCGGCTGCTCGGTCGGGCGCTGCTCACCGCGATCCTGCTGGCGTCCCTCCTCCTGATCAACGTGTGGCTGGAGACGGTGGCGGCGGAGCGTGGGGAGCGCCTGCGGGTCCTGCGCGGGGATGTGGAGCGCCTTCAGCAGGAAAGTGCCCAGCTGCGGGCCCAGGTGGCGGTCCTGCGCAGCCCGGAGCGCATCGAGCGGCTCAGCCGACGCCTGGGGCTGGCTCCGCCCACGGAGGCCCAGCGCGTCTTCGTGGTGGTTCCTCCGCCTCCGCAGCCCGCACCCGCCGCGGTGGAGGAACGCCCGTGGTGGGTGCAGCTGGTGGTACGGGTGTGGGAAGATCTGGCCATCGCCCACGAGCGTCGGTGATCCGGCCTCGCCCGGCCCCCTCCCCGCTCCGGGCGCGCGTCCGGATCCTCTTCCTCGGGTGGACGCTCCTCTTTCTCCTCGTGGCGGGTCGGGTGGCGTACTGGCAGATCGCCCGATCCGAGGCCATGCGGAACTTAGCCATTCGTCAGCATCTGGACCTCCTCGCGCTCCCCGCCTCCCGCGGCCGGATCTACGACCGGAACGGCCGGCAGCTCGCCACAAACGTGCCCGTACTGAGCGCTTACGCGGTTCCCCGGAACATCCGGGATCCGCAGACCTTCGCGCGCCGGGTGGCTGCAGTGCTCCACGTGCCGCCCGAGCGCATCCTGGAACGGCTTGCGCCTGACCGGTACTTCGTGTGGATTGCCCGCCACCTGACGCCGCAGACCGCGCAGCGACTGCAGGCCCTGGGCCTTGCGGGCCAGCTGGGCTTCGAGCGGGAGGAAAAGCGCAGCTACCCTCTCGGTCCACTGGCCGCGCAGGTGTTGGGATTCACGGGCATCGACAACCAGGGGCTGTGGGGGTTGGAGGCCCGCTACGACGCGGTGCTGCGCGGGACCCCGGGCCAGGCGGTGCGGGTACGGGACGCCCTGGGCCGCGAGATCCTGGAAGGCCGCCGCGTGCTCGTGGCCCCCAGAAAGGGCGCGGACCTCTTCCTCACCCTGGACGCGGTGGTGCAGCACATCGCGGAACGAGAGCTGCTGGAGGCGGTCCGGGCCCATGGGGCGAGGGCGGGCGTGGCCGTGGTGATGGACGTCCGCAGCGGGGAGCTGCTGGCGATCGCCAACGTCCCACGCTTCGATCCGAACCGGTATGCACAGGCTCCTCCCGAGCTCTGGCGCAACCGGGCGGTGATGGAGGTGTACGAGCCTGGGAGCACCTTCAAGGTGTTGGTCATGGGCGCGGCCATGGAGAGCGGCGCGGTGCGTCCGGAGACCACGTTCTATTGCCCCGGATTCCTCCGGGTACCGGGCGGTCACCGCATCCGGGAGGCCCAGGGGGAAGCCCACGGGGAGGTACGGCCCGCGGACATCCTGCGTCTTTCGTGCAATGTGGGCGCCGCCCTCACCGCGGCGCGTTTGGGCCCGGTGGGTCTTTACAGAGCCATCCTCCGGTTCGGGTTCGGGCAGCCCACGGGCGTGGAGCTGCCGGGTGAGGCCGCGGGCATCGTCCGCCCTCTCACGGAGTGGAGGGGTCCGGACCTGTATACCCTGGGCTTCGGACAGGGCATCGCGGTGACCCCGCTGCAGCTCCTGCGGGCCGTGGCCGCCATCGGCAACGGGGGTCTGCTGGTGCGTCCCACCCTGATCTCCTTCCTTCAGGGCCCGGACGGGCGGGCCCTGGAACTTCCGCGGGCGCCCGAGCCCGTCCGCGTGCTCAGTCCCCAGACCGCCCGACGGCTGCTGGAGATGATGGTGCAGGCGGTGGTGGACGGCACGGGCAGGGCCGCGGCCATCGAGGGCTACACCGTGGCGGGCAAGACGGGGACCGCGCAGAAGCCGGATCCCCGGGGTGGGTATCTTCCCGGGAAGTACATGGCCTCCTTCGTCGGTCTCGTTCCCGCCTCCTCCCCGCGGCTTGCGATCCTGGTCCTGCTGGACGAGCCGAGAGGAGAGTACTACGGCGGGGTGGTGGGAGCCCCCGTGTTCCGGCGGATCGCCTCCCAGGTCCTCTGGCACCTGCGCATCCCGCCGGATGGAGGCCCGGAGGTTCCGGAAAGCGGCCCGGAGCTCCGGGACTGAAGGGCGTATAATCGCGAACGGATACCACCCCACCGAGGTGCGCATGCGGTTGAGGGAACTTCTGAGCGTCCTCCCCGCGCACACGGTCCTGGGTGAGGCGGATGGGGAGATCCGCGGGATCTGTCACGACTCCCGCACGGTCCGGCCCGGCGACCTCTTCTGTGCTGTCCCCGGCCAGCGCTACGACGGCCATGCCTTCGTGGCGGAGGCGGTGGCGCGGGGCGCGGCGGCGGTCCTGGTGGAGCGGCCGGTGGAGGTCTCGGTACCGCAGATCGTGGTCCCTTCCGTACGGCGTGCCCTGGGACCGCTTGCCTCCGCCCTCTACGGCCACCCCTCCCGCCATCTGCGGGTGATCGGCGTCACCGGCACGAACGGCAAGGGGACGGTCACCTACCTCCTGCGGGCGGTGCTGGAGGCAGGAGGGATGCCGTGCGGGGTGATCGGAAGCCTGGGCGCGGTGGTGGGATCGGAGGTGCTGCCCCTTCCCCTCACCACCCCGGAGGCCTCCGACCTCCACGCCCTGTTCCACCGGATGGTGCAAAGCGGCCTGCGGTTTGCGGCGGTGGAGGTGGCCTCCCACGCCCTCGCGCAGGAACGCGTGGGCGGGGTGCGGTTTGCCGCCGCGGCCTTCACCAACCTCACCCAGGACCACCTGGACTTCCACGGCACCTTCGAGGCATACCGGAATGCGAAGGCCCTGCTCTTCGAACGGGTGGAGTCGGACGGGATCTGCGTGATCAACCGGGAGGATCCCGCGGGTGCCTACATGGCATCCCGTAGTCGCGCGCCGGTCCTCCTGTACGGATTCGGGCAGGAGGCTCACGTGCGGGCGGAGAACGTGTCCATGGATCTCAGGGAGACCACCTTCATCGTGCGCACGCTCCGGGGCCGTGCACGGTTCTGGCTGCCTCTGTGCGGGATCTTCAATGTCCTCAACGCCCTGTGCGCCATCGCCCTAGGCGAACACTTCGGGGTCCCCCTGGACGCCATGGCGGACGCATTGCGGCATTTCCCCGGCCTCCCGGGCCGGTTCGAGCGCGTGGACGAGGGACAGGACTTCGCGGTGATCGTGGACTACGCGCACACGCCGGACAGCCTGCGGGCCGTGTTGGAGACCGCAAGGCAGGTGGCGCCCGGCCGGGTGGTCGTGGTGTTCGGATGCGGCGGGGACCGGGATCCCACGAAGCGACCTGTGATGGGCCGCGTCGCCTCGGAGCGGGCGGATCTGGTCGTTTTGACCTCTGACAACCCGCGGACGGAGGATCCCCTGCGCATCCTCCAGCAGATCCACGCGGGCGTGACCGATGGCGCGCGGTGCGTGGTGGAACCCGATCGTCGGGCGGCCATCCAGCTGGCCATCGCGGAGGCCCGGACGGGGGACGTGGTGCTCATCTGCGGGAAGGGGCACGAGACCTACCAGATCGTGGGAACCCGGCGGATTCCCCTCGACGATCGGGAAGAAGCTCGGAAGGCCCTGCGGATGCGCGGATATGGCAGGCCCTGAGGGGTGGCTTACCCTGGCAGAGGTGGCAGCGGCCACGCGTGGCGAGACCTGCGGCGATCCGCAGACCCCCGTGTGCGGGATCTCGGTGCACAGCGCACGGGTCCGTTCGGGAGATCTCTTCGTGGCCCTGCGGGGTCCCCGGAGGGACGGCCACGATTTCGTGCAGGCCGCCGCGGCGCAGGGTGCCGCGGCGGCCCTGGTCTGCCGGCCCGTGGAGGCGAAGATCCCGCTCGTCCTCGTGCCGGACACCACCCGAGCGCTTTTGCCCCTCGGGGCCCTATGGAGATCCCGGTTCGCGGTGCGGGCCATCGGGGTGACGGGAAGCGTGGGGAAGACCACCACCGCCCAGCTCATCAAATCCGTGCTCTCCTCGACCTTTCCCGTGCACGCGAGCGCGCCGGAGTGGAACGCGGAGCTGGGGGTTCCCCTCACCCTGTTCGGTCTGGAGGCGACACACCGGTTCGTGGTGGTGGAGCTCGGCATGCGCGGAGAGGGGCAGATCCGGGCGCTGTGCGAGGCGGTGCGCCCGGAGATCGGGGTGGTGACGAACGTGGGGACCGCGCATCTGGAGCTGCTGGGCTCTCTGGAAGCCATTGCCCGGGCGAAAGCGGAGCTCGTGGAGACCTTGCCGGAGGACGGCTGGGCAGTCCTGAATGCGGATGATCCAAGGGTGCGCGCCATGGGCCGTCGCACACGGGCCCGGGTCGTGTTCTACGGGATCGAAGCTGGAGAGGTGCGGGCCGAGGACATCCGGGTGGAGAGGGAGGGTGTGCGGTTTGTGCTCTGTACCCCGGAGGGCCGGTTTCCGGCAAGCCTTCCCCTTCCCGGCCGGCACTTTGTCTCCAACGCGCTTGCGGGCGCGGCCGTGGGATGGGTGTGCGGCGTGCCGCCGGAAGCGGTGGTGAGTGCTCTCCGCCGGTTCCGGCCGCCCCGGATGCGCCTGGAGGTTTGGACCACGCCGGGCGGAGTCCTTCTCGTCCACGATGCTTACAACGCGAGCCCGGAGTCCCTGCGGGCCGCGTTCGAGAGCGTGCGGGTTCTCCGGGAAGGGCGGAGGCTCGTGGCGGTGCTGGGGGAGATGCGGGAACTGGGGCCGGTCCGGGAAACTGCGCACCTCGAGACGGGGCGCCAGTGTGTGGAGGAAGGAGTGACGGTACTCGTGGCGGTAGGGGAGGGTGGAGCGCTCATCGCCAGAGGGGCGCTTGAGGCGGGAATGCCGGAGGAGCGCATCCTCCGGGTACGCGATGCGCAGGCCGCTGCCCGGTGCACGGTGGAACTGGTCCGACCCGGGGATGTGGTGCTCGTCAAGGCGTCCCGGGCCGTGGGGCTGGAACGGGTGGCGGAGGCGTTGGGATGGAGCGGGTGATCCTGAGCGCCGCGGTGAGCGGGCTGGTGGTGCTCCTCACCGGCCGCATCGTCGTTCCGTGGCTGCGGCGGTGGGCCATCCAACCCATCAGCGAGGACGCCCCGCCCCGCCACCGGCTCAAAGCCGGGACGCCTACCCTGGGCGGCCTGATGCTCATCGGCGCCGTGCTGGTGGCCACCGCCGTGGCCGCAGAGTGGACGCCCGCGGTGGGAATTGCGGCCCTCGCCCTCTGCGGGTACGGGGCCATCGGGTTCTGGGACGACTGCCGCAGCGTGCGACGGGGGAGGAACCTGGGGCTGCGGGCCCGGGAGAAGCTGGCGTTGCAGCTCCCCCTCGGCTTTGCCCTGGGATGGGCCGTGGCCCGGGTGACCCCGCACGGGAGCGCCCTGCACGTCCCCGGGGTGGGGACGTGGGAGCTGGGAGGGTGGTATCCCGTGTTTGCCGCGGTGTACGTGACGGGGTTCGTGAACGCCACAAACCTCACCGATGGACTCGACGGCCTCGCGGCCGGGACCGCGGCCGTGGCGTTCTCCACCTATGCGGCCATCGCCCTGCGCACGGACCAGACATCGCTCGCGCCCTTCGCCGGGGCCGTGGCAGGCGCGTGTCTGGGCTTTCTGTGGTACAACGCCCACCCCGCGCAGGTGATGATGGGCGACGTGGGCTCCCAGGCCCTGGGCGGAGCCCTGGCGACGCTGGCGCTGGGGGTCAAGGCGGAGAGCGCGCTCCTGGTGGTGGGCGCGGTGTTCGTGGCGGAGGCCCTCTCCGTGATGCTGCAGGTGGGGTACTTCAAGGCAAGTCGCGGACGCCGCATCTTCCGCAGCTCCCCCCTCCACCACCACTTCGAGCTCCTGGGGTGGTCGGAGCCGCAGATCGTGACCCGGTTCTACGTGCTCGCGGCCTTCGCGGCGCTGGGGGGACTGCTGGTGGTTCCGTAGGAGGCGCTTCGATGTCGGAAGCTCTCGCTCTGCTGCGCGGACGCCGCATCCACGTGCTGGGCCTGAGCGGCACGGAAGGATCCGCGGTGGCGAGCTACCTCCTCTCGCACGGGATCCGGACCCTCACCGCCCACGACCTCTCCACCCCCGACACCTTCCCCGAAGTTTTCCGGCGCACCCACGTCTGGATGCCCCCGGAAGACCGGGAGACCGCCATCCGGCGGTGGCTCCAGGAACCCATCCCCATCCGGTGGCGGGACCGGTATCTGGAGGGAATCGAGGAAGCGGAGGTGGTGTTCCTGCCACAGGCGTGGTTCCGCTACCCGGAGAACGAACCCATCCGTCGCCTTCCGGCGGAGGTGGAGCGCCACAGCATGACCCGCCTGGTCTTTCAGCTGTGCCCCTGCCCCGTGGTGGGCATAACGGGCACCAACGGAAAGTTCACCGTGGGAACCCTCCTCCACCGCATGCTGCTCGCGGAGGGAAAGCGCGCGCACTTCAGCGGCAACGACCGCACCCACGTTCCCCTGCTGCACACCCTGGACCGGGTCCGCCCCGAGGACTGGGTGGTGCTGGAGATCAGCAACCGCCAGCTGCTGCAGCTGGACCGAAGCCCGCAGGTGGCCGTGCTCACCAACCTCGCGCCCCACCACCTGGACGACCACGGGTCCTTCGAGGCGTACGTGGCGTGCAAGGCCACCATCTTCCAGCATCAGACGCCGGAGGACGTGGCGATCCTGGACGCGGACGATCCCGTGTGCGCCTCCTTGATCCCCTCCCTCCGGGCGCGCCTGGTGCCCTTCGCGATGCACAGCTCCCTTCCCCGGGAGCTGGGGCGGGGTGCTTGGGTGGATGGGGGGTGGGTGGTGGCCTTCGGGCGGCGGGTCCTGCCGCTGGAGCGGCTGCCGGTCTCCGCAGAGTACATGGTCCGCAACGCCCTGGCGGCCTGCGCGGCCGCGGGCGCCGCCGGGGTTGGCCCAGAGGCTATGGGGGACGTGCTGCGGACGTTCCGGGGATTGCCGCACCGGTTGGAGCGGGTGGCGGAGGTGGGCGGGGTGGAGTGCATCGAGGATTCCCTGGCCACCAACCCCGCCGCGGCCGCGGCGGCCATCCGGGCCATGCGGCGCCCCTTCGTCCTCATCGCGGGCGGGAGGCGTCCCGGGGCGACCCCGGAGAGCTTCGCGCCCATGCGCGAGGCCCTGCGGGCCTCGCCCGTGCGGGCCATCTATCTCATCGGCGAGTGCGCGGAGGTGATGCGCTCCGCCTTCCGCGGGCTTCCCGCGGAGGTCCTGGAGGTGGGGACCTTGCCGCGGGCCGTGCGGCGGGCGGTGCAGCTGGCGCGGCCGGGGGAGGCCGTGCTGTTCTCCCCGGGGTGTGAGTCCTTCGATCAGTTCCGCGATTACCGGGAACGGGCGGAGGTCTTCCAGGCCCTGGTGCGTGCCCTGGCTCCGTCCCGGGACGAGCGGGTGTCGTGAGCGTCCCTGTCCGCAGCCGTCCGGATCCCCTGCTGTTCGTGGCGGTGGCAGCCCTCTGCCTGGGCGGTTTGGTGGTGATCTACAGCGCGAGCAGCGTGGCGGCCCTGGAGGCCTACGGGGACGCAGCGTACTTCCTCAAGCGGCAGCTGGCATGGACGGGACTGGGGGGAGTGGGACTCGCCGCCGCTTCCCGGATCCACTACCGCACGTGGCGGCGCCTTGTGCCGGGATTGCTCCTGGTGGCCGTGGCGTCCCTGTTGGTGGTGCTGGTGCCCGGTGTGGGGGTGGTGGTGAACGGGGCCCGGCGATGGGTGGATCTGGGCCCCGTGACCGTGCAGCCGGTGGAGGGCGCGAAGCTCGCGCTCGTCCTCTATCTGGCGCACTTCCTCACAAGCCGCGGACCCTCCCTCCGCGACCCCTACCGGGGGCTTGCTCCCCCGCTCCTGATCCTCGGACTCCTCGGCGGGCTCGTGATGCGCCAGCCCGACATGGGGAGCGCGGTGGTGCTGGGTGCCATCACCCTGAGCCTGCTGTTCGCCGCCGGGGCCAGGGCCCGCCATCTCGGTGCTGTCCTAGCGGTGGGAGGCCTGGTGGCCCTCTGGCTGGCCGTTTCCGAGCCGTACCGCCGGAACCGGTTGCTGGCCTTTCTGGATCCCTGGCGGGATCCCCAGGGCATTGGCTTCCACGTGGTGCAGTCCCTCATCGCCATCGGCTCCGGAGGGATCTGGGGGGTGGGGGTGGGGCGGAGCACCCAGAAGTTCTTCTACCTCCCGGAACGACACACGGACTTCGTGTTCAGCATCCTCGCGGAGGAGTTGGGGCTGGTGGGCGTGACCGGCCTCGTGGCCCTCTACCTCCTGCTCCTCCTCCGGATCCGCCGTCTCGCGCTGCACGCGCCGGACCGGTACGGAGCCCTGCTGGCCGCGGGCGTGGGAAGCTGGATCGCTTCCCAGATCGTTCTGAACATCGGCGCGGTCTCCGGAACCTTGCCCGTGGTGGGTGTGCCGCTGCCCTTCCTCAGCTTCGGAGGTTCGTCCCTGTTCGCACTGATGGTGGCGTGCGGCATCTGCCTCAACCTCTCCCGGTACGTCCGGGGGCCCGTCCGGACGGACGGGCCCCCCGGGCCGGGATGGGCGGCGTGAGGCCATGCGGGTGGTCCTCACGGGCGGAGGAACCGGCGGACACGTTTACCCGCTATTGGCGCTCGCGGAGGCTGTGGCGGAGGATGTGGAGCTCCTCTACTGCGGGACCCCCGGCGGGTTGGAGGCCCGCCTGGTGCCCCCCAGGGGGCTACCGTTCTGCGCGGTGCCCAGCGGCGGGGTGGTGGGCAAGGGCATCAAAGAGGGCGTCCGGAACCTCGCCCACGCGGCGCGGGGCGTGATGGAGGGTGTGCGGATCCTGCGACACTTCCGGCCGGACGTGGTGGTGAGTACGGGGGGGTACGCAGGCTACCCCGTGAGCCAGGCGGCCCTGCTGCTGCGAGTTCCTCTGGTCCTCCTAGAGCCCAACGCGAAACCGGGAGTGGTGACCCGGCTTCTGGGACGGTTCGCGCACGCGGTGTGCACGGGGATGCCCCAGACGCTGGCGGAGTTCAAAGACCGGGGCGTGTGGACCGGGATGCCCTTGCGGGCTTCCCTGTGGCAGGGAGACCGGAGGCGGGCGGAGGCGCGGTTCGGACTGGATCCGTGTCGAGTGACGATCCTGGTGCTCGGGGGAAGCCAGGGTTCTGCGGCCGTCAACCGGGCGGTCGGGGAGGCGGTGCGGTACCTGCGGGATCGGTCCGACCTGCAGGTGCTGCACCAGACCGGCCCTCGGCGGGCAGGCGTGACGGCACCCCACGAGGGTAGCGCGCTTCGCTACATTCAGGTGGACTACATCGAGGAGATGGGCGATGCCTATGCGGTGGCGGACCTGGTGGTGGCCCGATCCGGAGCCGGGACCTGCGCGGAGATCGCGGCGCTAGGGCTTCCCGCGGTGCTGGTACCTCTCCGGGCTGCCTCCGGCCACCAGGTGGAGAACGCCCGGGCCCTGGAGCGGGCGGGCGCCGCGGTGGTGATCCCGGAGGAGGCCTTAGATGGTGCCCGGCTCGCCCACGCCCTCGCAGAACTCCTGGCCGAACCGGGACGGCTCGTGCAGATGCGAGAGGCGGCCCGCAGCCTGGGCCGGCCCGATGCCGCGGAGGCGGTCTGGCGCGTGGTGTACCAGACCAGGAGGAAGCGATGATCCACTTCGTGGGGATCGGCGGTGCGGGGATGTGCGGGCTTGCGGAGGTCCTCCTCTCGGAGGGGCGGGAGGTGAGCGGCTGCGACCTCCGGTGGAGCCGAGCCACAGAGCGACTGGCGGCACTGGGGGCACGGGTGCTGGTGGGCCATGACCCTGCCCATCTGGGAGGATGCGAGCTCGTGGTGGTCTCCCGCGCGGTCCCCCCCACCCAGGAGGAGATCGTGCGGGCAAAACGGCTGGGAATCCCCGTGTGGCCCCGGGCCCGGATGCTGGCGGATCTGCTGCGAGCGCGATTCTCCCTAGGAGTCGCGGGGACCCACGGCAAGACCACCACCACGGCCCTCCTCGCCACCGCCCTCACGGCCGCGGGCTGCGATCCCTGCGCCCTGGTGGGAGCCGAGGTGCGGGAGTTCGGCGGCCATGCCCGGGTGGGCAGGGGACCCGTGGTGGCGGAGGTGGACGAGAGCGATGGATCCCTGGGGGAGATCGAGGTCAACGCCGCGGTGGTCACCAGCATGGACCTCTCAGACCACGCGGATCACTACCGGACCTGGCACCAGCTCCACCGGACCTTCGCCTCCTTTGTCCGGGGTGTCCCGGCGGATGGGTTCGTGGTCCTGTGTGCGGAGATCCCGGAGGTGGCGGCGCTCCTGGAGGTGAGCCGGGCCCGGGTGATCCGGTACGGCTTTGGAACGGGGGAGGTGCGGGCCCGGATCCTAGGGCGCAGGGGCCTGCAGGTCACCTTTGCAGTAACCGTGGAAGGCCGGGAGCGGGGGACAGTTCGGCTCCCGGTCCCCGGAGCGCACAACGTGCTGAACGCCACAGCTGCCCTTGCCGCGGGCCTGGCCCTCGGCGCGCCCTTCGAGCCCATGGCACAGGCCCTGGAACGCTTCCGGGGCGTTTCCCGGCGGTTCGAGGTGCACTGCCCCGATCCCCTCGTGGTGGACGACTACGCGCACAACCCCGTGAAGGTGCGGGCGTTTTTGCGGGCCCTCCGGGAGGTGAAATCAAATGCCCGCATCCTCACGGTGTTTCAGCCCCACCGGTACTCCCGTACCGCCACCACCTACGCGCAGTTCGCCCGGGCCTTCGACGACGCGGACGAGGTGGTGGTGACCGACATCTACCCCGCAGACGAACCGCCCGTGCCCGGGGTGACGGCACAGCTCATCGTGCAGGCAGTCCAGCCCCATCGACCGGTGGTGTGGATTCCGGATCTGGAAGGGGTGGCGGAGTACGTCCGGAATCGGTTGCGCTCCGGGGACGTCCTCGCCACCATGGGCGCAGGGGACGTATGGAAGGTGGCCCGGTGGGTGGCGGAATCCTTGGGCGGAGAGAAGGGGTGAGTCGCACCCTGTTGCAGGACCTGCGGGCCGTCTGCCGGGACGTGCGCCTGGCGGAACCGTTGAGCCGCCACGTCTCTTTTCGCATCGGAGGGCCCGCGGATGTCCTCCTCCTGCCCCGCGGGCAGGAGGAGCTGCGGGGGGTCCTGCGCCTGCTGTTTGCCCGGGGCGAGCGGTTCGCGGTACTGGGGCGCGGCTCCAACGTGCTGGTCTCCGATCGGGGAGTGCGGGGCGTGGTGGTGAAGGTGGGGCGTGGCCTCCATCGGGTCCGCTGGAATGGCACGGAGGTGGCGGCGGAGGCAGGGGTCGGACTTCCGAGCCTCGCCCATCAGGCCGCCCGTCGGGGACTTCAGGGGCTGGAGTTCGCCGCGGGGATTCCGGGATCCGTGGGGGGCGCGGTGGTGATGAACGCAGGGGCCCACGGCCATTGCATGGCGGAGGCGGTGGCGGAGGTGCTGGTGGCCACCCCGCGGGGAGAGGAGGTGTGGGCGGACACAGCCTTGGGGTTCGGCTATCGCACCAGCCGGCTGCAACAGGAGACCGCGGTGGTGCTGGAGGCGGTCCTCCGGTTGCAGCCGGGAGATCCCGTGGAGATCCGCTCCCGCATGGAGGAATGGTTACGGCTCCGGGCGTGTACCCAGCCCGTGGGCCCGCCCTCTTCAGGATGCATCTTCCGCAATCCGCCGGGTGAGGCCGCGGGAAGGCTCATCGAACTCGCGGGCTGTAAGGGCCTACGGGTGGGCGGGGTTCGGGTCTCCACCCTGCACGCGAACTACATTCTCAACGAGGGTGGCGGCCGGGCTGAGGACGTCCTCCGGCTGGTGGAGACGGTGCGGGAGCGGGTGCGGCGCGCGTTTGGGGTAGAGCTGGAACTGGAGGTGCAGCTGATGGGGGAGTTCTGACCATGCGGTGGGTGCGGGAATTGCGCTTCGGCGCGGTGATGTGTACCATCGCTGCGGTCTTCTCCTTTCCGGACTCATCGCTCTTCGCTCTCCGCACCGTTCTGGTGTCGGGAAACCGTACCCTTCCGGAATCCGAGGTCCTCCGATGGGCCCGGCTGCATGCGGGTGTTTCCCTCGCCCGCATCCATGCGGAGGAGGTGACCGCGCGCCTGTTGCGGCATCCCCGCATCCGCACAGCTCAGGTGGAGTTCCGGTGGCCGCACACCATCGTGCTCCACGTCACGGAGCGGATCCCCGCGCTCCACGTAGTGGAGGGGGATCGTGTCCTGGTGGTGGACGGGGAGGGAGTGGTGCTGGACGGGGGCGGGGAGAACCTCCTCCCCCTTGTCGTGACCTTCCGGGTCCCTCCCGCCCCGCCTGGCGCGCCGCTCGCTTCCCCCCCGCTGCAGGCCGCGGTGCGGGCTTTGGCGGCCCTCCCGGAGGAGGTGCGCGATCGGCTGCTGCTTGCGCGGCTGCTTCCGGAGGGAAGCCTTGAGCTGAAGCTGCAGGCCGGACCCTGGGTGCGGGTGGTGCTGGGGGACGACCTCCCGCGGAGCATGGAGGTGGCAGAGAGGGTGGTGCGGGCCCTGCTGCGGAGGGGGATCTCGGTGGAGTCCGTGGACCTCCGGTTCGGAGACCGGGCGATCGTGCGCCCCCGAGGGAGGACTCCCGGGACTCCCGTGGAATAGGGCAACCACCCCGGATGGAGGAAGGCGGTGGCGAGACCACATCCGCTGGTGGGGCTGGACATCGGGACCACGAAGGTCTGCGCCGTGGTGGCTCAGGCGGAGGCGGAGGACCGGCTCCAGCTGCTGGGAGTGGGGACCGCGCCCTCCGCGGGTCTCCGACGGGGCGTGGTGGCGGACCTCCGCGCGGCCACGCAGGCGGTGGAGCAGGCGGTGGAGCGGGCGGAGAAGGCCGCGGGCCGTGAGATCCGGTCCGTGTACGTGGCGGTCTCGGGAGATCATGTGACGGGTCAGAACACCCGGGGCGTGGTGGCGGTGAGCTCCCCCGATCGGGAGATCTCCTCCACGGATGTGGCCCGGGCCCTGGAGGCTGCCCGCATGAGTGCGGTCCCCGCCGCGGATCGCGAGGTGCTCCACGTGCTGCCACGGCACTTCGTGGTGGACGGGACGGATGGCGTGCGCAACCCGGTGGGGATGTACGGGGTACGGTTGGAGGTGGAGGCCCACGTGGTGACCGGGGCCAGCACCCAGGTGGCGAACCTCGTGAAGTGCGTGGAGCAGACGGGCCTGGAGGTGGAGGGACTGGTGCTCGGGGTACTGGCCAGTGCGGAGGCAGTGCTCTCCGGAGCAGAGCGGGAGCTCGGGGTGGCGGTGTGCGAGGTGGGAGGCGGGATCACGAGCCTCGGCATCTTCCGGGACGGGGCCCTCTGCCACACCGCGGTGGTCCCCGTGGGCGGTCAGCACCTCACCAACGACCTCGCGGTGGGCCTGCGCACCTCCCTGGAGGAGGCGGAGCGGATCAAGCTGCGCTTCGGGGCCGCCCGGGCCCGCATGGCCGGGGAGGGGGAACTGCTGGAGGTGGCGGAGATCGGCGCCCAGACCCCGAGGATCGTCCCGCGGCGGGTGGTGTGCGAGATCCTCGAGGCCCGGGTGGAGG
>JAVKHN010000038.1:0-18959 GCA_031459935.1 Candidatus Sysuimicrobium calidum | reverse complement strand
GGGAACAGGTGGTCTGGTGGCATCGTTCCTGCCGGAGAGGAGGCAGTTCCATGGCAGTGCGGTATCTCTTCCGGCGACGGCGTCGCACGAAGATCGTTGCGACCCTGGGCCCCGCCTCGGACGACCCCGGGCGCATCCGGGAGCTCGTGTGCGCGGGCGTGGATGTGTTCCGGTTCAACTTCTCCCACGGCACCCGGGAGGAACACGCCCGTCGGATGCAGGAGGTGCGGCGGGCGGCGGAGGAACTGGGGCGGACGGTAGCCATCCTGCAGGATCTGCAGGGCCCGAAGATCCGGGTGGGAGAGCTCCCCGAGCACCGGCCCCTGGAGCTCCAGGAGGGCGAGCAGGTCCTGATCCGTACCCAGCCCGGGTACGCCCCCGAGCGCTCCCTCACCACCACCTCTCCGGAGCTCCTGCGAGAGGTGCGGCCCGGCGACCGCATCCTGCTCGCGGACGGTCAGATGGAGCTGAGCGTAATCGCGGTCCGGGAGAGCGGGATCGAGGCCCGGGTGATGCGGGGAGGTCGGGTGGAGGAGCACAAGGGCATGAGCCTCCCCGGGGTGCGGGTGCACGCCCCCGCACTGACTCCCAAGGACCTGGAGGACCTGCGGTTCGGCATCGCGCAGGGAGTGGACATGGTGGCCCTCTCCTTCGTGCGCCGGGCGGAGGACGTGCTCTCCGCCCGGGCGGAGCTGGAACGTCTGGGTGTGGAGATCCCTCTGATTGCGAAGCTGGAGAAGGCCGAGGCTCTGGAGCACCTGGAGGAGATCCTGGCCACCAGCGACGGGGTGATGGTGGCTCGGGGCGATTTAGGGGTTGAAGTACCCCTGGAGCGGGTCCCGGTCCTGCAGAAGCTCATCATTCACAAGGCCAACGAGTTCGGCATTCCGGCCATCACCGCCACGCAGATGCTGGAGTCCATGGTCCACCAGCCCCGGCCCACCCGGGCGGAGGTCTCGGATGTGGCGAATGCCATCCTGGACGGCACGGACGCGGTGATGCTGAGCGACGAGACCGCTATCGGAGCCTACCCTGTCGAGGCCGTCCGGATGATGGATCGCATCGCGGTGGAGGTGGAAAGCGCCCACCCCGAGCTCTACCGGGTGGGCGCTCCGCACGCCCATCGGATGGGGATCGCGGAGTCCGTGGCCGCGGCGGCCTGTGCGATCGCCCGGGATGTGCGGGCCAAGGCCATCGTGGTGATCACCCGGAGCGGCCGCACGGCCCAGCTGGTCTCCAAGAACCGCCCCGCGGAACCCATCCTCGCGGTGACGGAGGACCCGCAGGTGGCGCGTCAGCTTGCCCTCTGGTGGGGCGTGGAACCCGTGGTCACCCCCTTCCGGGAGGACACGGACGCCATGGTGGTCCATACGGAGGAGGTGCTCCTGAAGGGAGGCCTGGTGAAGCCCGGGGATGTGGTGGTGATCACCGGGTCTTCTCCCATCATCGCCCGTGGTCGCACCAACTTCCTGAAGGTGCACCGCATCCGTCGCCGGGAGGGAGGCCGGACGTGAACGAACAACTTTGGGCGGCTTACGAGCGGGTGTGCATGGATGAGATGCGGCCGATTGAGGAGTTCGTGGAGCGGATTCGGGCAGGGGAGTTCGGTTCCTTCGATCCGCACGAGGTGGCTGCGTTCCTGCGGGAGATCCAGTCCCGGGTGCTGCAGAACATCGAGCTCAAGGCCGCAGAGCACCCCTTCTACGCAGCGCGGATGGAAGCAGTGGCTGAACAGCAGCGCCGCCTTTTCGAGGCCCTCATCGCTCAGTTCGAGTCGGAGGGGTCAGGGTAGCAGGAACTTCCCGTCCCGGTAGATGAGTTCCCCGTCCGCGTAGACCTCCCCGCCCCTCCGGAGGTCGCAGATCATGTCCCAGTGCAGGCCAGACTGGTTCCGCCCGCCCGTCTCCGGGTAGCTGGAGCCCAGGGCCATGTGAACGGTGCCTCCGATCTTCTCATCGAAGAGAATGTTGCGGGTGAAGTGCTGGATGCCGTCGTTGAGCCCGAAGGCGAACTCTCCCAGCACCCGGGCTCCCTCGTCCACCTCCAGCATCTCGTGCAGGAACTCCTGCCCCTTGCTGGCCTCCGCGTGCACCACCCGACCCCGTTCGAACACCAGCCGCACCCCGCTCACCTCCCGCCCTCCGTAGATGGCGGGAAACGAGAACTGCACGTACCCTTCCGTGCGGTCCTCCTCCGGCCCCGTGAACACCTCGCCGTCGGGGAAGTTGTGCTCCCCCGCCGCGTTGACCCACGTGCGGCCAGCCACCCCCACCGTGAGGTCCGTTCCCTCCGCCACCACGCGGAGGGTGCGCTTGGTGGCGAGGAAGTCCGCGATGCGCTGCTGCTGCGTGCGGATCTTCTCCCACACCGCGATGGGGTCCGGGGCATCGAGATGGCCCGCGCCGTACACGAAGTCCTCGTACTCCCGCAGGGACATCTCCGCCTCCTGGGCGTCCGCCTGGGTGGGGTACTGAGTCCCCACCCAGCGCAGCGCGCCCACAGCCGCCCGCTCCAGAAACCGTTGGCTTATCCCCCGCAGGGCCTCGCGCCGGATCCGCTGACGGTCGGGCGGCGTGTTGGTGAGAGCCCGGGTGTTGTAGTTGGCCCAAACGCCCAGGGAGGCATCGATGTGCTCCACCTCGAGCCTCTGCAGCTCCGACACGAAGCGCAGCTGCCCGTCCGTGGCCTCCTTGTAGAACACCTCGTCGATCCCGTCCAGCGTGACGCGCAGGATGGGGTGAGCTCCGGCCCGCAGCACCTGGCGGTAGCTCTCCACCAGGAGGGGTTCCGCAATGGCGGGGCCTGCGATGCGTACGAGTTGCCCCGGCCGGACCTCCAGGGAGTACTGCACCAGCACCCGTGCCAGCTTGGCGATTCTGGGATCCATGGTCTTTTCCCCTACCCGTTGGACCGCAGGGCCAGCCAGACCACGATGGGAATCTGCTGGGCCACCGCGGCCGCGTATACCCAGCTGAGCCCTCGGAGGACCGCCATCTCCCAGCGGCCGAGGGTGCGGGCCGTATGGGCCCGCAGCACCAGAACCCCGGAGAGGGCCGCCTTCACGAGAAAGGATCCTCCTACTCCGTAGGTCTCCACGAGAGCGCGGAAGACGGGGTTCCACTCCAGATGGGGGAAGAGGCGGATCCACAGAGCGGTCAGAGTACCGTCGGCCAAGTTAAGGGCCGCCAGGACGTAGATCGCACGCACCCCTCCGCCTCCCCTACAGCATGCCCCCTGTGCATCCTGCTCGGGCTTGGTGGGCGGTAGAGGACTTGAACCTCTGACCTCCTGCGTGTGAAGCAGGCGCTCTCCCGCTGAGCTAACCGCCCAGACACCCAGAATTATAGGGGGGCCTCGCCCCTCCGGCAATGGGCGCCTACAATGGGGACCGTGAACGCCGTGCCCCGGCTCGTACGGGCTGCCCTCCAGGGGTTCCTGGACCACGACGGTACGATCCTGGCTGCGGCCATCGCTTACCACGTGCTGCTCTCGGTCTTCCCCCTTCTCCTCGCCGCCGTGGCCTCCGCCGCCTTCTTCGTGGATCAAGCAGACCTCCGGGCTTCCCTCGTCCGCACCCTTGCCCTCTATCTGCCCCCTCAGGCCCGGGACGTGGTCCTGAGAAACCTCGATGAGGCCATCCGAGCTCGGGGCACTGTGGGGATCGCGGCCATCGCCACGTTCATCTGGACCTCCAGCGCCGCCGCGGGCGTTGCCCGCCACAGTCTGAACCGCATCTGGGGCGTACGGCACCCCCGGGCCTACTGGAGGCGGAAGGCCGTGGAGCTCGTCTCCACCCTCCTCGTGGGCATGATCCTGGGCACCTCCCTCGTGTTCTCCGTCTTGCTCTCCCTCACGGAACGGTTCGCTTCGGAGAGCCTTGCCCAAGAGCTCCGGAGGCTCTCGGGGAGTTGGGGGATCCGGGTCCTGTTCCCCTTCATCCTTGCCTTCCTGGCCTTCCTCGTCGCCTACCGGCTCTTGCCGAACTGCAGGATCCCCTGGCGGTCCCTCTGGCCTGGAGCCCTAACCGCGACGGCCCTCTTCGAGCTGGCCCGGCAGGGGATGTTCTGGGGCGTGGGGCGCATCGTCCACTACCAACTGGTGTACGGCTCGTTGACAGGCGTGGTGGTCTTCCTCGTGTGGGGATATGTGGTGGCAGCCGTTTTTCTGCTGGGCGCAGAGGTCAGCCGGTCAGCTCACCACCTCCAGGGTGCCGTCCGGGTACCGGACCACGATGAGGTCCCCTGAGCGTTGCAGTCCCCGCAGGCTCTCGGTGAACTCCCGCACCGGGGTGCACCGCAGGGAGAGATCCTGTTCAGGCCACTCCATCCCGCACCCGGCACAGGCCCTCCGGACGCTCCGCACCCACACCCACCCACCCCTGGACCGGACGAACCGGCCGGAGATGAAGGTCTGGAGGGTACCGCCGCACTGGGGGCACCGCATCCCGCGCGGAGGTATGCAACTTCCGTGCCAGCGGGTCCGCTCAATACCGGGTGAGGTAGCGCTCGATTTCCCAGGAGTGGACCTGGGCGGAGTACTCCCGCCACTCCTGCCGCTTGGCCCGCACCAGGTCGGAGACGATGTGGGACCCCAGGGCCTCGCACACCACCTCGTCCGCGAGAAACGCCTCAATGGCCTCCCCCAGGTTGCGGGGGAGGACCCGGATCTGGAGGCGCTCCAGCTCCTCCTCCGTCATGGCGTAGATGTTGCGGTTGATGGGCGGTCCGGGATCCAGCCGGCGCTCGATGCCGTCCAGCCCTGCCGCCAGCATCACCGCGAAGGCTAGGTACGGGTTACAGGAGGGGTCGGGCATGCGCAGCTCCACCCGGGTGCCCTCCCCCCGGGCCGCGGGGACCCGGACGAGCGGCGAGCGGTTGCGCTCCGCCCAGGCGATGTACACGGGGGCCTCATAGCCCGGGACCAGTCGCTTGTAGGAGTTCACCAGGGGATTGGTCACCAGGGCCATCCCCCGGGCGTGGGTCAATAGCCCCCCAATGTACCACAGGCACTCCTGGCTCAGCTGGTACGAGCCTTCCGGGTCGTAGAAGGCGTTGCGGCCGTCCCGGAAGAGGGACTGGTGGGTGTGCATGCCGCTCCCGTTGATGCCCGCGATGGGCTTGGGCATGAAGGTGGCGTGGAGGTTGTGCCGGCGGGCGATGGTGCGGACCACGAACCGGAAAGTGGTCACATTGTCCGCGGTGCGCAGCACGTCCGCGTACTTGAAGTCGATCTCGTGCTGGCCGTGGGCCACCTCGTGGTGCCCGGCTTCGACCTCGAACCCCATGGCCCGCAGGGCGGTGATCATGTCCGCCCGGGCCTCCTCCCCCTGGTCGATGGGGGCGAGGTCAAAGTAGCCCGCCCGGTCGTGGGTGGTGAGTACGGGTTCCCCTTCTGTGTCCACGGGGAACAGGAAGAACTCGCACTCGGGGCCCGCCATCATGGTGTAGCCCAACCGGGCCGCCCGCTGGACCATCCGCTTGAGCACGAACCGGGGGTCCCCTTCAAAGGGCTCGCCGTCCGCGGTGTACACGTCGCAGATGAGGCGGGCGGTCTTTACCTCCCCCTCCTTCCACGGGAAGACCGCGAAGGTGGAGGGATCTGGCACGAGGTACATGTCCGACTCCTCGATGCGCACGAACCCCTCGATGGAGGATCCGTCGAACATGATCTCGCCGTCCAGCGCCCGCTCCAGAAGATCCGCGGGGATCTCCACGTTCTTCAGGGTGCCGAAGATGTCCGTGAACTGCAGGCGTATGAACCGCACGCCCAGTTCCTCGACCCGATCAAGTACAGCTCGCTTGTCCATGGTAGCCCCCTCGGGAGTGCACTCCGCCCAGCACTCTACCACGAGATCCCCTCAGGGACAACGATTCCGAACGAAGGGAGCCGGGGGAGTAGGACTTTTCCGGTTTGTGCAGAATACTTCCGGATGACGGTGCCGCGGAAGGATCGGAAGTAGGGTTCCTGTGCATGTACAGGCGGGGAGGGTGCGGAGCTGTGGAGCGCCCCCGAGATCTCGATGCCTACCGAGAGGAGATCCGGGCCTTTGTGCTCGGGGAACTGGAAGAGGTCGCGGAGGAGATCGAACGGAACCGAGCGGTCCCCCCGGACCTGTGGGACCGACTCGCCCAAAAGGGTCTGTTGCGCCTCACGTTGCCCTCGCGGTATGGGGGGTGGGGCCTGTGCATGAGGGAGTACCTCCCCATCCTGGAGGTGGTGGCCCAGACCCACGGATCCGTGCGCATGGTGGTGCACGTCCACAACGGCCTCTGGCGCCTGCTGGACCGGTACGGGACCGAGGAGCAGAAACATCGCTACCTCTCCCGGTGGGCCACGGGAGAGGCCAGGCTGGCGTTCGCCCTCACGGAGCCGGATGCGGGCACGGGGACGGACATCCGTACGGAGGCACAGCGGGTCCCGGGTGGGTGGGTGCTGCGAGGCCGCAAGTGGCTCATCACTTTTGCGGACCTCGCGGAGGCCTTCATCGTGGTGGCGTACACAGATCGCAGCCGGGGTGCTCAGGGGATCTCCGCCTTCCTCGTGCCCCGCACGAGTCCCGGCCTGCGGATCGCCCTCCAGCCGGACGGCATGGGGCTTGTGGGCACGGGGCACGGCCTGCTGACGTTCGAGGACTGCTTTGTGCCCGAAGAGGCGCTCCTCGGGGAGGAGGGGCAGGGGTTACAGATGGTGCTGCGGGGATTTCTGGACCCGAGCCGCATCTCCATCGCCGCTAGCTGCGTGGGGATTGCCCAGCGGGCCCTGGAGGTGGCGAGGGCGCACGCACAGCGCCGGGTCACCTTCGGCAAACCCATCGCGGCGCGGCAGGCCATTCAGTTCGCCCTGGCGGAGATGGCGGTGGACGTGCAGGCCGCGCGGTTGCTGGTGCTGGACGCGGCCCGGAAGGTGGATGCGGGCGAGCCCTGCACCGCCGAAGCCGCCATGGCCAAGCTCTATGGCCTGGAGATGGTGGGGCGGGTGACGGATCGGGCCCTCCGGATCTGTGGCGGCATCGGGTATCTGCGGGGGCACCCCATCGAGCGGATCTACCGGGACGCCCGGGCCCTGTGGTTCGAGGAGGGAACCGCGGAGATCCAGAAGCTGGTGATCGCCCGGTCCCTGCTGGGTTCCGGAGCGTTGGAGACGTAGATGCTCGCGGCCTGCGTGTACGAGCGCTCGCCCCAGCGGGAGCTCCGCCTGGAGCAGGTGCCGGATCCCCGGCCCGGGAGGGGAGAGGTGCTGGTGCGGGTGCAGGCTGCGGGGATCTGCGGGACGGATCTGGAGATCCTGGACGGCCTGCGACTCCCGCCGGAGGTCCGGTGGCCTGTGGTGCTGGGGCACGAGGTGGCCGGGGAGGTGGTGGAGGCAGGGGAGGACGCGGAGCCGTGGCGACCGGGGCACCGGGTGGTGGTGAATCCCTACGTGGCTTGCGGTCGGTGCTGGTCGTGCCTGGATGGCCGGCAGTCCGCGTGCCTGGCTCCTGAGCTCATCGGGCTCACCCGGCCCGGGGGGTTTGCGGAGTACATCGTGGTGCCAGCTCAAAACCTCTTCCATCTGCCCGGGTCGCTGCCGTTTGGGGTGGGTGCCATCCTGCCGGACGCGGTGGCTACCGCATTTCACGCGGTGCTGACCCGCGGACAGCTGCAGCCGGGCCAGAGCGTGGTAATCTACGGGGCCGGTGGAGTTGGAACCCACGGAGCGCTGCTGGCGAAGCTGTTCGGCGGGGATCCGGTGATGGTGGTGGTGCGGCGGGAGGCCACCGCGGAGCGGCTGCAGCCCCTGGGGGTACAGGTGGTGGTGGCGACCGGGGATCGCAACCCCGTGCGGGAGATCCGGCGCCTCACGGAGGGCAGGGGGGCGGACCTCACCGTGGATTTCGTCTCCCGGCCGGAGACGGTCCGGGCGGCCATCGGCGCCACCCGCATCGGCGGCCGGGTGGTGCTCGTCGGGGTTTCGGACGAACCCCTGGTGCTCCCGGGCTCCTCGTATCTGGTGCGCCGGGAGATCGAGATCCGTTCCGCCTTCGGAGCCACCCCGCACGAGATCGCCACCGTGATCGGCCTGGCCGCTTCGGGCCGGCTGGATCTCAGCCGCAGCGTGACCCGCACGTGGCCGCTTGCGCAGATCCACGAAGCCATCGCGGCCCTGCGGGCCCGCCCGCCTGAGACCGTGCGATACGTGATCACACCGGAGGGAGGATCGTGACGCTACAGGGCAAGGTTGCGCTGGTAACGGGGGCTTCCCGGGGAATCGGGCGCGCCACCGCGCTCCTGCTGGCGGAGCGGGGTGCGGACGTGGTGGTGCATTACCGGAGACGGGAGGATCGGGCTTCGGAGGTGGTGGAGGCCATCACCGCCCTGGGCCGCAGGGCGGAGGCGGTGCAGGCGGATCTGGAGCAGTCGGAGGAGGTCTCCGCGCTGTTCCGGGCCGTCGAGGAGAAGTTCGGATGCCTGGACATCTTCGTGGCCAACGCGGCCGCCACCGCCTTCCGGCGCATCGAGGCCCTCAAGCCCCACCACCTCACGCGCACGTACCAGCTGAACGTGTTCAGCTTCGTGCAGGCGGCCCAGGAGGCCATGCGGCTCATGCGGGGCCGCCGGGGTCGCATCATCACGGTCTCAGGATTCCCGACCCAGCGCTACCTCCCGGACTACGCGCTCCTGGCGAGTGCCAAGGCGGCTCTGGAAGCCCTCACCCGCTACCTGGCCGTGGAGGCGGCTCCGCTGGGGATCACGGTGAACGCGGTGAGCCCGGGGGCCGTGGACACGGAGTCCCTGGAGGTGTATACGGAAGGGGATCTGGAGGGCTTCGCCCGGGCCATGGTGGCTTCCACTCCCAAGGGGAGGATGGGCACGCCGGAGGACATCGCCAAGGTCATCGCCTTTCTGTGCTCGGACGACGCGGAGTGGATCGTGGGGCAGACCATCGTGGTGGATGGCGGCCTCACCCTGATGGGCGCCTACCAGCGCCCCCGGAGCGAGACGTGATGGGGATGCAGGGGTCCCCCCTCCGCGCTGCGGTTCTGGGGGTCGGAGCCTACGTACCGAGCCGGGTGCTCACCAACCACGACCTCGCGCGGATGGTGGACACCTCCGATGAGTGGATCGTGGAGCGTACGGGGATCCGCACCCGGTACGTGGCGGATCCCGATATGGCCACCTCGGACCTAGCGCTCCCCGCGGCGGAGGAGGCCCTGCGGTCCGCGGGGGTCCTGCCGGAGGAGGTGGACCTCATCATCTGCGCCACCACCATGCCCGACCACCTCCTGCCGGCCACCGCGTGCCTCGTGCAGGATCGGCTCGGCGCCCGGCGGGCGGGAGCCTTCGACCTTCTGGCCGCGTGTTCCGGGTTCGTGTACGGGATGGTCCTGGGCTCTCAGATGATCGCGGGCGGAGCGGCACGGTACGTGCTGGTGGTGGGGGCGGAGGTGCTCTCCAAGATCGTGGACTGGACGGACCGGACCCTCTGCGTGCTGGTGGGGGATGGAGCGGGGGCGGTGCTCCTGGGGCCCACACAGACCGGGCGGGGGGTGCAGGCGGTGGTGGTGGGAGCGGATGGGAGTGCGGGGAATGTGCTTAAGATGCCGGCCGGAGGTACGCGGCTTCCTGCGAGCCCGGAAACCGTGGCCCAGCACCTCCACTACGTGCGCATGGACGGCCGCACCCTCTTCCGACTGGCGGTGCGGGTGGTCCCGGAGGCCGTAGCGGAGGTGGCCCGGCGGGCCGGGTGGAGTCTGGAGGAGGTAGACTGGATCGTGCCGCACCAGGCGAACCAGCGTATCGTGGAGGCGGTGGCCCGGGCCCTGGAGATCCCGTTCCATCGGTTCCTCTGCAACATCGACCGGTACGGGAACACCTCCTCCGCCTCCATACCCCTGGCCCTGTGGGAGGCGACCCGGGACGGCCGCGTCCGGGAGGGCGACCGGGTGGTGCTGGTGGCGTTCGGAGGCGGTTTCACCTGGGCCGCGTGCGCCCTCGTGTGGGGCCGGTAGCAGGCCGGCTTCCGTGCATGGTCCCGGACGCCTGTGAGTTCCCCTGCGGCTGCGGGTGGAGGAAGCCTCCGTGGCGGATCCCGCGGATGCACGGTCGGGCGGTGAGGCCGAGAAGCAGGCCGGAGAGCGGTTTACCGGGGAGCACTTCGCCGCTGCCCTGGAAGCCGCGCTGGCCGAGCTCCGCCGGTGCTGTGCCGAGGTGAACGCCCTGAACGTCTTTCCGGTGGCCGATCACGATACCGGGTCGAACCTGTGCGCCACCCTGGCTGCCGCGGTGGAGGCCGTACGCGCCGCGGGGAGCAGCGACCTGGGGGAGACCGCTGCCGCGGCAGCCAGGGGCGCGTTCCTGGGAGCCCGCGGGAGCTCGGGCGCCATCCTGGCCGAGTATCTCTATGGCCTGAGCGAGGCCTGGAGGGGTGTTGTGGAGGCCGATGCCGCGCGAGTAGCCGCAGCCCTCCGCATCGCCGCGAACTCGGCCCGGAGCGCGGTTCAGGAGCCCGTGGAGGGGACCGTGCTGACGGTGGCGGCCGCGGCTGCCGCGGGCGCGGAGGCCCACGGGGATCGCCTGCCCGAGGTGCTGGTCCGTGCGGCGGCCACGGCCCGCTTGAGCTGGCTTCGGACTCCGCAGATGCTGCCCGTGCTGCGCCGCGCGGGCGTGGTGGATGCGGGCGCTGCCGGCCTCGTGGCGCTGCTGGAGGCCATGGCCGGCACCGTCCGGGGAACCGTTCCCCCACCGCTCTCCCCTCCCGCGCCCTTGGCCCGAATCCCAGCCCGGGCGGCGCCCTCCCTTCCCGCAACCGCGCGCTACTGCACCGAGGTGCTCGTCCGGATGCGCGATATGCCTGTGACCCGCGTACGACGCACCCTGCAGCGGCTGGGAGACGCGGTGGTGGTGGCGGAGCGGGACGGCCTGGTCCGGATCCACCTCCACACCTCCGCCCCGCACCTCGTCCTGGCGCGCGTCCTGCGGTGGGGGAGCGTGGAGGAGGTCCGGGCGACGCGGCTTCCTCAGGAGCCCTCCGGCGACGGGGAAGCGTGCCCCGGAGAACCGGAACTCTAGGGCTCCGCCAGGTACGCCACCCCCAGTACCTCCGGACCCGTGTTCACCGCCATGACGGGGGTACTGGGGAACAGGTCGATGGCGTCCGCCACCTGGAGCGCCCGGAGGTCCTGCATGAGCCGCTGCGCTTCCTCCGGCATTCCCGCTTCCATCACCGCCACCCACAGCCGGGCCGCGCGCCGCCTGGCTTTCTGCACCTCGGAGATGAGCCGCCTCACCGCCGCCTGGAGGCCCGGCGCCACCCCGGCCCGCCGGACCCGGCCCTCTCCGATGGCGAGCAGGGGGACGGTCCCGAGGCGCTGGTTCAGGAGGTGGACGATGCGGGGGATCCGGCCGCTGCGGGCGAGGTGGTCCAGGGAACGCACCAGGGCCACAAGCCGAGCCCGCGGCCCTACCTGCGCGGTCCAGCGCACGACCTCCTCCACGCTCCCGCCCGCCCGGAGGCGCCGGGCCGCTTCGCGCACCACTAGGCCCTGGGCGGCGGCTGCGGTCCCCGTGTCCACCACCTCCACGGGAATCGTGGACCGGGCCGCCGCTCGCCGGGCGTGGTCGTGCGCGGCCGAGAGCCACCGGGCCACCGTGAGCACCAGCACCCGTTCCGCCCCTCGATGTTCGGCCTCCTCAAAGGCCGCGAGGTAGTCTGCGGGAGAAGGGGCAGAGGCGGTGGGGTAGGGCGGGCCCTCCTCAAGCCACCTGAGGACCTCGTGGACGGTCACGTCGATGCCGTCACGGTAGCCGCGCTCCCCGCGGAGGATCCACATGGGCACGAGGAGGATCCCCCATTCCGCGCAAAGGGAAGGAGGCAGGCAGCAGACGGACTCCGTGACCACCGCCACGGGCTGTCCCACACGCGCCTCCTAAGGGGACCGGGGCACGGGACGCTTCCATTCCTGGAGCCGCCCCCAAAGCCAGGGCAGCTGACGTACCGCCACGGTGAGGCTCACCGCTGTCGCTGCAGCAACTTCGCGGGCAGGATACCCCCCCGCCAGGAGCAGCCCCAGGTAGGTGGGCAGGGCCACGATGCCCACGGTGGGAACCCACCGGGTGCGCAGGGCCATCAGCGCTCCCAGCCCAAAGGCAAGCAGGAAGGGTTTCCCGGCCAGGACCAGGAGCACCCCGGCCGCGGGGCCGAGACCGCGGCCCCCGCGGAACAGGAAGTAGAGGGGCCAGTTGTGGCCGGCCACGGGTGCGGTGCAGATGAGCACGAAGCCTTCCAGGGTGGCGGCCACCCGACGCGCCAGCCAGGCCGCCGCCACCCCTTTGCCCATATCGAAGAGGATCACGGCCGCGCCCGCCCGGGGACCCAGGGTACGCCATGTGCCGGCGCCGCCCGGATTCTCCCCCACGTGCAGGAGGGAAGTGCCCCGCCGCCGGGCCAGGATCTCCGCGGGCAGGACGGAGCCCAGCGCATACGCGGCCACTCCCACCGTCCACTCCTGAAGCTCCATCCTGCCCCTCCCGCAATTCAGGATTTTAAGGGCTCCGGGAGCCAAATCCGCGCCACGGGGGTCAGGGCTGCCGCAGGAGTCGGGCGATGTAGTCCTCCAGACGACGGGCGCCCTCGGGGCCCACGAAAGGACCCGCGTGGACCTCAAAGAGGCGTCCGGAGCGGGTGATGAACACCGTGGTGGGAAGCCCCACCACCCGGTACTTCGCGAGCACCACGCCGTCCTCATCCAACACGGAGGGGAAGGTCACCCCGAGCTTGCGCACGAATGCCTTAGCCAGTGGGGGGCGGTCCAGGACGTTCACCCCCAGGAAGTGAACTCGCCCCCGGTAGCGCTTGGCCGCGTCCTCCAGGATGGGCATCTCCAGCCGGCACGGCACGCACCACGAGGCCCAGAAGTTTAACACCACCGGCTTGCCCCGCAGCTCGGAGAGGGCCAGCTCGCGGCCGTCCAGGGTCTCTAGGAGAAAGTCCGGAGCGAGCGGTCGGTCCCGGAGGGCGTTGGCGTCCGGCCGGGCCGGAGCGCGTATGGCGGGAATGCCTCTTCCTTCCTGCGCCTGCTCCCACACCCAGGCGACGCCCACGGAGGCGAGGGCCACCGCAAAAAGCACCAGGAACCGCCTCACGGAGGCGTCACCTCCTGCGCCGCATCGAAGTCCCGGGGCAGAGTGACCATGTAGTGGGCGGGGGCCGACATCAGGAGCTTATGGGGCCGGTGGGTGCGCTCCCCGATCCACGCGGCGAAGGAGGCGAGGCCATCCGGGCTGTCCCACAGCACCACCCGGCATGGTTCCTCCCCGCAGACGGCCCGCCGACCCACCTGCGCCCGCGCGGGGTTTTGCATGTACCCTGCCGCCCCCTGGGCCATGAAGGGCTCCGGGAGCCTGTCCCGGCTCCACCCCCGGTCCGTCCGCACGTACCGCTCCCGACTGATGAGAATTGCCTCCATTCCCCCGGCTACCTCGAACCGCACCCGGTCCGGCTTCTGGAAGGTATAGCGGGTCACCACCACGTTGCCCGCTCCATCCGTGATCTGCTCGGTCTCCCGCCACACATGCACGGCCTCCATTGCCTCCCGAGCCCGACGGAGAAGCTGGAAGGCCTCGGCCTCCGTCCGTAACCGGAACTCTCCCACACGCAGCGGGAAGGACACGGAGACGTCCGGTCTTCCCCGCCACCGCAGCACCACTTCAGCCTCCCAGAAACCCGGAAGCCCGAGCGCTCCGCTCTCCGTCGCGTACCGGCCGGGTTCCTCCCGCGTGAGCCTCACGGTGGCCGGTAAGACCTCCTCGTCCAGCTTCCACAACCGTACCATCACCCGGTCCGCATCCCCGGAGGTCCCCTCCGGGCTGCGGAGGGTGGCCTCGAACCGGTTCCAGCCCGGCTCCGCAGGCATGACGCGCAGCACGATCCGCAATCCGCCGGAGACCGCAGCCAGCGCGAGGGTACGCGGGGGAACGGTGCGTAGCTGGATGGCGCGGGCGGTGGGGGTAATGGTGAGGGCGCCCACCACCAGCAGCACCAGCGCACCCGCGGCCGCCTCCACCGTCACGACCCGCCGGACCCAGCGGAGAACCCCTTCCTTCGGATTCCCCGGGGTCAACCGGGGAAGCAGCGCGTAACGGTTCACCGCACCCAGGATCACCAGGATCAGGACAAGGACGAGCTTTGCCAGCAGCAGCCTGCCCCAGTCCGTGGTGAGGAGGCCGGAGAGGAAGGGGAGCTCCCGCGCGGTCATGAGGGCACCGCTGCCCGCCACGGCCATCAGGCTCCAGCCTGCCCACCACGAAAAGCGAAGGACCGCCTGTACCGCGTGCATGCGGTATGGGCGGCCCGCGGCGAGGAGGACGAGGAGGCCCGCGAGCCCTCCCAGCCAGACCGAGGCGGCCAGCAGGTGCACCCCGTCCACGAGGGCCGCAAGCATCCCGCCGCCCCACGCGTGGGAGCTCAGGGTAGCGGTGAAGAGCAGAACGGCCGCCGCGGGAAGCGACCACCGGGCCCGGGCCGCGTCCGGCACGAGGAAGGCGGATGCGGCGAGGCTGCGAAGCCCCAGGGCCAGTCCCGCAGAGCTCGAGGCCAGCATCCACGCGGCCTGCTGAAAGGGCGCTCCGCCGAGGAGGTAGGCGAGTTCCGCGGGTGCGGTGAGCAGCAAGACGAGCGCCGCGACCCCCGTGAGGGTCCGGATCGGGTTCTCCGCGATTTTCGGAAGGGCGGTGGGGAACACGAGGTGCCGGAAGACGGAGATTCCCGCGAGCACCAGCATGGCCGCGTACGCGACCCACCGGACTGCCACCCGCAGCAGCGGCGGCCGGTTCAGATCCATACCCCGGCGGCCCGGTTCCACACCCACGCCGAACGCCACCAGCCCCGTGGTGAGGTGCCCGTCCACCCGAGAGAGGATCCGCCACCGCACCGCATAGCTTCCCCGGGGAAGCTGCGGAAGAGAAGCCACAAGGGTCCGGCCGTCTCCCGTCACCTCGGACCGCAGGGAGCGCACCCTCCCGGAAGAATCCAGCACCTCCGCGGTGCTCAAAGCGGGATGCACGGGCTCACTGAACACCAGGACCGCCTGCGGCGGGGATGTGTCCAGCCGGGCGCCGTCCGGAGGGCTGCTGCGAAGCAGGACCGCATGGCCACGGGCGGGGTTCGCCGCCAGGAGGCCCACCAGCACCATAAGGCAGATCCCCCCGAGGATGGCCCGCGGGGAGGTCAAAACGCCCTCCACCAATACCCCATGGTGAAGACCCCCGCGCCGATGAGGAAGGCGGCTGCGAGCCGGTGCACATAGGGAACCACAGTCCGGATCCACCGGGTGACCGCGGCCTCGAAGAAGGCCACCCCCACCAGCACCGCGGTGAGGACCGTGCCCATGCCGAGGGCGTACCCCACGAACCGGCCGGCCGCCACCAGCCAGCTCCCGGAAGCCACCGCGCTTCCCACCACCGCGAGGAACACGGGCAGGGTGCACGCGAGGGAACAGACCCCGTAAGCCACCCCGAACCCGAAGTAGGAGAGTAGATCGTTCCGGGGCCGCACCCGCTCCCACACCCGGCTTGCGGCCGCAAGCCCGAGCTCCCGGCCGGAGAGAACGAGCCAGGTGCCGAGCAGCACGAGGATTCCACCGATGAGCATGCCTCCGTACGGAAACGCCTGGGCGAGCACATATCCGCCCGTGCCGATTACCAGACCTGCGGCCCCGAAGAGCACTACGAAGCCCAGGGTACTGAGGCTTCCGAAGGCGAGCGCCCGAGTAGCGCGTCTTCCAGAGGATTCCGGGTCTGTCTGCGCGAGCGCGTAGGCGGCGAGGGAAGGCAGGAGCAGGATCCCGCAGGGATTGACCGCAGCCACCATGCCCGCGGCGAAGGCGTATCCCACCGGGAGCCAGGTGGCGAGGGTGGCGATCCGCCCCTGGGCGAGGTAGAGGGCCTTCGTGGACGAGATCAGGACCCATCCCAGCGCCAGGCCCAGCAGCATGAAGGCGATCCCTGCGAGGTCTATGCGGATCCTGCGCACGAGGGCGACCTCTCCGTTCACGGGGTCGGTCTCCGAAGGCCTTCCAGCAGCTTGATCAGATCCTCCCCGGTGATGGGCCCGATCCATCGCCCCACGAGCAGCCCCGCACGATCCACCACGTACGTCTCCGGGATCCCCGTGACTCCGAAATCCACGAGGATCTGCCCCCGCGGATCGGGACCGTTCGGGTAGCGGACCCCGTAGGTCCGCAGGAATGCACGCGCGGCCTGCTCGGAGTCCCACACGTTCACGCCCACGAATACGATACCCCAGCCCCGAAGCCTCCGCCAGGCCGCCACCAGCTCAGGCGCCTCCTCCCGGCACGGCGGGCACCACGAGGCCCAGAAGTTGACCACCACAAGCTTGCCGCGCTGGTCCACGAGGCGGAACGTGCCACCGTCGAGCAACCGGAGCTGGAACGGGGGCGCGGGCCGTACTCGCAGCTGCCCCACGCGTCCCGTGGCGTTGATGGCGAGCCCGCCGCGACCCGGGTTCTGACCCCGGAACAGGGCGGAGGAGAACAGAGCGAGAAGCCCGGCGACCAGGAGGAGGCTGGCCGCGAGCCTCAGTCGGCGACCGGCGAAGGCCTTCTCTACCCTCCCCACGTCCAGATCCGCACGCGCGTGCTGCGGGCCATGCAGGCTACTCTCCCTCGCCGGGCGGCTGGCTGAGGGTCCCTGAGGCCTCGGGTGGGGCTTGAGCCGGCTGCTGGGACGGCGGGTGGCAGGAGCGGCCGGCTTCACCCCGCATCATGAGGTAATGGGAGGTCGGGCAGGCGAGCAGCGCGAGCAAAGCCAGGGCGGGCAGGATCACCGCGGGCGCAACCAGCCACAGGACGACGCCGACCGTCACAAGCCCGGCCAGCACCCTCCAGTCCAGGCACAGAAGGCGCGAAGACCGCAGCGCACTCGCGGCGTCCGGTGGCGGCCTGTCGTCTGGAACCTGTGAGAGTCCGGCAGAGGAGTCCGCCGCCGAGGCTCCTCCGCCGGGTCCACGCGGCTCTGCGCGCATGGCAAGCCGCATGGCGATCCCCATGCCGAGGGGGCAAGCTAGGAGCAGGAGGAGAGGCAGCCAGTACTCCATGTCCACATCCACCTCCCGGGTTCGTTAAGATGGTGCAACGCGGCAGTACAGGGGCAGGGCCCCAGCGAAGTCGGCCACTAAGCTCGGAACCATCTGCAGGGCTGCCGCTGCCAGGCCCCCCGCGAGGAGGCTTCCGACCAGCACCCCGCCCGGCCGGGCCCGGCCCTCCAGCAGGCGGCGCAGCCGCTCCTCCAGCATCCATCCGGGCTCGCTCCCGAACCCGGGCAATGGCACGCTAGCCAGCAATGCCTGCTCGGTGAGCCGCCCGAGGGCGGAGGCCAGAGCAAGGGGCCGGCCGGTGAGCGCTACCGCGAGCGCGTCGGCCTCCAGCTCCTCCTCCGCCTCGAGGAGTTCGAAGGCCCGCCGTGACCACGGGAGGTACCACGTGGCGTCTCGCAGTACCCGGGCGACCCACAGAACCTGAGGGGCGCGCCGGACCAGGTGGGCCAGTTCGTGGGCCATCACCGCCTCCAGCTCCTCGCCGTCCAGGTGCTCAAGGAACCACCGGGAGACCACCACCGCGGGTCCGCTCAACCACGCTCCGAGAGCCACAGGGGAGTGGGTCTCCAGCACACGCAGGCGGGGAATCGGGGCCTTCAACCGCGCGGCGAGCAGGGCAAGGCGCTGCACCGCCTGAGGCTCCTCGAGTGCCGGGCAGCCCTGCAGCAGCCGGTGGGTTGTCCGCAGCCGCACGAGATTCACAGCCAGGGCGACCAGCATGCTCCCCCACAGCATCCCGAGCAGCCCGAGGGTGACGACCTGCTCCCAGCTCATCGGCAGGACGCAGGCCGTCCGGAACCGTCCGAGTAGGTGTGCGGTGGCCACCGTGAGGACGAAAGGCGGTAGACCGAGCACCAGGAGAGCAACCGGTCGACGGCCGCCCGGCGGCACCCCGCGGAGGGCGACGGCACCCGCTCCGCCCACGACAACGGCGAGCGCCAGCGAACCCAGCAGGAACTGCGGGAAGGTCATCGTTCCGCGCGACGGCGCAACCTGGCCTCTTCCGCGAGGCGGGTGAGACGCGCGCGGGTTCGGGAGTCTGTGAGTTCCCGAAGGCGTTGTGTGGCGACCCCGCCGAAGTTCACCAGCAATCGCTCCAGCACCCGGCCCACGAACCGGTCCACGAACGCCTCCCGATCCAGGGCAGCCCGGTACAGGTAGGCGGGCTCCCGGCGCTCGGTCACGAGCAGACCCTTTCGGGCTAGGCGCGCCATGGTGTTCATCACCGTGGTGTAGGCGAGGCGACGGCGCGGGTATAGCTCCTCGAACACTTCCCGCACGGTAACCCCCTCGCCCGGAGGGCGGGACCAGATGATCTCCATGATCTGTGCCTCCAGGTCCCCCAGCACCGCCCGGATCCCGGGCCGGTCCAGGCGCACGGTGGTAATGTCGGGTTCCTTCGGCGGCTGCGTCACGGTGCCAGCACCCTACCCCTTTCCACGAGCCTCTGAAGCGTCTTTCCTCCGTCCGCGGACCGGTACAGGTCCGCGGAGAATGTACTGAGGTACAGGATCTCCGGGTCGGCGGGATGCAGGGCCAGTTGGCCGACGGCATCCTGTCCACCGAGGAAGAGGCCCAGGGAGTTCCAGGTCCTCCCGCCGTCGGTGCTCCGCACCAGTCCGAGCTCCGAAGAGGCGGCGTAGGCGTACACCCGGTACGGCTCCCGGGGATGAAAGACCAGGGCCGTTACGGGAATGCGGCCCAGGGGCCCGTCCAGGCGTTGCCAGCGCTCGCCTCCGTCACGGCTCACGACCAGCCCCTCCCGGGTGGCGGCGAACACGGTATTGGGATTCCGAGGGTGGACCGTCAAAGAGAAGACCCCGGACAGGCCCCGCTCGCCCAGGTAGGCCCAGGTCCGACCACCGTCC
>JAVKHN010000037.1:0-19272 GCA_031459935.1 Candidatus Sysuimicrobium calidum | reverse complement strand
GACCAATCCCTTGCGGACCAGGGCATCCGTGGACTCGCTGGCGGTGGCAGGGGTTACCGCCAGGGCTTCTGCCACCTCGGACACCCGGGCGCCCTGCCTGCCGCGGAACCGGAGGTAGCTCAGGATCTGCGCCTGCGTGGGCGTTAGGCCCCGCGCCAGGGCTCCCTCCCACGCCTCGCTGCGCAGCGCCGTGCCGATCCGCACCAGAGCCTGCGCCACACGCTCCGCGGTCCGCTCTCGGTCGCCGAACGGCCCACCGGTTCTCCCTGCGTTCGCCACCGTCCCCTCCCTTGACGCCTCCTGCCCTCCATGGTACATAGTTAGCAGTCCAAATCAAATAGGAGGTGGGCTATGACGGTCCGTCCTGTCGCTCTGCTCGCGGCTACTGCCGTCCTCGCCCTGGCGGTGGCCACCTTCCCCGCGACTGCCCCGGCGGTCTCCGCCCCCGTGCGCCGCTACCACGTGACCATGAAATTCTGGAAGGCCACGGTGGCGGGCGTTCCCACCATCGCGGTCACGAACCTCCCCGCGGACGCGTTTGCCTACGAGGGGGAGACGGTGGAGTTCGTGGTCCGCAACGAGAGCCCCATTCCGGAAGGGTTCGCCATCGACGCCTTCGGGGTCAAGGAGGTCCTCCAGCCCAAGGAGACCAAGACGATCCGGATCCGCGGCGTGCGTCGGGGCGCCCACACCATCTACTGCCACCTGCACCCGATGAGCGTGCACTACACCGGGACCCTGCTGGTGGCTCCCCGGCGCTGACGGGTCAGATCTTCAGGTCGATGATGGCCGAGACCCCGACCCCCACCACCCGCCGCAGCCCCTTCCACGGCTCCAGGCTGCCCATGCAGCTCCTCCCCGCTGAGCGCGCAGGTGTTCGCCATCGATCACTGGACGCAGGCCCGCGCAGGGACGGGCTCGTAACGGCGGAGCGGGAAGTCCCGGACCGGTGCCGGTCCCAGAGCCGGGAGGAGGCCCGCTCCGCCCCGTTCACTTACCTGAGGGGGTTCTACAACCGCCGGCGCCGGCACTCGGCTTTGATTCACCTTTCACCTGCGGATCGTGTGCGCTCCGGGAAGCGCCCGCTCCCCCCTCGAAGCGCCACATCCGCCCCGACGCCGTGGTGACAGGATGCTGTACAGCACCACTGGAAGCGCCTTCCGCTCAGCCTGCGGGAGTTCAAGGTGCCGGCACGATTCCTACCGCGTCCCCTGAGGCCCGGGCCCGGTACAGGGCCGTATCCGCAGCCGCGATGAGGGAGGTGGCGTCGTGGGCGTGCTCGGGGAATCCCGCCACGCCGATGGTCACGTCCAGGAGGGGATCCTGGGCCCGGATGCGGTCATAGAGGGAACGGGCGAGCTGGTACGCTCCTTGAGGATCCGTGTGAGGGAGGAGGACGGCGAACTCGTCTCCGCCGATGCGGAAGGCGAGGTCACTCCTGCGCAACCGGCTGAGGAGCGCCTCGGCCACCGCGCAGAGGGCGGCATCGCCTGCGGGATGTCCTTGGGTGTCGTTGATGTGCTTGAGGTTGCGGACATCCAGGAGCAACAGGGCGAAGGGATGCCCGTGCCGGGCGTGCCGGCTGAACTCCCGTCCCAGGAGGTCCATGAAGTGGCGTCGGTTGAAGAGGCCCGTCAGGGGATCCGTGATGGAGAGCTGCTGGAGCTCCCGGAGGGCCTCCTGCAGCCGGGCGTTGGCCTCCCGGGTTCCTAAGAACCCCACCAGCGCCATGGCAGTGAGGCCCCAGATGGCAAGGGTGAGCAGGTGGGGCTGAGAGGGGTTCTGCGTGGACAGCACCAGCAGGTATGAAGGGGGGCCGGCGACGAGGAAGACCACCCCGCCCGTCAGGAGCAGGCCTCGCGGGGAGAGGGGGTTCAGGCGACCCGTGGCCAGGTAGTGGCCTGCGGCGGCGGTGAGCACGGTGCCTGCGGCGTACACCGCACCTCCCAGGGCCATGCCGCCGAGTTCCCCCCAAGGGGGGTGGAGCCGAAGACCCACGTGCTGGAACACAACCCCGGCGAGGAGGGACCAGACGGTCCCTCCTCCGAAGTACACCAACCCGCGCCAGAAGGTCGTACCATGGAGGAGGACCAGCACGGGCAGGGAAAGGAGGAAGAGGGGCGGGGCGGCAGGCCACCCGTACAGCCAGACGGGAGCGAGGGGGACCTGGAAGGAGAGGAGAAATCCGGAGCGCAGCCGGACGACCACGAGGGTTCCGAGGAGCGAGAGAGCCAGGAAGAGAACATAGGTGCGGGGGAGATGCGGAACCGTGTGCGCGGCGAGCCCGGTGGCCACGAGGCCGGCCAGACCCAGGCCGGCAGCGAACACCCTGTAGCCCCTGCGGGAGGGTGCCCGCAGAACTTCCCCGATGTCCTTCCCCCTCGGGGAAGGAGCCGGGCGCCGTCGGGTTCCCCGGAGAAGGACCAAGGCCACCTTCCAAACGCCGCGGGTGCGCGTACCCGCTTTCCAGGAGGACTGTAAATGAGCAATATACGGCCACAGGGAGAGCTCTTCCTTCAGGGACTCGATCGGCTCGGTCGCTGGATCGCGGACTACCTGGACCACAGCGAGCGCTACCCGGTCCTCGCGCGGGTGCGGCCCGGGGAGATCCGCGCGAAGCTCCCCCCCTCTCCTCCCGAGGATCCGGAGCCGTTCGATCGCATCTTCACGGACTTCCAGGAGATCCTCCTGCCGGGGGTCACGCACTGGAACCACCCCGGATTCTTCGCGTACTTCGCCATCACGGGCTCCGCACCCGGCGTGCTCGGGGAGATGCTTGCTGCGGCCCTGAACGTGAACGGGATGCTGTGGCGCACGTGCCCCGCGGCCACGGAGCTGGAGGAGGTGGTCCTGGACTGGCTCCGGCAGCTGTTGGGGCTTCCGCCCAGGTTCGGGATCATCATGGACACGGCATCCGTGGCTTCCCTGTGCGCTCTGGCCGCGGCCCGGGAGTCTCTCGGGCTGGGGATCCGGGAGCGGGGGATGGCGGGAAGGCCGGAGCTCCCTCGCCTGCGCGTGTACACCTCCGAGCACGCCCACTCCTCCATCGAGAAAGGCGCCATCGTGCTGGGGTTCGGGCAGGAAGGGGTGCGGAAGATCCCCGTGGACGGGGAGTTCCGGATGCGTCCCGATGCCCTGGAGGAGGCCATCCAGGAGGACCTCCGGGCGGGCTGGCGGCCCGCGTGCGTGGTGGCCACCGTGGGCACCACCTCCACCACCAGCGTGGACCCTGTCCCGGAGATCGCTGGGATCTGCGAGCGGTACGGGATCTGGTTGCACGTGGACGCGGCATACGGGGGGGCGGCGGCGATCCTCCCGGAAAAGCGACACGTGCTGGCGGGGTGCGAGCGGGCGGATTCCATCGTGGTGAATCCCCACAAGTGGCTTACAGTCCCCATCGACTGCTCCGCCTTCTACACCCGCCGGCCGGAGGTGCTGCGCGGGGCCTTCAGCCTGGTGCCCGAGTACCTCCGCACCCCTGAAGAGGACGTGGTGAACTTCATGGACTACGGGATCCAGCTGGGCCGCCGGTTCCGGGCGCTCAAGCTGTGGATGGTGCTGCGGATGTTCGGGGCTGCGGGGCTGCGGAAGATGATCCAGCGGCACATCGCCCTCGCCCAGGAATTCGCGGGCTGGGTGGACGAGGACCCGGACTTCGAGCGGGTGGCCCCCGTGCCCTTCAGCACCGTGTGCTTCCGCGCCCGCCCTCGGGGAGTTCCGGAGGAAGCCCTGGATGCCCTCAACGAGCGGCTCCTGGAGGCCGTGAACGGCACCGGGGAAGCCTATCTGTCACACACCCGCCTGAACGGGCGCCTCGTGCTGCGGCTTGCCATCGGACACCTGCGCACGGAGCGGCGACACGTGCACAGGTGCTGGGAGCTTCTCCGGGAGCAGCTTGCGCGTTGCCTCCGAGAGGTGGTTACAGGCCGGTAGGACGCCCGAACCGGACCGCGAACTCTACTGGGGAGCGCCATGAGGGAACAGGTGCTGATCTGGGTGCTGGGAGCGACCACGGGGATCCTCCTGGTGCTCGTGGGCATTCTGGGCGCGTGGGTGCGTCGGCTGGTGAGGGTGGCCCATTCCATCGCGGAGGATTCCGTGGCGGAGCAGCTCCGGGAGCACCGCCAGGCTCTCGAGGCGCTCCGATCCGATCTCCGGGCCGCGCGTGTGTCCCTGATGGAGGTGGGGGAGCAGCTCAGCCGGTGCGTCCAGCGGGTGGGACTCGTGCGGTTCGATGCCTTCGAGGACGTGGGTGGCCGCGTTTCCTTCTCCCTGGCGCTCCTGGACGGCAAGGGCGACGGAGTGGTGCTGAGCGTGCTCAACGGTCGGGAGGCGGTGCGGGCATACGCGAAGCTCCTGGTGGACGGAACCCCCTCGCACCCGCTCTCCGAGGAGGAGAAGGAGGCCATCGCCATGGCTCGGGGGACGCGGCAGACCCGCGCGGGCCAGTAGGAGGAAGCTTTGGTGTTCCGGGACCGCCACCACGCGGGCCAGGCCCTGGCCGCAGCCCTGCGGCCCCGGATCGCGCCGGAGGAGGATGTGCTGGTCCTGGGGATCCCGCGAGGGGGAGTGGTGGTGGCGGACGAGGTGGCGGCGCGGCTGGGGGCGGAGCTCGATATCATCGTCCCCCGGAAGCTGCGTGCCCCGCAGAACCCGGAGCTGGCGATCGGCGCGGTGGCGGAGGACGGGAGCCTCTACCTGGACGAGCGCAGTCTCTGGGTGCTGCGGGTGGACCAGACCTACATCGACCAGGAGGCGGCGTTCCAGATGGCGGAAATCCAGCGTCGGTTGCAGGCCTATCGGGGCGATCGCGCGCCTCCTCGGGTGGAGGGGCGTACCGTGATCCTGGTGGACGATGGGATCGCCACGGGCTCCACCATGATCGCCGCGGTGCGATCCGCTCGAGCGAAGAAGGCGGGGCGGGTGGTGGTGGCGGTCCCCGTGGCTCCTCCGGAGGGCGTGTGCCGCCTCCAGCAGGAGGCGGACGAGGTGGTGTGCGTCCACGAGGACCCGTACTTCATGGCCGTGGGGCAGTTCTACGAGGACTTCCGTCAGGTCTCCGACGAGGAAGTGCGCACGATCCTCTCCGCGGCGTGGCATCGCGCGGCACCGGGTCGGGAGCCGCGGACCCATGGGTGAGGACCGGCTCGCCCGCACGCCCCTGTACACGTACCACCTGCGGCTTGGAGCCCGCATGGTGGCGTTTGCGGGGTGGGAGCTGCCCCTGCACTACCAGGGGATCGTGGCGGAGCACCGGGCGGTGCGCACCTCCTGCGGGGTCTTCGACGTCTCCCACATGAGCACGTTCTGGGTCCTGGGCTCAAAGGCCCTGGAGAGCCTGGATCGGTTGCTCGCCAACGACCCCCGGCGGCTGGTGGATGGTCAGGCCTTTTACACCCCCCTGTGCAACGAGGCCGGCGGGCTGGTGGACGACCTCGTGGTGCTGCGGTTTGCGGTGGACCGGTTCCTGGTGGTGGGAAACGCGGCCCGGCGCGAGGCAGACCTCGCGTGGTTGCGCTTGCACGCGGCCGCGGAGGTGGTGGACGCCACCGAGGCGCTCGCGCTTTTGGCGGTCCAGGGGCCGCGATCGGAGCGGATCCTGCAGCCGCTCGTAGAGACAAGTCTCTCCGGGCTGCGTCGCTACCGGTTCGTGCCACACACCCTTGTGGCAGGGAGGCCAGCCACGGTCTCCCGCACGGGCTACACCGGGGAGGACGGGTTCGAGCTCCTCCTCCCGGGGGAGCAGGCAGTTCCGGTGTGGGAGGCCCTCCTGGAGGCGGGAGCCGTGCCCTGCGGGCTCGGGGCCAGGGACACCCTCCGGCTGGAGGCTGGATACCTGCTGTACGGCCAGGACGCGGACGAAACGACCACGCCGATGGAGGCGGGACTGAGGCGGGCGGTGAAGCTGGAGGGCCGGGCGTTCATCGGCGCGCAGGCCCTGCGCCGGCAGCTGGAGACGGGGATGCGCCGCACGCTGTGCGGGCTCGTACTGGAGGGTCGCACCATCGCGCGAAGAGGGTGCCCGATCCTGAAGGACGGAGCACCGGTGGGAACCGTGACAAGCGGCACCTGGGGACCCTGGGTAGAGCGGAGCATCGCCCTGGGGTACCTGCCCCCGGAGCACTCGCAGCCGGGGTCATCGGTGGTGGTGGAGGTGCGGGAGCGGCCAGTGCAGGCGGAAGTCGCGGCCCTTCCCTTTTACCGGCGCGGGTAGCGCCATCCTTCAGAAGGAGGCGAGATGGTTCCCGAGGATCTGCGGTACACCCCCGAGCACGAGTGGGTCCGGATGGAGGGGGACCGAGCCCGGGTGGGGATCACGAAGTTCGCCGCGGATCGCCTGACGGATATCGTGTACGTGGAGCTCCCGGAGGTGGGGCGGACGGTGCGGTTTATGGAGCCGTTCGGGGTGATCGAGTCCGTGAAGGCCGCAAGCGACCTGTATTCTCCCCTCACGGGCCGGGTGGTGGCGGTGAACGAGCGGCTGCGGGACGCGCCGGAGCTCGTGAGTCAGGATCCGTACGGGGAGGGCTGGATGATCCTGATCGAGCCCGCGGACCTCTCGGAGCTCGAGCGGCTGCTGGACGCGGAGGCCTACCGCCGGCACATCGGGGAGAGTTAGTGCGGTACGTCCCGACGACCCCCCAGGAACGCGAGCACATGCTGCGCACCATCGGGGTGCGCTCCGTAGACGACCTCTTCGCGGACATCCCCGGGCGGGTGCGGTTGCAGGCGCCGCTGCGGATGCGGCCGCCGCTGTCGGATCCGGATCTCCTGCGCTACCTCCGGGCCCTGGCGGACAGGAACGCCCACACAGCGAAGCTCGTGTGCTTTGCGGGGGCGGGGGCCTACGACCACTTCATCCCGCCCGCGGTGTGGCAGCTCGCAGGCCGGGGCGAGTTCCTCACCGCCTACACTCCCTACCAGCCGGAGATCACGCAGGGCGAACTGCAGGCCGGCTATGAGTACCAGACCATGATCTGCGAGCTCCTTGGGATGGAGGTGGCGAACGCCTCCATGTACGACGGCGCAAGCGCCCTGGCGGAGGCCGTGGTGATGGCTCGGGACCTCGCGCGTCGGGATCGGGTGGTCGTGAGCACGGCGGTTCATCCGGAGTACCGGCAGGTGGTACGCACCTACACCGCGAGCCTGGGCGTGGAGGTGGTGGAGATCCCGCACGCGCAGGGGGTTACACCCGTGGAGGCGGTGGCCCGAACGGTGGATGCGCGCACCGCGGCGGTGGTGATCCAGCAGCCCAACGTCTTCGGCGGGATCGAGCGGGCAAAGGCGTTTGCAGAGATCGCCCATGGGGTGGGTGCCCTGTTCGTCGTCGTGAGCGCGGATCCGCTGGCGTTCGGGCTCTTGGCCCCTCCGGGGGAGGTGGGCGCGGACATCGCGGCGGGCGAAGGGCAGCCCCTCGGCAATCCCCTGAGCTTCGGAGGGCCGTATCTGGGGATCATCGCGACGCGGATGGCCTTCGTGCGGCGGATGCCGGGACGCCTGGTGGGCGCCACGGTGGACGCGGAGGGCCGGCGGGGGTTCGTGCTGACCCTGCAGACCCGGGAGCAGCACATCCGGCGGGAGAAGGCCACGAGCAACATCTGCACCAACGAGTTCCTCAACGCGCTCGCGGCCACGATCTACTTGAGCCTGCTGGGCCCGGACGGGGTGCGCCGGGTGGCGGAGCTGTGCGTGCGCAAGGCCCACTACCTCAAGGGGCGGATCACGGAGCTCCCGGGATATGCCATCGCCTTCGCAGGCCCTACGTTCCACGAGTTCGTGGTGCGCACTCCCCATCCCGCGGAGGAGATCGTGCGCATGCTGGCAGAGAAGGGGTTCCTGGCAGGCGTCCCGCTGGGGCGGTTCGATCCGGAATTGGGCGACTGCCTACTCGTGTGCGTCACGGAGACCCGCACCCGGGAGGAGATGGACCAGTTCGTGGAGGCCCTGCGACGGGTGGCATGAGGCATCAGGACTTCCCCCTGATCTTCGAACGCAGCACTCCGGGGCGGGGGGCGCACGGGCTCCCGGCCCCGGATGTGCCGGAGGTACCGCTGGAGGCGCTGGTGCCGGAAGAGGCCCAGCGCCGCACCCCGCCCGCCCTCCCGGAGGTGAGTGAACTGGAGGTGGTGCGGCACTACACCCTGCTCTCCCACCGGAACTTCTCCATTGACCAGGGGTTCGTGCCGTTGGGCTCGTGCACCATGAAGTACAACCCGAAGCTGCACGAGGAGGTGGCCCGGTTCGAGGGCTTTGCGCGCCTGCATCCCTACACCCCCGAGGATCTGGTGCAAGGGGCTTTGCGGCTGATGTACGAGCTGGGGGAGGAGCTGCAGGAACTGACGGGTATGGACGCGGTGACCTTCCAGCCCGCGGCGGGCGCGCACGGAGAGCTCACCGGACTCCTGATGATCCGGGCATACTTCGCACATCGGGGGGAGCGCCGTACGAAGGTGATCGTGCCCGACAGCGCCCACGGCACCAACCCGGCCACCGCCACCATGGCGGGCTATCGGGTGGTGACGGTGCCCAGCGACGCCCGGGGGAACATGGACCTAACGAGGCTGGAGTCGGAGCTGGGACCGGAAGTGGCCGCGGTGATGCTCACCAACCCCAACACCTTGGGTCTGTTTGAGGAGCATGTAGATCGCATCGCAGAGCTCACACACGCCTGTGGGGCCCAGCTGTACCTAGATGGCGCGAACCTCAACGCCATGCTGGGGATCACCCGGCCCGGGGACCAGGGGTTTGACGTCCTGCACACCAACCTCCACAAGACCTTCAGCACCCCCCACGGCGGCGGAGGCCCGGGGGCGTGCGCGCTGCTGGTGAAGCCACACCTGGAGCCGTTCCTGCCCGTCCCCGTGGTGCGGCGGGAGGGGGACCGGTATGTCCTGGACTGGGATCGGCCCCAGAGCATCGGGCGGGTGCGGGCCTTTTACGGGAACTTCGGGAACCTCGTGCGGGCCTACGCGTACCTGCGGAGCCTGGGGGCGGAGGGACTGCGGGCGGTGGCGGAGTGCGCGGTGCTGCACGCCAACTACCTCCGCGTGCGCCTCGCGCCGTACTACGAGATCCCCTACGACCGGATCTGCAAGCACGAGTTCGTGGCCAGCGGGGTCCGGCAGAAGCAGAGAAACGGGGTCACCACCAAGGACATCGCCAAGCGATTGCTGGATTACGGGTTCCACGCACCCACGGTGTACTTCCCCCTCATCGTGGAGGAAGCTCTGATGATCGAGCCCACGGAGACGGAGAGCCTGCAGGTGCTGGACGCGTTCGTGGATGCTATGATGGCCATCGACCGGGAGGCCCAGGAGAACCCGGAGCTGGTGAAGACCGCACCCCACACCACGCCCGTGCGGCGGCTGGACGAGGTGCGGGCTGCCCGGTTCCCGGACCTCCGGTGGAAACCAGAGAGGAGGAGCGCTCCATGAACCCTCGAACCCTGGCCCTGACCGCCCTGGGCGCGGCCCTCACGGCGATCTGTGCGCAGCTGAGCCTCACCCTGCCCCTGCTAACCAGCGTGCCTTTTACCCTCCAGGTGTTTGCGGTCCTGCTCATGGGGGCGGTGCTGGGCGCAAAGGCCGGGGCGCTCGCGGAGCTGCTGTACCTGCTGCTCGGCGCTGCGGGCGTCCCGGTGTTCGCGCACTTCCGGGCCGGGCTCCAGGTGCTGGTGGGTCCGACAGGGGGATACCTGTGGTCGTATCCCCTGGCGGCCCTCCTGGTGGGGTGGGCCGCGGATCGGGCCGCGGATCGCCGGAGCTTTGTGCGCAACGTGGCCGCGGGCATGGTGGCTGGGATCGCCTGTATCTACGCCCTGGGCGTGGTGGGACTGGTGCTCTCGGGGACCGCTCCCACGGTGACACACGCGGTGCGGATCGGGGTGGTTCCTTTCGTATGGTTTGATCTGTTGAAGGCCGCGGTGGCGTTGGGGGTGGCGGACCGGGTCCGGGTGGTGGTCCCGACCCGGGAGCTCGCGCGGTGAGGGACCTCCTGGAGGCCCTGGAACAGCGCCCGTTCGGCCGGATCGGGCGGGTGACCCACCTGGTGGTCTCCCCGCGTCCCGGGGATCATCGGCTGGTGGAGGCCCTGGAGCTGCTGCCGGGGGTCGGGCCTGTGGGAGAATACGCGGCCAAGCAGTTCTGGAAGGGGAGGCGGGTGCCGGGGCGGGAGGTGAGCGCGGTCAACGCGGAGTTCCTGGAGCTGCTGGGCATCGCCCCCGAGGTCCCCGGCGACAACCTGATCGTGCAGGGCATCCGGCTGTGCGGCCTTTCTCCGGGCACGTTGCTCCGGGCGGGCGTGGTGCGCCTCCGACGCACCGCCACCCCCCACCGGCCCTGCGCCCTCTTCCGGAGTCGGACAGGGGAACTCGCCTTTGAGCTCGCACTCCTGGGCTGGCGGGGAGCCCTGTTCGAGGTGCTCGACCGAGGCGTGGTCCGGGTGGGAGATCCGGTAGAGGTGCTGGAGTGAGGTCCTACTTCGAGTGTTTGTCCGCCACCTTGGTGGCCACGTAGGCCTCCGGCTTGGTCCTCGCCGCATACCCAGAGCCCGTGACCATTCCAACCACCTCCCGGATCACGGACTTGGTCTCCCCCCGGTCCCCCACGTCCAGGTGGATTTCGATGGGGAGCTGCGAGTAACCGTTCCTGGCGAGAGCGCTGGAGAGCCGCGAGGCGATCTCCAGACTCAGGGCCGCCTCGTACAGGATCCGCTGACGGAGGCTCGTGATCTTCCGGTTGTACTGCTTCCGGTAGAAGTACCGCGCGCCGTGGCCGACCCGGTGGATGACGATGGCGGTGACAAAGCAGGTCTGGTCCGCCACCACGGAGTCCGTGCCGACGATGAGGTGATAGGGGTGCTCCGGTTCCTCGTGGACGAATGCCACCAGGGCCCGGAACATCTCCTCGAAGGACAGGCGCCCGAAGGTCGGGCTCACGTACTCCACGGCGGCCCTCACCTTGAGTATAGGCCACCCGCAGGGGCCCTCCAAACCGCATGCATACGTTCCGAAAAATTACAGCTCCCGGCGGCCCTCCAGGGCCTTCGCGAGGGTCACCTCATCCGCGTACTCGATGTCCCCGCCCACCGGGAGGCCGTGGGCGATGCGGGTGACCTTGATACCGAGGGGCCGGATGAGCCGGGTGAGGTACAGGGCCGTGGCGTCGCCCTCCACCCGGGGATTGGTGGCGATGATCACCTCCCGCACCTCCCCGCCCTCTAGCCGCTGTAACAGCTCCCGGATCCGGAGGTCCTCCGGGCCGATCCCCTCCAGAGGGGAGATGGCGCCCTGGAGCACGTGGTAGCGGCCCCTGAACTCCCGGGTGCGCTCCATGGCCAGTACGTCCCGAGCGTCCTCCACCACGCACAGCACCGAGGGATCCCGGGTGGGGCTCGTGCAGATGGCGCAGGGATCCGCATCCGTCCAGGTGAAGCACACGGAGCAGGGACGGGTCTGCGTCCGGGCGTCGAGGAGGGCCTGGGCGAGGGCGCGCACCTGCTCCTCCGGCATGCGGAGGACGTGGAAGGCGAGCCGCTGGGCGGTCTTCGGACCCACCGTGGGCAGCCGCTCCAGCTCCTCCACGAGGCGCGCGAGGGGTTCCGGGAGGTGCATCCTGGAACGATCCTACCCGAAAAGCCCGGGGATCTGTAGCCCGCCCGTGATGGCCTGCATCCGGGAGGTCGCGAGTTCCCGGGCCCTGCGCAGGGCCTCGTTCACCGCGGTCACCACGAGATCCTCCAGCAGGGACGTCTCTTGGGGATCCACGGCCTCCGGGGCGATGTGCAGCTCCACCAGCTCCCCCTGTCCCGTCACCACGGCCCGCACCGCACCCCCACCGCTACTCGCTTCCACGCGCTCACGGGCGAGCTCTTCCTGCACCCGGGCGAGCTCCTGCTGAACCCTCTGCACCTGCTTGACCACCTTGCTCATGTTCCACACGGGGTTCCTCCTCCGCGGGATTCTGGGAGCCGAAAGGCCGGAATTCCACGAGCGGGCCGAGGAGGTGGGTGGCCTGTTGGATCAGAGGGTCCTGCTCGGGCCTTGGAGGCGAATCCTCCTGGGGGGAGGCGACAAACCGCACCCGCAGGGCCACGCTCAGAACCTGCCGGATGGCCTCCTCCACCAGGGAGCGGTGGCGCGGATCCCCCAACGTGGTGGCCGCGAAGGATCCGCCCGTGGTGACCTCCACCACGAGGCCGCTCCCGTCCAGGGCCACGGGCCGCGCGTCGCTCAGGAGGGCGTACGTGTAGGCCCGACGCCGCTTGATCCCCTCCAGAATCTCCCCCCACCGGCCGATCACCCGTTCGAGCGAGATCCCTCCCTCCTCGAGGGGTTCCGGAAGGGTGTTGGGTTTGGGCGGAGGATCCGGTACCGGTGCGGGCAGGGTCTCCTGTGTGGCCTCCTCCGAACCCGCCTGCAGGACCCGCTCCAGGCGTGCCACCCGGGCCCGCAGGCCCTCAAGAGTGGGATCCATCTCGGGCCGCGCGAGGCGCAGCAGGGCGAGTTCCAGGTTCAGGCGCGGCTGGGTGCTCCACCGGGCTTCGGCTTCCGCGGAGGAGAGTACGGTGATGGCCCGCAGGAGTTCCTCCTCCGCAAAGCCCGCGGCCTGCTCCCGCACCACCCGGTACCGGTCTTCCCCCACCTCCAACAGGTTCCGCGCGTCCGGGGCCACCCGGGCCACCAGGAGGTCCCGGAAGTGCTCCACCAGGCGGCGCAGCACCTGCCGTACATCCCGGCCGCTTTCCACCGCCTCCGCGGCGATGCGGAGCACGGAGGAGACATCCCGCGCCCGGAGGGCCGCCACCACCCGATCCACCAGGTCCTCCTCGAGGGTGCCGAGGAGTCGTACCACGTCCTCTCCCGTGATGCGGTCACCGGCCCAAGCCATGAGCTGGTCCAGGATCGCCTCCGCATCCCGCAGGGCACCGTCCGCACTCCGGGCGATCCACTGGAGGGCTTCCTCCTCGATCACGATTCCCTCCCGCTCCGCCAGCGTTCGCAGGCGTTGGGCGATGAGGGAGGTGGGGACCCGTCGGAACTCGAACCGCTGACACCGGGAGAGGATGGTGGCAGGAAGCCGGTGGGGTTCCGTGGTCACCAGCACGAACACCGCGTGCGGCGGAGGTTCCTCCAGGGTCTTCAGCAGCGCGTTCTCCGCCTGATCCGTGAGCATGTGGGCCTCGTCCAGGATGTACACCTTGTAGCGGCCCTGAGCGGGCAGCAGCCGTACCTTGTCCCGGATCTCCCGGATCTCGTCGATCCCGCGGTTGCTCGCGGCATCCAGCTCGATGACGTCCAGGGAGGTCCCCTCCGCGATGGTGCGGCACTGGGTACACTCCCCACACGGGTGCGGCGTGGGTCCCTGCACGCAGTTCAACGCCTTGGCCAGGATCCGGGCCGTGGTGGTCTTGCCCGTTCCCCGGTGGCCGCTGAAGAGGTACGCGTGGACGATGCGCCCCTGCGCGATGGCGTTCTGGAGGGTGCGGGTCACCCGCTCCTGCCCCACCACCTCCTCGAACGTCCCGGGACGCCATTTCCGGTACAGGGTGATGTGCGCGTTGACCTGTCCCATGGGAGGCCCCAGATATTGTTATTCTACCTGGAGAACGGCAGGTGCTTCCGGAGGCCTTGTTGGACGGGTTTCTCCGACCGGGCTTTGCGATCCTCCTTGCGGTGATGGCCTGGGTGGGGGCCACATGGGTATACTGGGACGGACTGCGCCGGGACATGGGCATTGCCGCCCTCGCCTGGGCTCTGGCCACGGCTGTCCTCTTCCCTGCCCTCTTCCCGATCTACGTCCTCGCGATCCGTCCGCGATTGCCCGGGGAGCTGGCGTGGGACCTTCCGGAGATGCTGGCCGTGGCAAGCCTCGTAATCGTGACCCTGCCGCTGGGGGTGAGCCTGGCGGGTGGACTTCAGCCGGATTTCCCGTCTTTGGCCGGGGCCGTGTTGGTCCAGAGCGGGGTGTTCCTCGGGGGATGCGGGTACGTGGTCCGCGTCCGTTACGGCCTTCCCCTCCGGGCCCTGGGGTACGATGCGGCCCGCTGGTCCACCCGGCTCCGCACGGGCCTCCTCGTCGCGGCGGTGGTGATCCCCGGAGTGCACTTCGTGGTGCAGCCCGCGTCCAAGTACCTGCTGGGGCTCCTCATGGGGCAGGAGCGGGCGCGGTGGCTCGCGGAGCAGGAGGAGGCCGCAAATCCCATCCTCCGGGCCCTACCCCCGATATCGGATCCCGGCGGGGTGGTGGCGTTCGCGCTCCTGGTGGCGGTCCTGGTCCCCGTGGCGGAGGAGACCTTCTTCCGGGGGTTCGTGTATCCTCCCCTGCGGCGGCGCTACGGGGCGCGGTTGGCGACGTTGCTTTCTGCGGCCTTCTTCGCCGCCGTGCACCTCCAGGTGGTGAACTTCCTTCCCATCCTGCTGCTGGGGGTGGTCCTTGCGGCGGTGTACGAACGAACGGGCTCCCTCCTCCCTGCCATGGTGATTCACGCGGCCAACAACCTGGTGGCCTTGATCTCCGCGTACGCGGGGCAGTAGCGCGGCCGTGCACCCGCCTTCGACGGACGCACCCGCGGCGGTTTCCGCAAGGCGCAGCTCCGGCCAGGTGTCCCTGCGGCACACGGGAGGGACTGCTTACCGTTGCTTCCTTCCGGACCTGGCGGGGTTCGCAGGCTCCCGTTGCGCAGGACCCAGCCCTCCTCACCGTCCGCGCGGGCCGGAACCCGTAGGCACGCCGCCTCGGGTCGGGAATTCAGCCCCCCTGTGGCGGGTTGGGGGTTACAGGGAACCGCCAGCTCCCCGCCTAGCACGGCCGCGCACCTCAGTATACCACTCCGCCGTCCCCCGCGAGCCGGAGGGCGATGTCCTGGGCCTGGTGGAGGGCGAGATGAGCCAGGGCTCGGGGAAGGACCCCCTGCCGCACCCGGGCCTCCAGTTCCTCCGTATCCACGATCTCCACCCGTCCGTCGGGGAACCGGACCACGTCCACCTCCAGGTCCACGTAGGCGGCGAACTCCGGGTAGATCTCCACGGGCGTGTTCACGTTGTAGATCTCCCCGATCTCCTCCCCGCTCTCCCGGAAATACCGGCGCCGCGTCCACCACGCCCCCTGCTCGAGCTCCACAAGCCCCCAGTCTCCCGCGCGTTTCTCGAAGCCGAGGCTGTCGTATCTTCCTCCGGGTCGGAAGGTGCGACGCACCACCACGCTCCGTGCCCCCACGTGTTCCACCGTTCCCCGCAGCAGCAGGGTCCGTGCTCCGGGCTTCCGGTGATGGATCCGGTACGGGGATCCGGGGACCATGCGATCCCAGATCAGCGCGTGTTCCAGGGCCTGGGCGCGGTTCGCATTCCCCCCTCCGACCTCCGCCTCCCGCAGCCGGCCGTCGTCGCAGATCCGCAGCCGGTGGTGTCCGGGGAGGGTGGGTGCGTGGCGGGCCCGCACCCGATCCAGGAACGTCTTCACGGGTGCGGGGAAGTCCATGGTACAGATCCACCGTCCGTTCCGGGATCTCATCCGGACCACCGCGAGCGGCAGGTGGCGACGCAGGGCCCGCACCACCGCCTCTACCGCCTCCGCAGAGCCCGCGATGAGAATCCCCTGACGATCTGCCTGATCCCGGATGCGTACCTCCGGCAAAGCGGGATCTTCGGGAAGACGGAACCGTTGCCGGATGGTGGGGGAGGGATCCGCGATCCGGAAGCCGCTCTCCAGCAGCAGGGATGTGAGGGCGGTGGTGTAGAGGCCGCGAACCCTAACGCCGATACCCGATCCCACGGATGCGCACCCGCCGTTGATCCAGGGAGAACTCCGCGTGCGCAATCTCCTGCACCAACCACAGGTTGGTGGCCACGTGGTCGGTGACCTCCGGCACCACGAACTCCGTGGTTCCCTCCGCGAGGGCCGCGTACACCACCAGCTGGTCCGCGAAGTGGCGGTCCACGGTGGCACCGCTGCGGAGATCTAGCAGCAGCATCCGGGCTACCTCGTCCGCGATGGCCTCCGAGGGGCGGCCGGGAGCTCCCGCACGATCCGCGCCCAGGCGGCAGCTCGTGCTGGTCTCTGCGAAGACCGCGAGGGCTGCTCCTGGCTGCAGAGCCGTGCGCTCATAGAGCACCTGGATCTCTGGCTGCAGGCCTGCCTGCCGGAAGCTGGCCGCGCACCGTTCCGCCATCCGCTCGCTCACCCGCCGGTGCTGGAGGTGGGAGGAGAGGGCGATTCCCCAGACCCGCGTGACGTGGCCCTGCTCCAATAGCTGCAGGGAGCGCAGGGTGCCCTCCACGGGCTCCACCCGCACCTCCAGGATCCCTCCTCCTTTCGGGACGTACCCGGGCCGGAGGATCTCCACCTCCGCCCGGAGCCCCATGCGTCGGAGAAGGGGAAGCACCACGTGCTGCAGGTGGAAGGCGGAGGGCGCAAAATCCTGAAACAGCCCCCCCTCGATGCGGAACACGCTCGGCTCCGGGGCGAACGCGGCCACGGGGAGCACCGTCATGGCCAGCAGGGTGGTGGAGCCTGCGCTACCGATATCCCACGTGTAGCGGCCGCCCTTCGGAGACCGCGTCGCTCGGAGGGTGAACTCCCGGGAGCCCACCCGGGCCCCGTCCACCTCCCCCCCGCACAGGGCCGCCACGGCCTCCAGGGCCCGCAGGTGCTGGGGACGCAGACCCGGCTCCTCCCGCCGGGCCCGCACGTTGGTGACGTGCAGGCCCTGCCCCAGCAGGGCCGCGAGTGCAGCGGCGGTGCGCACGATGGTCCCGCTCCCGCTCCGCTGGGCGCCGTCCAGCTCCACCATCCCGTTCTCACCATACGGGGGTCTCTGCCCGGAGGCAAACGGGGCGGTACAATGGTCCTGCCATGCCGTTCACGGTGCGGGATTTCCAGGGTCTGCTGCGGCTGCTGGAGCGACAGCCCGCGTGGAAGGACGCCCTGCGGGCCAGCCTGCTCGGGGAGGAGTTCCTGGAGCTTCCGGCCCTGGTGCGGGATCTGGGGCGGGCGCAGCGGGCCACAAACCGACAGATCCGCGCCCTTACAAAAGCCCAGGCGGCTGCGGAGGAGCGCCTGGAACAGGCCATCACCCAGCTTACGACCGTCCAGGCGGAGACCGAACATCGGATTCGGGAGCTGGTAGAGGCTCAGGCGCGGACGGAGGAGCGGGTAGGCCGGCTGGAGGAGGCGGTGGAGCGCCTGGTAGAGGCTCAGGCGCGGACGGAGGAGCGGGTAGGCCGGCTGGAGGAGGCGGTGGAGCGCCTGGTAGAGGCTCAGGCGCGGACGGAGGAGCGGCTGGAAGCGCTGGCCCAGGCCCAGACGCAGACGGAGCAGACCGTCCGCTCCCTGGTGGAAACCATGGGCGCGCTGGGGCGGGATGTAAGCAGGCTCAAAGGGGACAGCCTGGAACGCATGTACCGGGATCGGGCCAGTTCCTTCTTCCAGGACATCCTCCGTCGGATTCGGCTGATGGACCACCAGCAGGTGGGCCTGCTGCTGGACGATGCCGTGGATGCGGGGCGCATCTCGCGGGAGGAGCGCGCGGATGTCCTGAGGGCCGATGTGGTCGTGAGCGGAGTGTGGGACGGACAGGAGGTGTACCTGCTGGCAGAGGTGTCCGCCACGGTCACCGCACAGGACATCGAGCGTGCTCGCCGGAGGGCTGCGATCCTGGAGAGGGCCACAGGGCGGTCGGTGCTGGCCGCCGTGGCAGGGGAGCGGCTCTCCGAGGATCCGCAGACGCAGCAGCAGGCAAGGTCGGTGTGGAAGGTGCTGGACGGCCGCGCAGAACCGCCTTCCTGAGGCTCGCCGGCAATTCACGGATCTGCCGTGGGAAGGGATGGCGGAGGGGGTGGGATTTGAACCCACGAGGCAGGTTTTGGCCTGCCTACGCGCTCTCCAGGCGCGCCGGATCAACCAGGCTCCCGCACCCCTCCGCGCATCTCTAGCATACCAGAGCCTGCCACGGAGGGGTCCATGGCGTACTGGCTGCTGAAGAGCGAACCCGAAGCATGGTCCTGGGAAGACCAGGTGCGGGCCGGGGTGGAGGTTTGGGACGGATCGTGGGGATCGTGGAGGTGGTGCGTGAGGCCTATCCGGACCCCTCGGATCCCAAGCGGGTGGTGGTGGACGTACGGGCCGTGCGGCCGCTTGCGCGTCCAGTGACGCTGACAGAGATCCGGGCCGATTCCCGGCTTCAACACCTACTGCTCCTGCGCCAGCCCCGGCTTTCCGTGGTGCCCATGGACCCCGCGTCCTGGAACCGGATCTGCGCCATGGGCGGGCTTCCCCTCGGAAAGCCTCTGATCGTACCATAGTCGTGGCCGCATCCACGCAATCCTTGTGGAGGAATTCGGTGTCGGATCGCTACAGCCGCCTCCTTGCGGAGTACACGGCATCCGTTCGCTGGGAACGGTTACCTCCGGAGGTGGTGCATGAGGTAAAACGCCGGGTGCTCGATAGCCTCGGAGTGGCCATGGCGGCCTTCGCGGAGGACGCGCCGAAGGCAGCGCGGGCGTATGCCTACACCCTGTCGACTTCGAATGGCGCCACCCTGTGGGGAACACCCGTGAAGGCCCCGCCGGGGGCGGCGGCGTTCGCCAACGCGGTGATGGTGCGCTATCTGGACTTCAACGACACCTACCTCTCCCGGGAGCCGCTTCACCCCAGCGACATGATCCCCGCACTCGTCGCCCTCGCGGAGTGGCGGAAGTGCAGCCCCCGGGATCTCATCGCGGCCATCGCTCTGGCATACGAGGTGGGTGTGTGTCTGTGCGATGCCGCGAGCCTGCGCGCACACGGGTGGGACCACGTGAACTACACGGCCCTGGGGACCGCGTGCGGAGCCGCTTACCTCCTGCGGCTGACACCACCGCAGACCGAGCACGCTCTAGCCATCACCGCGGTGCCCCACGCGGCCATGCGCCAGACCCGGGCGGGAGAGCTTGCGATGTGGAAGGGGGCGGCCGCGGCAGAAGCCGCGCGGAACGCCCTGGAGGCGGCTCTGCTCGCCGCGAGCGGCATGACCGGACCGTATCGGCCCTTCGAGGGCGAGATGGGATTTTTCGCGCAGCTGTTGCAGGGGGAGCGGTTCGACGAGGCGGCCCTGAGGCCCCTCGCAGAACAGGCGCCTCCCGCGCGCATCCGGGACACGTACATCAAGTTCTGGCCCGTGGAGTACCATGCGCAGAGCGCGGTGGACGCGGCCCTGCGGCTGCGACAGCAGATCCGAGATCCCGCACGCATCGCCTCCGTGCACATCGAGACCTTCCGGGCCGCCTACGAGATCATC
>JAVKHN010000036.1:0-19276 GCA_031459935.1 Candidatus Sysuimicrobium calidum | reverse complement strand
CTACTTCCTCCACGGAGAGCCCTTCCTGCATCATCACCCGCACCGTGTGCAGGAACGCGAAGGTGCCGATGCGGTTCGCGATGAAGTTGGGGGTGTCCTTCGCCCGCACCACGCCCTTGCCGAGCCGGCGATGGGCCACCCCCTCCACCCACCGCACCACCTCAGGATCCGTCTCCTCCGTGGGGATGATCTCCAGGAGCTTCAGATAACGGGGGGGGTTAAAGAAATGGGTGCCGAGGAAGTGCGCCCGAAAGGCGGGCGAGCGCCCCTGCACCATCTCCCGGACGGGGAGACCGCTGGTATTGGTGCTCACCACGATCCCGGGCTTCCAGTACCGCTCCACGCGCTCCAGCACCGCCCGCTTCACTGCCAGATCCTCCACCACCGCCTCCACCACCCAGCTGCACTCCTGGATGCGGGGGAGGTCGTCCTCCAGATTGCCCACCTCCACCAGTTGCGCCCGATCCGGAACGGTGAAAGCCGCGGGTCGCATGCGAAGAGCACGCTCGAGTCCTTCCTGGGCAAGGCGGTTTCGGGCCTCCGGATCGCTGCTTTCCTCCTCGGAGAGCTCTGGGGGCAGGATGTCCAGCAGCAGCACCGGCACCCCCGCGTTCGCGAAGAGGGCCGCGAGCTGCGACCCCATGGTACCGGCTCCCAACACCGCGGCGCGGCGGATGGCGGCCCTCATGCTCCCCTCCTTTCCAACCCCCGCAGGAAGAGGTCCGAAAACCACCGAGTGAAGTGGGCGTGCCCTTGCGGACCGTCCGGCCGGAACCATTGGGTGAACCAGTTACAGGCCCCGAGGAGCGCGAAAGTGGCGGCCTTCACGTCCACCTCCCGGAACTCCCCGCGGGCGATGCCGTCTTCCAGGATCTCCCGGAACAGGGTCTCGTACCGGCCCCGCCGCGCCACCATCTCCCGACGGCGGGAGGGGGAGAGGGACTTCAGCTCCACGTGGAGGATGGTGAGCTCGTCCCGGAGGGAGGCGGCCACCGCGAGGTGGGCGGCGATGGCGCCCTGAAGGCGGCGAGCGGCGGAGGAGGGAGTGCGGACCACGGGTTCCACCGCGGCCATCAGGCGCGACAGGGCCCGGTCCATGATCTCCCACAGCAGGTCCTCCTTGGCCGCGATGTAGTGGTAGAGGCTCCCCCGCTGGATCCCGAGGGCCTGAGCGAGGTCTTGCATAGAGGTGGCGTGGTACCCGCGCTCCCGGAACAGCCGCACCGCCGCGGCCAGAAGCTCCTCGTGGCGAGAACGGACCAGACTCTGGACCACGGGGCCTACCGAACGTTTGGTAGGACCATGGTAGGGCGGACCGGCGGCCGTGTCAAACGCAGGAGGGTTGCTCCCCCTCGGCTCCTGTCGCCCGCCGTGCTTGAGAGGAGGTGGCGAACTGGGCACGAATCTATCAGCGCGATACGCTCCGCAAGAGCGGGGCAGATTCAGGACGGGAACTCCTTTGCGGAGGGGCGAAAGGAGATGGAGTGCGGCGAGGTGGTGGAAGCCCTCCGGGACGCCCTGGGACCCGAGAAGGTCAGCATCACGGATTCCGTGCTGGACGCCCATGGCCGGGACGAGGGGTATCCCGAGGCGCGCCGGCCCCTGGCCGTGGCGTTCGCGGAGCGGGTGGCGGATGTACAGGCGGTGCTGCGGGTGGCGCGGGAGTTTCGGACGCCCGTGATCCCCTTCGGAGCCGGCACGAGCCTGGAAGGCGCCCTGATCCCGCTTGGAGCGGCCATCAGCCTGGACCTCTCCCGCATGAATCGGATCCTGGAGGTGCAGCCTGAGGACTTTCTCGCGGTGGTGGAACCCGGCCTCGCCTACACGGCCCTCAACCGGGCGGTGCGGCGCCACGGGCTCTTCTTCCCCGTAGATCCCGGGGCCGAGGCGACGCTCGGAGGGATGGCGGCCACCAACGCCAGCGGCACCATGACGGTGCGATACGGCGGGATGCGGCAGAACGTGCTGGCCCTCCAGGTGGTGCTGGCTTCCGGGGAGGTGCTGGAGCTGGGCCGGGGTGTGCGCAAGACCAGTTCCGGATACGACCTGAAGGACCTGTTCATCGGATCGGAGGGAACCCTGGGGGTGATCACGCGCCTGGTGGTGCGACTTCACCCGCTGCCCGCCTATGTGCACACCGTGCGCGCCTTCTTCCCCTCCGTCCTGGAGGCCGCTCAGGCCGCATACGCCATCATGGCTTCGGGCCTGCCCGTGGCCCGGCTGGAGCTCCTGGATGCGGCCGCCATGGCGGCCATTAACGCGCTTCTGCACCGCGGCTATCCCGAGCAGCCTGCCCTGTTCCTGGAGTTCCACGCCAGCAGCGAAGCGGCCATGCGCCAGGAAGCGGAGACCGCGCTGGAGCTGGCGCACAGCCACGGGGCCACATCCCTGGACGTGGCCCGCACGCCGGAGGAACGGTCGGCCCAGTGGGAGGCCCGACACAGGGCGTACTGGGCCTTCACCCACCAGTTTCCCGGCCACCGGTTCCTCACCACGGACGTGGCGGTACCCCTCTCCCGCCTGCCCGAGACGGTGGCCTTTGCCCAGGCCCTGCTCCAAGAGTTCCAGCTGCCGGGCAGGATCGTGGGGCACGTGGGGGACGGCAACTTTCACGTGCTGGTGGCGGTGCGACCGGAGGAATACCACCGGGCGGAGGCCTACAGCGAGCGGCTCGTGCATAGGGCCCTGGAGCTGGGCGGGACGGCCAGCGGGGAGCACGGGGTGGGGCTGCGCAAGCGGAAGTACCTGGAGGTGGAGCACGGGCCGGCGCTCGGGTGGATGCGGCGGGTCAAGGCCCTCCTCGACCCGGACGGAATCCTGAACCCGGGCAAGAGCGCGGGGTAAGAAGCGGTACGGCACGGAGTGTGCAGGATCCCGGACGGAGGTGATCCCATGCAGGTCCGTCCCGTGCACCACGAGCCGCAGCTACCTGGCCCCGCCTCCGGCCCCGGATTCCTCCACGCCCTGCAGCGGGTGCGCGCTGCGGGGGCCGTCGTACCCGCCCCCTCCCCCAGCGCCTCCCGCACCGCGCCTGCAGCCCCCCAATCCCCCGCCCCTCCGACGACGCAGCCGCCTGCACTGCCTGCATTCCTGGATCGGCTGCTGAGCTGGCTCTACCAGACGGTGCGGGGCGCTGTGGGCCTGGTGTGGTCCGGGCTCGGGGAGCTGGCCCGCTGGCTCCGGTGGTAGGCCGCGCGTACCGAATCCTCATCGGCCGAACCCGCGCCGCACGAGGTAGGTCCGCAGCCGGAGCAGGGCCTGTGCGTGGATCTGGCAGGCCCGGGACTCCGTGAGGTCCAGGATCTCCCCGATCTCCGCCAGGGTCAGGCCCTCGTAGTAGTAGAGGCCCACCACCAGCCGCTCGCGCTCGGAGAGGAGTCCCAGGCCCTGACGCAGGGCCTCCAGCAGCTCCTGCTGCTCTGCCACCTCCTCCGGTCCAGCGCCCGATGCCGCAGGCTCCCCCCGCTCCGCGGCCCACCGTACCAGATCCTCGAGGGAGGCCGCCACGTATCCGTGCAGCCGTCCCAGATCTGCCAGGAGCTCCTGCAGGGAGCAGCCCACCTCCGCCGCGAGCTCCTCCTGGGTGGGTTCCCGGCCCAGGGAGGCCACAAGCCGTTCGTGCGCCCGCTCCAATTCCCGGGCCCGCTGGCGGTCTGATCGGCTTGCGGGATCCAGGCTGCGGAGGTAATCGAGGATGGCGCCGCGGATGCGGTACCAGGCGAAGGTCTCGAACCGCACCCCCTGGGAGGGATCGTAGCGCTCCAGGGCCTCCAGCAACCCCAGCATCCCGCAGCTTTCCAGATCCTCCCGGGGCACGTGCGATGGAAGCCCCAGAGCGAGTTGCTGGACTACCGCGCGCACGAGCCCCGCATACCGCAGGACCTGTGCCTCTCGCTCCGGGGAAGCCGGCTGCGGCATGCCTACAGCTCCCTCTCCGCTCCACCCGCGGTACGCACCACCAACCGACCCGTGCCCACGTGCAGGGATACCGTCCGGCTCACGCTCCCGCCCACGTCCTCCGCATGGGGTCGCAGTCCCTGTCTGTGCAGGGCTTCCCGAACCGCCTCCACGTTGCGGGCGCCCAGGTTTAGGACGTTCCCGGGTGCGATCCCGAACATTCCCGCGCCCCCCACGATCCACACCACCGCGAAGGCCGGGTCTCCGCCGGCCTGCCGGAAGGACTCCAGCAACGCGGGGACCGCGGTGTCCGCGAACTTGAAGGGCACCGCGTTCAGCCCGAACGCCTGGGGAAGCATCACGTGGGCCATGGCGCCCACCAGGGGACGCGGGCTGTGCAGCACGACGGCCACGCACGAACCCAGCCCGCCCGCTACAAGCACCGCCTGCGCATCCCGCTCCACCACTCCCTCCCCCATACCGACCCGGATCACCCGTGCCTCACGCACCGCTTCTCCTCCCTCGGGCCCTCCGGTAGAAGAAGGGAGAAACCGGCTCGAATCCCATCTCCCGTGCGGCGAAGATCTGCTCCGCGGCGCCCACGAAGAGGTACCCGCAGGGTGCCAGGGCCTGGTGAAACCGGCGGTACAGGTCCTGCTTGGCCTCCTCCGTGAAGTAGATGACCACGTTCCGGCAGAGGATGAGGTGCCAGGGTCCGCCGAAAGGGTCGGAGAGGAGGTCGTGCCGCCGGAACCGCACCCTTCGCCGGAGCTCCGGGCTCACCCGCCACCGATCCTGCTCGCGCACGAAAAACCGCGCCCGCCGCTGCGGCGACACGTTCCGGACGTCCGGTTCGCCGTAGATCCCCTCTTCGGCCTGCCGCAGCACACGGCGATCGATGTCCGTGCCCAGCACGGACCATCCTCCCGAGGGATCCAGCTCCAGGAGGAGGATCCCCACGCTGTAAGCCTCCGCGCCGTGGGAGCAGCCCGCGCTCCACACCCGCAGCTCCCGGAAATGGGCCAGCAGCTCCGGAAGGACCCGACGCTGGAGCACCTCAAACAGCTCCGGGTTCCGGAAGAACTCGGAGACGTGGACGGTGAGGCGATCCACTAGGTCCGCCAGCAGGGCCGGGTCCTGTCGTGCTCGGGACACGAATTCCTCAGGGGAACGCAGACCCATGCGGTGCAACGCACCCAACAGCCGCCGCTCGATCTGGTCGGGCCGGTACCGGGCGAGATCCAGGCCCGTGTGCTGCTTCAGAAGCTGCCTCAGGGCTGTGTACTCATGCATGGAGGGCTCCCAACGCGCGCGCGAGCTCCTCCGCCGCGGCCTGCACCGCCCGTTCCTCCGCGTCCGTGAAGGCCCCTTCTGCACGACCCAGCACCACCACCGCCACCCGTTGCCCGGCGTGCTCCGCGGGGATCGCGAGGAACCCCCTGAGGGAACCGGTACGGAGGCCCCGGCTTCGGGACGGAATGCGGACAGCTCGCCCGGTCTCGAGGATCCACGCCCGTAGGCCCATCCCCGCCCGAAAGGGGATCTGCTCCAGCAGGTCCAGAGGACGGCCCACGGAGGCCGCGGGGAGGATGCCCCGATGCGTGCGCAGCCAGATGGTGCCGAGGTCGAAGGGCACCTCCCCCCGCAGGCGCCGCAGGGCTTCCTGACACGTGCGGAGGGCGCTCTCCCTCATCCCCCCTCTCCCACGATCCTGGCCACCTCCTCTCCGATGCGCTCCAGGGGCAGCACGAAGTCCGCGAGCCCCGCTTCCACCACGGCCCGCGGCATCCCGTACACCACGCTGGTCTCCTCGTTCTGGGCGATGACCAACCCGCCCGCCCGCTTGATGCGCCGACAGCCCTCCAGCCCGTCCCGGCCCATGCCCGTGAGCACCACCCCCAGGACCGGGGAGTAAGCCTCTGCGAGGGAGGAGAAGGTGATGTCCGCAGATGGCCTGAGGATCTCCGAAGGCTCCGGCTCTACCACGGCCCACCGTCCGTCCCGCACCACCAGCTGCCGCCCACCAGGCGCCACATAGGCTACCCCGGGTTGTGGCGCGACCCCGTCCTCCGCCTCCTCCACCCGGATCTGGCTCACCTCGTGGAGCCGTCGCGCCAGGCTCGCGGTGAAGCCCGCAGGCATGTGCTGCACCACCACCAGGGGGAGCCGGAGGGGCGGGAGGTGGGAGAAGAATACCGCGAGGGCAGCGGGGCCTCCCGTGGACGCAGCCACGGCTACCACCCGCACCCGGGCGGACGGACGCCGTCTGGGGAGGCGGACCCGGGCCGCAGCCTTCACCTTCTGCACCAGCGGGTCGAGATCCCGTACCGTCAGCGGGCCCGAAGGTTTCGCCTCCACCTCCACCGCACCCGCTTCCAGAGCCTTGAGGGCGAGGTCCGCCCCCCGGGCTGTGTGGGCGCTCAGCACCACCACGGGGATGGAGAACTCAGGGGTGAGGGTCCGCAGAGCCGCTAACCCCTCCATCACCGGCATCTCCAGGTCCAGGATCACCACGTCCGGCCGCAGCCTCCGCGCTAGCTCCACGGCCTGGACGCCGTTGGCGGCCAAACCCACCACCTCCACCTCCGGATCCTGCTCCAGGGCAGCACAGAGCAGCCTTCGGAGGGTGGGGGAGTCGTCGACCACCACCACCCGGACGCGCCTCAGCTCCTGGACCACCCGATCTCCTCCCGCGTCTCCAAAACCCGCCGGGCTGCGACCGCGCTTGGGGGATCCCACTGGACGCCCACCGCGAAGGATCGAGCCCGATCGAACTGCGGCCGGCTCCACACCACCCGGCCCACGAGGGAAGCCCCTGCGCGCCCCGGAATCGTGACGAGCACCTGCTCGCCGGGTCTTGGTTCCGGCCAGGGGTTTACGAGCTCCAGGCGGCAACCCCCCGCGGAGAGGTCCACCAGCCATGCCTCCACGAGTCGTGTGGGGTGCTGGTCCAGGCGGGCCAGGTACACGCGGGCGGACATCCGTCGTCGGGGGAGGGCCCGCCGATCCACGGGCCGCAGTGGTTCGGTGAGTCGCACGCACACCGCTTCCACGGGCAGCCGCACGCACTCCGTCACGCTTCCCTCGAACTCCCAGGCCCCGCCCTCCCCGTACACCCGACCCCGCACCCGGGTTCCGATGGGTGGAAAGAAGAACCGTCCCCGCTCCATGGGGGCGCTGAGGAGCACCCGGCCCGCGCCCACCTCCTCCACCCGCACGGGGTAGGCTCTCCCGCCTACCCACAGCTCCACCCGCTGGTTCTCCCGCAACTCCATGGTTCACCCGTCCACGCTGACCATCCCCAGCCTGTGGAGGCTCAGGTCGGGCTCCAGCTCCTCGAAGGCGATCACCGGGATCTGCGGGACCACGTGCTCCACCAGACGTCGCACCGCGCTGCGCACGGTCCCCGAGCACAGAAGCACGGGGTGCGGGCTATCCCGGGAGGCAGCCTCCCATGCGGTCCGGATGGCCTGCTGCAGTCGGTGCAGGGTCTCCACGTCTACCCGCTTGCCCTGGGCACCCTCCAGCAGCACGGCCTCTGCGCCGGGATCCAGCACCAGCACGTGAAGGCGGCGCGCTTCATCGAGCAGGTGCTGGTAGAGACCCCGGCCCAGGGCCCGTCGCACGAGCTCCGCGAGCCGCTCGGGCTCCTTGACGGTTCGTCCGTGATCTGCCAGGGTTTCCAGAATGGTGACAAGGTCCCGGATGGGAACGTTCTCCTGCAGGAGCAGCTGCAGCACCCGCTGCACCTCGCCCACGCTCACCACCTGCGGCACCAGCTCCTCCACCAGGGCCTTCTGCCGCTCCCGAAGCCGGTCCAGCATCTCCTGCACGTCCTGCCGGCTCACCAGTCGCCACCCGTGGCGCCGCACCACCTCTGCGAGGTGGGTGGCCACCACCACGGAGGGCTCCACCACGGTGTAGCCGCTCGCCTCCGCCACTGCCCGCTCGTGTTCCGAGATCCACACCGCAGGAGTACCGAAGGCGGGGTCTGTGGTCTGCACGCCGGGCAGGTCCGGTGCCTCTGGAGAAGTCCGGATGGCCAGCAACCCCCCGGGCATCACCTCCCCCCGCGCTACCTCCACACCCCGGAGGAGGATCCGGTACTCCCGGGAACCCAGGGTGGGTTCATCCCGCACCCGCACGGGCGGGATCACGAGGCCCATCTGGGCGGCCACCTGTCTGCGCAGAGCCACGATGCGCTGCAGCAGATCCCCACCCCGGGTGGGCTCCACGAGCTCGATGAGGCCGTAGCCGATCTCCACGCAGAGGGGATCCACCTCCGCAAGGCCGTGCACGGCTTCTTGTGCGGGAGCGGGAGGTGCCTGCGGCTCGGGCAGGGTCTGCGGGGCCCGCAGCGCCCACCCTACTGCGGCCAGCAGCCCTCCCACGAGCAGGAACGCCACTTTCGGGAGACCCGGAAACAGTCCTACTGCAGCCACGATGCCGCCCGCGGCCAGAAGCGGCCGCCATCGGGCCGTGAGCTGGACCACGAGGTCCGCGCCCAGGTGATCCGTCCCCGCGGTGCGGGTGAGGATGAGGCCGCTCGCGGCGGAGAGCAGCAGGGACGGGATCTGGAGCGCGAGCCCGGCTCCCACCGCCTGCAGGGCGAAGGCCTGCACAGCCTCCCCGGGCGAGAGACCGCGGCTGAGGCCGACTCCGAACCCGCCCAGGAGGTTGATGGCGGTGATCAAAAGGCCCGCGATGGCGTCCCCCCGCACGAACTTGCTGGCCCCGTCCATGGCCCCGAAGAAGTCGGACTGCCGCTCCACCTGCCGCCGCCGCTCCCGGGCCGCCTCTTCCGTGAGGGTACCCGCGTTGAGCTCCGCGTCGATGCTCATCTGCTTGCCGGGCATGGCGTCCAGGGCGAACCGGGCCGCCACCTCCGCCATGCGGCTGGTGCCATTGGTGACCACCAGGAACTGCACGATGAGCAGGATGGCGAAGATCACGAGGCCCACCACGAGGTTTCCGCCCACTACGAGTCCCCCGAAGGCGGCCACCACGCTCCCCGCGGATCCCTGGGTGAGGATGAGGCGGGCCATGGCCACGTTGAGCCCCAGCCGGCCCAGGGCCGCAGCCAACAGCAGCGAGGGAAACACCGCCAGCTGCAGGGGATCCGTGACGTACGTGGTGACGAGCAGCACCACCACCGAGAGGGCTAGGTTCGCGATGAGCAAAACGTCCACGAGCGGGGTGGGGAGGGGGACCACCAGGGTGGCGGTGATGAGCAGCAGGCACGCCACCAATCCCAGGTCGCTGCTCTGTACGAGTCGCCGACCGAAGGTCACCACGGCACCTCCCGCAGCTGGCCCGAGCGGTACAGTGCTGCGAGCAGCTCCGCCACCGCGTGATACAGGGCGGGCGGAATCATGCGGCCCAGCGGAACGCCCCGGTAGAGGGCCCATGCGAGAGGCGGATTCTCGACGACCGGCACCCGGTGGCGGGCTGCTTCCTCCCGGATGCGCTCTGCCACCCTCCGAGCCCCCTTCGCGACCACCACGGGCGCGGGCGCTTCCCGCGGAGCGTACCGGAGGGCCACGGCCACGTGCACGGGGTTGGTGACCACCACCGTGGCCCGGGCCACGTCCCGCAGCATCCGGCGCCGCGCGAGCTCCCGGGCCCGGGCCCGCTGCCGGGACCGCACGAGGGGATCGCCCTCCGTCTCCCGCAGCTCCTCCCGTACCTCCTGCTTGGTCATGCGCAGGGCACGCTCGTACTCAAAGCGCTGGTAGAGGTAATCCAATCCCCCGAGCAGGGCGAGGGCGAGAGCCCCCCGCAGGACCACCGCGTGCACCGTACTCCCCATCCAACTGGCGAGCACCGCGGGAGACGAGACCACGGGAGGGATCCCCGACACCACCTCCCAGAACGGCCCCCACACCGCCACGGCCACCGCGGTCACCTTCAGGAGGGCCTTCAAGACCTCCACCGCGGAGCGCAGGGAGAAGAGCCGCTCGAGAGCCCGCAGGGGGTTGAGGCGGTCCAGGCTCGGCTGCAGGGGTTTGCCGCTGAGCAATCCCCCGGTCTGCGCTGCACCCGTGGCAAGCCCGGCCACGAGGGCCGCGCCCGCCACGGGTCCCGCGAGCCAGGTCGCGGCCAAGACACCCTCGGCCAGCAAAGATGCGAGTCGGCCCGGATCCGGAGAGGTCAGCACGCGCCGGGTGTACTCCGCGTACGTGAGGAACCCGCCCGGAAGGGCGAGGGCGCCTGCCGCCACCGCAGCGAGGAGGGCCGCGCCCTGCGTGAGGTCGTGGCTTCGGGCCACCTGCCCCCGGCGCCGGGCCTCCTGGCGTCGCCTGGGGGTTGCGGGTTCCGTGCGCTGGCTCGCCATGGCGCCCTAAAGGGGTATGCAAAGGCCGTGCCGGGACCTAGGCGAGGTCCGCGGCCGCGAGGCTCGAGACCTCCACGAGCAGATCCGCAAGCCCCACCAGCAGGAGGGGGATCTCGTCCGCACTGAGCCCCAGACGCCGGAGGGCTCCCTCGCTGCACCGGTGCAGCAGCTGGTCTGTCCCAACGCCGATCCCCAACATCAGGCAGAGGGCATCCGCCACGTGCACCGCATCCGCAAGCCCGGGATCCTCCAACTCGTCGGGCCGGTGGTGGTACGCGATGGCGTTGACGAGGGGCTCCGGCAGGTTCCACCGCCGGGCAGCCTCCGCGCCCACCTGCGCGTGGTCACAGCCCAGAACGGCCCGCTCCGCCTCCACGAAGTCCATGCCGCTTGCCACGGCCTCCAGCACCGCCGGGTACTGCTCCTGGAGGGCGCTGCTCAGGGCCAGCTTGCCGATGTCATGCAGCAGCCCCGCCACGAAGGCCGCCTCCCCATCCCGCCCCCGGCTGCCCGCCAGGTGGCGCGCCACGGTGGCCACCGCCAGGGAGTGCTGCCACAGCTGCACCCGGTCCAGGCCGTAGCCGGGCGCCCCGGGTCGGAAGGCGTCGTAGGCCACCGCGCTCGCCAGCAGGCTGCGCACCGCAGCAAACCCCACCAGCACCACCGCCTCCCGCAGGGCCGCCACGCGCCGGGTGCGCAGGTACAGGGCGGAGTTTGCGAGCCGGAGCATCCGGGCCGCCAGCACGGGATCCCTTCCGAGCACCGATGCCACCTCCTCCACGGAGGTGTTGAGGTCGTCGAGGAGCTGCATGGCCTCCACCACGTGCGCGGGAAAGGGCTTCAGCGTCTCGAACGCCATCAGGATCCGATCGGGGATGCGGCTCATGGCCCCCTCCGCAGGAGTTGCGCCGCGGCCCGCAGGGTCCGGGCGAACTCCGCCTCCATGCCCCCGAGCAGGTACGGAACGAACAGTCCCACCAGCACCAGCCCCACCCCCACCTTGAGGGGGAGGCTCACGAGGAACACGTTCACCTGCGGTGCGGCCCGGGCCGCGAGGGCAAGTCCGACCTCCACCACAAGGGAGGTCACGAGGAAGGGGGCGGCGAGCTGCACCCCGCTCACGAAGCTCGCGGCGGCCATCTCCACGGCCCACCGGCTCACCGGACCCGCAGGCAAGAAGGCCGCTGGGGGCAGCCGGTGGAAGCTTGCCCCCACTAGGCGTAGGGCGTGGTGGTGGGCGTCCGTGGCGAGGTACAGGGCGGTGGCCAGGATCGTCCATAGCTGCGCGAGGACCGTGGATTCCGTGCCGTGTACCGGGTCCATGAGGTGTCCCGTGCCGAGGCCCAGGCTCAGCTCCGCCACCTGGGCCGCCACCTGGACCACGGCGAAGGTCAGGGCCACCCCCCACCCCAGGAAGAGGCCCACGCTCACCTCCCTCACCAGCAGGGCCCCAAACATCGGCGGGGTCTCCGGGATCGGTACCCGGGCCGCGGGAACAATGGCGGCCAGGGAGAGGCCCAGCCCTACCCGGGCGGGGACGGGCACCCGGGGGCCGCCCAGGACCGGAAGGGCCAGGAGGAAGCCGGATACCCGGGCGACACCCAGCAGCAGCGGCAGCAAAACCCCCGGATCCGGCATCACCGCACCAGGTCCGGAAGCGCCCGAAGGAGCGCGGCAGTGAACCCCAAGAGCCGCTGGGCCATCCACGGCCCCAGGAGGGCCGCCACCACGCCCACCGCCACCATCTTGGGGACGAAGGATAAGGTGGCCTCCTGCACCTGGGTGAGCACCTGCAGGAGGCTTACCACCACTCCCACCAGGAGTGCGGTAGCCAGCACGGGCAGGGCCACCAGGGCAGCCACCGTGGCGGCCTGCTGGGCGAGGGCAACCAGGACATCCACGCTCATCGGAAGCTCCCCACAAGCGCCCGGGCCACGAGGTGCCACCCGTCCACGAAGACGAACAAGAGCAGCTTGAAGGGCAGGGAAATCAGAACGGGCGGCAGCATGAGCATGCCGAGGGAGAGCAGTACGCTGCTGACCACCATGTCCACCACGAGGAAAGGGATGAACAGCAAGGAACCCAGCAGGAACGCGGTGCGCAGCTCGCTCACCACGAAAGCGGGGATGAGCACGTAGGTGGGCACGTCGTCCGGCCGGCGGGGGCGCGGAAAGCGCCCCATGGAGAGGAAGAGAGCGAGGTCCTCCTCCCGGGTCTGCCGCAGCATGAACTCTCGGAAGGGCCGGAGGGTCCGGTCCAGGGCCGCCTGCTGACCCAGCTCCCCGCGGAGGTATGGTTGCAGGCCCTCCTGGTTCGCGCGGTCCAGGGTGGGCGCCATGGTGAAGAGGGTTAAAAACAGCGCCAGCCCCACCACCACCTGGTTGGGCGGGATCGTGGGCACCCCGATGGCGCTGCGCACCAGGGAGAGCACGATGACGATGCGGGTGAAGGAGGTCATGAGGATGAGGAGGGCGGGCGCCGTGGCGAGCACGGTGAGCAGCAGGAGCACCTGCAGGGTACCGGAGACCTGTTGCGGGGAGTCCGAAGTTCCCACCCGCAGCTCCACCACGGGAAGCGGCGCGGCGAAGGCGGGTGCTGCGAGCACCACCACACCGAGGAGCACGAGAACCCCTTGCCTCACCGTCGCTCCTCCCCCAATCGCCGCAGGCGCCGCGCGACCGCCCGGAGCTTCTCCCCGAAGGTCTCCGTCTCTTCCACAGGCGCGGGTCCCAGCTCCGCAAGCACGGAGAGCTGGCTTCCGAGCAGCAGCCGCTTCCCTTCCACCTCCACCACGTACAGCACGTGGTGAGAGCCCAGCCGGGCCACCTCCCGCAGCCGTACCGTGGAGGGACTCCCACCGGGCCCCATCCGCAGCAGGAGGTAGCGGGTGAGGAGCACAAGCCCCACCACCAGGGCGAGGCCTGCCAGGGCCCGGAGGAGCAGGGAGGCTGGATGGACTTCCAGGGAAGGGGGTGGTGCGGCCGCGAGCAGCAGCGTGCTCATGTGCGGTCCTCCGGACCACGGCCCAAGGTGCGCAGGCGCTGCTCGGGGCTCAGGATTTCCGTGACCCGGACCCCGAAGTTCTCCTCGATCACCACCACCTCACCCCGGGCGAAGAGTCGGTCGTTCACGTACAGGTCCACAGGCTCCCCCGCGGCCCGCTCGAGCTCGATCACAGCCCCGATTCCCAGGGAGAGCACGTCACGGATCCGCATCCGGGTGCGGCCCAGCTCCACGGTGACCTGGAGGGGAACGTCCAGCAGCAGGTCCAGGTTTCGGTCGGAGCTGGTGGTACGCCGCGGTTCCAGAGGTTCGAACTCCACGGGTCGCACCGCGGGGGCATGGGGTGTCGCAGAGGCCTGTGGGGGAGGCGGAGGAGAACCCGCCACCCGCCGGGCGGCCTGGGTGCTCCGCTCCACCAGCTGCGGGAGTACGGAGGCCTCGTAGATCTGGTAGAAGGTGGTCTCCAGAAGTCCCTCTACGTCCAGGCGGAAGGTCACCCGGACCACCTGATCCCCCGGTTGGAGGAGCCGCTCCACCGCTTCCTCAGCCTCCAGCACCACCACCTGAGGCGGTGAGATGGTGACGGGGGAACCCAGAAATTCCGCGAGGGCGGTGCTCGCGGAGCCCATCATCTGGTTCATGGCCTCCCCGGCCCCGCTCAGCAGGAGCTCCCGATCGAGAGGTCGGGCCATGGAGCCGTCCCCGCCCATCATGAGGTCCACGAGCACCCGGACGTCCTCCTCCCGCAGGAGCAGGTAGCTGTGACTGATGACGGCTCCGGACGTGTGCACGCCCACCCCCACGTGCCCCACCAGGGAGCTCCGATCCACCTCAGACCAGCGGAGGAGCTCCGCTCTCGGCGCGGTGATGCGCACCCGCCGTCGCACCAGTTGCGAGAGGGTGGTGGCTGCGGAGCCCATGCCGATGTTGGAGAGCTCCGCCAGCAAGTCCAGGGGGTCCACCGAGTACGGATCAGCCATGGCGGGCGTTCGCCTCCGGCCCCAGGATCTGCATCGCGAGCCGGCCTCCCACCCGGCCCGGCCTGCCGAAGAACACCGGGACTCCCTCCACCAGCACGCTCAGGGCATCGTGGGCCCGGCGGTCCAGGCGGATTACGTCGTTGGGCCCCAGGTTCAGGAGGTCTCCCAGAGGAACCCAGGCCCGACCCAGCTCCACCTGCACGGGGACGTGGGTGTCCTCTACCGCCCGCTGCAGCAGCTCCGTCTGCACGGTGCGGGAAGGCGCCCGGAACAGGGTGGTGGCGCTCAGCAGGCTCAGGATGGGCTGCAGCAGCAGATAGGGGAGGCACAGGTTCATGCGGTAGGACTGCTGGGGGGTGTCCACCTGGAAGTATACGAGCAGCACCACGTCCGTGGGCCCCGCGATATGGGCGAACTGAGGGTTCGTCTCCATCCCCAGGAGGACCGGCCGCACGTCCACCACGGACTGCCACGCGTCGTGCAGCAGCGGGAGCAGCCGCTGCATGAGTCGCTCCACCAAGCCCCGCTCCAGCTCCGTGAGGGGCCGCAGGGGCTGATCCGCGCGGCCGGGGCCCCCCAGCAGTCGATCCACCATGGCCAGGGCCAGACTGTTGCTGAACTCCAGCAGCGCCCGCCCCTCCAGAGGCTCCAGCCGGAACAGCACGATGACCGTAGGAGAGGGGATGGAGCGCACGAACTCCTCGTAGCTGAGCTGCTCCACGGATCGCACGGTGACCGCGATGGGGTTCCGAAGATGCACGGAGAGGGCCATGCCCGCCATCCGGGCGAAGGCGCCGTGGAGGATGGACACCGTGCGCAGCTGGTCCTTGGAGAACCGGTCGGGACGGCGGAAGTCGTAAGGCCGGATCCGGGACCCCTCAGGGGGAGTCGTGGATTCCGGAGCCACCTGGCCCGATCGAAGGGCTGAGATCAGCTGGTCGATCTCCGCCTGCGAGAGGAGCTCGTCCGTCATTGGGCCACGAACTCCGAGAAGTACACGGCCTTCACGTGGAACCGCCCGTCCTTGCCCTCCTCGTTGAGCCGGCGCACGAGTTCCCGCCCGATCCGCTCCCGTCCTTCCGGGGTGTGGAGGGCGGAGTAACGCTGTCCGGTGAGGGTCCGGACCACCACGTCCGACCACCGGTACCGCGCCTCTGAGGCGGCCTCCTTGAGGGCTTCTCCGGCAAGCGGGGTCTCCACCTCGAGGGCGAGGGTGACCTTGAGGTAGCGGAACCCATCAGCGGGATCCAGGTTCACCACGAAGCCCCCGAGGGGGACCGTGGTGTGGTTCAGTTTGGGCTTGATCTCCCCGCGGGGCCGCGCGAGCAGCGCTCCCACGGCCATAGCCCCCGCCAGGAGCACCAGCACGCCCGCCAGGAGCCCCTGTTTCACCGCACCGCGCTCGGACCGCATCCCCTGCCTCCGGCCCGAGGCTATGCAACTTCCGTGCCGGATCCTAGGGCCGCAGAAGGAGGATCTCCACCCGGCGGTTGCGGGCCAGGTCCACGGGGTCGGTGCCACGGCGGACGGGGCGGCTGTCCCCGTAGCCCACGATGGTGAACCGGGTGCCGTCCGCGCCGGAGAGGTGCATCAGCCGCCGGACCACGGCCCCGGCCCGGGCGCTGCTGAGCTCCCAGTTGGACGGGAACCGGTAGGTGTGAATGGGGCGGGCGTCCGCGTGCCCCTCCACCCGCACCTGCAGCTCCGACCGCGCGCGGATGGCCCGGGCCACCGCCCGCAGCACGGGCTCCGCTTCCGGCCGCAGGTCCGCGCTCGCGGTGTCAAACAGCAGCGGCCCCGCCATGGAGACCCGCACCCCTTCCGACGTCACCCGCACCTCCACCTGCGCGCCCAGCCCTGCGGCGGTGATCTGCTGGAGGATCCCGCTGGCGAGGGACCGGAAGCTCTCGGCGATCGGATCCGCCGCGGGCGTGGGGCTGGGGACGTCGAGCTCCAGCACGCCGCTTCCGCCCGGGAGCACGCCGTGGCTGCCCTCCAGCATACCCAGGGAGGTGGTGGCCGCCCGGAATCCCGCGAGCACCTTCTTGAACTTCGCCAAGTCCAGCTGGGAGAGGGAGTACACCATGATGAAGTAGGCCAGCAGCAGGGTGATGAGGTCCGCGTAGGTCACCAGCCACCGCTCAAGCCCACCCCCGCCGTGGCCGCCTCCCGCTTGCGCACCATTTCGCCTGCGCCTCACCGCGCGCCCACCGTGGCCGTCCCCGGGCTCCGGGCGGCGCCCTCCTGCATCGCCGCCTCCCGGCCCACCCTGGTCCGCAGGGCCGGCGGCAGAAAGGCCCGCAGCTTCTCCTCAACCAGGCGCGGGTTCTCCCCGGCCTGGATGGCGAGGACCCCTTCCGTAATGATCTGCCGCAGCAGGGCCTCCTCCTGGGAGCGGGCCCGGAGCTTGTTGGAGAGGGGGAGGAACACGAGGTTCGCGAGGGCCACGCCGTACAGGGTGGCGATGAAGGCCGCGGCCAGCATGTGGCCCAGCTTCGAGGGATCATCGAGCTGCTGCATCATGTTGATGAGGCTGATGACGGTTCCGATGATGCCCAGGGTGGGGGAGAACCCCGCCATGGTGGTGTAGATGCCCTCCCCCACCCGGTGGCGCTCCTCCATCAGCTCGATCTCCGTCTCCAGGATCTCCCGCACCACCGCGGAGTCCGTGCCGTCCACCACCAGCCGCACGCCCTTGGTGAGGAAGGGATCGTCCTTCTCCCGCAGCTCGCCCTCGAGGCTCAGCAAACCCTCCCGGCGGGCCCGGTCCGCGAACCGGATGAGGCGGTTCATGGTGCCCAGCACGTCCGGAGGTCGGTGGAAGAAGGCCCGCAGGGTTACCCTGGGCAGATCCAGCATCTGCTTGAGGGAGTAGGAGACCATGGTGGCGCCCAGGGTGCCGCCGAACACGAGGATGAAGGCGGGGATGCTGATGTAGTACTCGGGCTTGCCTCCCTTCAGGATGGCTCCTGCGCCCACGCTGGCCCACCCCACCACCAGGCCCAGCAGCGTCGCGAGATCCACGGCCGCTCACCCCATAGGATCCGGTGCGCGTTCCGCCGGATCGTTGCTGCGACAGCAGGCCTTTCGGTACGCCAGGACCCGGGCCACCACCTCCTCCACGGACTCTTGGACCACGTACCGGTGTCCCGTGGTGAGGGAGATGACAGTATCCGGGGTCCCCTCCACGGACTCGATGAGCTCCGCGTTGATGACGGTCTCCGTGCCGTTGAGCCGCGTGACCTTGATCATGGCCTCCGCCACGCGGGGCCCGCCGGCGGGCCCCGCGCTCCTCGCCTTTGGTTATCGGCGCAACGAGATCAACTCTTGAAGGAGCTCGTCCGAGGCGGTGATCACCCGGGCGTTGGCCTGGAAGCCCCGCTGGGCCGTGATCATGTTCGTGAACTCCTGAGCTAGATCCACATTGGACATCTCCAGGGCCCCCGCCACCAGGGTCCCCCGGCCGCCCGTGCCCGCGGCTCCGATAGAGGGTGCTCCGGAGTTGGCGGACTCCGCGTACAGGTTGTTCCCCGCCTTCAGCAATCCCCCGGGGTTGGCGAACAGGGCTAGGGCCACCTGCCCGATGACCTGGGTGCGGCCATTGGAGTACAGGCCCGTGATCACCCCGTTGCCGTCGATGGCGAAGGACTCCAGGCTGCCGCTGGGATACCCGTCCTGGCTGCGGAGGGTGGCCGTGGACGGCGCGGCGTACTGGGAGAGCTGGGAGAAGTCCAGCTTCAACTCCAGGTCCGCGGAACCCAGCTCGTCGGGGAGGTCCACGGTGACCTCCTCAGGCGCCGTGGGCGAGGTGAGCTTCCCGGTTTCGTCGAACTCCAGGCTCCCGCTGGCCACCTCCTCATCCTTGTAAAACAGCTGCCAGTCCCATCGGTTCGCCTCCGTCTTGGTGAACACCAGCCGGAGCTCGATGGCGTTCCCGAGGGAATCGTACACGGTGATGGTGGTGGTCCAGGTGCCGTCCACCTCCGTGGCAGCGTCCAGATTCCCACCGAAGGTCACGTTCTCCGTGGCCTTGGGCGGGATCTCGGTCCCCACGGGGATCCTGAGCGGCACCAGCTCCCCGCTCGTGTCCACCTCCCCCGCCGCGTTCGCCTGCCAGCCCAGCAGCCGCAGGCCCGTGCTGGCGTGCACGAGTCCGCCGGTGCTGTCCAGCACGAGGGCCCCGTCCCGGGTGAAGAACCGCCGCACTCCGTCCCCCACCACGAGGAACCCGTCGCCCTGGATGGCGAGGTCCGTGAGGATCCCCGTGTACTGGAGGTTGCCCTGGGTGAAGAGCGTGTCCACGCTCGCCACCTGGACCCCGAGCCCTACCTGCACGGGGTTCATCCCGCCCCGGACCTCCGAGGGCGCCTGAGCGCCCCGGATGGTCTGAGCCAGCATCTCTGCGAAGTTCACCCGGCCCGCCTTGAACCCCACGGTGTTCACGTTCGCGATGTTGTTGCCGATCACGTCCATGCGGACCTGGTGACTCCGCAACCCCGACACACCCGCAAACAGACTCCGCAGCATGCTCTCTCCCTCCTTCCGGTTCTCCCCTTACCCGGTGACTTCCACGAGCTGGTCCAGGGTGTACTCCTCGCCTCCCACCAGCAGCACGAACCGGTCCTCCCGACGGCGGACGCCCATCACCATGCCCTCGGCCGTGGTGCCGTCCGCGTTCTGCACCACCACCCGCCGGCCCACGAGCTGCACCGCAGTTGAGGCCTCCTGCCGCCACCTGAGCTCCTGCACCGCCTGGCTCACGTTGTGCATCTGCTCCAGGGCACTGAACTGGGCAAGCTGCGCGATGAACTCCCGGTCGTTCATGGGCTCCAGGGGGTCCTGGTTACGCAGTTGGGTCACCAGGAGCCGCAGGAAGTCGTCCTTCCCCAGGACGCCGGACCCCGCCCGTACCCCCGTCTCCTGCTGCACCGCCCGGATTTCCATATCCCGCACCTCCTCACACCACGTAGTCCACGGCCCCCGCACGCCCCCGCGATAAGCCGCCCGGGCTCCGCGCCCGGGCCGGGCGGAACCGCACGCCCTCAAGGCTTTCCGGCGCACC
>JAVKHN010000035.1:0-19538 GCA_031459935.1 Candidatus Sysuimicrobium calidum | reverse complement strand
CGGTGGCCCTGCGGGTGCCGGTGATGGAACCCCTGTTCCAGAGCCGGGGGGAGATCGAGATCTACCTGGACCTGTGCGAGAAGGCCGGGGTGCTCTACGGGAAGGGCGGCTACCTGGACCACCTGAACGAGGCTCTCAAGTTGAAGGACCCGTACCGGCTCCCGCTGGATCGGAAGCCCACGGTACGGGAGATCTTCGACCGCTGGGCCAAGTCGGAGGGGATTGCCGAAGGGGTGGCCTACTTCGAGAAGCACGGGGTGAAGATCAAGGGTGCGGTACCTGCCACCAAGTTCTACGGGTACGCCACCGACCCGCCCTTCGGCGGGGTCCGGCACCGCCTGTACGGGGAGGCGCTGCTCCGCTACCGGCTGGAGATGCGCCGGCGTGGGGTGGCGGAGATCTACTGGCGCGACTACACCCCGCTTCCTACCTGGCGGAAGCCCACCATGGAGGGCTCGCCACCGGAGTACGACCTGTACCTGGTGAGCTTCAAGCGGATCGAGCACAAGCAGTCGCGTTCCTCGCAGGTGCCGCTCCTGGCGGAGCTTGCCCGGCAGGCTTACGTGGAGATCAACCCCCGCACCGCGCGGGCGAAGGGGATCCGGGACGGGGAGGAGGTGTGGGTGGAGTCCCACAACGCGGTCACCGGGGAGACCCGTCGGGTGCGGGCGGTGGCACGCTACCGGGAAAGCATCCGCCCCGACACCGTTGCCATGCCCCACCACTTCGGGGGCGTCGCCCGCCACCCGTGGGCCGAGGGACAGGGGCCCTCCCCCAACTCCCTGTTCTTCACAGGAGAGGGCTACGTGGCCAACACCGCGGACCAGTCCTTCCACGTGAAGGTGCGGGTCTACAAGTAGGAGGTCCCGATGCCGCGCTACGCCATGGTGATCGACCTGGACCGGTGTATGGGGTGCCGGGCCTGCGTGGAGGCCTGCAAGGTAGAGAACAACACGCCCACCGCCGCCTTCTGGATGTACGTGTTCCGGTTCGAGGAGGGGGAGTATCCCAGCACGCACATCTGGTTCATGCCCAGGCCGTGCATGCACTGTGACAACCCCCCCTGCGTCAAGGTGTGCCCGGTGGGCGCCCGGTACAAGCGGGAAGACGGGTTGGTGGCCACGGACTGGGACCGGTGCATCGGCTGCCGCTACTGCGAGGTGGCCTGCCCGTACGGGGTGAACTACTTCAACTGGAAAGAGCCGGGGCGGAACTACTACCTGGACTGGGGTGACCGGGACGTGCGGCGGGCGACGAACGGGCAGACCCCGCCCTACCGGAATCCCGACCTGGATCGACCGTACGGGGAGGAGAGACGCCGGGTGGCAGGCGGGGGGCGGCTCAAGGGGGTCGTGGAGAAGTGCACCTTCTGCGTGCAGCGGGTGGAGCAGGGGCTGCAGCCCGCGTGCGTGGCCAACTGCCCTACGTTTGCCCTGCACTTCGGAGACCTGGAGGATCCCCAGAGCAGCGTCTCTCAGATCCTGGGTCGCAAGCACTCCTGGCGGCTGCTGGAGGAGCTGGGAACGGAGCCCCGGGTGTACTACGTGGGCGCCCACCCCCCGCACCCGGAGAGCCGGCAGATCGAGGAACTGAAAGCGAGGGTGTAGACCATGAGCGTACGGGTCCAGCGACTGCCTTACGGAGTGGGTCGGTTCCCGGCGGGCTTCTGGCTGTTTGTCCTCGTCCTTCTGGCCGTTCTGGGCTGGGGGATCTATGCGTACTCCCGCCAGCTCACCGAGGGACTGGTGGTGACGGGGCTGCGGGATATCGGGACCATGGGCGGGGCCGCCTGGGGCCTGTACATCGCCTTCGATGTGTACTTCGTGGGCGTGAGCTTCGCCGGCATCACCATGGCGGCCCTGATCCGGCTGCTGCACCTGGAGGAGCTCAAGCCGGTGTCGCGCATGGCTGAGCTGCTCACCATCGTGGCGTTGATCCTGGCGGCCTTCAGCGTCCTGCCGGACCTGGGCCAGCCCCTGCGCGGCATCGTGAACCTGTTCCGGTACGCGCGGCCGCAGTCCCCCTTCTTCGGCACCTTCACGCTGGTGATCTCCGGCTACCTGTTCGCGAGCCTGGTGTACTTCTACCTGGACGGGCGGCGGGACGCGGCGCTGCTGGCGCGGATCCCGAGCCCGCTGCAGGGCTTCTACCGCCTGTGGGCTGCAGGCTACCGGGATACCCCGGCGGAGCGCGAGCGGCACCGTCGGGCGGCCTTCTGGCTCGCCATCGCCATCGTGCCATTGCTGGTGACCGCCCACTCCACGTTGGGGTTCGTGTTCGGAATCCAGTCGGGCCGGCCCGGCTGGTTCAGCGCGCTCCAGGCCCCTGCCTTCGTGGTGATGGCGGGGGTGTCGGGGATCGGGCTTCTGCTGGTGATCGCCGCGGTGCTGCGGCATTCCTTAGACGAACGGGAGCGTCTGCACGAGGGGATCTTCCGGTGGCTGGGCGGGCTGCTGGCAGTTCTGGTGGTGGTCTACCTCTACTTCACCGTGGCGGAGCTTCTGACGACCACGTACGCAGGTCATGAGGCGGAGGTGCGGCTGACCCTGGCGCTGCTCACGGGACCCTACGCCTGGCTGTTCTGGGTGAGCGTGGGCTCCCTGGTGCTGGCCCTCGTCACCCTGATTCTCCCCTACCTGCCGGAACTGCTGCGGGTGCCGGCTCCCGTCTTCCGGCCGGGGCTCACGTGGGCCGCGGCCACGGCCGCCGCGGCCGCAGCCGCGGTGTTCCTGGCCCGGCGCAACCTCCCGGCGGCTGCCTTCCCGTTCGAGGCGGGCACGATCCGGTGGCTTACGGCGTTGCTGGTGCTCCTGTTCGTGCTCTCCCTCTTTCCCCTGTTCAGCCGGAGCGTGATCGCCAGCGGCTTCGTGGCCGGATTGCTGGTGAACGTGGCCGCGGTGGGCAAGCGCCTGTTGATCGTGGTGCCCTCCCAGACCCATGGCACCCTGCTCCCGTACGGACCCGGCTCGTACACGCCCACCTGGGTGGAGTACGGCGTTCTTGCGGGCCTGTTCGCCCTCGGCACCCTCCTGTACACCCTTTTCCTTAAGGTCTTTCCCGCCATGGAGGTGTCCGCGGAGGAAGGAGGCAGGTGATGCGAACGGCATGGGCCGTCCTCCTGGTGGTGGCGGGTTTTGCCCTGCAGGCGGTGAGCTACTTCTTCCTGGCGGCGCCCCTGGGGGTGCCCACCGGCCCCGTGTACAGCAACCCGCGGGTACCCTTCGCCCCGGCCGTGTTCATCCTCGGGGTGATGCTGGTGTTTTTGGCCGCGGTGGTCTACGAGCTGCTGCCGGAGCCCGGGGAGCACCGGCTCGAATGACACGGCTGGCGCGGCTGCGGCAGGCGGTCTACCGGTTCCTGAGCGCGGTGTTCCTGTACCCCACGGAGAAGCGGTTCCGCGGGCTGGTGACCTCGGCCCGGGTCCTGCGAAGGGAGAGGGGATTTGCCGGCTTCGCGTACTACTCCCCCTGGGAGAGCTTGCTGCGGCTTCTGGCCGAGGAACCGCCTGAGCTCTTCGCGCTCCAGGAGGAGTATGTGCGGCTGTTCGGGATCGAGTGGCGGGGACCCCGGTGTCCCCCGTACGCGTCCTGGTACCTGGATCCGGATGCCCTCGGCATCCGGATCCGAGGGGAGCTCGTGCGGGAGTACGCGAGCGCGGGCCTCGTGCCCGCCCCGGAGGGAAGCGAGCCTCCGGACCACCTCTCCGTGGAGCTGGAGTTCATGGCCTGCCTCTGCGGACGGGAGGCGGAGGCATGGCAGAGGGCGTGGACAAAGGAGGCCGTAGAGCTCCTGCGGCGGGAGTGGGGGTTCCTGGAACGATACCTCAACCCGTGGATCCCGGACTTCGCGCGGAGGCTGCGGGAGGAAGAGGTGGCCGCGGTGTACCGGGCCGGGGCTGCAGCGTGCGAGGCCTTCGTTTTGCACGAGGGGGATCTGGTGCGCACGTGCCTGGATTTCCTGTGTGAGGTGCATCCGTGATCCGCACCCTGGTGGGGCTGTGCGGCAATCTGGGGGAGGCAGCGGGGGTGGACCTTTCTGCGCTCGCCCGCGGGATTGGAGGGACGGGCGCGGAGGTGGCGGTACGCGTCTTCGAAGATCTGTGCCGCAGGCCCCAGGGTCTGGGACAGGCCGTGGAAGCCGAGGGGGCCGGCCGGGTGGTGCTGGGGCTGTGCGGACGGGAGTACGAGGAGCGGACGGTCCAGATCGAGATGCGGGAGGCCGGGCTGGACCCCCTGGGCCTGGCCGCGGTGGATCTTTCGAAGTGGTGCTCAGGACTTCCGCGGGAGCTCGCCACGGAGAAGGCCAAGATCCTCCTCGCATCCGCCGTGGCCGCGGTACAGGCGTTTCCGGGGAGCACCGTGGCCAACGCGAAACCATGCTTTCCCGACCGCCTCAGCCGCCGGTCCTTTCTTCAGCTCCCGCTTCCCGTCTACCGGCCGGTTCCCTCCGTGGTTCGGGACCGGTGCAGGGCGGAGGTGGGGTGCCGGCTGTGCGTCCAGGCCTGTCCGTACCAGGCTTTGTCCATACGGGACGGCCGGTTGCGGCTCGACCGGACCCGGTGTGAGGGCTGCGGTCTGTGTCTCCCCACCTGTCCTCGCGAGGCCCTGTTCTTCCCCGGGTACACCCCGCGGGAGGTGGAGGCGCGTATTCGAACCCTTCTGGATCCCCAGGGGGGCGGGATCGAACCGCGGGGAATCCTCTTCGTCTGCCCGCACGCGGAGCGGACAACCCTCCTGCATCCGGGCTGGATGCCTGTGGAGCTCCCGTGCGTGGCCATGGCTCCTCCCAGTTGGCTGGTGGCGCCGCTGTGGCTGGGAGCTCGGGCGGTGGGAGTCCTCCCCTGCTGCGGAGGTTGTCCGGCGGACCATGTGGAAACCGTCCACGGGCGGGTGGCGTTCTGCCAGCAGCTGCTGGAACGGGTGGGGGGCCGGCCGGAATCGGTGCAGTTCCCGCCTCCCCTGGACCAGCCACCCGGAAATGGCCGGCCGGAGATCTCCGGGCGAGCGGGGAGGGGAGTTTCCTTTGAAGCGCATCCACAAGCCGTGACCTCAACCCTGCTCGGGTTCTTGGAGTTCATATCCGCCGAAGAGGAGGTGGTGTTCGAGCATCCGAGTTCCCCCGTGGGCGTGGTGGAGATCGCGTCGGAGGTCTGCACCGCGTGCGGAATGTGCGCCCGGACGTGTCCCACAGGGGCTTTGACCTTCGAGGAGTCGGACGGCCAAGTCCGCTTAGCGTTCGACGCGGCCCGGTGTACTGCTTGCGGGCTGTGTCTTCCCCCGTGCCCGGAACAGGAGCGCGGCGCCATCCGGGTGCGAAGGCGCTTTGACTCCCGGCGTCTCCGGGCGGGGAGGGTGCCGGTGGTTTGGGAGTCCGTGGCCCGGTGTGCGGCCTGCGGAGCACCCATCGCCCCGGAGCGTATGCTCGCCCGGGTGACGGCACTGCTCGAAGACGGGCATCCCCACCTGCGGCAGGTACTGGGACGCTACTGCAGCTCCTGCAGGCCTCTGTGGAGCTCGCGGGGGAAGGTGGCAGATGGGTAAGGGGTTGCAAAAACCAGCCCGGCGCGGTCCTCCCTGGGCCCTCCTGGCCTCAGGCGTGGTGGCGGTGACGGCCTTGATGGGGTGGTTGGCCTGGCAAGCCGGCCGTCCGGCGGTGGAGCTGAAGCCGGCCGTACAGCTCACCCTGCACCAGGCACCGGGGTGCGGCTGCTGCGGGGAGTACGTGGCGTACCTGCGGGAAACGGGCTACGCCGTGCGGGTGGTGCTGGAGCAGGATATGCAGGCGGTGAAGGAGCGGTACCGGGTTCCGCGGGCCCTGTGGAGCTGCCACACCGTAGCGGTGGGCCGGTATTTCGTGGAGGGGCACGTGCCGGTGGAAGCCGTGGAGGAGCTGCTGCGGCGGTCGCCGGACCTGCTGGGGATCGCCCTGCCCGGGATGCCCGGCGGATCGCCCGGCATGGCGGGCCCGCGGGAAGGGCCGCTGGTGGTGTACGCGGTGAGCCCAGAAGGCCGTTGGCGGGAGTTTGCGCGGTTCTAGCCCTCCTCAGGCCACAGGCCCACCACGCGCCCGTCCCGCACCCACACGTATCCCCGCTCGCTGACCTTGAGGTGAGGAATGGCGGCCGCGGTGAGGATGTCTATGGTGAGGGAAGGGCGGGGGCTGTGCACGCCCAGGTCCCGCAGCGCCCGGTCTACTTCCCGTTCCCGCCGCGCCACCTCCCCTAGCGGCAGGGTGGAGACCACCCCCGCCACAGGTGCAGGCAGTTCCGCCAGGACCTCCCCCTGCGCTGTTACCGCGCACCCGCCCTGCATCTCCACCACCCGCCGGATGGCCAGAGCCATGTCCTCTGGGGAGCGCCCCACGGCCACCAGACAGTGCGCGTCCCAGGCCATGGTGGTGGCATGGCCTCCCGCCCGCATGCCCAGGCCCTGCACGAACCCCACGAAGGCACGCCCGGGTTCCGAAACCCGGTCCACCGCGGCCACGAAGGCTACGTCCGCATCCGGCGGGATCCGCACGGCTTCGCCATCCACGGGTAGCTCCACCACGGCCTCCTGAGTGACCAGGTGCGTCACCATGCGAATCGCCCGCACCCGCACGGCCCCCTTCCGGCCCGGGGCCGGAACCCGCAGGGCATCCGGCGGAACCAGACACGCGCTGGGCACGGTGCGGTAGAGCGCCTCCGGATACCGGGGAGGCCGGAACGGCACCAGGGCCCTGCCACCTTCCGCCACCACCCGGCCGTTTGCCACCACCACCTCCGCGCGGAAGTCCCGCAGGTCCGGGGTGAGGACGAAGTCCGCGTACCGGCCGGGGGCGAGGCCCCCGATCAGGTGATCCAGCCGGAAGTGCTCCGCCACGTTCAGGGTAACCGCCTGTACGGCCCGGACGGGATCCATGCCCAGGCGGATGGCTTTACGCAGAAGGTGGTCCATGTATCCCTGTTCCAGCAGCTGGTCCGCGGCCACGCTGTCCGTCACCAGGCACAGCCGCCGCAGATCCACCCCGCCTTCCCGCCACACGGGGGCCACCGCTTCCATCTCCTGCCGCACCTTTCCCTCCCGCACCATGGTGCGGTAGCCCATCCGGAGCCGCTCCAGGACCTCCTCCGCGGTGATGGGCTCGTGGCAGGAGGTGATCCCCGCGGCCGCGTACGCGGCAAGCCGGCCTCCCCGGGCTCCCGCCCCATGCCCCTCCACCACCTTTCCGGCCTCCCGGGCCACCCACACGAGCTCCAGGATCCGGGGATCCTCCCGCAGCACGAGGTTCCCCCAGTACACCTCCCCGAGTCCCACGACCTCTGGCCGCTGCATCAGCCCCCGGTATGTCTCCACTTCAGGTGCCACATCCTCCATGAAGGAGGCGGCGCCGGCGAGGGGCGGGAGGGTCACGAAGACCTTCACGGGCTGGTCCCGCACCGCCTCCATCCCTGCCCGGATGCCCAGCAGGCCCGCCACGGAAGCGAGCTCCGCGAGCTCCGTGACCACGGAAGTGGTGCCGGAGGCCAGGATGTAGGGAAGGGCCTCCTCGGGGCAGTAACGGGCGCCCAGGAGGTGCGTGTGGCCATCGATGAGGCCGGGCACGGCGTACCGCCCTTCCGCGTCCAGCACCTGCGTGGTCTCTCCCGCCAGACCCTCGAGAGGCGGCCCCACGTATGCGATGCGATCCCCGCTCGTGGCGATCACGGAGTCGGGGTGGAGTTCCCCCGTGTATACGTTCACCACCACGGCGCCGCACACCACGAGGTCCGCGGGCTCCAGCCCTTGCGCCACCCGCATGCGCCGGACCACGGCTTCCGTCGGCCTACCGGGCATTCCGCTTCCTCCTGTAGGGCTCTCTTCTGCCATGGTAACCCGATGGAACAGGGCATTCCTGGCAAGGGGGAAATAGTGAGCTTTACAGGAGCTCGCGCAGCAGGTCCCGGAGGCGGTCCACGAGGAGGTCCGCCTTCTCCTCGGGGGTGCCCAGGAGGATCTCGCGCCGGCGCTCACGGCCTGCGGCCTCGTGGATCCCGGCCACCACCGTGGGGGATCCCGCGGTTCCCACGAGCTCGGGATCCACCTCCAGGTCCCTGGCGCTCCATACGGTGATGGAGGCGTCCTCCGCCCAGGCCATCCGCAGGGGATCCAGGAATCTGGGCTCGTTTACCCCTACCCGCACGGAGACCACCGCCGGCAGGGGAACCGCCACCACCTCGTAGCCGCCTCCGAGCTCCCGACGGACCTTGGCTTTCCGGACGTCCGGGAGGAGTTCGACGCGGGAGGCGTAGGTGACGTGTGGGATCCCCAACCACTCCCCGATCTGCGCCGGCACCTGCCCCGTGGCCCCGTCGCTGGATTCCTCCCCGCAGAGCACCAGGTCGTACGCGCCGACGCGGGCGATGCCCCTCGCCAGGGTGTACGCGGTGGCCAGGGTATCCGCACCCGCGAAGCTGCGGTCGCTGAGCAAATAGGCCGCATCCGCCCCCATGGCCAGCGCCGTGCGGAGGTAGGGCTCGAAGAAGGGAGGACCCATGGAGGCCACGCCCACCCAGCCGCTCCAGCGATCCTTGAGCTCCAGGGCCATCTCCAGGGCGTGGAGGTCCGGGGGATTGATCTCGGAGCGCGCCCGGGCCCGGTCCAGGGTCCTGGTCTCCGGGTTGATGCGCACCTCCTCCGGCTTGGGGACTACCTTCAGGCAGACGAGGATGCGGATTCCCTCCACGGACCTCCCTCCTGTTTCATCCGGCGCAGCCGGTCGATGAGGGCAGGCAGGAACGTGAACAGGTCATCAGGGATGCCGTAGTCCGCGTGCTCGAAGATGGGGGCTTCCTCGTCCAGGTTCACGGCCACCACGGTCTGGGCGGCCTCGATCCCCACGGTGAACTGCATGGCCCCACTGGCCCCACACACCACGGCCAGCTTCGGCCTCGTGACGGCTCCCGTCTGCCCGATCTGCCACTCCCGGGGAGCCCAGCCCGCGTCCACCGCCACACGGGTGGCGCCCAGCTGTCCTCCCAGCAGGTCCGCCAGTTCCCGCAACAGGCGGAAATCGCCCCGCGTGCCGCCCCCACCGATCACCAGAACCCTGGCAGTGGTGAGATCTTCCTCCATCCCGACCTTCCGCTCCAGGATCTCCACACGGCTAGGACCCACGGGGACCTCCACCCGTCGGATGGTCCCCGTGCGCGCCTGCGGCGCCGGCCGCGGAAAGACCCCGGGGCGTACCGTGGCCATTTGAGGGCGGTGACGGGGGCACTGGATGGTGGCCAGGATCCCCCCTCCGAACCCCGCGGTGATCCCGAGCAAGAGTCGGGTTTGGGGATCCACCCGTAGGTCCACGCAGTCCGCCATAAGCCCCGTGCGCAGCCGGGCGGCGAGACGGGCCGCGAGGTCGCGGCCGTTGGGGGTGGCGCCCAGAAGCAGGATGGCCGGCCGGTGGGTGCGCGTGAGGTGGAAGAGCGCGTCCGTGTACAGGTCGTACCGGTACCCCTTCAGATGCGGATGGTCTGCCATCAGGACCTCGTCGGCGCCGCAACGCACGGCCTCCTCCGCGAGGGGCTCAACCCCGTTGCCCAGCAGTACACCTACGAGCTCCACCCCGAGTTCGTCTGCAAGACCCCGGCTCTTCCCCAGAAGTTCCAGCCCCACTCCCGCGAGGCTTCCGTCCGTCTGCTCGAGGTAGACCCAGATCCCCTTCGCTTCCTCGGGTGCGTAGAGGGACTCCACCACGGCGATTCCTCCTACAGGGCCTGCGCCACGAGCTCCGCCACATCCATCACCCGCAGCCCCTGCACGCCCAAGACCTTCAGGCTGTCCTCCAGGCAGGCGATGCAGTGGGGGCAGGCGGTAACGAGGACCTCGGCGTTGGTCTCCAGGGCCTGCTGGACCCGCAGGTTGCTGAACCGCTCCTCGGCCGGCGTCTCCATCCACATCCTCCCGCCTCCGCCCCCGCAGCACAGGCTCTCCTCCCGGTGATCCCGCATCTCCACCAGCTCCACGCCCGGGATAGCTTGGAGCAGCCTGCGCGGCTCCTCGTAGATCCCGTGTCGTCGGCCCAGGTAGCAGGGGTCGTGGTACGTCGCCCGCACGCGCAGCTCCCGGGTGAACCGCAACCGCCCCTCCTCCAGCAGCCCCGCCAGGTACTGGGTGTAGTGCAGGGGCCGGAAGTCCCCGCGGAGATCCGGGTAAAAGCGGCGGAACATGTCGAAGCAGTGCGGGGAGATGGTCACCAGGGCCCGCACCCCGGCCTCTGCCAGCATCCGGGCGTGCTCCTCCACGTACCGGCGCAGGTACGCGTCGTGCCCCAGGACATAGACGCTCTCCCCGCAGCACCGCTCCTGATCTCCCAGGGTGCCGAAGGAGACCCCACTGCGCCGCAGGATCTCCACCAGGCTGCGGGCCACCTTCTGGAGGCGCCGGTCGTAGGAGGGGGTGCAGCCCACGTAGTACAGCACCTCGTGGTCCGGGGTGAACTCCGGCACGTCCAGGTCCTTTGCCCAGCGGGCCCGGTGGGTAGGCGGGCGGCGGTAGGGATTGCCGTCCCAGTGGATGGCCCAGAGCACCCCGTGCAGGTTTCGGGGGACGCGGCCCTCCCGCCAGGCGTTGGCGCGGAGCCGCACCATGCCCTCCGGGATGTCCACCCCCCGGGGACATCCCGCCACGCATGCAGCGCAGGTGGTACACCGCCAGAGGGTGTCCGTGGGATCCGGTTCCAGCCCCAGCTGCACCCTCCGGACCACCTCCCGGATACTCAGCCGGCCACCGCCCACTAGCCCCCAGGGGCAGACCGCGGTGCACACCCCGCAGCTGAAACAGGGGGCGAAGGTGCCGCCCGTGGCCCGGAAAAGACGTTCCCAGGTGGCATCGTCGAAGGTGATCTCCCGGACCAGCCCGGTGCTCATGACCCGCTCCCCGACACCGCCTCCAGCTTGCCGAGGTACTCCTGCACCACCCGGTGCATCTCCGCCATCTTGCTGGCAAAGAGCTTGCCCTCCGAGGCGGAGATCCACTGGAGCTGAAACCGCTCCGGGGCGATCCCCTGCCGCACGAACTTCTTCTTCCACAGCTCGAACCGCTTCGCGGTGTGCCGGTTGGCGTAGTTGTAGTGGCAGTCGGAGCCCTGCTCCGTGAGCCGGCAGCCGGTGATGAGGACGGCACCCGCGCCCCGTTCGAAGGCCCGGGCCACGAAGTCGTGCTCCACGCGGGCGGAGCACATGGTGCGGATGATGCGGGCAGAAGGCGGGTACTGCAGCTTCTCGATCCCTGCCTGATCCGCGCCCGCATAGGAGCACCAGTTGCACGCGAACACCAGGACCTTCTCCTGCGGTCGCTCCGCCAGGGCGGCATCGATCTGGGCCAGGATCTGCTCCTTGGTGAAGTAGGGCATCTCGATGGCGTCGTAGTTGCACGTGGCGGCACAGTTCCCGCACCCCTGGCAGGCGGCCTCGATGATGCGCACCTTGCCCTCTTTGACCTTTCCCAGCATCTCGATGGCCCCGAAGGGGCACGCGGGAACGCAGATCATGCACCCGATGCACTTGTCAGGATCTACGACCGCGGTGAGGGGCTCCTTGCTGATGGAGCCGCGGGAAAGGAGGGCGCTTGCCTTTGCCGCAGCCGCAAGGGCCTGGGAGATGGTGTCCCGCACGTCCTTGGGCGCCTGAGCCGCTCCGGCCAGGTACACGCCCTGGACGGCAGTCTCCGCGGGCCCCAGCTTGGGGTGCAGCTCCAGGAAGAACCCGTCCTCACTGTGGGCCAGCTTGAGCTGGTCCGTGAGACGCTCAGGCCGCGGCCGCAGCCCCACCACCAGCACCAACAGATCCGTGGGCAGGTGCACCAGGGCCCCCGAGAGCCCGTCCCGGAAGCTGACCACGCCGTCCTCGAAGCGGATCGCCTCCTGCGGGGGAAGGTCACTGGGGTAGCGCAGGAACACCACACCCTCCCGCATGGCCTGCTCGTACAGCTCCTCCGCGTGCCGGCTGAAGGTGCGGATGTCCTTGCAGACCACGCGGACGTGTTTGCCGCGCCGACGCAGCTCGAGGGCTTGGCCGATCATGGAGGCACAGCAGTACCGGGAGCATCCCACGGAGCCCTGCCGGGAGCCCACACAGGAGACGAAGGTGATGCGCTGGGCGTCCACCTGGTGGAGGACCTGCTCCAGCTCCAGGTTGGTGATGACCCGGGGATCCTGACCGTACCGGAACTCCGTGGGCACGTAAGGCTGTGCACCCGTGGCCAGGATCACCGCCCCGACCTGCAGCTCCTCGCCGTCCGTGAGGCGCGCGGAGAAGTTGCCCACGTATCCCCCGATGACCTCCACCTCCGTACCCAGATGTACCCGCACGCCGGCCCGCAGGAGGTCCTCCTCCGCCCGCCGCAGGACCTCCCGCGCGGAGGTCCCTGAGGGCCATAGGGCATCGAGATGGCGCAGGGTGCCTCCCAGCTCCGGCTCCCGCTCCACCAGGTGGGTCTCGAAGCCCTGCCGGGCCAGGTTGGCGGCCGCGGTCATGCCCGCAATGCCGCCCCCGATCACAAGAGCCCGCTGCACCACGGGCTGGAGTCGCGGTTCCAGGGGTTGGAGCCGGCGGGCCTTTTCTACCCCCATGCGCACCATGTCCTTGGCCTTCTCCGTGGCCTCCTCCCGGAAGTCCTTGTGGACCCACGAGTCCTGGTTCCGGAGGTTCACCATCTCCAGCAGGTACGGGTTGAGGCCGGCGCGTACCAGGACACCGCGGAAGGTCCCCTCGTGCGTCTTGGGAGAGCAGGCGGCCACCACCACCCGGTTGATCCCCTTGTCGCGGATGGCCTGGGCGATCTCCTGCTGGGGGACCCCGGCGCAGCTGAACATCTGGTCCTGGGCCCACACCACGTCCGGCAGGGTCCGGGCGAACGCCACCACCTGCTTGACATCCACCACGCCCGCGATGTTGCTGCCGCAGTGGCACACGAACACGCCCACGCGAGGTCTCTCCACCTCCGCGATGGGCTCCACCCGGGGCTCCTCGGGCCACGTGCGCTTCGTGAGATGCACGAGCGCCGCCGCCGCGGCAGCCCCTGCCTCCGCCACGCTGTCCGGGATGTCCTTGGGGCCTGCCGCGCAGCCGGCCACGTAGATCCCGGGTCGGGTCGTGACGAGCACCCCGCCCCGCTGCGCCACCACCTGGAGGAATCCGTCCCCACCGAGCTCCACACCCAGGATCCGGGCCAGCTCCGCAAGCCCCTCCGGCGGGCGCACCGCGGGGGCCAGCACCACCATGTCGTAGTTCTGCTCCCGGGTCTCCCCAGCCAGGGTGTCCTCGTACCGGACCCTGAGCGCGTCGCCATCTGGTCTGACGGAAGCGGGCCGCCCACGGACGAACCGGACGCCCTCACTGCGCGCGCGGTGCCAGAAGGCGTCGAAACCCTTCCCGTAGGCCCGGATGTCCATGTACAGAACGGTCACGTCCTTGATGCCGTGATCGAGGGCCTGGAAGGCATGCTTGATGGAGTACATGCAGCAGAAGCGCGAGCAGTAGGGGTAAAAGCGGCGGTCCCGGGAGCCCACGCACAGGACGAAGAGGAGGTTGTGGGGGTGCTGACCGTTGGAGGGCCGGACGATCTCCCCGCCCGTGGGTCCTGCGGAGGTCAGCAGACGTTCGAATTCCAGGGAGGTGAGGATGTCCGGATGGGTTCCGTAGCCGTAGGCGCGCAGCGCCGCGGGGTCGAAGAGGTCGTACCCGGTGGCCACGATGATGGAGGCCACCTCGCGGACCACCTGGCGGGTGCGGGGCATGAGGAAGTCGATGCACTTGGGGCCGCAGACCTCCACGCACCGCTGGCAGGGAAGGTAGTTGGGCGGGTCGTTGAGGCAGTTGTCGATGTCGATGAGGTAGGCACCGGGCACCGCCTGCGGGATGGGGGTGTAGATGGCCCGGCGGACCTCCATGGAGGCGGTGAACTCGTTGGGCAGCACCACGGGACACGCCTGGGTGCAGAGGTCGCACCGGGTGCACTCATCCGTGACGAACCGGGATCGCTGGCGGATGAGGACGCGGAAGGCACCCGCTTCCCCCTCCACCCGCTCCACCTCCGCGGGCGCCAGGATCTCGATGTTGGGGTGCTGCTCCACCTCTGACATCTTGGGCGCCTCGATGCAGATGGAGCAGTCCAGGGTGGGGAAGTTCTTGTCCAGCACGGACATCTTCCCCCCGATGGTGGGAGCCCGCTCCACCAGGGTCACCCGGGCCCCTGAGTGGGCCAGGTCCAACGTCGCCTGGATGCCCGCGATGCCGCCTCCGATGACCAGGACCCGATCGCTCATGGCGCCGTCCGCTCCCGCACGTACCGGTATCCCTCCTCCACCGCTCGCAGGTTCAGCTCCACGGTCCGCGGCCGGACAGAGGTGCGCACCGACTCCACCAGGGCCTCCTTGCGGACGATCCCCGTGGCGGCCACCAATGCACCCAGCATGACCATGTTGGCCACGATGCGGCGGCCCAGGGACTCGGCAAGCCGCGTGGCGGGGACCTTCACGGCCCGGTCCTCGGCCTGCAGGGGAACCAGCTCCTCGTCCACGAGCAGGATGCCGTCAGGTCGGAGGGAGGGGCGATAGGTGTGATAAGCCTCCGCGGACATGAGCACGAGGATGTCCGGTCGCTCGATGTGGGGGTACTCGATGGGCTCGTCCGCGATCACCACCTCCGCGCTGGCGGCACCGCCCCGCGCCTCCGGGCCGTAGGACTGGACCAGGGTGGCCTCCCGGTCCTCGTAGACCGCCGCGGCCTTGCCGAGGATGTAGCCTGCCAGCACGATGCCCTGGCCGCCGAATCCGCTGATGCGTACCTCACGCCTCACCGGGACCTCCTTCCACCTTCCGGAGCACGTACTCCCGGTAATGATCCATGTAGGTGGGGCGCTCGGTGTCCACGAACACCCCACAGACGATCTTGGAGTCCTTGCGCATGCGGATCTCCAGCGTCTCCAGCGCCACCTGGGGGTCATAGTCCGCCTGGCGCCGATAGAACCACATCTCGTCGATCCCCTCGCCCAGCTCGTTGGGGCGTCCGAATCCCACGGGGCAGGGGGCGAGCACTTCGATGAAGCGGAACCCCCGCTTCTGCAGGGCGCGGATCATGGTGGCCTCCAGCTGGCGCACGTGCAGGCACGTCCACCGGGCCACGAACACCGCACCGCAGGCGGCAAGGAGGCGGGGAAGGTTGAAGGGCTCCTCGGGGAAGCCGTAGGGGGAAGTGGTGGTGATGGCGCCCTGCGGGGTGGTGGGGCCGAGCTGCCCTCCGGTCATCCCGTAGTTGAAGTTGTTCACGCAGATCACGTTGAGGTCCATGTTGCGGCGGGCCGCGTGGATCAGGTGGTTGCCGCCGATGGCCACCAGATCCCCGTCCCCGCTGAAGACCGTGACCACCAGCTCGGGGTTGGCGATCGCCAGCCCGGTGGCGAAGGGGATGGCCCGCCCGTGGGTGGTGTGGAACCCGTCCACGTTGAGATAGCCCGCGGCCCTGCCCGTGCACCCGATTCCGGAGACCACCACCTGCCGGTCCAGGGGAATCCCGCAGGCCAGCATGGCCCGGGCAAAGCACCCCAGCACCGTCCCCAGACCGCACCCCGGGCACCAGATGTGGGGGAGGCGGTCTGCCCGGAGGATCTCATCGAGCGGGTGTGTATCGGCGACGGCTTCCCTGGGCATCCCGATATGCCTCCTCGATGCGGGGCAGGATGAGCTCTGGAGGCATCATCCTCCCCCCCGCGTGGTTCGCCCCGTACACGGGCCGGTCCGTGAACCGCTCCACCTCCCGGGCCACCTGGCCCAGGTTCAGCTCGGCCACCACGAAGGCGCGGACGCGGGCCGACAGCTCCTCCACCACGTGACCCGGGAACGGCCACAGGGTGATGGGGCGCAGCAGTCCCACCCGCATCCCCTCCTTTCTGGCCAGGCGCACCGCACGATGGGCGGAGCGCGCGGTGGAGCCGTAGGCGATCACCACCACCTCCGCGTCCTCCGTCTCCACCAGGTCGTAGTCCACGAGCTGGTGGTAGGCCCGGCGGATCTTCTCGTTGAGCCGGCGCACGAGTTGATCGTGGACCTCCGGGCTCATCACAGGATATCCGCGCTCGTCGTGGGTGAGGCTCTCCACGTACACCCGGTACCCTTCCCCCGCGTGGGGCATGGGCGGGACGAGGTCCCCGTCGGCCGCGAAGGGGAACAGCAGCTCGCCGGGAGGGACCGTGGGGCGGGGCCGTTCCCAGCGTTCGATGGCTTCCTCCGGGGGGATCACCACCCGCTCCGTCATGTGCCCCACCACCTCGTCCGCCAGGATCACCACGGGGTTGCGGAAGCGCTCCGCCACGTTGAACGCCCGGACGGTGAGATCGAACATCTCCTGGCAGGTGGAGGGCGCGTAGGCGACGATCTCGTAGTCCCCGTGGGATCCCCACTTGGCCTGCATGACATCACCCTGCCCCGTGAGGGTCGGTAGGCCGGTGGAGGGACTGCCCCGCTGGATGTCCACCACCACGCAGGGCGCTTCCATCATCACCGCAAGCCCCAGATTCTCCATCATCAGGCTGAACCCCGGGCCGGAGGTGGCGGTCATGGCCTTCGCACCCGCCCACGAGGCACCCACCACGGCTGCCATGCTGGCCAGCTCGTCCTCCATCTGGATGTAGTGCCCGCCCACCTCCGGGAGGCGGAGAGCTAGGCGCTCCGCGATCTCCGTGGAGGGGGTGATGGGATAGCCGGCGAAGAAGGTGCAGCCTGCCGCCAGAGCTCCCTCCGCGCAGGCCACGTCGCCTAGGAGGAAGTGCCGGCCCGTGAGGACGCGACGCCGCTTCACGGGGAGACCTCCACGGTGTAGATGGCGAACTCCGGACAGATGACCGTGCAGAAGCCGCAGTGCACGCAGTCCTCTTCCTTGCCCGGCCGCACCACCGGGTAGTGGTAGCCCTTGGAGTTCATGGAGGGGGACTCCATGAGGACCTCCCTGGGGCAGAAGTCGATGCAGAACCGACAGCCCTTACATCGTTCCGGGAGGATGAACACCCGACCCTTCGGGATTCGAACCCCGCCGGCGTTCAGCGGGGTGCGGACGGAGGGCATGGAGCGCGCGGGGGAGATCATGGGGTCTGGTCCGTCCCGGATTTCCCGAACAGCTCCCGGACGAGACGTTCGATCTCCTGGCGGGGATACCGACGCTGTCCTCCCAGGGTGCAGACGCTAGGAAGTTTCTGAATTTTGGCCCATCGGGTGATGGTGGAGGGAGAGACGCAGAAGAGTTCTGCGACTTCCTTGCGGGAGAGGTATGGGCGCTCTTTGAACTTGATTCTGTTCTTCTTCCCCAGGGGCAGAGTTCCCGCCATGGCACCTTTTATTTAGTTCCACTCCTTCCCCGCGGAAAATGCTCCAGGTATCTCATATTTTCCCGGCCATCGGATCGATCCAGGAAAGGAACCCCGCCCGTCAGCAATAGGGAGCCTCACCGGGACTTGGTGGGGACCCGGAACCGAAGGTGGAATGGGTGGAGTCCTGCCGCAGCCAGGTGTTCCGCGAGCACCAGGGGTGGGACATTCGCAGCGCACAGGTCCGCCCGCTTGATCACCCCGTCCAGGCGTACGGAGAGCACGAGTCCCCAGCGGTCCGGCTGCAGGGTCCGCAGGGCCTGCACCAGGCGATGGAGATCCTCCAGTCCTCCCGGCAGGGCCACGGACAGCCGCACGCCGTCCAGATCTCCGCCCCGCAGGTAGACCAGGGCATCGAAGAGATCGCTTTTGGTGACGATCCCCACCAGCTGTTCCCGGTCCAGGACGGGGAGGCAGCCGATCCGGTGCCGGCGCAGGAGGGTGGCCGCCTCCTCCACCGTGGCTCCCGGGGAGATGGTGATCACCTCGCGGGTCATTACCTCGGAAACCGTGAGGTCGTGCGGAAGGAGAGGAGGGCGCTCTGCTCCCCCGGATGCCAGGGGTGGAAGGGCCGCCCGCAGGATGTCCGTCCACGTCACCACGCCCACCAGCTGGTTGTCCTGTACCACGGGGAGATGGCGAACCCGGAGGCTCTGCATCTGCTCCAGAGCCTCCTGCAGGGGTACCTGCGGGGAGGTGGTCACCGGGTTCGCGGTCATCACGTCTTGAACGAGCATGCCTCCCTCCGGTAAGCACACTAGCCCGCACCCCCCTTCAGGCGCGGGCTTACACAGCCACTTTTCTCACGGGCTCCGGATCCCGGGCATCCGGTGCGGACCCGATTTTCCCCTCGGGCGGACGATGGATCTGCCCGCCTTGTCCTCGATCCGGGAAGGGTCTCTGGCCTGCGCGGAAATCCGGGAGGATCGACCGCGCATCGGATCCTCCTTCCATCGAGAAATCGGTTCCCCGTCGGATGGCAATGGAGCCTGGTAGCCCTTACCGTGACATCGGATCCAAAGGATCCGCCGGACCTGCGGCCGCGGGGGCCTGGGGCCGGCGGAGCTGTTTTTGGAGTGTGTGGTGCGCCTGACCCGGGAGACGGAGTACGCCTTGCGGGCCCTGAGCTACCTTGCGGGGCTACCAGGAGGGGGAACGGTTCCGGCCTCGCGGGTGGCGGAGGCCTGCCGGCTTCCCCGTGAGTTCTTGAGCAAGACCCTCCGGCGGCTCGTGCGCTCGGGGTTGTTGCGCTCCTCCCGGGGCCGCAGCCGCGGTTACGGGCTGGCCCGCAGCCCGAGGGAGATCAGCGTCCGCGAGGTCCTGGAGGCGGTGGAGGGTCCGGACTACTTCCGCCGGTGCGTGTTCTGGGACAGCCGCTGCTCTGAGGACCGGCCGTGCGTGCTGCACCGGGTGTGGGCGGACGTACGGCCGCAGCTGGTGGAGGCCCTGGGTCAGCTCACCCTGGACGTCCTTCTGGAACCCTGGTGGGCCCGGGATCCGCCGGAACTGCGGCTTCCCTTCCGGCTTTCGGAATCCAAAACGGACGAACTCCAAGGGAGGTGAAGGGGATGCGGCAACGTGGGATCCTGATCGGGCTGGCGGCGGTGGCCGCAGCGGTGCTGGCCATATCCCTGGCGGGGCAGGCCCAGCGGGCGGGGACCCTGCCGGGGGACGTGCAGAGCCTGATCGAGGCGAAGGGGCTCACGCCGGACCAGGTCCGGGCGGCCATTCAGACGTACGTGCCACCCGGCAAGTACGACGAGTACCTGATGTTCTCGTCCGCAGGCCAGGGCGGCCAGGTGCTGGTGTTCGGCGTCCCGTCCATGCGCCTGCTGCGGGTCATCGGGGTGTTCGCGCCTGAGCCCTGGCAGGGCTACGGCGTGGGCTCGGAGGAGACGGAGACCATCCTGAACTGGCGGACCAAGGACCCGCGCCTGGCGTGGGGGGACACCCACCACCCGGCCCTCAGCGAGACCAACGGGGAGTACGACGGCAAGTGGCTGTTCATCAACGACAAGGCGGGAAGCCGCATCGCGGTCATCGACCTTCGGGACTTCGCCACGAAGCAGATCGTGCAGAACCCCAATGCGGTCAGCAACCACGGCGCCGTGGTGAGCCCCAACACGGAGTACGTGCTGGAGGTGACCCAGTACGCGGGTCCCTTCC
>JAVKHN010000034.1:0-20633 GCA_031459935.1 Candidatus Sysuimicrobium calidum | reverse complement strand
CCAGCAGCACCGGGTAGGATCTCATTATACCATCCCAGCCGGGAACCAGCCGACGCCCCAGGCGCATCCCGGGGTGGGCTCCGTCCAGGGATTGCCATGCCCCGGCTTCCAGAGCCGTGCGGCCCTCCCGGAGGCTGCGGAACTCCATCGCCCGGCCGTTCCACACGAGCCAGGATCGCCCCAGCTGGCCTCCGCGGAGTTCCAGCCAGCGGCCCTGTCTGTCTACCTCCGCCGCGAGTTCCGCTCCGGAAACCCGCTCCCACCGGAGGAAGAGGGGCTGCGCGGGCTGCTGATGGAAGCGTACCCGGACCCCTTCCTCCTCCCATATCTCCGCTTCCGGGAAAGCGCCCTGAAGGAGAACGGAGGAGCCGGAGGGAAGCTCCACGACGGCGGGCCCGCCGTAAGCGGAACGGTGGCTTGCGAGGCCATACGTCCACGCCATCTCTTCCACCACCACCGTCACCCACCTGCGCTCCGGGAGGGTCACCTGGCGGCGCACCTCCGCCGCGAGGAGCAGGAGGCCTGCCGTCGCAACCCCCACACCCACAGGAAGCCCCACCCACCCCCACGGGCGCACGGCACCTGCCCGAAGCGCAAGGAACAGCACGAGCCATGCGCCCGCGAGTCCCCAGGCCACGAGCCCGAAAGGCGGGCGTGGGCGGGCCGCTTCCTCCGGGCTCCATTCCACAGCCCTGCGGAGGGATCTCCTTCCCGCGCCACCCGGCTGTACGCCTGCGGGATCCCAGAACTCGACCCTCCCGAGCCCAGCAGGGGACGTGGTTGCCGCCAGCAGCCAGGTTCCCAGGGGACCAGAGGGACGGAAAGCACGCTCCACCAGGACCCATCCCCCGTGCAGGACCCAGGCTCTGAGGGCTTCCCGCTGTCGCCGGTTCAGCTCGCGCTCCAGGAGGGTCCGGATCGCGAGGGCATCGAGGGAGGTGTAAGCCAGCGGGTTCTCGGGGAGATCCCGCTCCCGGATCACAACCGCCACGCGCCGGCCCGGATCCGCGAGGCGACCGGGTCCCCGTCCTTCCCGGTCCACCACTGCCACCAGGCTCTGGGCCATCCGCTGGGGGGGGATCCGCAGGGTGGTGCGGGCGACGGTCCGGTCCTCCGTCTCCACGGAGATCTCGACCGGCCCCCGGGGATCCAGGAGGGGAAGGGTTAGGTGGAACACCCTCGGGGAATTGCCCGGAAGGTGAAGGGGGTGGCGGTAGCGCACCCGGCTCCCCGAACCCGGGGAGATCTCTACCACCATCCACCCCTCCAGGGATGCAGGCGACCGCAGGAGGACGAGGAGGGGATGCCAGAAGCCGGGACGCACCCACCCCTCCCATCCCAGCCGCGCCTGCACCTGAACGGAGGCGTAGCCCGGCGCGCAGAGGAAGAGGGCAAGCAAGAGCACGAGGGGCGCACCGCACAGCGCCGTGCGCCCCAGACCTTCGATGCGCCCGGGGGAGGCTCTAGCGGTCCGCGTTCGACCCCGTGGCTGCGTCCTCAGATTTCCTTTCCCCTTTCCTCTCCTTGGGCTCAGATCCCGACGCCCCGTCGCCGCCCGAGGACCGCCCGTAGTCCGTACGGTAGAATCCGGAGCCGCGAAACACGAGGCCCACGGATCCGTAAGCCTTGCGGCTGGGTGCACCGCAGGCGGGGCATGGCTCCGGGGGAGCTCCCACCGGCTGGATGCGCTCGAAGTGGTGTCCGCAGTGGGTACAGCGGTACTCGTAGAGCGGCACTTTCGTCCACCTCCGGAGCCCCATTCTCTGGAATCATCGGCCCCTCGTCAACGCCCCTCACAGCATGGTGTACCTCCCCGCCACCAGGTCCTGCACGAGCTGGGGGAGGCGAAGGAGCTCCCGCTCCATGATCTCCCGGATCTGCCGGAACGCCCGATCCTTCCGCACCCCCCGCGCGAAGACCACCTGGGCTGCGGCAACCCGGGGGCGGTGGATGGGCTCCCCGATCTGGCTCGCGAGCCACACGTAGCACTCCCGGACGCCTCTCACCTCCTCATGCACCCTCTGGGCCATCTGGTGGGCCAGCACGGTGTAGATCTTCCCCACGTGGGAGACGGGGTTCTTGCCCGCGGCCGCCTCCGTGCCCATGGGCCGGTTCAGGGCGATGACCCCGTTCACCTTGTTCCCCCGGCCCACCTGCCCGCTGTCCCCGCCCTCCGCGGAGGTCCCGGTGACGGTGAGGTACATCCCGCCCAGGCCCCGACCGGGTTGATCCGCGTTGTTGATGGTGAGCTCCACTTCCAGGGGACACCGGCTGCGGACGAACTCCAGGACCGCCTCCTGCATCTGGGACTTCCGCCGGAAGTAGGTGGCCTCGCTGTCCACGAACCGGTCCACGAAGGCCACGGCCACGGTGAGGTGCAGGGTGGATCCGGTCCGGATTCCCATGACCTTGATGTCCTCTCCGGCCTCCGGGAAGACCCGCTTGAACTCCGGACCGTTCATGTAGCGCTCCACTTCCAGCACCGTCTGCTCCGTGATGGTGAGGGGAGCGTAGCCCACCGCCGCGGAGGTGTCGTTCGCCCCGATCTCTTCCCGGTGGAAGATGTCCACCAGCTCCGGGGAACCAGGCCGGATGAGGCTCTCGTAGCGTACGTGTCGATCGGGATCCACAAACCGCAGGTGTTCCCGGATCCACCGCTTGGCCGTGGCGGTGGCGATCTCGTGCACGGGGATCTCCACGTCCTGGATCCGGAAGGTGGCCCGATCGCCGAAGATGAGGCGCATGGGCTCCCGGACCTCTCCTCCTCCCAGGCGGACCTCTGCCTCCCCGGCCACCAGAAGGGCCTTGTCGATGTTGTGGTGCAGGATGGCGCCCGTGCGATCCAGATACACCCGGCAGAGCTCCACGGAGACCTGTTCCATGATGGCGTCGCAGATGGAGTCCGGATGCCCGATCCCCTTCCGCTCCACGAGCTCCATCTGATGTTCGGAAACCGGAGGACCGGGGAGCGACTCCACGAGGATGCGATCCGTCATCTTCACCCCTCCCGCGTCTGAGATCTCTGCTCACCGACGTCCGCGGGCGCGGCGGGCGAATACCCGGATGCACACCAGGCCCGCCACGAATCCGCCGACGTGCGCCCAGAAGGCCACGCCCCCGCCGAACTCGCTCCTTACGCCCAGAGATGCGATCCCGTACACCAGCTGCAGGAGGAACCACATGGGGAGGAAGAGGATGGCGGGGACCTCCGTGAGGTGCAGGAAGAACCCCAGAGGAACCAGTGCCAGGATCCGCGCCCGGGGATAGAGCACGAGATACCCGCCCAGCACCCCCGCGATGGCCCCGCTCGCGCCCACCATGGGCACCCGGGAGGCGGGCTGGATGAGGATCTGGACGAAGGCGGCCACAAGCCCGCACAGCACATAGAACGCCAGGAACCCCACATGGCCCGTGGCATCCTCCACATTGTTCCCGAAGATCCACAGGTACAGCATGTTCCCCCCCAGGTGCAGCCACCCTCCGTGGAGGAACATGGAGGTGAGGAGCGTGTAGTAGGGCGGATCCGGGCCCAGGATCCTCGCGGGCACCAGCCCGTACGTCTCGAAGAAGGCCTGGATCTCCCACGGATTTCCTAAGCTCACCGTGTACAGGAACACGAAGATGTTCGTCCCGAGCAGGGTGAGCATGGTGACCGGGGTCCGCCGGCCGGGGAGGCTATCACGGAGCGGGATCACCGGGCTTCCCCCTACGAGGCCCCCCACCGGGCCTGGTGTACCCCGTCCGCCTCGAGGAGGGCAGCCAGCAATTGACCGCGATCCACCTCTGGAGGGGTCCGGACGGTGAAAGTAAGGTGTACGAGACCATCCGTACCTTGGGCCACCTCTGCCCCGAGGACCGTAGCCCGGTGCCGCGTGAGGAGGCCGAACAGTTCCGTGAGCCGGCCGGGCCGGTCCTGCACGACCAGCTGAAGCACCCCGGTGTTTCCCCGGCGCAGCAGGCGGGCGTCAATACGGGGGAAGAGGTGGAGGATGACCACCACCGCCAGGGTGCCGAGGACGGCGGGGAGGTACAATCCGGTTCCCACCGCCATCCCGATGGCGGCCACGGTCCACAGGCTCGCCGCGGTGGTGAGTCCTCCAACCCCCACGCCATGGCGCCAGATGGTCCCGGCGCCCAGGAAACCGATGCCCACCACCACGTTCGCCGCGATGCGAGTGGGGTCCGCCCCACTTCCCCGGAACCCGTAGCCGCTGATGAGGGTGAACAGGGTCGCCCCCAGGGCGACCAGGATGTGGGTGCGGAAGCCCGCGGGCTTCTCCAGGGCCTCCCGCTCCAGGCCCACCGCGCCCCCCAGCAGGACCGCCAGCCCAAGGCGCAGAGTGACCTCCAGGGTCTCGATCACACCTCTCCTCCGCTAGAACCCGGCACCGCCAGCCCATCGTAGAATGTCCCGGTAGGTGAGCACAAGGATGAGCAGGAGGAGCAAGGCGAACCCCACGAGGTGCACGTAGCCCTCCCGCCGGGGATCCACCGCCCGGCGCCGTACCGCCTCCACGAGGAGGAAAGCAAGCCGCCCTCCGTCGAGGGCGGGAACTGGGAGCAGGTTGAAGAAGCCCACCATCACGCTGAGGAAGGCAGTCATGAAGAGGTAGGAATCGAATCCCGTCCGAGCCGCATCCCCCAGCAGGCGCACCGCGCCCACCGGACCCGCAAGCTCCTCCACGAAGCGCCCCGTGGCCAGCAGGTGGACGATCCCCACCACGATGTCGCGCACAAACCGCACGGTCTGAGCCGTGGCCCAAACGAGGGCGGAGGGGGGAGACCGGCGCTGCCGGAGGACCCCGGGCGTGATTCCGATGGCTCCCACCCGCAGCCGCGGCTCGAGCTGCGGCGTGACGGTCACCTCGAACACCCGCCCCTCCCGATCCACCCGGATCCGGAGGGGGCGCCCCGGGCTCTGGTGAATGGTCTGAACCATCTGTTCCCCGCTGCGGATCTCCTCTCCGTTGATGGCCACGATCCGGTCCCCTACCCGCAGCCCCACCCGCTCCGCGGGCCACCCGGGCCGGATCTCCGTGATCTCGTTGGTCACCCCCACGGGCAGGCCCCACGCGGAGACCACCAGCCCCAGCAGGAGCACGGCCAGCAGGAAGTTCATCAACGGCCCCGCTGCAATAACCAACGTCCGCTGACCTACCCGCTTCGAGCGGAAGGAGCCTGGCCCCGCCTCCTCCTCGAAGTCCTCACCCGCCAGGCGCACGTACCCCCCGAAGGGGAAGAGGTTGATCCGATAGGTGGTCTCCCTCCTGCGGAACTGCACCAGGGGAGGTCCGAACCCGATGGCGAACCCCTGCACCACCACCCCCACCCATCGGGCCACGAGGAAGTGCCCCAGCTCATGAGCCAGGATCATGAGTCCGAATGCGAATACCGCGAGCAAGATCGGCATCAAAGCCCCCTCACCAGCGCCCGAGCCCAGCGATCCGCCTCCAGGACCTCCTCCAGGGTGGGATCCGGAACGGGATCGTGTAGGTCCAGGGCCAGCTGCACCGCCTTCGGGATGTCCACAAACGTTATCTCCCGTCTCAGGAACCGCTCCACCGCCACCTCGTTCGCCGCGTTCAGCACCGCGGGCGCCGTTCCCCCCCGCCCCAGGGCCTCATACGCGTAGCCCAGGCACGGGAACCGTCGGGGATCCGGCGGCTCAAAGGTGAGCGCCTGAGGACGGCTCCAGTCCATTCGAGCATACGACACGTCCGCCCGATCGGGGTAGGTGAAGGCGTACTGGATAAAAAGCCGCATATCCGGGGGACTGAAGTGCGCGAGGACCGTTCCATCCACGAGCTCCACCATCCCGTGCACCACGCTCTGGGGGTGGATCACCACCTGGATCCGGTCCGGCGGGAGGTCGAACAGCCACCGGGCCTCGATGACCTCCAGTCCCTTGTTCATGAGGGTGGCGCTGTCCACGGTGACCTTGGGCCCCATCCGCCAGGTGGGATGCTGCAGGGCCTCCTCCGGAGTGACGGTGTGGAGGGAGGAGAGGGGTCGCCGCAGGAAGGGGCCTCCGGAGGCGGTGAGCACCACCCGGGCCACGGTGCCGGGATCTCGCCCTTCCAGGACCTGGAAGATGGCGCTGTGCTCCCCATCCACGGGGATCAGGCGAACCCCTCGGGCCGCCACCGCCCGACGGACCAGGTGACCCGCAGCCACCAGGGTTTCCTTGTTGGCGAGCGCAACATCGTGCCCGGCCTCGATGGCGCTCAGGGTTGGACGCAGACCCGCGATGCCGCTGAGGGCCACGAGCACGAGATCCGCCTCCGGCCACCGCGCGAGCCACTCCATGGCCCCCTCCCCCACCCGGAGAGCGCCCCGGAAATCCGGCACATGGGCCCAGAAGGCCTGCGCGGCCCCGGGGTCGCTCAGGGCCACGGCCTCCGGTTGAAAGCGCCGCACCTGTTCCCCGAGGGTCTCTGCATCCCGCCGGGCTCCCAGCCCCGTGATCCGCACCCGGTCCGGGATCGCCTCGGCCACCTCCAGGGCCTGGCGGCCGATGGAGCCGGTGGAGCCCAGGATCACCACGCGCCTTGCGCTCACAGGGCCCCCGTCCAGGTGGCGAAGACGTAGTAGCCGACCACGGCCGCGAAGAGCACGCCGTCAAACCGATCCAGGAATCCCCCGTGCCCCGGAAGGATGGTGCCCGAATCCTTCACCCGGGCCTCGCGTTTCAGGGCGGATTCCCACAGGTCTCCCGCCACGGCCGCGGTGCTGCACAGAGCCCCGGCCACCGCGGCCACGCCGAGCGGGATCCCGAACCCCATCCCTACCGTAAGCGCCCCCAGCACCCCGCACACCACGCCCGCGGTGGCACCCTCCACGGTCTTGTTCGGGCTCACCTGCGGGAGGAGCTTGTGCCGGCCCAGCCACCGGCCCACGAAGTAGGCGGCCGCTTCGGTGGCCCACACGGTTCCGAACACGAGGAAGGTGAACGCCATCCCCTGCCGGAGCTGCCGGAGCAGCAGCAGGTGGGTGGCGAAGTAGCCCACGTACAGGACCCCGAGGATGGTGCCCGCGGCGTTGGCCAGGGCCCGACCGCGGTTCGGGCTGAGCTGCGTGGAGAGGACGTACAGCACCACCCCCGCGAGGACCGCGAGGACTCCTCGCCGCTCCCCCAGATACGCGAGAACCGCGAGCGCCACGCCCGCCAGCACCCCCACCACCCGGCTCGGCGCATACCCCGCGAGGTCCGCGAGGGTGTAGAACTCCCACAGCCCCAACACGATGAGCGCCGCCACCAGGACCAACAGGACCTCTCCCCCGAGCCACACCCCCACCACGATGATGGGGATGCCGGTGAGGGCAGTGAGGAGCCTTCGGCCTAGCATCCCGAGCCGGAAGCGCCGTCGAACTCCGCGGGGGCAAGGCCGCCGTACCGACGCACCCGCCGCTGGTAGTCTCGGATGGCGGCCACCAGGGTCTCCCGGTCAAACTCCGGCCACAGGACGGGGGTGAAGTACAGCTCTGTGTACGCGCACTGCCAGACGAGGAAGTTGCTCAGCCGCCGCTCTCCCGCGGTTCGGATGATGAGGTCGGGATCCGGAAGGGGGTAGGTCTGGAGGTGCCGGGCCACCACCGCCTCGTCCACCTCCTCGGGCCGGAGCCGGCCCGAGGCGACGGCCGCGGCGATCTCCCGGACCGCCCCCGTGATCTCCGCCCGTCCTCCGTAGTTCAGCGCCCCCACCAACACGAAGGTGTCGTTGTGCCGGGTGGCCTCCTCCGCGAACCGGATGGCCTCCTGGAGGCTCGGGGGAAAGCGGGTGCGGTCGCCGATGATGCGGATCTGGACTCCCTGGGCGGCGAGTTCCGGGGTTTCCTCCCACAGGACCTGCTCGTAGAGCGCGCACAGGGCCTCGATCTCCTCCTGGGGACGCCGCCAGTTCTCCGTGCTGAAGGCGTACAGGGTCAGCACCCGGAGCCCCAGCTCCCGCGCCGCCCGGACCGTGCGACGGATGGCCTCCCGACCGGCCCGGTGCCCCTCGATCCGGTGGAGCCCCCGGGCCATGGCCCATCGGCCATTTCCGTCCATGATGATGGCCACATGGTGGGGAATGCGGCTGGGATCGAGTCCCAGGCTCCGGAGAACGGGTCCGGGATCCGGGGCGGGGGTCGCATCGGAGCCAGAGGCGGTGGGCACCTCAGCGGCCTTCTGGGGGAAGCCGCTCATACCACTCCCAGCTCACCACGAGCTCCACCACGCCGTCCCGGAGCCGCTGGCGGATCACCCGCTGGGAACCCGTCCCCCGTCCTGCCCGGGGAGGAGCGGTCTGCCGGACCTCCACCCGCCACCCCTCTCCCTCCAGCCGGGCCCGCGCTTCCTCCAGGGGACAGCCCACCACGTCCCGCATCTAACCCTCCAGGATCTCCGCCTCCTTGCGCTGGAGGAGGGCGTCGATCTCCTCGATGAACCGGTCCGTGAGCTTTTGGAGCTCCTCCTGGGCACGACGAGCCTCGTCCTCCGAGATCTCTCCCTCGTCCTCCAGCTCCTCGATGGTCTCCTTGGCCTCCCTCCGGATGTTCCGGACGGCCACACGCCCCTCCTCCGCAAGCTTCCGGGCCAGCCTCACGAGATCCTGCCGTCGCTCCTCCGTGAGGGGCGGGATGGGCACCCGAAGGACGTTCCCATCCGAGGTGGGATTGAGGCCGAGGTCGCTCTGCATGAGGGCCTTCTCGATGTTGCGCAGGGCGGATTTGTCCCAGGGTTGGATGACCAGCAGGCGCGGTTCCGGAGCGGTGATGGTGGCCAGCTGGTTAAGGGGAACGGGGGTGCCGTAGTACTCTACCCGGATGTGCTCCACCAGTCCCGGATGCGCCCGGCCCGTGCGCAGCCCCGCGAGCTCCCGACGGGTGGCTTCCACCGACTTCTGCATCCGCTGCCGGGCATCCGCCAGGACCTCCTGGATCACAGCACCCCTCCGATCAGGGTCCCCACGTGCTCGCCCCGCACGATGCGTTCCACATTACCCGGCTCCGTCAGCCGGAACACCCAGATGTCCATGTTGTTGTCCATACACAAGGATACTGCGGTGGCGTCCACCACCTGCTGGATCCCCCGGTTGAGGAACTCCAGGTAGGTGAGCCGGTCCAGCAGCACCGCGTCGGGATAGAGCGCGGGGTCCTTGTCGTAGACCCCGGCCACCCCCTTCTTGGCCATGAGCACGGCCCCTGCCTCGATCTCGATGGCCCGCAGGGCCGCGGCGGTGTCCGTGGTGAAGTAAGGGTTCCCCGTGCCCGCGGCGAACAGCACCACCCGCCCCTTCTCCAGGTGCCGGATCGCCCGGCGCCGGATGTAGGGCTCCGCGATCTCGTGCATGGCGATGGCGGTCTGCACCCGGGTGGCAAGTCCCTCGCCCTCGAGGATCTCCTGGAGGGCGAGGGCGTTGATGACCGTGGCCAGCATGCCCATGTAGTCCGCGGTGACCTTCTCGATGCCCAGCCGGCGGCTCAGATCCCCTCCCCGCACGATGTTCCCACCACCCACCACCAGGGCCACCTGCACCCCCAGCTCCCAGACGGCCTTCACCTCCCGCGCCACCAGTTCCAACACCCGGGGATCCAGGATCTCCCGGCCGTTCCCGCTCAGCTCCTCCCCGCTCAGCTTCAGGACGATGCGGCGGTAGCGGAGGCTCGCCATGACAGGCCCGCCCCTACAAGCCCTCCCCCACCCGGAACCGACAGAAACGCCGGACCACGATGTTCTCCCCGGTTTTCGCCGCCACCTCTGCGATCACTTCTCTGACCTTTCGCTTCTCGTCCCGGATGAAGGGCTGCTCCAGCAGCACCACCCCTTCGATCCACTTCTCCACCTTTCCTTCCACCGCCCGCTCCAGGGCCTGCGGGGGCTTTCCCGCCATGACCTCCTGAAGCTGGCTGCGGGCGATTTCGCGCTCCCGTTCCAACTCCTCGGGAGGAATCTGGTCCCGGGAGACGTACTTGGGGTCCGCCGCCGCCACCTGCATGGCCAGATCCCGGACCAAGCGTCGGAATTCCTCCGTGCGCGCCACGAAGTCCGTCTCGCAGTTCACCTCGATGAGCACCCCCAGCACACCGTTTCCGTGGATGTAGGCGTCCACCACGCCCTGGGCCGCTGTGCGGCCCGCCCGCTTGGCGGCTGCCGCAAGCCCCCGGGCCCGCAGGATCTCAATGGCCCTTTCCAGATCCCCTTCTGCCTCCACGAGCGCCCTGCGGCAGTCCAGCACTCCGGCCCCCGTACGGGCCCGAAGTTCCCGGATGGCTTCCGTGGATACCTCCTGGCTCCTCCCGCTCACAGGTCCTCATCCTCCTCGAGGTCAAAGGCTTCCTCCATCTCCGACTCCAGATCGAAGGTCTCCAGTTCCTCCTCCAGGCCTCCGACCGGCACGGGTTCCTCCGCTGGCGCGGGCACTGCGGGCGGCACCGCCACCGCCTCCTCCCCCAGGAGCTTGCGCCGTTCCTCGATGCCCTCCAGACACGCATCCGCCATCTTGGTGGTCACGAGCCGCACGGCCCGGATGGCGTCATCGTTCCCGGGGATGGGGTAGTCCACCTCATCCGGATCCGCGTTGGTGTCCACGATGGCCACAATGGGGATGCGCAGCTTCCGTGCCTCCGCCACCGCGATGTGCTCCTTCCGGGTGTCCACCACGTACACCGCACCGGGCAGCTTGGGCATGTTCTTGATCCCGCCCAGGTACTTCTCCAGCCGCTCCAGCTCCTCCAGGATCCGCACCTGCTCCTTCTTGGGCAGGAGCTCGAGCTCTCCCAGGTGCTTGCGCATCTCCAGCTCCCGCAGCCGATCCACCCGGCGACGGATGGTCTGGAAGTTCGTCAACAATCCCCCCAGCCACCGCTGATTCACGTAGGGCTGACCCGCCCGCGTGGCCTCCTCCCGGATGGCGTCCTGGGCCTGCTTTTTCGTGCCCACAAACAGCACCTGATCCCCGGCTGCGGTGACGCTGCGCATGAACCGGTAGGCCTCTTCCAGCAGCGGCAGGGTCTTCTGGAGGTCAATGATGTGGATCCCGTTGCGCTCCGTGAAGATAAATCGGGCCATCTTGGGGTTCCACCGGCGGGTCTGGTGCCCGAAGTGGACCCCGGCCTCCAACAGCTGCTTCATGGTCACCACCGACATCCTGCCTCCCTACCTCTCTGCCCACGCGTGCGCGGGGGGATTTTTGGGGACCCCTGGGATCCGGCCGAGAACACAGCAGACCCTGGGCAGGTCCGCGCCCGCGGTAGTATACCAGACCATTTTCTGGTCCGGAAGCACGAGCCCCGGCACCAGAACCCCCGAACGGGTCCCTAGCGACCGGTCCGGCCGCGCTCCAGCTCCTCCCGTAGAAGGGGATTGAGAATCTTGATGTAGGTCCCCTTCATCCCCAGGGAGCGGGACTGGATGACCCGGGCGCTCTCCAGCTTGCGCAGGGCGTTCACGATCACGGACCGGGTGATGCCCGCCCGATCCGCCACCCGGCTTGCCACCACGATGCCCTCGGCATCCCCCAGCTCCTGGAGGACGTGACGGATGGCCTCCAGCTCCGAATACGAGAGAGCCCCCAGGGCCGTCCGGACCTGCTCCGCGGCCTGGGGTTCGAGGATGGCACGGCTTTCCACCACCAGCATGTGAAGGGCCAGCACCGCGGCCCCGTACCGCACGAGCCCCTCCTCCTCCGGCTGGAAGGCCTCCCTGCGAAGCAGCAGGAGGTTCCCGATCCGACGGCCGGAAGCCTGCAGGGGAACCGCGAGCAGCACGTTGCCCCCTCCGTCCAGGGCCTCGAGGAGGGGACCGGAACGGAGGTTGGCCGCGGGCTCCGTGAGCCCTTCCAGGGCCCGCACCGCGGCAGGCGGCAGGCCTGCCCCCACCTCCAGGGGACGGGGCAGGGATCCCCAGGTCGCAAAAACCTTCCCTTCCGCGTCCACGAGCACCACGGCGCTTCGGGTGATTTCGCCCAGGATGGCTAGAACTTCCTGGGCGCTCCCATGCCCAAGTTCCCTGCCGATCGCCTGAGCGATCCGTCTCGCGCTCTCCAGGAGTACGTCCTTCAAGCCTCCTCCAGGGGGAGCCTTCCTCGAGAGCCCCAGTTCCAATTTTACCACAAGTTAAAGAATGTAGCGGCTCAAGTCCCGATCCTGCAGCACGTCCGCGAGCCGGGCCCGGACATATGCGGCGTCGATGATCACCTCCCGCGGACCTTCGGGGCCTGAGAAGGAGATCTCCTCCGTGACCTTCTCCAGCACGGTGTGCAGCCGCCGGGCGCCGATGTCCTCCGTCTGCTCGTTGATCCACGCGGCGATGCGGGCCATCTCCCGCACCGCGTCCGGGGTGAAGGTCACCTCCACCCCCTCCGTCCGCATGAGGGCCGTATACTGCTTGAGGAGGGCATTTTGGGGTTCTGTGAGGATGCGGACGAAGTCCTCCTCCGTGAGCCGGTCCAGCTCCACCCGGATGGGCAGCCGGCCCTGCAGTTCCGGGATGAGGTCCGAGGGTTTAGCGGTGTGGAAGGCTCCCGCGCAGATGAAGAGGATGTGGTCTGTACGTACGGGCCCGTACTTGGTGGTGACCGTGCAGCCCTCGATGATGGGCAGCAGATCCCGCTGCACGCCTTCCCGGGAGACATCGGGCCCCACCGGGGTCCCGGAGCTTGCGATCTTATCGATCTCGTCGATGAACACGATTCCGAGCTCCTCCGCCCGGCGTACCCCCTCCCGCTGCACCTCCTCCTGGTCCACGAGCTTAGCGGCCTCCTCCTGGGCGAAGATCCGTAACCCTTCCGCCACCGGGACCCGCCGGCGCTTGCGTCGCTTGGGGAGCAGGCCCCCCACCAGGTCCTGCAGGTTGATGCCCATCTCCTCCACGCCCTGGGCCCCGATGATCTCCACCACCGGTAGCCCGCTCTCCTCCACCTCGATCTCCACCATCTCCCGGTCCAGCTCCCCCCGCACGAGGCGGGGCCGCAGTGCCTCCCGGCGAGCCCTGATGACCTCCAACTCCCGGTCGTAGGACTCGCTGGAGCCCGCCGTGGCCCGCCCGCCGAAGAGGACCTCGAAGGGATTCTGCGGCCCAGGGCGTGGTGGATCCGGAGCCAGCACGTGCAGCATCCGCTCCTGTGCCAGACGCCACGCCTCCTCCTGGACGGCCGAGAGGCGCTCAGAGCGCACCATCTGCACGGAGACCTCCACGAGGTCCCGGATGATGGCGTCCACGTCGCGGCCCACGTAACCCACCTCGGTGAACTTGGTGGCCTCCACCTTCACAAAGGGGGCCCGCACCAGGTGCGCCAGCCGTCGGGCGATCTCGGTCTTGCCGACCCCCGTGGGCCCGATCATGAGGATGTTCTTGGGGATCACCTCGCGCCGCAGGGGCTCCGGAAGGAGGGCCCGGCGGTACCGGTTGCGGAGCGCAATGGCCACGGCCTGCTTGGCGGCCTGCTGGCCCACGATGTACTTGTCCAGCTCCTCGACAATCCGTCGGGGCGTGAGCTCCCGCATGGACTCCAGGAGGACGTCCTCGGGCTTCATGGCAGGGTCTCCACGGTGATCTCCGCGTTCGTGAAGATACAGATCTCCGCAGCGATCCGCATGGCCTCCCGGGCGATCTCCGCCGCGGAGAGCTCGGTATGGCGCGCCAAGGCTCTGGCCGCGGCGAGGGCGTAGGGCCCCCCGGAGCCCACCGCAGCGATTCCGTCATCCGGCTCCACCACGTTGCCGTCCCCGGAGAGGACGAAGAGGTGCTCCCGATCGCAGACCACCAGCAGGGCCTCCAGCCGTCGCAGGACCCGATCCGTACGCCACTCCTTCGCGAGCTCCACCGCGGCCCTCGGGAGATTGCCCCGGTACTCCTGGAGCTTCGTCTCGAACTTCTCGAACAGGGTAAGCCCGTCCGCGGCACTCCCCGCGAATCCCACGAGCACCCGGTCCCCCACACGCCGTACCTTCACCGCCCGGTGCTTGAGCACGGTCTGCCCCAGGGTGACCTGCCCGTCCCCCGCCACCGCGGCCTCCCCCCGGCGGCAGATGCCGAGGATGGTGGTACCTTGGAACCTCAGGCCCTGGGATGCGATCGGTCGTACACCTCCTTCAGCCGGGCCCGGGAGAGGTGGGTGTAGATCTGGGTGGTCGCCAGGTTCGCGTGGCCCAACAGCTCCTGGACCACCCGGAGGTCGGCCCCGCCCTCCAGCAGGTGCGTGGCAAAGGTGTGGCGGAAGGTGTGCGGGGTGGCCCGTAGCCCAGGCCATCGCGCCACCAAGCGCTGCACCAGGTATTGCAACCCCCGCACGGAGAGGGGTCGCCCCCGAACGCTGATGAACAGGGCCTCCACCTCCTGTCCCCGCACCAGCTGCGGCCGGCCTCGCTGGAGGTAAGCTTCCAGGCTCCTCCGGGCGGCCTCCGTAAGGATCACCACCCGCTCCTTGCCCCCCTTGCCCACGACCCGCAGCTCCCGCCCCTCCTGCTGGACATCCCGCACCCGCAGGCCCACCACCTCGGAAGCGCGCAGCCCGCTCCCGTACAGCACCTCCAGCAGGGCCCGGTCCCGAAGGCCCACGGGATCCGCGCACGGGGGCGAGGCAAGCAGGGCCCGTATCTGCTCATGGGTGAGGGAACGAGGAAGGCGGCGGGTCCTCCTGGGCATCCGGATGGCGCGCACGGGATTGGCGGGAAGGCGTCCTGCCCGGACGAGGAACCTGCACAGCCCCCGCAGGGCGCTGAGCTGACGGGCCAGGGTGGTACGGGCGACCCGCTGACTTCTGCGCGCCAGGTAGCGGCGCAACAGGGCCGGCGAGAGGTCCTCCCACCGGGAGATCCCTTCCTCCTGAAGGAAGCGCGCCACCTCCGCGAGGTCCCGGGCGTAGGCCCGCTGGGTGTGGGGAGAGATCCCCCGCTCCGAACTGAGCCCCTCCAGGAAGCGGGCGATGTCCGTCGCTAGGGGCGAGCGACCATGGTTTCCTGGGTCCGGGACGGGATCCCGTGGGTGGCGCACTCGGGATTGAGGCATCGCATCTCCACCTCACCGCGCCTGGTCCTCTTCTCCGCCATGGGGTAGCCGCACACAGGGCACCGCACGTCCTGCGGTCGGTCCCAGGAGGTGAAGGTGCAGGCGGGATAGTTCACGCATCCGTAGAACAGTCGGCCGCGGCGGCTGCGGCGCTCCACGATCTCCCCCCCGCACCGGGGACACCGAACTCCGATCCCTGCCGGCCGGGTATAGGTGCACGCGGGGTACCGGGTGCACGCCACGAACTCCCCGAAGCGACCCTGCTTGCGCACGAGGGGAGCCCCGCACTGCGGGCAGCTCTCGCCCGTGGGCTCGGGGCGCAGCTCCACCTCCGCGATGAGCTGCTCCGCACGCCGGAGGTCCTGCTCGAAGGGCTCATAGAACGCGCGAACCACGTCCACCCAGTCCGCCTTCCCCTCCTCGACGCGGTCGAGACTGCTCTCGAGGCGCGCGGTGAACTCCACATCCACCACGTTGGGGAAGTGGGTGGTGAGCAGCTGATTCACGAGCCGGCCGAGCTGGGTGGGCACCAACCGCTTCTGCTCCGTGCGGACGTATCCCCGCTTCTTGAGGATCTCCAGGGTGGGGGCATAGGTGGAGGGCCGCCCGATGCCCTTCTCCTCCAGGGCCCTCACCAGGGTGGCCTCCGTGTAGCGCGGGGGCGGGGTGGTGAAGTGCTGCTGGGGGCGGAGCTCCAACAGCTCCAGCTCCTCCCCCACCACGAGGGCAGGAAGCCAGCTTCCCTCATCCTCCTCCTGGTCCTCCCGGTACACCACCAAAAACCCGGGGAATTTGAGCCGCTGTCCCGTGGCCCGGAAGATGTAGGGACCCGCCGTGATGTCCACGGAGAGGGTATCGAAAACCGCGGAGCTCATCTGGCTCGCCACGAACCGGTCCCAGACGAGCTTGTACAACTTGAACTGATCGGGCCGCAGGTACGGCTGCACCCGTTCCGGGGTGCGGTAGACGGAGGTGGGGCGGATGGCCTCGTGCGCGTCCTGTGCGGACTGCCTGGCCGCGTAGCGGCGGGGGGTTGGGGGAACGTACTCCGGTCCGTACCGTTCCTGTACGTACGCCCGTGCCTCCGCCACCGCGCTCGCCGCCACCCGTACGGAGTCCGTGCGCATGTAGGTAATGAGGCCCACGGTCCCCTCCTCCCCCACGTCCAGCCCCTCGTAGAGCTGCTGCGCGATGGTCATGGTGCGGGCGGCGGTGTACCCGAGCCGGCGGTGGGCCTCCTGCTGGAGGGTGCTGGTGGTGAAGGGAGGGGCAGGATGGCGCTGCTGATCGCGCCGCCGCACCTCCGCCACCCGGTACGTGGCCCCCTCCAGCTCCGCGAGGACGGCACGCACCGCCTCCTGGTTGGGGAGTTCTACCCGTTCCTCCCCGCGGCTGTGGAGCCGGGCCTCAAAGGAAGCCGCGTCCTGTGGCCTGCGGAGGAGGGCGGAGAGGGTCCAGTACTCCTGAGGCACGAAGGCCTCGATCTCCGATTCCCGCTCGCACACCAGCCGCAGGGCCACGGACTGCACCCGTCCCGCGCTGAGCCCGCTGCGCACCTTGCGCCAAAGCAGCGGGCTCAGATTGTATCCCACCAGCCGGTCCAGGATCCGACGGGCCTGCTGAGCCGCCACCAAGTTCAGGTTGATGTCCCGGGGGTTCTCCAGGGCCCTCCGCACCGCCTCCGGGGTGACCTCGTGGAACTCGATCCGGCGGATGTTACGGTTTGCGTCCTCCAGCAGCTGCTGGAGGTGCCAACTGATGGCTTCCCCCTCCCGATCGGGATCCTGGGCGAGGTAGACGACCCTGGCGCGCTTACTGGACTCCCGCAGCTTCTGGAGGATGGGCCCCTTGCCCTTGATCACGATGTAGTGCGGCCGGAAGCCATCCGTGATGTCCACGCCGAGCCGGGATTTGGGGAGATCCCGTACGTGCCCCATGGAGGCCAGGATCTCGTACCGCCGGTCCAGCATCCTCTTCAAGGTACGGGCCTTCGCGGGCGACTCCACCACGATCAGGCTCTTTGCCCTCGCCAAATCCCTCCCTCCCCTCCGGGAGCCCTGCTCGCGCCTCATGGTAGCACAGCCGTCAACCCACGAGGCGACGTACAATGGGTCTGGGATGGCAGGCCCCTCGCTCCCGCCCGAGACCCTGGAAGCCTTCGGGGGAGACCTCCTCCGGGCCGTGGTGTTCTACGAAAAGTACGCCCTGCGGGATCTGGAGGACCGCGTCCTGGAGAGCCGTCCCGAGCAGATGTGGGCTCGGGTGGCCCGGGAGCTGGCGAGCGTGGAGCCGGACCCGGAGCGGAGAAGCTCGTGGGAGCAGGCGTTCTACTGGCTGCTGGAGGACTTCAAGTTCCTCCCCGGGGGACGCATCCTGCACGGGGCCGGGAACCCCCGCAAGGTCACCCTCATCAACTGCTACGTGGAGGCCATCCAGGGCGACAGTCTGGAGGCCATCTTCGCCGCGGTGCAGAACTGCGCCCGCACCTTCAGCCGCGGGGGCGGGGTGGGCACGGACGTCTCTGCCCTGCGGCCCCGGGGGGCCCCCGTGCACAACGCGGCCCGGGTGAGCACGGGTGCCGTGAGCTTCATGGAGCTGTTTTCCCTCACCACGGGCATCATCGGGCAGGCGGGCCGGCGCGGAGCGCTCATGATCACCATCGCGGACCACCACCCGGATGTGCTGGAGTTCTGCAGGGTCAAGCGCGACCTCACGAGCGTCCGGTTCGCGAACATCAGCGTGCGACTCAGCGATGCCTTCCTGGAAAGCGTGGAACGCGACGAACTCTGGCGGTTGTGGTTCGAGGGGCCGGAGGTGGGCCGGATCGAACGGATGATCCCGGCCCGGCACCTCTGGCAGGAGTTGGTGCAGGGAGCCCGGGACTGGGCGGAGCCCGGGGTGCTGTTCTGGGACACAGTGCTGCGCCTGAGCACCTCCAACTACGGGGGAATGGAACCCGTGACCACGAACCCCTGTGGTGAGGAGCCCCTGGAGCACGGGGGGTCCTGTGATCTGGGCTCTCTCAACCTGGTCCGGTTCGTGCGCGATCCCTTCACCCCGCAGGCCCGGCTGGACTTCGAACAGCTGGGACGGGCGGTGGAGGTGGGCGTGCGGCTGCTCGACAACGTGCACGACTACAACCGGGGCCGGCACGCCCTCCCGCATCAGGAGGAGGCCTCCCTCCGGGCACGCCGCATCGGGCTCGGGATCACGGGTCTTGCGGACGCCCTCATCCTGTTGGGGATCCGGTACGACAGCGACGAGGGCATCGCCTTCGCGGAGCGGATCATGCAGTTTGTCAAGGAGCGGGCGTACCGGGCCAGCATCGCCCTCGCGCGGGAGAAGGGCCCCTTCCCCGCCTTCGATCCTGACCGGCACCTTCGTTCTCCCTTCTTCCGCGATTTCCCGGAGGACATCCTGGAGGGAATCCGCAAACACGGGCTGCGGAACGTGAGCCTCCTCACCATCCCGCCCGTGGGAAGCGGCTCCGCCATGGCCGGGGTCAGCAACGGGCTCGAGCCGGTCTTCGCCTTCAGCTACGTGCGGCGCAGCGAATCCCTCTCGCAGCCGAGCTTCCGGGTGCTCCACCCTGCGGTGGCCAGCTACCTCGAGGTCACGGGACAAAGCCTCGAGCTTCAGGATCTGGAAAGGATGGAGGACCCGGAAGGGTATCTCATGGACCGGCTGCCCCCGTACTTCGTCACCGCGCACCGCATCGATCCCCTGCGCCGGGTGGAGATGCAGGCAGCCTTGCAGCGCCACATCGACCAGAGCATCAGCAGCACCATCAACCTCCCGCGGGATACGCCTGCGCAGACCGTGGCCCGCATCTACCTCCACGCCTGGCGCATGGGCCTCAAGGGGGTGAGCGTCTACCGGGAAGGGTCCCGGGAGGGGATCCTGGTGACTCCGGAGGAAGCGAGGCGCGACTCCCTGGCGCTCCTGCGCGAGCGGGTGCAGACCCTTGTTAAGCAGATCCTGCCGGATCTGCCGGAGGGCGGAGGCCGGCCGGAGGAGCAGATCGAGGCGGTGGTGCGGGCGCTGGTGGAGCGGGTGCGGGAAGCTCCTCTGGAAGGGGAAGGGCTGCTGCGGGGACGGCCCGAGCGGCTACTCGGACCCACCTACCGCATTCCCACCCCCTTCGGCACCGCCTTCATCACCATCACGGAGCACGCGGGAGAGCCCTTCGAGGTCTTCGGCCGGCTGGGAAAGGCGGGAAGCGACGCGGAGGCGGACGCGGAGGCCATCGGCCGGCTGTGCAGCATCCTCCTCCGGCTGCGGGGCCCCGGGAGCGGGCTTGAGCGGCTGCAGCTCATCGTGGACCAGCTGGAGGGGATCGGCGGGTCCCGTTGGCTGGGCTACGGGGCGGAGCGGGTCCGCAGCATCCCGGACGCGTTTGCCCTAGCCCTCAAGAAGTACCTCCTGGATCGGGGGGTGCGGCGGGCGACAGAAGAGCAGGCCCCACCGCCTCCTGGGGAGGCACGGGAGTCCGCAAACCTCTGCCCCCGCTGCCAGCGGTGGGAGCTCGTGACCGTGGGCGGGTGCACGGTGTGCGCCCATTGCGGGTTTCGGGAGTGCTAACCGGCCCGCACGTACCGGCCGCCCGCAAGCCGGCGCACGATCCCTCGGACCTCCAGGGCCACCAGGAGGGCGGCCACCGCGGCCGGGTGCTGGCCCGTGGCCCGCACCAGCTCGTCGAGGTGGCAGGGTTCCTCGAGGAGGGCCACGAGGGCGGCCTCCGCTTCTCGGAGCGGTGGAGCAGTTCGGGGAGCGCGTGGAGGGATCCCGAGGAGGGAGAGCACGTCCTCTGCGGACTCCGCGAGGTGCGCACCCTCCCGCAGCAGCTGATGCGGCCCCCGGCTGCGGGGGTTCAGCACGCAACCCGGCACCGCGAACACCTCCCGCCCCAGGTCCAAGGCGAACTCCGCGGTGAGGAGGGCCCCGCTACGCTCCCGGGCTTCCACCACCACCACGGCCCGGCTGAGAGCTGCGAGGATCCGGTTACGGGCAGGAAAGTGATGCCGGAGCGGTGGGGTACCCGGTGGATACTCGGAGAGGACCGCGCCGTGCTCCGCCACCTGCTCCAGGAGATCCCCGTGCTCGGCAGGCCAGATCCGGTCAATCCCGCATCCGAGGACGGCCACGGTCAGTCCCCCCGCTTCGAGCGCTCCCCGGTGCGCGGCAGCATCAATCCCCCGGGCAAGTCCGCTTACCACGCAGACTCCGGCCGCCGCGAGGTCCGCCGCGAGCCGACGGCCCACCTCCATGCCGTCCGCGGAGGGCCGGCGGGTCCCCACCACGGCCACGTGGGGAGCCTCGGGAAGGCTTCCCCGGATGTACAGGGCCAGGGGCGGATCCGGGAGCGGCCGGAGAAGTGGGGGATACTCGAGATCCACCAGGGCCACCAGCCGGGCCCCCACGGACTCCGCCTCGATGCGCAACGTTTCCGGGTCACGGGCGGTGCAGAAGGCCGCGATCCGTTCCGCGGTGTGCTCCGTGACGAATTCCGCCAGGGCCTCCCGGGAGGCCCGGACGACCGCGGCAGGGGAGCCCAGGGCCTCGAGGAGGCGGTGCTTGGTGCGGGGCGGAATTCCGGGCACGGCGTTGAGCAGGATGCAGGCCTCCCGATCCGTCATCTCTTCCC
>JAVKHN010000033.1:0-20796 GCA_031459935.1 Candidatus Sysuimicrobium calidum | reverse complement strand
AACCCCACGTGGCGGAGCCCGGGGAGGAAGCTCTGCCCGGCACGGTGCTGGTGCAGCGGGGAGAGGTGATCCGGCCGGCCGCAGTGGGGGCCCTGGCCGCATGCGGGTTCGGGGAGATCGAGGTGTACCGGAGGCCACGGGTAGCGCTGCTGGCCACGGGGGACGAGCTCGTGGATCCTCCCGCACCTCCCCCTCCGGGACGGGTGGTGAACTCCAACACCCCCACCCTCGCCGCGGAGCTCGAGGCCATCGGATGTGAGGTGCACCCCCGGGGCACCGTCCCGGATGCCCCGGAGGCCCTGACGGAGGCCTTTTGCACGGCTCTGGAGGAAGGCCACCACGTGATCCTCACCACGGGCGCGGTTTCCGTGGGCGCCACGGATCGTGTCCCGCGCACCTGGCTCGACCTCGGAGCCCGCCGGATCGTGGGCCGGGTGGACCTTAAGCCCGGAGGCCCCTTCTTCGCGGGCCGCCTCGGGGGACGCTGGGGGATCGGGCTCTCCGGAAGCCCTGCGGCGTGCCTCGCCGCCTACCACCTCCTCGTGCGGCCTTTCCTCCTGCGCCTTGCAGGCCGTGTACGGATCGTGCGGCCCGTGGTGCTGGCCCGCCTGCGATCCGGCCCCACGCGGGAAGCAGACCGGACCCGGGCGCTGTGGGGCCGAGTTTTCGGGTCTCCACCGGAGGTGGAGATTCCAGAGGAGGGTGGGGTTCTGGTGGGACTGAGCCGGGCGAACGGGCTCGTGCTCCTCCGGGCGGGGACTCCCCAGCTCCGGCCGGGCTCCCGGGTGCCCGTGCTCTGCCTAGACCGGCAGGAGGAGGACACCGAGCTGCGCATCCCTCCGGCCCATCCCGCCCCCCTCGTGGTGGGGGTGGTGGGCGCCTCCGGGAGCGGGAAGACTACGGTGATCGAGGGGCTGCTGCACCGGTTGCGATCCGATGGAAGGAGCGTGGCGGCCATCAAGCACGCGGCCCACGGGTTCGATCCTGACCGGCCTGCAAGCGACAGCCACCGCATGGCTCGGGCGGGAGCCCGGGCGGTCCTCGTGGTGGGGCCAGAGGAGTGGTTCCTCCGGCTCCGCACGGACTCCGCGGCTCCACCCGTGGAGCGGCTCACAGAGGAACTGGTGGACGCCGTGGGGGGTCTGGATCTCGTGCTGGTGGAGGGATTCTCCCATCGGGACCATCCCGTGATCCGGGTCGGCGCCGCCAAGGATCCCCTGGACGGGGCATGGCTGGAGATCCCTGCCCTGCGCGGGCTGTCGAGCTCCCAACGGGAGGCGGTGCTGGATGACCTAGCCGCCCGGATCCGCACCTGGCTGCGGGGGGAGCACCCGTGAGCACCGGCTTCCGATTTCTCTCCCCTTCCGGTAGAATGCGGAGCGATACCCGAACCGGACACCCCCGCGCCCCCAGACGGGGGTCCACGGTTCCTGTCATGCGCCGCATCGCTCGCGTTCCACCGGGAGAGCGGCCGCTATCTGAGCTGCTGGAGGAGGTCCTCGCCACGGAGGGCGAGCGGGTGGTCACCGTGCGGGAGATCGCGGACCGCATCGACGAGCGGGGGTTCGGCCTCGCCCTCATCCTGCTCGCGCTGCCCACCATGATTCCCGTGCTCCCACCGGGCACCTCGGGCGTCGTGGGCGGCCTCTACGTCCTCCTCGCCATCCAGATGGCCCTGGGCCGGGAGCGCCCCTGGCTTCCCCGCAGGGTCCTGGATTACCAGCTTAGCCACCGCGCGGCCGAGAGGCTGCGGGGTCGCGGGATTCGGATCGTGCGCCACCTGGAGCGCTTCTCCCGGCCCCGCTGGACGCCCATGGGGGATGCGACTCTGCTGCGCCTGTGCGCGGCGTTCGTCCTGGCTATGGGCGTCGTGCTCTTCCTGCCTCTGCCGTTCCTCAACACCCTCCCCGGCCTTGCGGCCCTCGCCATGGGAGTGGGACTGTTGAACCGGGACGGCATCCTTCTAGCCATCGGCATCGGAATCGCGATCCTTGTCCTCTCCCTGGTGGGCGTGAGCGCGCAGGCGCTGCGGGGCGTCCTCGCGTGGCTCCTCTCCCTGGCCCGATGAGCGACGAGCGCACTCTCCTCACCACCCACCTCATCCCTGGGAAAGGGCGGGGGCGGCACCTCGGTTTCCCCACCCTGAACCTCCACATCCCCCCGGATCTCCGGCTCGCACCCGGAATCTACGCCTGCTGGGTGCGGACGGGGCAGGCGGTTTACGCGGGTGCCCTCCACTTCGGCCCCGTTCCCGTCTTCGGGGAGGAGGACCCCTCCCTGGAGGTCCACCTGCTTGACGTGGAGCTGAAGGACCCCCCCACCGAGGTGAGCGTGGAGATCGTGCGGTTTTTACGTCCCGTACAGGCCTTCGATTCCCCCGAGGCCCTTGCCCGCCAGATGGAGGAGGACGTGAAGCGGGCCCGGGCGATCCTGGAAGCCGACCGGGGCGTCCAGCAGGTTGCCGCGGCGCTCACCCGATATGGCCTTTCCCCCCGCATCCTGCGGTTCCCGCAGGGCACCCGCACCGCGCAGGAGGCCGCCGCGGCCCTGGGGACTACCCCGCGGCAGATCGTGAAGTCCCTGGTGTTCCTGGCAGACGGGGAGCCGCTTCTCGTGCTCATCTCCGGCGCGCACCGGGTGAGCTGGGAGAAGCTCAGGGAAGCGACGAACTCCCGGGCGGTGCGCTCCGCGGACCCACAGACGGTGCAGCGCACCACGGGGTTCCCGGTGGGCGCTGTCCCTCCTGTGGGACTTGCCTCGGAGATCCCGGTGTACATGGACGAGGCCCTGCTCCACCACGAGGAGGTGTATGCGGGGGCAGGAGCTCCGGACGCCCTGTTCGCCATCTCCCCTTCCGACCTCCGCCGGATCACGGGGGCCCGGGTGGCGGATCTGAAGCAGGAGCCGTAGGGGAGACGTAGAACTCTCCCCGGTACGATGGACAGTCCAGGGCACCGGTTCTCCTTTGAGAAGTTCAGCGCTCACCCCTTCTTCCGCGCGGTGAACGCTTGGCTCGTGGAACACGCCCGCCTCTCCCGGAACGCCACCGTGGTAGACCTGGGATGCGGGGTTGGAACCGTCACGGAGATGATCCTGGAACGGCTGGACCCGCAGGCAGGCGCGTTGGTGTACGCCATCGACCCCTCTCCCTCCGCCCTGGAGATCGCCCGGGCCCGCATCCGTTCCTCTATCGTCCGCTTTCTGCAGGGCACCGCGGAGCGACTCAGCCAACTCGTTCCCCAAGTGGACGCGGTCCTGTTCTGCAACGCCATCCACCTGGTCCAGGAGAAAGCTCTGGTGTGCCGGGAGGTCCTCTCCGTCCTCCGTAAGGGGGGAGTGTTCGCCTTCAACACCACCTTCTTCGAGGGCGCCTATCCCCCCGAGACCATCCGCTTCTACACGGTGTGGGTCCTGCGCGCCATCCGCTTCCTCCGACGGCAGGGCATCGAGCTCGTCCGAGGAGTCAAGACCACGGCCATGCGGTGGCTGACGCCCGAGCAGTACGCGGAGATGCTTACCCGTACGGGATTCCGTGAGATCCAGATGGAGCTACACACACACGCCCTCTCCGAGCAGAGCCTGCTGGACATCAGCGAATTCGATCTGTTCATCGAGGGGGCTTTACCGGGCGTTCCCCTGGAGATCGGATCCCAGGCCCTCCAGGAGGGCGTACGTCAGGCCTTCCAGGAGCTCGGCCTGACCGCGGTTCCCCGCACGTGGCTTCAGGTCATCGCCAGCCGCGCGTAGGGCTTCCACCGTGAACCAGGGCCTGCCCTGGCTCACAGCGCAACCCTTCCGCAAAGCCCTCCTGGGGGGAGGAGAGGGATATCGTAAGGGTTAACCGATGACGCGGACGTTCGCGGCTTGCGGCCCCTTCTGACCCTGCGTGACCTCGTACTCGACCTTCTGCCCTTCCTGAAGGTTCCGGTATCCGGTCCCCACGATGGCGGTGTAGTGCACGAACACGTCCTTGCCGCCGTCCTCCGGAGTGATGAATCCGTACCCCTTCTCGGGGCTGAACCACTTCACCGTTCCGACTGGCATTGCCGTACCTCCGTTCTCTTGCCGTTCCAGGCCCCTGCGTCTGGTTTTTGGGCCTGCCCCATGATCCCGCACCGTCAGGGGTTTGTCAATAAAAATTTCCCAACGGCGCGGGCGCCATCCAGAGTACGGGTTCCTTCAGCAGACGGACAACCGCGTGCAGGCCTTGAGCCGGGGAGACCGGGAGGATGGGAACGGGCGGCGGGAGAAGGGTGCGCACCGGAGCCCCACGGGGAAGCCGGGCAAGCTGCCGGGCCCGTTGTACCGCGTCCTCGAAATCGCCGATGGCGTCCACGAGCCCCAGGGACTTCGCCCGGATGCCGGTCCACACCCGGCCTCGGGCCACGGCCTCCACTTCCTCCATGGACTTGCCCCGGCAGGCCGCCACGTGCGCTTTGAACCGCTCGTAGCTCTGCCGCATCCACCCGACGAGCAGGGCCCAGTCCTGATCCGCGTACGGGACATAGGGGGAGGGCAGGGCGGCGGTCGCAGGGCTGGCCACCACCTCTACCTGCACCCCGTGCCGCTGGAGGAACTCCTCGACCACCAGCTTTCCGCCCACCACGCCGATGGAGCCCGTGAGGGTGGCGGCCGCGGCCACCAGCTGCTGAGCGCCGCAGGCCACGTAGTAGGCCCCGCTGGCGGCCACGTTGCCCATGTGCACCACCACGGGCTTGCGCTGGCTCAAGCGGCGCACCTCCCGCGCCAGGAGAGCCGAGGCCACCACAAGCCCGCCGGGCGAGTCCACGTGCAGCACCACGGCCCGTACGCGGCGGTCCCGTTCCGCCTGGCGAAGGGCCCTACTGACGGTCTCGTGGCCCGCGAGCCGCCGGCCGATGCCGGGGATGGGAAAGGGGAGTTCCTGACTTTCGCCCAGCACGAGAGCACCTGTGACTTCCACCACCCCCACGGTCCACCGGTCGAGGATCCGCCAGCGGTAGGGTTTGGGGAGCCGGCGGTGCACCCGGCCCCAGGGCTCGATGCGCACCCGATGGCCGGGCTCCAGCCGCAGCGGCAGCTCGTCCTCGAAGGCCACGGCATCGATCAGATTGCGGGCATGGGCCTCCTGCGCGGACAGAAGCCCCCGCTCGATGGCCTCCCTCACCCGTTCGGGGGCTAGACCACGGCTTTCCGCAATGGCCCGACAGATGTGCTCCAGCACGTCCAGTAGGATCGTGGTGGTGGCCTCCCGCTGCTCGGGCGGCATGTGCTCGTGGAGAAGCGGGTGCAGGGCGGTCTTGTACTCCCCCGTGTGGTGGAACTGAGGGAGGATCCCCAGGCGATCCAAGGCCGCGCGCAGGAAGGCCACCTCCCGCCGCAGGCCAACGAGCCACAGTTCCGCCCCCTCGGGGGCCAGGATCCGGTCTGCGGCGCTGGCCACGTAGTACTCCGCGAGGGTAGCCGTGGGGAGGTACGCACAGACGCGCTTCCCGCGACCGCGGAACCGCACGAGCGCCCGGCGCAGGCTCTCCAGGGAGGCCCAGCCCGCACTCAGGTCCCGGAAGACCAACACGATCCCCCGGATGCGGGGGTGTGACGCGACCCGATCCAGCTGCTCCCGGAGCTCCTCCAGGCTGAGCGGGGGGCGGCGCAGCCACCGGACGAGGGAGGGCAGGCGGGGGCGGCGTTCCGGGAGGGGGCCACGGACCTCCACCACCACGTACGAGGGGGCCGGAAGGCGCCCCAGGATCAGGTTCCGCAGGGCGCGGAGGAGGTTCATGAACAGGTCTGCCAGCAGAACCCCCAGACCCACGGCAGCTCCATCTTCGCAAAGAGGGCGCGGCGGCGCCTAGGGGCCTGGGGTGTGCTTTTCCAGATTCGCGAACCGGCCGTACTCCCTGTGGAAGAAGAGCTCGATGTCGTCCGTGGGGCCGTTGCGGTGCTTAGCTACTCGCACAAGCGCGATGTTCTCCTTCCCCTCCCGCCGCGCTTTCTCCGGGTCGTAGTAATCCTCCCGGTAGAGAAAGATCACGAGATCCGCCACCTGCTCCAGCTCCCCGCTCTCCCGTAGGTGGGACAGCATGGGGATCTTGGATCCCGTGAGCTCCGCGGCCCGCGAGAGCTGGGAGATGGCGATGACAGGCAGGTGAAGCTCCTTGGCCAGGGACTTGATGGCGCGGGCGATCTCGCTGAGCTCCTGGGTGCGGTTCTCGCTGCGCTTGTAGGACTGGATGAGCTGGATGTAGTCCACGATGATGAGGCCCAGGCCGTGCTCTGCCTTGAGCTTACGGGCTTTGGCCCGCATCTCGATCACAGAGAGGTTGCTCGAGTCGTCAATGAAGATGGGAGCCTCCACGAGGCCCCCCATGGCCCGGGTGAGCTTCCGCCAGTCCGCCTCCGAGAGGTAACCTCGCCGCAGCCGCTGGCCATCCACTCCCGCCTCCGCGCACAGCATCCGCTGCACCAGCTGCTCCGCGCTCGTCTCCAGGGAGAAGATGGCCACGGGGACGCGATGGCGGACCGCAGCGTGCTGGGCGATGTTAAGGCAGAAAGTGGTGTTGTGCACGAGGATGTCGTTGGCCACGAAGTTGTGGGTTCCGGGGACCGTGAGGTCGTAGACCTGATGCTCCCCCACGTACTCGATGCGCTCGATGGTGTCCCAGAGGACGTCCGGCTCCTCGAGCAGGGGGCAGTGTTCATAACGGGCCCATTCCCGCAGCTTCTCCCACCCGAACACCCCACAGCTCCGCAGGAGGTGCACCGCCGCTGCCTGGCGCACCTCCAGAGTTCGATCCCCTCTCCGGGCACTCAGCACGCCCAGGCGCAGGAGGAGGTGCTGGACCTGCTCTGCCATGAGGGAGTTGGGCAGCTCGATCCGGATGGTGCGGGTCTCCTCCTCCCAGGTGGCGGTACACGCCAGCAGGCGCGAGAGCAACAGGCACAGCTTCGTGCGGTTCAAGCGGTAAACCACGGGAGGAAGCCGCCGGAGCTCCGGCGGGGTCCCGTGCAGCTCCGCATACCCGGTGAGTTCCATGGGAATCTCCGGGGGAAGCCCGGGATCCGGGTCGGAGTCCACCCGGACCCGAGCGAGGACGGGGGTCCGGGTGGAGGCGCGCACCGCGGCGGCGGTCCGCACCGCGTCCAGGAAGTCCTGGCAGAGCTGCGGGTCCGCCGGAAGCTGTCCTGGGGCGAGGTAGGCGATGAGCTTCACCTCGTAGCTGGGAAGATCCAGCGTGCCGAAAACGGGGATACGGGCGGGTACGGCCACGTAGTCGCCAACCCGCAGGTCCGCAAGGGGTCTCCAGCCCTGGGGAGTGAGGAATGGGTGCGTGGCGGTGACCTCCACCTCGCGGCCCAGGGCGGTGCGTACCCGGTAGACGGGCCTGCGGCCGTCGTCCACGAAGGCGCTGGGCCGGGCCTCCTGCAGCCGCTCCCCGTTCAGGGTGAGCAGCACCACGTCCCTGTCGTGTACAATCTCCTCGACGGTGCGCACCTCTCCCGTTCGCGCATCCACCACCCGCGCGTCGTACTTGAGGCACTTGCCCATAGAGGGGCGCGCGGCCACGATGATGAGGTCCCCGGGCTGCAGCCCGCCCGTGAGCTCGTCCAGATCCACAAAGCCCGTGGGGACTCCTGTGATCATGCCCCGGTCGTAGCCCGCATCCAGGCGCTCCATGGTCTCTTTGAGGACATCCCGGATGGGCGCGAAGTCCCGCACGAGCCGCCGGCGGCTGAGCTCGAACACCAGCCGCTCGGCCCGGTCCACCAGCACCTCCACGTCCTCTTCGCCCTCGAAGCCCAGATGTGCGATCTGGGTGCCCACCCGGATGAGGGAGCGCAGGATGGATTTCTGGAGGACGATGCGGGCGTAGTACTCCGCGTTGGCCGCGGTGGGAACGCTATTCAGGAGGGCCGCGATGTAACTAGCGCCCCCTACCTCCTCCAGCCTGCCCTGGTCCCGCAGCCGGTCCGTGACGGTGATGAGATCCACGGGCTCTCCCCGGTCAAAGAGCTCGAGGATGGTGCTGTAGAGGAGCCGGTGGGCTTCCCGGTAGAAGTCCTCGGGCCGGAGGATCTCCACCACCTGCGCGATGGCGTCCCGGTCCAGCAGCATGGAGCCCAAGACACCCATCTCCGCCTCCAGGTTGTGGGGGGGGATCCGCTCGACCGAGACGACGCTCATGGTGACCTCCGTCCTCTCCTGTGTATTATGCGAACCTGTGTTCGCAATTTCAACGGATTCCCAAGGAGGTTTTGAGCGGGGGGCCTGCGGATTCCCTTGTGGAAAAGCTGGGGAAAGGTGTGAATTGTGTGGCTTTTTTGGTGGACGCCCTGGGGAGAACCGCTAGAGGGCCTTCCGCCTAGCCGTCACTAGGACCTGGGGGAGGGCCTCCTCCACGGTTTGCACGAACACCACCTGGATCCCCTGGAGGTCTGTAGGGACCTCGTGGCGGTTCTCCTGGGGAAGGATCACCTTGCGCATCCCGGCCTGGCGGGCCCCGTAGAGCTTCTCCGGAATCCCGCCCACCCCCTTAACCCGGCCCTGGATGCTCACCTCGCCTGTAAGGGCGACGTTCTGGAGTGCGGGCCGGTTCTGCACCGCGCTCGCCAGGGCCGCGGTGATGGCGAGTCCCAGGCTGGGGCCGTCGATGAGTCCCCCGCCCACCACGTTCACGTGCACGTCGTACTGACTGAGATCCACGCCCAGCAGCTTCCGGAGGACGGAGATGGCGTTGAACACGGAGTCCTTTGCCATGGAGCCCGCGGTCTCGTTGAACCGCACAACGCCTCCGCCCCTCCGGGTGGTGGGAAAGACCGCAGCTTCCACCTCGATGATGGAGCCGAGATAGTGGTAGACGCCGAGCCCGAAGGCCTTGCCCACCTCCGGAGTCTCCGAGGCTCGGGTAGGGATGTAGGGACTCAGGCGGGCCACGCGGATCACCTCGAGCACGTCCGCCTGCGTGATGCGGATCCGGCCGCTGCGGCGCCGTCGGTACAGGGCGATGCCGTAGGCGTCCGCGAGGAGTTGCACCGCCTTGCGCCCTTCCACGGTGTAGCCGGCGATGAGGGAGGGGACCTGGGGATCCAGGCTTACCTCCAGGCGGTGGGCCGCCTGCCGCACGATGCGCTCGATGTCGTGCTGGGTGAGGGGATCGAAGAACACCTCCGCGCACCGGGACCGCAGGGTGGGGTTGATCTCCTCCGGTTCCCGGGTGGTGGCGCCGATGAGCACGAAATCCGCGGGAGCTCCTTTCTCGAACAGGTACTTGATGTAGGCGGGGACCGCGGGGTCGTCAGGATCGTAGTAGGAGGACTCGAAATACACCCGCTTGTCCTCCAGGACCTTCAGCAGCTTCGTCTGTAGCACGGGATCCATCTCCCCGATCTCGTCGATGAACAGCACCCCGCCGTGGGCCTTGGTCACGAGTCCCAGCTTCGGCTCCGGGATCCCGCCCTCCGCGAAGTCCCGTCGGGAGCCCTGGTAGATGGGGTCGTGTACAGAGCCCAAAAGGGGATTGGTGACCTCCCGGTGATCCCACCGGAGGGTGGAGCCGTCCACCTCGACGAAGGGGGCATGGGGGCCGAAGGGCGTATAGGGGAGCTTACGGGCCTCCTCCAGCACAAGGCGCGCCACCGTGGTCTTGCCCACCCCGGGCGGTCCGTAGAGGATCACGTGCTGCGGGTAGGGAGTGGCAAGCTTCGCCAGCAGGGCCCGGATGGCCCGGTCCTGCCCCACCACTTCCCGCAACCGGCGGGGCCGCAGCACCTCCAGGGCGGACTGGGAGAGACGGATGCGATCCAGGGCCTCCAGCTCCTCCAGCTTCTTCCGGGTGGCCGCGGTCTCCGGACCCGCGCGCTCCCGCAGGACCTGCAGCCGGATCTCCTGGAGGTACTCGTCCTGCCGCTGGTTCATCCGCTCCTGAACCCGGCGCTCCAGCTCGTCCTCCACCCGGCGCTGGGCGATGAGGTCCGCGATTTCCTCTTCGATCTCGGAGAGGATCCGGGGAATCTCCGCGGGCTGAGGCGTTTCCCGGATGGTGGGATCCTCGTACACCAAGCGCTGCAGAGCGAGCACCCGATCCTCCAGGCGAGGAGAGCGCAGGAGGGAGAGGGCCTCCAGCTTGCCGGCCTTTACGATGAGCCGATCCGGCCCGTACACCTCGCTTAACACGCTCAGCAGCGCCCCCACCTGCCGGCGGAGGTCTTGCCGGCTGGGCCGCGTGGAAACCTTCCGTACCGCCATGGGTTACTGCGCCTCCACCCGGACCCGGATGCGAGGAGCTAGACCGTGCCCGAGATGGACCAGGACTTCGTAGGTGCCCACGGCCTTGATGGGTTCCGGGAGCTCGATCTGCTTGCGGGACACTTCTACCCCCCGCTCCCGCAGGGCCTCCCGGATGGCCTCCGCGGTCACCGAGCCGAAGAGCCTTCCTCCCTCCCCGGCCCGGGCCCGGATCACCACCGAGGTCTCGGACAGTACGTGAGCCAGCTCTCGCGCCCGCGCCCGCTCCCGCTCCGCCCGCCGCTTTGCTGCCTCCTGCTGCTCCTGAAAGCTCCGCAGGGCTCCCTCCGTGGCCTCCACCGCCAACCCCCGAGGGATGAGGTAGTTGCGGGCGTACCCTTCCTTCACCTCCACCACACTTCCCGCTTTGCCGAGGGAGGGCACGTCGCGCGTCAGGATCACCTTCATGCCTCCCCCTCCTCCCGCGGGGCCCGGGGCCCTACCCGCCGAAGGTCAAACCACAGGTCCACCATTCCCAGAATGGCCATGGCGAAGATCCCGGGATCTCCCAAGAACAGCAACGCCACCACCGCGAGCACCCGGCCCGCCCTTGGAACCTCCCGGCTTTCCAGGTACCGGAGCACGGTGAGCACCCCGAAAAAGGCGAATACGAAGAGGGAGATCATGAAGCCGTTGGCCACCAGCACCGCGCCCACCCCGGGTGCATAGGGCTGCAAGGCCGCTCCCCCCAGCACGGGGAGCACCAGGAGCACCCCTGCCATAGGCGGGAGCCGCCAGGTGAGGATGGGCGAAAACCCCGGCAGGGCCACGCCGAGCCTGCGGAGGGCGTGGCGGGCTAGGGTGTACGAGCCGTAGGACCACAGGAGGGCCCCCAGCAGCACCGCCGCGGGCAGGAGCATGCGCAGGAAGGTGGGGAGCTGCTGTGCCAAGCGCTCCATCTGCTCTATCTGCTGGGGAGAGGCCTTGAGCCGCCGCAGGAGGTCCTGAGCCGCCTGGACCCCCTTCACCTGCGCCTCGATGAGGGTCTGGAAGGGGTCCAGTCCGAACACGAGTCGGCTCACCAGCAGGCTGAGGAGGGTAACCCCGAGTCCCACCCCCACGCCTAAGGCCACCGCCCAGCCGGCCACCCCGGGACCTCCGCGCCGGGCCACGAGCCCCTGTACGATCCCCATGGGCGCGAAGGCAGCCACGAAGAGCAACCCCTGCGGAAAGCCGAAGAAGGGCGAGAGCACGAACCCCGCCACCACCGCGGAGAGGACCGCGGCCCGCACCCCGCGCCGGTAGGTGAGCACGAAGATCGGCAGGGGTGCGGCCATGAGCCCCAGCTGTCCGAAGAACACCACCAGCACCGCGACCAGGGCCGTGAGGGCCGCAAGGAGTGCACCCTCCGTGAGGCCCGCGGTGCGCTCCCGAAGGGTGGGGGCCGGGGCAGGTCTGAACATGGCCTCTCCGGGCCGCGCTCAGTCTGCGGTGTACGGCAGCAGCGCCAGCTCCCGCGCCCGCTTGATGGCCTGGGCCAGCATGCGCTGATGCTTCGCGCAGGTCCCCGTCATCCGCCGCGGGAGAATCTTGCCCCGTTCCGAGATGAACCGGCGCAGGGGACCGGGATCCTTATAGTCGATGAACTCCGCCTTCTGCGTGCAGAAGGCACACACCTTGCGCCGCTTCTGCCGGACCCGGTACTCCTGCTTTCTCTTCTCCTTGTCCGCTGTGGCCTCCGCCATGGACCTCCCTCCTCAGAACGGGACTTCCTCGTCCTCCTCCAGCGGCGGCTCGAAGTCCGGGATCTCCTCCTCCACCGTCTCCGTCACGGGCTTGCGATCCAGGAAGCGGATGTTGTCCGCCACCACTTCCACCGCCCGTCGCCGCTCCCCCGCGGTGGTCTCGTAGTCGCGGATCTCCAGCCTCCCCTCCACGGCCACGAGTCGCCCCTTGGTGAGGTGCTGGGAGGTCTGCTCCGCCAGCTTCCGCCACGCCACCACGGTGAAGAAGTCCGTCTTGCGCTCGCCCGCCTGGTTTGTGAACGGACGATCCACCGCCAGCCGGAATCGCGCCACAGGTTGTCCACTGGGCACGTACCGCAGCTCCGGGTCCCGGACCAGGCGCCCGATCAGAATGATCCGATTGTACATCTACGCACCTCCACCGCCCTCCGCGGACACCTCACGCGCTTCCTGCCGAGTCTGCCCAGCTTGGGCCGTGGGAAGTACGGTGACGAGGAGAAATCGCAAGATCTCTTCGGTGATCCCGAGGGCGCTTTTCAGGTCCTGCACCTGCTGTCCTGGAAGGACAAAACGCACAAGCCCATACAGCCCTTCCCGATACCTTCGGATCGGGTAAGCGAGCCGACGCTTCCCCCATGGCTGCACCACCCGGACCTCACCTCCCCGTTCCACGATCCGGGCCACGATCCGATCCATGGCAGCCCGGACCTCCGTGTCCGGGAGATCCGGACGGAGCACAAATACAAGCTCATACTCCCTGGGGGCCCGCCGGGCGCCCAGCGCAGCTGCCGTCGGTGTCTGCTGCATATCCCCCCTCCGGACAGGAGCTCTTCCCGGTCCTGCGAGCGCAGGACAGGAGGGTGATTTCCCAACCGGCTTATTCTACCAGAGAGTCCTCGTCCTGGAACAGACCAGGGGGTGGGGTTGGCCCTCCCTGGCGGGAGGGTCTGCGGGGAAGGGGCCGGCTTGCCCGGGCCTTGCGGGCCAGCAGCTCCCGCTTCAGGTGGTACAGCTCCTCCAGTTCCTGCTCGATGGCCGCCAGCTTCCGCCGACCCACCTCCCCGGTCCCCGTGGCCGGGGCGCTGGACCGCCAGATGCGGCGGCGTTGGTCGTTGAGCTCCCGGATCCTCCGCTCGATCTCCTCCAGGGAGGGCGCGAAGGGATCCAGCCCCTGGCGTGAGAGCGTCATCGAACCTCCTCCCTGCTCGTCTTCCATACGCGTAAGCAGGACGCAGATCCCCGGTTTGGGGCCTCGGAGCCCCACCGGATCTCCTAGCAATTCCCGTGCCAGGCGATCAGCGGGGGGAGAACCGGAAGGTGATCACATCCCCGTCCCGGACCACGTATCCCCGGCCCTCCGTCCGGAGCTTCCCCCGCTCCCGGGCCGCGGTCACGGAGCCCGCCTGCACCAGATCCTCCCACCAGATCACCTCTGCGGCCACGAACCCCTGCATCATGTCCGTGTGGATCTCCCCCGCCGCCTCCTGAGCCGGGGTTCCCCGGGGCACCGGCCATGCCCGTACCTCCCCGCTCTCGATGGAGAAGAAGGTGACGAGTCCCAGCAGCTCGTACGCGGCCCGGATGACCTGGTGGAGGGCATCCTCCCCGAGCCCCAGAGCCTGCCGGTAGGTGGCCGCCTCCTCTGGGGAGAGCTCGAGGAGTTCCGTCTCCAGCTTCAGGTTCACCACCACCACCTGGCTTCCGGTGCGGGCCGCGTGCGCCCGGACGGCCGCCAATCCCGGCACCCTTCCATTCTCCCCCACGTTCAACACGTAGGCCACGGGTTTGTCCGTGAGCAGCCGCAGAGGGCGCACGACCTCCCGTACGGCCGCCGGGAGCAGCCGCACAGGTTCTGCCCGGTTGAGCTGGGCCTCCACTTGCTCGAGCACCTCCAGCTCCGCGCGGGCCGCCCGGTCTCCGGTGCGGGCCCGGGGGGCCAAGCGCTCCCGCCTGCGCTCCACGGTGGCGAGATCCGCCAGAGCCAGCTCCAGCTCTACGATCCCGATGTCCCGCATCGGGTCCGGAGCACCCTCCACGTGCGGGGCCTCCGGATCCTCAAAGGCCCGCACCACGTGCAGGAGGGCGGAGGTCTCCCGGATGTGGGCCAGGAACTGATTGCCCAGTCCCTCTCCCCGGTGCGCCCCGCGTACCAGGCCCGCGATGTCCACCACCCGGATGGTGGCGGGGACCACGCGCCGCGCTCCCACCGCCCGGGCGACGGCCTCCAGGCGCGAATCCGGGACCGGCACCACCCCCACGTTCGGCTCGAGCGTGGTGAAGGGATAGGGCGCGATGGCCACCGACGCACGGGTGAGCGCGCGGTAGAGGGTGGACTTCCCCGCGTTGGGAAGCCCTACGATGCCAACTGCGAGCCCCATCACGTGTGCGTCGCCCGCTTCACGATCCGGCGCCGGAGGCGAGGCGGAGCCTCCGGGAGCGCGGTTTTGCGACCGCGTCGAGGCGGTTCCGAATAGCGGATGGGCCGCGGCGGGAGCAGCGGAGGAAGCAGGGAGGTCCCTTCACTCCCCCGCTCCAGGAACTCCCGGATGCGGCGCTCCAGCTTCACCCGGTCCATGAGCACGTACCGGCCGCACGTGCGACACGTCATGCCCACATCCGCCCCCACTCGCTCGATCACCCATACGTCCCCGCCGCAGGGGTGCTTTTTCCGGGTGCGGATCACATCTCCCACGTACAGCTTCACGACTCCCGACATGCGCCACCCCCTACCGGGCGTGGATCAGATCGTCCACGGGCGCGAAGTTGTCGGAGAGCACGGGCACGTCCTGGGTAGGAATCGGCCGAGTATACAGATCCCGCACCACCGCCTCGAAACCCGGAATCCGGATCCGATCCCGCACCCTTGCATAGCGCGCGCGAACCGCCCCGGGTGGCTCCAGAGGCTCCTGAGTGGCCAACACGATGATGTTCCGCAGGGCCTCCTCCCCTCCCCACGGGCCGAACTCCACCGGAAAAACGTACACCGCGGGGAAAACTTCCCGCAGGGTCCGGTACACGGACCGGAACAGGCGACTCTCGGGCCCCGCCAGGGCTCCGATGACGTTCATCACGAACACCCCGCGGGACGTGAGGACTCCCCGGACCTCCTGGAAGAACTCCCGGGTGGCGAGGTGAAAGGGAAGGGTGTCGCGGAGGTAGGCGTCCATGAGGACCTGGTCGTAGCGGCCGGAAGCGCGGCGGACGAACTGCCGCCCGTCCTCCGCGAAGGCACGCAGACGACCGCCTACCGGCACGTGGAAGTAGCGGCGAGCCACCTCGATCACCTGGGGGTCGATGTCCACCATGTCCATGTGGACCCCGGGGTAGTCCCGGAGGTACTGCTTGGGAATGGTACCGCCCCCCACGCCGATGAGGAGCACGCGCTCGGGATCCGGTACGAAGAGCATTCCCACGTGCATGTAGTCCGCGTACCGGAACACGGTACGATTCGGGTCCTGGAGGTCCATGGCGCTCTGCCAGTAGTTGTCCAGCTTGAGGTAGCGCACCCCGCCCTCGTCGCTCACGGTGATGCGGTGATAGACGGTGGCCCGGGCGTATACCAACCCGGGCGGGTCCGCGGACGCCACCCGGGGGATCAGGATGGCCGCCACCACCATCGCCGCGGTGGTGGCCACAGCCCCCGCGACCCGGCGGGCTGCCGCAAACCCGACAGCTGCCATCCCCATCTCCACGAGCCCCAGCACCAGGATGATCTCCCGGACCCCGAGGATGGAGAGGAGCCAGAAGGCCGCGGCGAGGCAGCCCACGATGCTGCCCAGGGTGGAGAGGGCGTACAGCCGCCCTGCGGTGTTGCCCACGGTCTGCACCGTGCGGGTCCCGAGCCGCACCGCGAAGGGCGAGACGGTGCCCATCACCAGGCTCGCCGGGAAAAAGAGGAGGGTGGCCGCAAGGAGGGGACCCACGCGGGGCCCCACATTCGCCAGGGCGATGCGCTCAAGGAGCCACGGGCTCACCGCGGGGATCGGCGCCACCAGCAGTCCCGCCAGGAGCACGAGGCCGCAGAAGATGTCGTAGCGGGGGTAGCGGTCCGCCACCTGTCCTCCCACCCAGTACCCCACGCTCAGGGCCGTCAGGAACACGCCGATGAGGCTTCCCCACACGTAGATGGAGTTGCCGAAGGTGGGAGCCAGCACGCGGCTCGCCACGATCTCCAGGGCCAGCAGGACCCCGCCGCTGGCGAACACGATGAGCTCGAGAATGGTTTCACCCCCCCTCTCTAGTCTCCGTGCCGCTGCCGCAGGCGCGGGGAGAGACGCAGGAGGAGCTGTGCCCGCTCCACCTCATTCAGCCACTCCTGCGTCACGTTCCGGAGAAGATCCTCCCCCGGCGGCCGGATCCCCACGGGACAGGCGGGCCCCAGGTGTTCGACGGCCATCTGCCGGTACAGGGACAGAGTGCGCTCGCCGTACCGGGCCACCTCCACGAAGTCCTCGCTCAGAAACACCACCATGGGGATGCGGTGGCCGAGGTTGATGGACAGCTCCTCCCGCACATCGGGATGCTCGTCCCGGTCCAGGAAACGGAGGTCGATGCGGGGGGTGACCTCCGCGAACCGCTGGAGGATGGGGCACTGGTTGACGCAGTCCCCGCACCATGTCCCCGCCAGGACCAACAGCTTCATGTCGCGCTGGAAGCCCCTCAGCAATGCCCGCTGCTCCCCCGTGAGCGTCACCGCCTCGTAGACCCGCTGCCACCGCTCCCGATGGGCCTCGGTCCCGTAGCGATCCAGGAACGCGTGATACGGAAGCGCCTCCCGGAACCTCGCCCGCCAGTCCACACGACCCCGCACGGTGCTCACCTCCGCAGGGGAAGCATGCGCACACGGGCCTCCGGTGGGGAAGGGAGGGGTCGCAGCCGCAGGGCCAGCAGCCCCGTGAGAACCATTACCGCGGCCGCGGATCCGAAGGCCGCGCCCTCTCCGAAAGCCCCCAGCACCCCGTTGCCCCAGATCGGCCCCACCATGCGCCCAAGGCTCTCCAGGGTGCTCGCCACCCCCTGCACCACCCCCTGCTCCCCCGGACGCGCGGACCGGCTCAAGAGCGCTACCAGGGCGGGGTTGGAGACTCCGGCACCGAGGGCCGCAGGGAGCGTGCCCAGGACGAACAGGGTCGCGGTATGGCTCACGGCGGCGACCCCGAGCCCCAGTCCGGCCATCACAAGCCCCACCGCCAGAGCCCGGCTCTCCCCCATCCGCCGTACCACGGGCCCCACTAGGCCCACCTGGACCACAGCCCCTAGCAGCCCCCAGAAGGCCAACAGGACACCGGTCTGTCCCGGTCCGAAGCCGAACCGGTGGCTCGCGAATAGGGCGAAGGTGGTCTGGTACACCGCAGCCGTGGCCCAGTACAGGAAGTCCACCCCTAGCAGCGGTCCCAGGTGCGGGTGCCGAAGGAGGCGGGGAAGTTCCAACCAGACGGGGCCACGGGAGGCGGAGACCCGGTGCACGGTCTCCGGCAGCCACAGCCAGGCCAGGGCTACGGCTCCCAGGGTGATGCCCGCCGCGATCCACGCGGGCGCCGCGTAGCTGATGTGGGCCAGCACGCCACCCAGGGCCGGGCCGACGATGAATCCCAGGCCGAAGGCGGCTCCGATGAGGCCGAAGGCTCGAGCCCGATCCTCCTCCGAGGTCACGTCCGCGATGTAGGCGCGGGCGGTGGGGATGTTCCCGCCCGACAGCCCGTCGATGATCCGGGCCACGAACAGCATGCCCACCGACTGGGCCAACGCCAGGAGCACGAAACTCAGGGCGGTGCCCACCAGGCTCAGCAGGAGCACGGGCCGTCGGCCCCACCGGTCCGACCACGCACCCAGCACGGGAGAGGCCAGGAGCTGCGCTGCGGAGTACGAGGCGAACAGGAGCCCGATCGTGAAGGGGGAGGCACCGAGCGCACGGGCATAGTACGGCAACAGCGGGATCACGATCCCGAACCCGACCAGGTTCGTGAGCACCGTGAGGAAGATGGCCCACAGCGGCCGGTTCACCACATCATTATGCTACATGCTACCGCTTTTCCGCTCCCCAGAAAGCCCGATACAGTGCGGCGCTGGAGGCCATATCGAGCTTGCCGCGGCTGCGCCCCGCGGAGTTCGTGCCCGTGTGGGTGTCCGGCCGCTCCGTGGTGGCCGTGCGCGATCCGGAAGGCCTGGTGGAGAACACCCTGCTCCTGCCTGTGGAGGTGGCGCTGCTCCTGGACGGGAAGCGGGACGCGGTGGACGTGCAGGTGGAGTACGCCCGCCGCCACCGCGGGGCGCTGCTGTTCACCTCCGACCTCACCCGAATGGTGGAGGAGCTCGACCGGTGGGGCCTGCTGGACACGGGCCGCGCCCGGGCACGCTGGCAGGCCCTGGAGGAAGCGTTCCACAGGGCGCCAGAGCGGCCCCCGTACTTCGCGGAAAAGTCCTACCCGGAGGACCCCGCCCGTTGCGGGCGCAGGTGGAGGATTGCCTGCACGCGGCGGACGCCAGCCGGATTCCCAGCAGTCCACCCAGCGGTGTGGTGACGCCGCACGTGGACTTCGAACGCGGTGGAGCACCCCCTGGAGTTCCAGGCGGTCTTCCTGCAGGTGGCGTTAAAGGGCAGGCCGGTCTCCGTGGTCCCCATTCCTCTGCTCGGCCTTCGAGCAGTGGGCTGGCCGGGGTGGTCCAGCTGCTCCGTCGGATCTTCTGGGAGCGGGCGGACGGTGCCGCGCTGGTGGCGGGGGTGGACTTCAGCCACGTCGGCCCTCGGTTCGGAGACCCCGAGTCCCCGGACTCCGCCCTGGCGCTGCGCACCTCCGCGGGCGACCACCGTGTCCTGGAGCACGTCCTACGGGGTGAGGCGGAGGCGTTCTGGAGGGAGGTGGCGTCTGTAGGCAACCCGCAGCGCATCGACGCCCTCAGCGCCCTATACGCGGCCCTTCGGATCCTGGAGCCCGTACAGGGGCAGCTCCTGCACTACGGACAGGCCCCTGACACCGCGGGCAGGATCGTGATCTTCGCAGTCCTCGCCCTGTACGACTTACCCCACGGTGCCCTCAGGGCAGAGCGTCGTGAACCGGACGGGTGAAGACACGGATCGGTCGGGGAGGGAGGTTGGTGATCCCATCCCCTACGCGAGTAGTCTCATCCTTGACGCCTCCGCCTCGCTTGTACTGCTGCAGGGGAAACCCGGTACGGAACGGTGGGAGACCGCGGTCGGGGACGCTGCCATCAGCGCGGTGAACCTGTCGGAGGTCGTCGCCAAACTCGCGGACCTGGGGATGTCGGAGCAGGAGATCCGGAGTACGCTTGAACCGCTGGCCCTCGAGGTCGCGGACTTCGACGCAGAACAGGCCTGGGAAACGGTACCCGTAGGGGACGAGGTTCGGGTCATTCGGTGACGACTGGCCGCTTGGTGGATCAGCAACTGCTAGAGAAACTGCGTCACCCTGGACGCGTACCTAGCCTTCCGATCCGCGGAAGGCGCGCAGGGCCGACGTCAGGAGCAGCAGGCCCAACAGCACCTTCACCAGCTCCGCCGGCACCGCGCGGGCCAGCGCGCTGCCGACGGCTGCGCCCAGGACGGAGCCCAGCCCCATGGGGACCACCGTTAACTGGATCGCCGCCCGGTCCAATAGCCCTCCCACCCGGGCCCACCGGGCAAGCCCCGCCGCCACCGTGGGCAGGGCGATGAGCACGCTGGCGGTCCCCGCGGTCTTGACGTCGACCCCGTACCCGAACACCAGGGTGGGGATCAACAGCTCCCCACCTGCCACGCCCAGGAGACTGCTGACCAGGCCGATGCCGAGCCCAAGCCCAGCTCCCACCCACGCCCGCACCCCTTCCTCCCGCGGCAGCAGCACGGGCAGCGCCCCGGGCACGAATGCCTCCACAACGAGCAGTCCACCGATGACCATCAGCAGCGCCAGCACCAGCCGCCGCAACCCATCGTGGCTGAGCCGTTGCGCCACCCGAGGGCCCACGAGCGCACCCCCGACAGATCCCAGCAGAAGCGCGCCCACGGAGCTGGCGTGGGGGAGCACCGGCTCCAAAGAAAGGATCCGGCTGCGTGCCGCGAGGGAGGCGGTCAGCGTCAGCAGGCTCGCGGCAAGGTTCAAGGGGATCGCCTGCCGGAGGGCATACCCGAACCAGGTGACGAGGGCAGGCAGGCGGAATTCGGCACCTCCCAGCCCGATCAGTCCTCCCAGCACACCCACGGCAAACCCCACCCCGAAGGCCAGTCCAGGCCGGTGCGCGCGTTCCTCGCGCCGGGGAGGCTGGAATGGGAAGTCCGGAGCCCGCAAATTCAGATCCCCCGCTCCCCGAGCCGGCCCACGGCCACCAGGACGCCCACCGCCACCGAGCCCAAGAGGAAGGCGAGCGTCCCTGCGGTGTCCCACCGTCCCGCCTGCACTGCGTCGTACAGGGCGATGGGCAGGGTCTGGGTGCGGCCTGGGATGTTGCCGGCCACCATCAGCGTGGTCCCGAAGTCGCCCAGGGCACGTGCGAAGCCCAACGACACGCCCGCCACGATCCCCCTCCGGCTGAGGGGCAACAGGACGTAAGCGAACTGGTGCAGCCAGCCTGCTCCGTCCATCCGCGCGGCCTCCAGAACCTCCAGGGGCACCTCCGCGAACGCCGCGCGCACGGTCCGCACCACCAGGGGCAGGGAGGGGACCGCGGCGGCCACCACCGCGCCCTGCCAGGTGAACACGAGCGGCACCCCGAAGGTGGCCTCCACCCACACGCCCACAGGGCTGCGGCGGCCTAGCAGGACCAACAGGTAGTAGCCGAGCACCGTGGGTGGAAGAGTGAGGGGCAACGAGGTCAGCGCTTCTACCACGCCGCGGCCCGGGAACCGGCCTGCCG
>JAVKHN010000032.1:0-20878 GCA_031459935.1 Candidatus Sysuimicrobium calidum | reverse complement strand
TCAGCCAGTAGTCAAACCAGCGCAGGGCCTCAAACTGCAGCTGGTACAGAGGACGGTCCAGGTAGACGGGGGGACCGATGATCAACTTTTTCGGTGCGGGAATTCGTTTCCACGCCCTGAAGGCTCCCGGGAGATGCAACCCATAGATCCCCCAGTCCCCGCCCAGATAGGCCGGGACGGAGATGCGCTCCAACTCCACCGTCCGCTCACGCCAGTAGTCATCGTAGAGGGGATGAAGCAGGATATCCACGATGAAGGGATTCATGCCACTCTCCGGGTTCGCCAGGGCCTGTCGGAGCTCCGGGATGGCCGCGAGATCCTCGTCCTGAAGCAGTTCTGCAATCTTCTGCCGGAGTGTCTGATCGTCGTAGGCTCGCTTGCTCACCAGCTCTGGCTGGCACCGGCTGTACGTCAGGGAGGTCTGGCTCCATCCCACCAGCCACTGCCAGGCCAGCAGACCTCCTCGATACACGAAGTCCCGGTAGAAATCCGTGGCAGCCCACGGGCAGAACAGGCATCGCAGCTCTTCTGTTCCCTTGGCAGCCGCGAAGAGCTGGATCCAGGCGAAGTAGGACACCCCGAACATGGCCACCTGGCCGTTGCACCAGGGCTGACGTGCGATCCAGCGGATCACCTCCAGGACGTCCTCCACCTCCTGCTCACCGACAAACGACCACTTGCCCTCAGACCCCCCGGTGCCCCGCACGCTGCAAACCACATGCGCATATCCCCGTCGCACAAACAGATTCGGATCGCCTGCCTCCAGCGAAGCGTTGGTTCGCTCCTGGCCGGGATGGCGCCACTGGGCGGTGGAGAGGGCCGTGGGGCGGATGGGGGCGGTCTGACCCAGGCGATGGTAGGGGTGGCATCCCAGGATGGCGGGAAATCTTCCATCCGCATCCGGCCGGAACACATCGCACAGCAGCCGGACTCCATCCTTGAGCGGGACTGCTACATCCCGCTCCACCCGGACCCCGTAAATCCGCTCCGAGGTCATCCAGTCTGTGCCGCGAATCGTGGGACCGAGTTCGTGTGCCTCCATGGCCATCCCCCCTTCTCCTGTATTTGCGTTACGGAACGCACGGGATCACGAGATACGAGTCGAACCGGCCTCCGCTCCAGACCACGTGTCGGCCCACGTTCACCGTAGCCTCATGCCGTGCGTACGGAACGTGTCGCGGGTATTCCTGAATGTCGCGTCCCTGAAGCACAAGGCGCAGCCGATCCCCCGCTTCAAACCGTGTCCCCGAGGGCCAGATCTCGATCTCCAGGGGAACCACCTCGCCCGGTCGAAGTTTCTCCTCCCGGCGGTGCGGGTGCACGGGCTGCCACTCCGTGCTCGCCACCGGATCCAGCTCCCGGTGGGAGGCCCGCAGCCACCCGAGGGCCACGGGCCCGTCCTCGTACTGCGCGTAATGGATGAAGGGAACCACCTGACCTTCGCGGCCCACCTTCTGGAGTCCCACGAACACATCCATGTCATCCCCATCCGGGGTACTCATCCACACCCGCAGCTTCATGTACCCCACCAGGTCCACCCGCTCCCGGAAGGTGTACTCGAACACCACGCGTCCCAGCTCCCGCCGCATCCGGTCGTAGCCGCCGCTCGTGGCGAGGTACCAGCGGTTGGTCTCCTCACCAACCGGTTCCTCCTGCAGGCGACCCTCCGCGGGGTTCAGGTACAGCCGGAGGTAGCGGGTCTCAGGGACCGGCCACCCCGTAAACGACCGCCACGTGCCCTCCAGCTCCCGCTCCCGCACGAAGGCCTGCACCCGGGGCCAGGACTCCACCTCCGTGCGCTCGCCCTTGAGGAACCGGTCGAAGAAGGCCGCCTGTCGCAGCAGGCTCTCCCGTCGGTAGTAGTAGGCCCACTTCTTGTGTCCGTGCACCTCTAGCCACTTGGGTTCCGAGCGGATGCGCTTGAAGCCTTCCAGGGTCCCCCGGGTGTGCAGCCCGTGGTCGCTCCAGCTCGCCACCACGTACGCGGGCACCCGGATAGCTTCCAGATCCGGAAGCTTCGAGGCCCAGAAGGCATCGAAGAGGGGGTGCTCCAGCTCCTCCGCGAAGAGATCCTCCACCAGATCTAGACCGATCCCGATGCGCTGCAGGCTCCAGTAGGGCCGGAACCAGGTCTCCGGAATCCCGCCGTGCCGGGTGACCTCCCGGTAGTGATCCGTGAACCCTTCCCAGGGATTGATGGCCGCGAGGTGCGGGGGGTGCAAGGCCGCCACCTTCCACTGGATGCAGGCGAGGTAGCTGACCCCCGTCATCCCCACCTTCCCGCTGCACCAGCTCTGGCGGGCGATCCACTCGATGACGTCGTAGCAGTCCTGGGCTTCCTCCGGGGAGAGGAAGGTGGCCACCCCTTCCGAGTACCAGGTCCCCCGGGGGTTCACGTTGACCACCGCGTATCCCCGGGGAACCCAGTAGGCGGGATCCGGTCCCTCGAAGACCGCGTACGGGGAGACGTCCTCCTCCCGCACGCCCGCGGCGGGAAAGGCCCGCACCAGGTACTGCAGGGTCCCCTCGTGCTTGCCATAGGGGCTCCACGCAAGCAGCGCGGGAACCGGAGGGCCTTCTACGGGCCGGAAAACGTCCGCGTAGACGCGCACCCCGTCCCGCAGGGGAATGGCCACGTCCCGCTCGACGAGCATCCCCGCCTCCACCCCGCGGCTGGGCCGCGGCCCTACGACTCCCACCTCCTCCGGACGACACAGCGGCTTGCGGAACCGGTACGCAAATCCCTCCGGCATCCATCCCCTCCCCGAACCTGCTGGAAATGCGGGATTTGGAACGTTGTATAGATTTTCCTTGCTGGAGACGCGTTTCCTGCCACGCGGCGGAGGGAGACCCGAAGCGGACGGCTCACCGCCCCTGGGTCGGAGAAGGGGACGGGGCCTGCTGGTCGCGCCTCACCACCCGCACGGAGACCACGCGGGAGACCCCGGGTTCCTCCATGGTGACCCCGTAGAGGGCGTCCGCGGCCTCCATGGTGGCCTTGTTGTGGGTGATGAGGATCACCTGGCTATGCTGGGAGAGCTCCCGCAGCAGCACCGCAAGGCGCCGGGTGTTCTCATCGTCCAGCGATGCATCCACCTCGTCGAAGACGCAAAAGGGGCTCGGGTGCACCCGCAGGAGGGCAAAGATGAGGGCCAGGGCGGCCATGGCCCGCTCCCCGCCCGAGAGAGCCCCCAGACCCCGCACCTTCTTGCCGGGCACCTGCACCCGCAGCTCGATCCCCTCCTCTCCGTCCTCGTCCGTCACCCGCTCCAGGGAGGCGTTCCCTCCCCCGAACAGGGACCGGAAGCAATCCGCGAACGCCGCGTCCACCTCCTTCAGGGTCTGACGGAAGCGGGCACCCAGGACCCGATCCAGCCGCTCCATCTCCTCCTGCAGGAGGGCCCGGGCCCGCTCGATGTCCTCCACCTGCGCCCACAGGCCTTCCAGGCGCTCACTCAGGCGCGCGTGCTCTTCCGGGGCCCGGAGGTTCACCGGTTCCAGGGCCAGGAGCTGCGAGCGCAGCTCCTGGGTCCGCCGCACCAGATCCTCCCGTCGCAGCTCCTGGGGGGCGGCGGCCTCTGCGGCCGTGAGTTCTACCCCGAACTCCTCCGCCACCCGCTCTGCCAGGGACCTGTACTCCGCCTCTACCTGCGCCCTGCGGAGCGCGATCCGGTGCAGGGCCTCCTCGTGGCCCCGCACTTCCGCCCAGGCCTCTTCGCTCGCCGCCACGAGCGCCTGCACTCCCTCCATGGCCCGCTCCCGCTCCTGCACCCCCGCCTCGATGCCATTTCGAAGCGCCTCCTCCCGTACCCGCAGCTCCTCGAGGGCTCGCTGGGCCTCCGCCTGCTCCTGGGCCAGGTGGTGCACCTCCTCCGAGAGCGCTACCCGCTCCGCCTGCACCGCTACCAGACGATCCTGTGCCGACCTCCAGGCCTCCTCTCCGTCCAGTACCCGATGGCGCAGGGTCTCCCGCAGCCCCTGGAGCTCCACCAGGCGCAGGCGGAGCCTCGTGTGCTCCGCCCGAGCGGCCTCCAGGGCCCGCTCCCCGTCGGCCAGCATCTCCCGGGCCGCGTAGAACGCGGCCCGCACCCGCTCCAGCTCTGCCTCCACGGACGCGAGGTCCCTCGCCACGCGCTCCAGGGCATCCAGGGTCTCCTGGGAGTCGGACTCCACGGCCTCGAGCTCCGCCCGGAGTTCCGCTTCCGTCCGGTCCGCGCGCGCCAGGTCCTCCTCTACCGCCAGCAGTGCGTGACGCAGATCCGCCAACCGGAGCTCTGCGGTCCGGAGGGCCTGGGTGGTCTGCTGGAGATCAGCCCGCAGGGCGTCCAGCTGCTGCTCCAGCGCTTCCCGGCGCCGTCTCACCTCCCTCCAGCGGGCCAGCAGCTGCGCGAGGATACTTCGGAGCGCCTCCAGCTCCTGGGCACGCCCCAGGGGATGGTCGGAGCTCACCCGCCCGGTGGCGAGCACACCTTCCGGGCCCAGGACCTCGCCCGCCAGCGTCACCAAACGGCCCGAGACCCCCCGGGTCCGGAGGGCGAGGGCGGTCTCCAGATCCCGGACCACCCAGGTATCCGCCAGGGCTGCGGCCACAAAGGGTGCCACCTGGGGAGGACAACGCAGAAGCTTCAGGGCCGGGATTGCGCCATCCGGCGGGGAGGAGCCGTTCGGGGGGACACAGAGGAGCTCGGGGACAAGAAACCGCGCCCCGCCCGCACGGCCCTGGAGCCACCGGAGGGCGGTGCGGACGGATTCCAGGGAGTCCGCGAGGAGGGCGAAGAGGGCAGGACCCAGGGCCGCCTCCACCGCATTCCGGTGCGGGGGCTCCACCTCCAGGAAGTCCACGAGGGCTCCCCTCACCCCCCGCAGCTCCAGGGACTCGCTCCGCGCGAGCAGGATCTCCCGGGCAGCCTGCTCGTAGCCCACCAAGCCCGCCTGCGCCTCCTCCAGGTAACGGAGTCGTTCGAGGCGGGCCGACCGGTTCATCTCCACTTCCCGCTCCTCGGCCCGGATCCGCTCCAGCTCCGCCTCCCTCTGCTGGATCTGCGCCCGGAGGGTTTCCACCCGCCCGCCCAGCGTCCCCATCTGGGCAACACCCTGACTCACCTGGGTCTGCAGGGCCTCCCGCTGTGCCTGCGCGACCCGACGTTCCTCCTCAATGCGTGCCAGGCGCTGCCGGAGGCGATCCCGCTGGGTATGCAGGGCCTGGAGGCGGCTTTGGACCGCGGCGCGCTGGGCCTGGGTCTGGGCGCGGGCGTGCTCCAGTTCCACGAGGTCCGCCCGCAGCCGCTCCACCTCCTCCCGGCGGATCCGCACCACTTCCGTGAGCTCCTCTACCTGCTTGCGGGCCTCCGCTTCCGATTCGCTGGCCGAGGCGATCTCGGCCTCCACAACCGCCTGCTGCGCCCTGCTGGCCTCCTCGGCCTCGCGGAGGGCCTCGAGCTCCCGCGCAAGGCGTGCGGCCTCGGCCTCGAGCTGCGACTCCCGCTCTCTCCAGGTCCGGATCCGCTCGGTGAGCAGCTGCAGACGGGCCTCGCACGCCCGAGCTGCTTCCACTGCCGAGAGGAGCTCCCGCTGCGCGGTCTCCGTCCGCACCGCCGCGGCCTCCGCGTACTGCCGTTTCTCGCGGAGGGCGCAATCCAGCGCCCGCGCCCGCTTTTCCGCCTCCGCGTAGCGTCCCTGCGCGGCCTCGTGCTGGGCGGCAAGACGCTGCATCTGAACGGTCAACCGCCGGGCCGCCTCCACCTGCAGCAGGAGCTCCACCTCCCGCAGCTCCCGCTCGCAGGCCCGATACCGGCCAGCAGCCTCCGCCTGGGCTGCCAGGGAAGCCTGCTGGGCGCTGAGCTCCTGTAACAGATCCCGCAACCGCTCCAGGTTCTCCTGAGCCTGCTGCAGCCGCCGCTCCGCCTCCAGCTTCCGGCGCTGGTAGCGGGCGATGCCCGCCGCCTCCAGCAGCCACGCCCGCCGCTCCTGGGGGGAGGCCTCCAGGATGGCCTCCACCTCACCCTGGGCGATCATGGCGTAGGAGCGGCCGCCGAGCCCCGTGCCCAGGAACAGGGCCTGCACGTCCCGCATCCGGCACGGGATCCGGTTCACGAAGAACTCGCTCTCGGAGGCCCGGGTGGCCCGGCGGGTCACGGTGACTTCGGAGAACTCCAGGGGCAGGATTCCGCTCGTGTTGTCCAGGGTGAGCTCCACCTGTGCGATGCCATGGGGTCGGCGGGTGCTGGTGCCCGCGAAGATGACGTCCTCCGTACGATGGGTGCGCAGGGCCCGGTGAGAGGTCTCTCCGAGCACCCACCGGATGGCGTCGAAGAGGTTGCTCTTCCCGGCTCCGTTGGGGCCCACGATGGCGGTGACTCCAGGACCGAACTCCAGCTCCGTGCGGTCCCCAAAGGTTTTGAACCCCACCAGCTCCAGACGCTTGAGGTACATCCGGACCTCCGCCAATCCGTCAGGAGGAATGGTTTCGCCCCCCTCGCCATCACCCCTCCTGCACGGACCGATACAGGGCCAGCACCCGTTCCGCTTGCGCGGCCTCGGACCACTGGGTGGCCGCGGCCCGGGCCTGCTCTGCCAGCTCCCGCTGGAGACCCGGTTGGTCCACGAGCCGCGCCATGGCGGAAGCCAGCGCCTCCGGATCTGGATCCACGAGCAGGCCTGTCTGCCCGTGGGTCACGGTCTCGCTCGTCCCTGTAGCTCTCACCGCGGTCACCGGCAACCCGCACGCCATGGCTTCCACCACCGCCAGGCCCTGGGTCTCCGTCCGGGAGGCGAACACGAAGACATCCGACGCCTTCATCCAGGCCAGGGCCTCCTCGTGCGGGAGGGCACCTGCAAAGGTCACCCGATCCAAGATCCCCGCCTCCCGCGCCCTGCGCTCGAGCTCCGTGCGCTGGGGGCCGTGGCCCACGAGAAGCAGGTGCAGGGGGCGAGCGTTGCAGGCCCGCGCGAACGCCTCGAGGAGCAGGTCCAAGTTCTTCTCCCGCGCCAGCCGGCCCACGTACACGAGCAGGACCCGGTGCGGGGGAATCCCGAGCACACGCCGATCTGCGGGGGGGATCCGGGCGATGCCCTCGAGATCCAGAGCCGCGGTGGGGATCACCTCGATTCGACTCCGGACTCCCTGGGCCCGTAGGAGGTCTCGCACGGCCCGGGAAGGGGCGATGACCGCGTCACAGCGGTTGCAGAACCGCACCACGTGGGCCCGCACGAGCCGGGCGGCCACGGCCCGCGGGATCCAGGGGATGTAGTGCACGTACTCCGGATAGAGGGTGTGGTGGGTGAAGATCAGGGGCACGCCCAGCGCCCGGGCAGCGCCCAGCCCGAGCCGGCCTGCGGTGAAGGGGGAGTGCACGTGGATCACCGCCGGCCCGATGGCCTGGATCCGCCGCATCATGCCCGGTTGAACGGGCACGAGGAGGGGGAAGTCGGGGTACTGCGGGAGGCGGAAGGCCCGGAGGCGGTGCACGTCCGGCTCCGGGTCCCGATAGCCGGGGTGGGCAGGGGCGAAGAGGTGTGCGCGGACTCCCCGACGGCGCAGGGCCCGCACCAAAGCCGCCACGGAGTGCACCACCCCGCTTAACCGGGGCCGGTACGAGTCGCTAAAGAGGGCCACCCTCACGCCCACCAGTCTAGCGGAGGAATGGCCACCCCTTGCGCCTCGTTGGAGCGGACGGACATCCGGTAGACTACTGGAGGCCGGAATGATCTACCTGGACCACAGCGCCACCACGAGGCCGCTTCCGGAGGCGGTGGAGGCGGTGCATCGGGCCCTGGAGGAGCGGTGGGGGAATCCCTCTTCCCTTCACCGGATGGGGCTGGAGGCAGAACGCCTTCTCGTCGAGGCCCGCTCGGTCCTCGCTGCGGCCCTGGGGGTGGATCCGGGGGAGGTGGTGTTCACCTCCGGGGCCACGGAGGCCAACAACCTGGCCCTGTGGGGCGTGGCGAGGAGCCGGCGGGAAGCGCACGTGGTGGTCAGCGCGGTGGAGCACTCCTCGGTGCTGGAGGTGGCCCACCGCATGCGGCGGGAAGGGGTGCGGGTGGACGTGGTGCCCGTGAACCGGGAGGGGTTTTTGCGGCTCGACGTCCTCCAGCAGCTGGTGGGGCCCGGCACGAGTCTGGTGAGTGTGATGCTGGTGAACAACGAGGTGGGAACGATCCAGCCGCTCGAGGAGGTGGTGCGGATCCTGGACCAGGTGGAGGCGCGATCCGGCCGCAGGCCGCTGGTGCACGTGGATGCGGTTCAGGGGTTTTTGAAGGTTGAGGTGCGGCCCCGCATCCAGCGGTTCGATCTCGTGAGCCTGTCGGGCCACAAGGTGGGCGGACCCAAGGGAATCGGGGCCCTGTACGTGCGAAGGGGAGTGCAGCTTGTCCCACTGCTCGGGGGCGGAGACCAGGAGCGGGGTCTGCGGCCGGGTACGGAGAACGTGCCGGGGGCTGCCGGGTTCGGCGCTGCAGTACGGGCACAGCTTGGCACGTGGCGACGGGCTGCGGAGCGCATGCGGGCGCTGCGGGATCTGCTGCGGGAACTGCTCTCCGACCTTCCCGGGGTGGTGTGGAACACGCCGAGCCGTGACATCGCCCCCCACATCCTGAACTTCGCGGTACCCGGTGTGCGGGGGGAGGTCCTCGTGCACCGCCTGGAGCAGGAAGGGGTGTATGTGAGCACGGGGTCCGCGTGCCATTCCCGGAAGGCCCGCCCCAGCCACGTGCTGCTCGCCATGGGCCGTACGGAGCTGGAGGCCACAAGCAGCATCCGCGTAAGCCTCGCGCCCCAGACCTCGGAGGAGGAGATCCGCGCGGCGGCGGAAGCCATCCATCGAGCGGTACGGGAGCTGCGACCACAGCCGGTGCAGCGGTAGCCATGGAGGAAGTGATCCTGGTCCGGTACGGGGAGATCGGGCTCAAGGGCCGTAACCGCAGTTTCTTCCTGCGGCACCTGGAGCGCAACCTCCGCTCGCGCCTGGTAGACCTGGGCGCTGGAGTGGAGAACCGGTTCGACCGGTTCGTGATCCGGGCTGCGCGGAACCGCGAGGAGGCGGTAGCTCGGATCACCCATACCTTCGGGGTGGTCTCCGCGAGCCCCGCCCTGGAGGTCCCCGCAGAGCTCGAGGCCATCGAGGAGGCCGCGGTGGAGGCCATGCGCCGCGCTTTGGGCGACCGGACCACGGGCTTTTTCCGGGTCAGCGCCCGCCGCAGCAACCCTCGCTTCCCCCTGCGGTCTGGGGACCTGGAGCGGCACCTGGGTGCCCTTCTCCTCCGGCGGTTTCCGGGGCTCGTGGCCCGCATGAAGGACCCGGAGATCGAGGTGGGCGTGGAGGTGCGGGAGGAGGCGTACGTGTACACCGAGACGCGTCCGGGTCCCGGGGGCCTCCCCGTGGGAACCGGAGGGCGCGCGGTGGGGCTGCTGTCGGGCGGGATCGACAGCCCCGTGGCCCTGTGGATGATGGCCCGGCGCGGAATGGAGATCCTCCCCTTGCACTTCCACGCCTTCCCCTTTACGAGCGAGCGCTCGAAGGAGAAGGTGATGGGCATCGTGGCGCGGCTCGCCACCTGGACGGGCCCTCTGCGGCTCCGCGTGGCGCCGTTCGCAGAAGTCCAGCGGGCCATCGGGCAGTCCGTTCCGGAGCCCCTGTGGACCCTGGTGATGCGGCGGATGATGATGCGGGTAGCGGAGCGACTGGCGGAAGCCGTGGGCGCGCGGGCCCTGGTCACCGGGGAGAACCTGGGACAGGTGGCGAGCCAGACCGTGGAGGCCCTGCACGTGATCGAGGCCGCAACGCGTCTGCCGGTCCTGCGGCCACTTGTGGGCATGGACAAGCAGGAGATCGTGGCCCTCGCGGAGCGCATCGGCACCTACGAGCTCTCCATCCTGCCCTACGAGGACTGCTGCACCCTCTTCGTACCCCGCCACCCCCGCACCCGGCCCTCCCTGGAGGAGGTGGAGGCGGCGGAACGCGCCCTTCCCGTGGAGGAACTCGTAGGCCGCGTAGTGGCGGGTGTGGAGGAGATCTCCTCCACACCCGCTTTCGTGGACTAGACGGCCTCCACCCGGGGCGCGCCCCGGTGCTCCGTCTTCAGCCACTCCCCTTGCCCCGTGAGGGTGTCCCTGGCGTACCGGAGGAGGGCTAGGGGAGTCGTCAGCATCTGGTGTGAGGCCATGAGGAGGTAGCTCAACAGAGCCCCCACCACCCGGGGAGCGCGGAAGCCGATCTGGGTCCCGATGGCGGTGGCGAGGGCCCCGGTGAACAGGAGAAAGGCGGCGTTGGTGGTCTCCGGTGCGAGTGCGCGGCCGATAGGCAGGAGGTAGAGGGGTTCCAGCAGGCTCCGCAGGAACAGGGCCGCGCCGTAGACATAGCTTGCGAAGATGGCCGCGGGGATCACTACGGTGCCCGTAAGGAAGAACACCAGGTCCATCTTCTGGAAGGGGGTGGTGCGCCCCAGGAGGATCCCGAAGAAGTAGTCGCCCAGGGCCATGAGGACCCCCTCGGACCACCGGGTGCGCTGGCGGAGGAGGTCCCGCCAACAGGGTACGGACTCCTCCCAGACCACCGCCTCCTCACAGTACCGCACCCTCCAGCCCGCGACCCAGAACCGGATGGCGAGGTCCACGTCCTCCGTGAGGGCAAGCGGGTTCCAGCCGCCCAGGGCCAGCAGGGCCCGGCGGTTCACCACCATCCCGTTGCCGCCCAGGAGCACGCACGCGCCGAAGTGCTCCCGAGCCCGCTGCATGAGGGTTTGGAAGACCCGGAACTCCACCTCCTGTCCCCGGCTCAGGAACGTGCGCACGGGATGGTAAAAGAGGCGCCGGCCCTGCACCCCAGCCACCCCTGGCTCCAGCAGGTACGGAACCGCCCGCAGCAGGAATTCCGGGTGCACGCGGGCATCCGCGTCGAACACCGCCACGAGCTCCCCGTGTGCGTGCCGCATCCCCGCGTTCAGCACCGAGGCCTTCCGGCCTCCCTCACCCTCCGGGACCCGCACCACCCGAGGCACCACGGGGAGGGTGTGCTGGAGCGTCCGCACCACCTCCGCGGTCCCGTCCGTACTCCCGTCGTCCAGCACGATCACCTCGAACCGGGGCTTTCCCTGGGCATCGTGGTAGCGGAGAGAGCAGCTGCTCCGCACGCTGCGGCCGATCACCCTCGCCTCGTTGCGGGCGGGGATGAGCACGGTGACGAAGGGAAGGCGATCCGCGGGGAGCGCAGGGCGCGGTCGAAACCGGGCCAGGACCCCCAGCAGGTGCATGCCCATGCCGTAGGTGGAGTAGGCGAGGAGCACCACCTGCAGCCACCGGATGTCGTGGGTGCGGACGCTGTAGACGAGGAGGGCCGCCCATACGGCACCTCCCGCCACCACCCAGAAGAGCACCTCCGGTCGCCGGGCCCGCATGGCGCTAGATCCCTAGGGGCTGCGGGGCCTGTACCAGGCGCCGCAGGGATTCCTCGTAGGGCGGGGTCGCGATCCCCGCGTCCGTGACGATGGCGCTCACCAGCTCCGCGGGCGTCACGTCGAAGGCGTCGTTGAGCGCAGGCGTCCCCTCCGGCGCCACGGGGATTCCTCCCAGGTGGGTGACTTCCCGGGGATCCCGGGACTCGATGGGGATCGCGGCTCCACTGGGCGTGGCGAGGTCCACGGTGGTACGCGGGGCCGCCACCCAAAACGGAATCCCGTGGTGCCGGCTCAGAACCGCAAGGGTGTAGGTGCCGATCTTGTTCGCCACGTCCCCGTTGGCCGCGACCCGGTCCGCCCCCACGATCACCCGGTCCACCATTCCCCGGGCCATGAGCCACCCCGCGGCCGCATCCGGGAGGAGGTGGAAGGGAATCCCCTCCTGCAGCAGCTCCCAGGCGGTGAGCCGGGCGCCCTGCAGCACCGGGCGGGTCTCGCACACGTACACGTGGATCTCCTTTCCGGAGGCGTGGGCCGTCCGGAGGATGCCGAGAGCGGTGCCAATGCCTGCCGTGGCCAGGGCGCCGGTGTTGCAAAGGGTGAGGATGCGCTCCCCGGGCCGGATCTGTGCGGCCCCGAGGAGGCTGAGGCGGCGGTTCGCCTCCAGATCCTCCTCCAGGATCCGGTGCGCCTGCTGGAGCAACGCCTCCGCGTTGGCCTGCGGATCCCGGCGGGGATCCAGGCACCGCAGCAGGCGCTCCACCACCCCGTGCAGGTTCGCCGCGGTGGGCCTTGCGGCCCGGATCTCCCCCGCGGCCCTGTGCACCCGAGCCTCGAAGGAATCCGCTTCCGCCGCGGCCTCCCGGGCCGCGAGGGCCAGGGCATATGCCCCAGCGGTTCCGATGGCGGGAGCTCCCCGCACCCGCATCTCGCGGATGGCCTCCACCACCTCCCGCCAAGTCCGCAGCCGGAGTACCCGTACCTCGTGCGGGAGGCGGGTCTGGTCCAGGATCTCCAGGGCGTCCTCCCGCCAGGCGATGCTGCGAAGCGGCATCCGCGTGCCTATACGGGAAAGAGGGGGCCGGTGGCCCGCGGCGGGTGGGCAGCGGGAGCCGTGATCACCACGTGGCTGGGCGCGAACAGGAAGATCTCCTCCCCCACCTGCTGGAGGTGCCCGTCCAGGGCGTAGTCCACCCCGCAGAGGAAGTCCACGATCCGCTGCGCCATCTCCCGCTCCACGTCCCGGAGGTTCACGATCACGGGACGCCGGTGCTTGAGGCAGTCCGCAGCTCCCCGTGCCTCCTCCAGGCTCTTGGGCTCCAGGACCACGATCTCCATCTGCCGGTTCGTGTGCAGGCTGAGGATGGGGGTCCTGCGGCGTCGGGGCTCCTCCTCGACGAGCGGTTCCTCCTCCGGCTCCTCGTCGAAACCCAGGAACTGCATCAGCCGCGCCATAGCTCCCATACCGTCCACCCCGCTTTCCCTGCTCCTGCTGCGTATTCGCCCCCGAGTCTCCCTATCCCTTCTCCGGCCGCTCCCCGAAGAGGGCCCGGCCCAGGCGTACCAGGGTGGCCCCCTCCTCCACCGCCACCTCGAAGTCGTCCGTCATCCCCATGGAGAGTTCCGGAAGGGGAGAGCCCAGGCGGTACGCGAGATCGTCCCGCAGGGCCCGCAGCGTCCGGAACACCCACCGGATCCCTTCCGGATGGGAGCTGAGGGGTGCGATGGTCATGAGCCCCCGCAGCCGCAGTCCCGAAAGCCGCTGCACGGTCTGTGCGAGCCGAATGACCTCTTCGGGCGGAACGCCGTGCTTTTGTGCCTCTCCCGCCACGTTCACTTGGATGAGCACCTGGATCGTGCGATCGTGCTTTGCGGCCCTGCGATCCAGTTCCTCCGCGAGGGGGACGGAGTCCACCGAGTGGATCCACGGGAACAGCCGGACCGCCTCCCGGGCCTTGTTCCGCTGCAGGTGACCCACCAGGTGCCAGGTGGCCTCCGGAACCGCCCGGACCTTCTCCCGGGCCTCCTGCACGTAGTTCTCCCCGAGATCCGTCACTCCCGCCTGCACCGCCGCTACCGCGACCTCCGCGGGGAACCCCTTGGTCACCGCCACGATCCGCACGGAGGCGGGGTCCCGGCCCGAGCGCGCGCACGCGGCCGCAAGGCGCCTGCGCACGGCTTCGAGGTTCTGCCACACCCGCTCTCGTCCGATTCCCCCCGTGCTCATGGCCCCATGGCGATGAGGCTCTCCATGCGGCCCACCCGCCCGTCCCGCCGGTACGAGAAGAACCACTCCGCATGACACGCGGTGCAGGCGGGGCACAGACTCACCCGGTCCCAGGATACCCCGGCTTCCCGGAGCTGCGCGCGGGCTACCTCCCGTAGGTCCAGCTTCCAGTGGCCAGGACGGGTGGGCTCGAGAGCTTCCTCCACCCAGGGCTCCAGGGCCGCCACCACGGGAGCGTCCACCTCGTAGCAGCAGGGGCCCACGGAAGGGCCCACCGCCCCGGTGACGCGATCGGCCCGGGCCCCCCGGGCCACCATGGCTTCCACTGCACGCCGCAGGATCCCCCCTGCCAGCCCCCGCCACCCTGCGTGCACGGCTGCCACCACCCCCGCCAGCGGATCCGCGAGCAGCACGGGGAGGCAGTCGCTGGTCCGCACGCTCAGCACCACGCCGGGCACCGCCGTCACCACACCATCCGCCACACCCAACGGCCTTCCCGCGTCCTTCCCCTCTGCCACCACCACCCGGGCGGTGTGCCGCTGGGTGAGCGCCACGGCCCGGTGCGGATCGAAGCCCAACCCTGCGAGGACCCGGGCACGAATGGCGGGATTCGCGAGGGGATCGGGGTGCCCGAGACGCGCCCGACGGGTGGTGAAGGCGTGCCGCACCCGGGCCGCACCCAGGAGCAGCGTGGACCGCAGGCACCACAGCCCCTCCACCTCCATGGGCTCGAAGTCTCCTCCAAAGGGCACGGGCTCCATGCGCTCAGAGAGGACGGGCGCGGGAGGGGGTTCCCTCCCGCGCCACGAGTGCACCGAGAGGGCCGAGGTCTACGGCTCCCGACCCCACTTCTCCGCGAACTCCTCCCGGCTCAACCGGTAGTAGTCCGCGTTCATCTCCACGTACTCCTTCCACTGTTCGGGCACATCCGCCTCCGCGAAGATGGCCTGCACGGGGCAGACGGGCTCGCAGGCCCCACAGTCGATGCACTCGTCGGGGTTGATGTAGAGCATGATCTCGCCCTGGTCCTCCTCCGCCCGCGGGTGGATGCAGTCCACCGGGCACACCTCCACGCAGGACCGATCCTTGGTCCCGATGCAGGGCTCCGCGATCACGTACGCCATGGTTCCCTCCTTCGGTGGGGTTTGGGCTAGACTGCCTTGCGCTCGCCACGCTGGAAGCGATCCACCAGGAACTCCACGTATAGGAGCAAGGCCTCCACCACGTCCGCGGGGGCCGCCCGCAGCTGCTCGAGGTTGGCCTGGAGCCGGGCCCACAGGACCGGACTCGCAGGCTCCGGCCGGGCGCTGCGCAGCTCCACCACGTCCATGGGCGTCACCAGGGCCGCCACCCGCTTCATCACGGAGGGTCGGACCCCCAGGGCCGGAGCCAGCCGCTCGATGTACCAGGGTTTGCGGAGGTCCTGCAGGCCCCGCTCCCCCCGGGAGAGCACGCTGAGGGGGATTCCGGTCTCCTCACTGAGCTGCCTCAGGCTCTTGCCCTTGCCCCGGCCATAGAAGTTCTGCCGCAGGGACCGGATGTAGTTGCCGAACGCCCGTGCGCGCTCCCTAGACTCCGCCGGGTCAGCTGTTCCTTTCATGGAACACCCTTTCCAGTCTATCCCGGAGAACTCCGGGACTTCAACCGTCAGATGTTCCAAATTTGGAACTACCGGAGGAACTAGTGCATTCATAGGGAATGAGATCCCCCGTGGATACGGCTCTCTCGCAGGCGCTGCTCCTCTGGTATGCCCGGGCGGCGCGCCCGCTCCCCTGGCGTGCCACCCGGGACCCTTATGCCATCTGGGTGGCGGAGGTCCTCCTCCAGCAGACCCGGGTGGAGGCCGCCATCCCCTACTACCACCGGTTCCTGGCCGCCTTCCCCACGGTGGAGTCCCTGGCCGCAGCGGAGGAGGAAGAGGTCCTACGGGTTTGGGCCGGGCTCGGGTACTACGCCCGGGCCCGGAACCTCCACCGGGCTGCGCGCCGGATCGTGCGGGAGGGCGGTTTTCCCGCCACGGTGGAGGGATGGCGCAGGCTGCCCGGGGTCGGCCCCTACACCGCGGCTGCGGTCAGCAGCATCGCCTTCGGCCAGAACGTGCTGGCCCTGGACGGAAACGCGCTGCGGGTAGGGACGAGACTGCTGGGCATCGATGAGCCGCTAGAGGATCCACGCACCCGCCTTCGGATCCGCACGGCTCTAGAGGCCTTGATCCCCGAGGGCCGGGCTGGGGAGTTCAACCAGGCCCTCATGGACCTGGGGGCCACGGTGTGCCTCGCCCGGTCTCCCCGGTGCGGAACCTGTCCGGTTCGGCCGTGGTGCCGCACCGCGGCCCAGGGGCTTTGGGAGCGCATCCCCGCGCGCCGGGCCAAGCCCCCCAAGCCCCACCGTCACTTCGTGGCCGCCCTCGTGCGGGATGCTGCGGGTCGGGTGCTGGTGGTGCGCCAACCCCCGAGGGGGCTGTGGGGCGGGCTGTGGACCCTCCCGCAGGTGGAGGCCCGGACCTGGAAGCAGGCCCGGCCACGGCTCGAGCGCGTGTTGGGTGTCCGCCTGCGGCGTCGCAACGGGAAGGTCTTCGCGACCCTGCGGCACGCCTTCACCCACTTCCTTGCTACGTTCCACGTGGTGGAAGCCTCCCCAAGCACCCTGCCCGCGGTGGGGCGCTTCACCTCCCCCTGTTCCTCCGAGCTCCCACTCCCCGCGCCGGCCCGCCGGATCCTCGGACGGCTCAACACCTAGCACTTCGAGTACCCACACGCGCGGCAGACCGCGCATCCGTTCTCGTAAGCCAGGTTCTCCCCGCAGTCCGGGCAGATGCCCGCGAACTCCACGGGCACGGCCCCGTTCGTCGCCCCCGCAGGGGGGAGCGGCTGCGCGGAGGCGAAGCGCAGCCGCTCCTGGCGGGCGCGCGGCACCGGCTCGGGGAGAACTGCCGCGCGCGGGAACTCCCGGTCGGGCCGAAAGCCCTCCCCGTACAGGGTCCGGCCGAGGGCCAGGGCCACCGCTTGGGCGATGGTGCTCACCCGCACGGGAGTGCCGTCGCTGCTGCGGTCGATCACCGCCTCCTTGGACTGCACCCGCCACAGCTGCTCGATCACCTCCCGAGCGTCCACCCCGGCCCGCAGGGCGAGGGAGCTGAGTCGCCCGATGGCCTCCGCCTCCACGTCCAGGGACTCCACGAACACCTCGCACACCCCCAGCTCGTCCTCGTTCACCGTCACGTACACCCGGCCCCGGGGGGTCTCGATGCGCTCCGTACGCCCCTGGGTGACTTTGGGGCGCGAGCGCACCGCCACGACCCGGCAGCTGTCTTGCGGGATCTGCTCGGCCCGCGGGGTGCCGGATCGGGGCCCGTCCTCCTCCTTCTGCCTCTCCCCCCTGAGGCTTCGGAGAACGTCCTCGCGGCTCCCTTCCCGGTATACGGTGATGCCCTTGCAGCCCAGCTTCCAGGCGAGGAAGTAGACCTGCTCCACGTCCTCCACCGTGGCCTCGCGGGGCAGGTTCACCGTGGAGCTGATGCTGTGATCGATGTGCTTCTGGATGGTGGCCTGCATGCGCACCCGCATCTCCGGAGCGATGTGGTGGGCCGTCACGAAGTAGTCCGGCAGGTGCTCCTCATCCACTCCGAACTCGTCCATATACTGCCGGACGAGCGGGTGATACACCTTGAACTCCCGCTGGCTGAGGGACTCGCTGCGCCGCAGGTAGTAGAGATCGTAGATGGGCTCGATCCCGCTCGTGACCCCGCTCAATGCCGCGCCGCTGCCGACCGGCGGGACCGTGAGCAGGGCCACGTTTCGCAGTCCCCAGGTGCGGCACTTATTGAGCACCTCTGGATCGAGCCCCCTGAGGAAGGGGTGAAGCGCCCCGTCCCGGTAGAAATGCAGCTGCGCGTCGAAGGCAGGAAAGGGCCCTTTTTCCCGGGCGAGCTCCGCGGAGGCCTCGTAGGCCGCGTTCTTGATGCGCTGGAAGAGCTCGTCCACGAAGGCGATGGCCTCCTCGTGATCGTACCGCAGTCGCAGCTGCACGAGCATGTCCCCCAACCCCGTGAACCCCACTCCGATCCGCCGGGCCCGGCGGCTCGCCTCCCGCTGTTGTGGCAGGGGGTGGCGATCCATGTTGTAGTCCAGGACATCGTCCAGAAACCGCACCGTGTAGCGGACCGCCCGCAACAGGGCCTCCAGGTCCACCCGGGCCCGATCCGTGAAGGGATCCAGGACGAACCGGGCCAGGTTCACGTTGGCGAGGTTGCAGGACCCGTACGCCTCCAAGGGGATCTCGCTGCAGGGATTGGTGGTGATGACCTCCATGCCGTGGTACTCACTGGTGGAGTACCGCTTCACGGTGTCCCAGAAGATGACACCGGGTTCCGCCCATCCCCAGGCGCCCTCCACGAGCTCCTTCCACAGGTCTCGGGCGCGGACCCGACGCTCCATGCGGGCCTTCTCGTTCGCAAAGCGCAGCACGTACTCCCCATTGTCCTCCACGGCCCGCATGAAGTCGTCGTAGACCCGGACGCTGATGTTGGCGTAGCGCACCCGGTCGAGGTTGCGCTTGACCGAGCAGAACTCCATCACGTCCGGATGATCGTTGGCGATGGTGATCATGAGAGCCCCGCGCCGGCCCGCCTGTCCGATGGTACCCGTGGTGGTGGACATGAGCTCCATGAAGCTCACGGCGCCCGTGCTGGTGATGGCCGCGTTGTTCACGGGGCTACCGCGGGGCCGCAGCACACTGATGTCCCCGCCCACCCCGCCGCCCAGCGAATAGGTGCGGGCCGCTTCCTTGCACCACTCAAAGATGTCCTCCAGGGAGTCCCCCTTGATGGGAATGACGTAGCAGTTGCTGGCGGTGGCCCGGCGGGGGTTTCCGGCGGCGAAGAGGATGCGGCCACCGGGCACCATCCGGAAATCGCCCAGCAGCCACCGGAACTTCTCCTCCCACTCGCAACGCAGGGCCTCTGTGGGCTCCGCGGAGGCGATCTCCCGGGCTACGCGATCCCACATCTCCGGCGGGGTGCGCTCCAGGATGTTGCCGTCCGCATCCCGCAGGGCGTACTTATCCAGGAACACCCGGGCGCGCAGCTCGTCCCCCGCAAACCACCGGAGGGTTTCCTCGAAGAGGGTCCTGGATTCCGTGGCTACGGTCATCGCACCCTCCTTTCGTGGCGTACCCGTCAATACCGTCCGTTGCTCCGGTTCTCCGGGAGGGGCAGAAGGGGAATCTGACGCCGCAGCAACTCCTCCCGGGCCTTCTGGGCCCGCAGCCGGGCCACTTCCTCCACGATGCTGTCCGCATCCGAAAACCGCCGGTACTCGGAGGCGAACCGCACGTAGGCCACCTCGTCCAGGGACCGCAGCCGCTCCATCACCAGCTCCCCAAGGAGGCTGCTGGGGACCTCCGCCTCTCCCCGGTGGCGCACCACCCGCTCCACGTCCGCCACCAGGGCCTCCAGGGCCTCAAGGGGAATGGGGCGCTTGCCTCTGGCCTTCAGCAGCCCTGTGAGGATCTTCGAGCGGTCAAATGGCTCCCGCCGGCCGTCCCGCTTCACAACCATGAGGGGAGCCACTTCCACCCGCTCGTAGGTGGTGAACCGCCGCTCGCACCGGGGACACTCCCGCCGCCGCCGGACGGCACTTCCCTCCTCCACCGGACGGCTATCCAGCACCCGGCTGTCCTCATACCCGCAGTATGGACACCGCATCCTCCACCTGCCCCCCCGAACCCCCCCCCAAGATTTAGGGGGCTCACTCAGGGGCTACCTCTAAATATTGTGGCGGAAGCTAACCAGGTCAAGCCGTCAAAATCCTTCGAAGGTACGCGATTCGGAGAGATCTCTCCTCCGCACGAGTCCGCACGCCTTCTTGTGGGCGGTTACTGGAGGAGGCGGAGGGGGAGGAGGAAGTAGTCGAGGGGGAGGGCCAGGAGGAAGACCACGAGGAGCAGCACCCCCACCGCGATCCGGGAACCGGAGGGGGAAGAGACGTCGTTGGCGGGTCCAGGATGTCCGCGGGTGGTGAGGAAGAGGAGCAGGATGGCCATGGGGATGAGGCCCAGCAGGAGCAACAGCACCACCGCGGCGTAGGAGGCCACCCGGTGCCACCGGGGGCCCAGCAGGGCCCGCACCGCGTGTCCACCGTCCAGCATGCTGGCGGGGAGGAGGTTGATGCCGGTGACAAAGAGGCCGATGACCGCGGCATCCATGAGCGGGTCCGTGTAATACACCACTTCCGCTCCCATTCCGAACCGCCACTCCAGCAGGCGCGTCACGGACCAGGGGAAGGGAAAGGCCGGCAGACCCCCCAAGTGCGGGAGGATCTGCCGCAGGTCCAGCAGCACCGTGCGGTCCAGGCCCAGCAGGAGGAGAGGGATGGCGACCAGCAAGCCCGCGAGCGGACCGCTGGCTCCGAGATCAAACAGGGCATTGCGACTGGGAGCGGGCTCCCGGGTGACGATCACCGCCCCCATGGTTCCGATGGACACCTGTCCCAGGATCACGGGCGGAAAGGGGATGAAGTAGGGCCAGCTGGCGTCGATCCCGTGGATGCGGGCTGCCAGCTTGTGCCCCAGCTCGTGCACCAGGAGGATCCCCAGCAGCGCGGCGCTGAACACGAGCCCGTCCCGTAGGGGCTCCGGGCTGTACCCCGCTCGCAGGACCGCACCCGGCACCCGCTGCAGCACCTCCGCGAACCGGAGGGACCCGACGTAGCCCGTGGCGAAGGTGGTGGCCACCGTGGCCAAGAAGAGCGCTGCGTGCAGCCACATGCGGGCACCCTGAGGACGTGGCCTGGGAACCACGGTGAGGAGCACGGCCCCGTCCCGGCGGCGCAGCAATGGCATCTGCCCCTGCGGCCGGAGCGCCTCCCGCAGGGCCTCGAACCGCTCCTCCAGGTCGTGGGTGGGCAGCACCGCGAACACCGGGAGCCCATCCTGCACCCACGCCTCCTGCACCGGGAAGTGGCGGTGGACCAAAAGGGCGAGGCCGTCCGGAGAAGGGGTCATGAGCCGCGTCTGCGCAAGAATGCTGGGATGTCCAGGTAGTCGTCGATGAGGCGCACGGGCTGCGGCTCCGGCTTGGGCGCGGCCTCCCGTTCCGGCAAGGGCTCCTGCACCGGCATTTGGGCGGTCTCGAACCCCGTGGCGATCACGGTGATGCGCACTTCATCGCTCATGCCCTCGTCGATGACCGCGCCGAAGATGATGTTGGCGTCCGGATCCGCGGTCCGGGCGATGATCTGAGCGGCCTCCCCCACCTCCACC
>JAVKHN010000031.1:0-21461 GCA_031459935.1 Candidatus Sysuimicrobium calidum | reverse complement strand
GGATGGGCGTCGGCTTGATAAACAACGTGCATGGGTCGTCCCGTTGACAGGGACGGAGGTGGGAGGATAGGGTAGGGACAAACCCGAGGACCGGGACGCGTAGATCGACCCGGGACCCTGGAAGAGAACCGCGTGCAGGTGGGAGTGCGGTAGGGTCCAGGTCGGTCGAGTTCACCCGCGAGGGGCGGTCTGAACGATCCCGCATTTCCTGCGGGGTCCAGTAGGCACCGACGGGAGTCCTGCCCCGTGAGCGCAGCAGGCGGGATCGGGCTTTGTGCCCCGTCCCGAGAGGGCCGCCGGGGAGTGCGGAGTGCTCCGGCGGAAGAAGGGTGGTACCGCGGGAGATCATCGCCTCCCGTCCCGGCAGGGGCGGGAGGTGATTCTGTTTTGGGAGGGATGGGCATGATCGTGGTGATGCGCCAGGGCGCACATCCGGAGCAGGTGGAGGTGGTGGCCGCCCGAATTCGGGAGGCAGGGCTGCGGGCCCACGTCTCCGTGGGAGACCTCCGGACGGTGATCGGGGTCATCGGGGACGACCGCACCAAGGAGCAGCTGCGGGGGATGTTGGAGGCCATGGAGGGTGTGGAGAAGGTGGTGAAGGTGCTCCAACCCTACAAGCTGGTGAGCCGGGAGTTTCAGGCGGAGGACACCGTGGTGGAGGTTCGCGGGGTGCGGTTCGGCGGGGGTGAGGAGCTCGTGGTGATCGCGGGGCCGTGCTCCGTGGAGAGCCGCGAGCAGATCCTGAGCGCCGCGCGGGCAGTGAAGGAATCCGGCGCCCGCATGCTCCGGGGAGGGGCCTTTAAACCCCGCACCTCTCCGTACTCCTTCCAGGGACTGGAGGAGGAGGGCCTGCGGCTTTTGGCAGAGGCCCGGGAGGCCACAGGGCTGCCCGTGGTGACGGAGGCCATGGACCAGCGGCAGCTGGAGCTGGTGGCGCAGTACGCGGACATGGTGCAGATCGGGGCCCGGAACATGCAGAACTACACCCTGCTTCGGGACGTGGGGCGCCTGCGCAAGCCGGTGCTCCTCAAACGGGGCCCCAGTGCCACCCTGGAGGAGACGCTCCTCGCGGCGGAGTACATCCTCAGCGAGGGCAACGGCCAGGTGGTCCTGTGCGAGCGGGGCATTCGTGGATTCGACAACCACACCCGCTACCTGCTGGACATCGGGGCCGTGGTGGTTCTCAAGCAGCTCACGCATCTCCCAGTGATCGTGGATCCCAGCCATCCCGCGGGCAAGCGGACCTACGTACCGGCCCTCGCTCGGGCTGCGGTGGCCGCGGGAGCCGATGGGCTCATCGTGGAGGTGCACCCGGATCCGGAACGGGCCCTGAGCGACGGTGCCCAGCAGCTGCGCCCCGGGGAGTTCTCCCGCCTGATGCGGGAGGTGGCGGCCATCGCCCAAGCCACGGGACGCTTTCGATCCTCGGTACTCGCCGTTTGATAAGCAACCTCGATCATCTGCCGGTTGACACCGGGCCATCCGGGCTGGTAGTAGAGAGGGCAAAGCCCGCGGGCCAGAATTCACAGGCCCGCGGTATAGCCCGGCGAGGAAGGGAAGGAGTAGGGATCGCGCACCGCGCAGAGAGCCGGAGGAGGTGGAAGCCGGCCGGAGGCGGATCCTGAACCTCGTCCCGGAGCTACCGAGGGGAAAGGGAGTTGTCCGAGTACTCCGGTCGTTGACCCGCGTGAAGGGTTTAAGGGCCACGGGTTCCCGATGTTGTCAGGAATCCGTGGAACTAAGGTGGTACCGCGGGGAGCTGGCCCGTCCTTAGGCTGGCTCCCCGCTTTTCGTTCGGAATCCGCAAGGAGGAGAGAACGATGGTGAAGGCGATGGTGGACCGTACCACCCGGACGCTCAAGGGCGCGGAGGTGGTGGTGCAGCTTCTGGAGGAACTTGGGGTCCGGTGGATCTTCGGAATTCCCGGGGGCGCCTCCCTGCCCCTGTACGATGCCCTCTACGATGCGCATGGGATCCAGCATGTGCTCGTACGCCACGAACAGGTAGCCGCCCACGCGGCCACGGGATACGCCCGGGCGAGCGGGGAAGTGGGGGTCTGTACGGCCACCTCAGGCCCCGGCGCCACCAATCTCGTCACGGGGCTGGCGGACGCCTTCATGGACTCCGCGCCTGTGCTGGCCATCACGGGGCAGGTGGTGCGGCCCAACATCGGCACGGACGCCTTCCAGGAGGCGGACGTCACCGCCATCACCATGCCCGTCACCAAGCACAACTACCTGGTCATGGATCCCGCGGAGCTGCCCCGGGTGATGCGGGAGGCCTACTACCTGTGCCGCGCCGGGCGGCCGGGCCCGGTCCTGGTGGACATCCCGAGGGATGTCCTGCAGGCGGAGATCCCCACAGAACTCCTCCGGGCCCCGTTTGAACCCCGCTACCAGCCGATCCTGGACGGAGATCCCGCCCGCATCGCGGAGGCAGCGGAGGCTATCTCCCGCAGTCGGCGGCCCATCCTGTACGTGGGGGGAGGTGCCCAGGGCGCCTCGGAGCCCCTCGCGCGTCTGGCTCGCCGCTGCCGCATCCCCGTCACCGTGACCCTCATGGGCAAGGGGGCTTTCGACGAGACGGATCCCCTCTGTCTGGGCATGCTGGGGATGCATGGCACCGCGTACGCGAACTACGCCATCAACGAGGCGGACCTGGTGATCGCTGTGGGGGCCCGGTTCGATGACCGGGTGACGGGGCGACTCAAGGACTTCTGCCCGCACGCCCGGTTCATCCACATCGACATCGACCCCTCCGAGATCGGCAAGAACAAGCCTGCCCACATCCCCATCGTGGGCGACGCGCGGCGGGTGCTGGAGGCCCTGGAACCCCTTGTGCAACCCCCGGATCTCGAAGCGTGGTGGCGCCAGATCGAGGAGTGGCGTACCCGCTATCCCCTCCGGTGGCGGCCCGGACGGATGCTGAAGCCCCAGCAGGTGATCGAGACCATCTACCAGGCCACCCGGGGAGAAGCGCTGGTGGTGACGGACGTGGGCCAGCACCAGATGTGGACCGCCCAGTACTACAAGTGCCGGCGGCCCCGGCAGTTCATCACCTCCGGGGGGCTTGGGGCCATGGGCTTCGGGTTCCCCGCGGCCATGGGAGCTCAGTTCGCGCGTCCGGATGACCTGGTGATCGCCATCGTGGGTGATGGGGGGTTCCAGATGACGGTGCAGGACCTCATCACCGCGGTGGAGTGGCGGTTGCCCCTCAAGATCTACGTGATCAACAACGGAGCCCACGGCATGGTGCGGCAATGGCAGCAGCTCTTCTACAATGAGCGGTACTCTCACGTGTTTCTCCGCAACCCCGACTTCGCCCGGGTGGCGGAGGCCTTCGGGGCCGTGGGGATCCGGGTGGAGACGGAGGAGCAGATGCACGCGGCGATCCAGCGGTCCCTGGAGGTCCAGGACCGTCCCGTGGTGGTGGACTTCATCGTGGACCCGGAGGAGAACTGCTACCCCATGATTCCCTCCGGACAGTCCGTCAAGGAGATGATCCTCGGTGAGTGAGGCACTGGCAACCGCAGTTCAGCCCTCGTCGGAGCGGCGCATGCTGTCCCTGGTGGTGGACAACGCGCCGGGCGTGCTCATGCGGATCTCCGCCCTGTTCCGGCGGCGGGGCATCAACATCCACAGCCTTGCGGTCTCCGTGACGGAGGACCCGAGGATCTCCCGCATCACTATGGTGGTGGACTGCCCCGCACCACGCATGGACGTGGTGCTGAGGCAACTCCGCAAGCTCATCGAGGTGCATTGGGTGCGGGACATCACGGACGCGAAACGGACGGAGCGGGAACTCGCTCTGGTGAAGGTGAACGCATCACCCGAGGTCCGGCACGAGGTCCTGGAGGCCGCCCGGGTCTTCCGGGCCCGTCCCGTGGACCTCACGGAGCGGACCGTTACCCTGGAGGTGACGGGAGGGAGCGAGAAGATCGATGCCCTGATCGATGTCCTCCGACAGTACGGGATCCGGGAGGTGGTGCGTACGGGAGCCATCGCCCTACTGCGGGGGACGGCCGTTACCTGATGCTCCGAGGAGAAGCCATGGCGCGGCTGTACTACGAACAGGACGCAAACCCGGAGAGGATCCGCACCCAGCGCGTGGCCATCCTGGGCTACGGAAGCCAGGGGCATGCCCACGCCCAGAACCTCCGCGACCAGGGGGTGGACGTGGTGGTCGGAGTGCGGCCCGGTGGGGCCTCCTGGCAGGCGGCTCAGGCGGATGGGTTCCCGGTGATGACGGTGGCAGAGGCCGTCCGGTCCGCGGATGTCCTCGCGGTCCTCCTTCCGGATATGGCACAGGCTGCGGTGTACCGGGCCGAGATCGAGCCTCATCTGCGACCAGCCCAGGCCCTCGTGTTCGCCCACGGGTTCACCGTCCACTACGGCCAGATCGTCCCTCCCAGAACCGTGGACGTCTTCCTGGTGGCGCCCAAGGCCCCGGGCCACCGCATGCGGGAGGTGTTCCGGGAGGGCGGAGGGGTACCGGGGCTCCTGGCGGTGCACCAGGATGCTACAGGATACGCCAAGGAGCGGGCCCTGGCGTACGCATGGGGAATCGGCTGCCTGCGGGCCGGGGTCTTGGAAACCACCTTCCGGGAGGAGACGGAGACGGATCTCTTCGGGGAGCAGGCGGTCCTGTGTGGGGGGGTCTCCGCTCTGGTCCTGGCGGGCTTTGAGACCCTGGTGGAGGCCGGATACCAGCCGGAGGTGGCGTACTTCGAGTGCCTGCACGAGCTGAAGCTCATCGTGGACCTCATGTACGAAGGGGGACTCCGGTGGATGCGGCACTCCGTCTCAGATACCGCAGAGTACGGAGACTACACCCGGGGACCCCGGATCATCGACGGGCACGTGCGGCAGCGCATGCGGGAGATCCTGCGGGAGATACAATCTGGGGAGTTCGCCCGGGAGTGGATCCGGGAGGCGGAGAGCGGATTTCCGGGCTTTTACGGGCTGCGGCGGGAAGCTGCAAACCACCCCATCGAGGAGGTGGGACAGCGGCTTCGGGAGATGATGCCCTGGCTCAAGGCCAAAAAGCAGCCCACGCAGCAGGTGGGAGGGACGGAATGAAGGATCGCGTGTACATTTTCGATACCACCCTCCGGGACGGGGAGCAGTCCCCGGGCTTTTCCATGACGGTGCAGGAAAAACTGGAGATGGCCCGGTCGCTGGCGCGCCTACGGGTAGACGTGATCGAAGCGGGCTTCCCCGCCAGCTCCCCAGGGGACCTGGCTGCGGTGCAGCTCGTCGCCCGGGAGGTGCGGGGCCCGGTGATCTGCGGGCTTGCCCGGGCTCATCCCAAGGATATCGAGGTGTGCTGGGAGGGGGTCCGGGAGGCGGAGCGCCCGCGGATCCATACCTTCATCGCCACCTCCCCCATCCACATGGAGCGCAAGCTGCGGATGCGGCCGGACGAGGTGCTGGAGGCGGCCCGGGCCGCCGTACGCCTCGCGCGTCGGCTGTGCCCGGAGGTGGAGTTCAGCTGCGAGGATGCCACCCGCTCGGAGGTGGACTTCCTCTGTCGGGTCATAGAAGCGGCCATCGAAGAGGGGGCTGCGGTCATCAACATTCCCGACACCGTGGGGTACGCCACTCCGGAGGAGTACGCGGCCCTCATCCGTACCCTGCGGGAACGGGTGCCCGACTCCGATCGGGTCATCTGGAGCGTGCACTGCCACGACGATCTGGGGTTGGCCGTGGCCAACTCCCTGGCAGGGATCCGGGCAGGCGCGCGCCAGGTGGAGGCCACCATCAACGGGATCGGGGAGCGGGCGGGAAACGCGGCCCTGGAGGAGATCGCCATGGCCCTCCACGTGCGCCGGGACCAGTTTGGGGTGTGGACAGGGGTGGACACCACGCAGATCTACCCCACGAGCCGCCTGCTGGTGGCCATCACGGGTGTGGAGGTGCAGCCGAACAAGGCCATCGTGGGCGCCAACGCCTTCGCGCATGAGGCCGGCATCCACCAGCACGGGGTCCTGAGTGACCCCCGCACCTACGAGATCATGACGCCTGCCTCCGTGGGGGTCCCCACCAACAAGCTGGTACTGGGCAAGCACTCCGGCCGGCACGCCCTCGTACACACGCTCCAGCAGATGGGGTTCAGCCTCACGGAGGAGGAGATCGAGCGGGTGTACACCCGCTTCAAGGTCCTGTGCGACCGGAAGAAGCGGGTGGAAGTGGGAGATCTCGTGGCCCTGGTCCAGGAAGGGGTAACGGCGCCTCCCGAGACGTACCGACTGGTGTCCTTCCGGGTCAGCACCGCGAGCGATGAGCCGCCGCACGCGGCGGTGCGCCTGGAAGTGGGAGGTCGTACGGTGGTGGCGGAGGCAACGGGGGATGGTCCCGTGGACGCCCTCTTTGCCGCCATCCAGGCCGCGAGCGGACAGCGGGTGGAGCTCCTGGACTACAGCCTGCGCAGCGCCACGGGGGGGAGTGATGCGTTGGGGGAGGCGGTGTGTCGGCTGCGGGGGGAGGATCGGGTGGCTACGGGACGGGGCAGCAGTACGGACGTGCTGGAAGCCAGTGCCCTCGCCTACCTCGCGGCTTTGAACAAGCTCCTGGAGCAGCTCCCCCGACCTCGCCGGACCCCCACGCAGACCGCGGTGGGGTAGGAGGGAATGCATGGGGATGACCATCACGGAGAAGATCCTGGCCCGGCATGCAGGTCTCCCCGCGGTGAAGCCCGGGGATCTGGTGGAGTGTCGGGTGGACATGCTGTTCGCCAACGACATCACCGCGCCGCTGGCGATTCAACAGTTCGAGCGCATCGGGGTGGACCGGGTCTTCGATCCGGATCGGGTGGCCTTCGTGCTCGACCACTATTCCCCCGCCAAGGACATCGCGAGCGCGGAGCAATGTCGCATTACGCGGGAGTTCGTCCGCAAGCACGGACTCCCGCACTTCTACGATGTGGGCCGGGCGGGGGTCGCCCACGTCCTCCTGGCGGAGGAGGGGTTTGTCCTGCCCGGGGAGCTGTTCGTGGGAGCGGACTCCCACACCTGCAACCACGGAGCCCTGGGAGCCTTCGCCACGGGGGTGGGAAGCTCGGACCTGGCGGCCGCCATGGCCACGGGCAGACTGTGGTTCCGGGTGCCGCATACCCTGAAGTTCGTGTTCAAGGGGACCCTGCGGCCCTGGGTAACGGGGAAGGATCTGGTGCTCCGCGTCATCGGGGATATCGGAGTGGACGGGGCCCGGTATGCGGCCATGGAGTTCAGCGGGCCGGTCCTACAGCAACTCAGCCTGGACGAGCGCTTCTCCATCACCAACATGGCGGTGGAGGCGGGTGCCAAGAACGGCATCATGGAGCCGGACGAAGTGGTGCTGGAGTGGGTACAGCTCCGGGCCCGACGTCCGTTCGAGCCCGTTTACGGGGATTCTGATGCGGAGTACGCGGCGGTGTACGAGTACGACGTGACGGACATGGAGCCCGTGGTGGCCGCCCCTCCCTCTCCGGACAACGTGGTCCCGGTGACGGAGGTACAGGGAGTGCGGGTGGATCAGTGCTTCATCGGCACCTGCACCAATGGCCGGATCGAGGATCTGAGACAGGCCGCGCGGGTGCTGGCGGGGCGCCGGGTACATCCGGAGGTGCGGCTCATCGTCATCCCCGCCACCCCGCACGTCTACCGGCAGGCTCTGGAAGAGGGCCTCATCCAGATCTTCCTGGAGGCGGGGGCCGCGGTGAGCACCGCCACGTGCGGGCCATGCATCGGAGGCCATATGGGGGTGCTGGCGGACGGCGAGGTGTGCGTGTCCACCAGCAGCCGCAACTTCATCGGCCGGATGGGACACCGGGGAAGCCGCGTGTACCTCTCCAATCCCGCGGTGGCGGCAGCAGCCGCGGTGGCGGGGAAGATCGTGCATCCTGCAGAGGTGGTGGGAAGTCCCGTGGCGGTGTGAGGGAAGGAGATGGAGTTCCAGGGCAGGGCGCACCGACTGGGCGATCACATCGATACGGATCTCATCATCGCGGGGCGATACCTCGTGACCACGGACCCGCAGAGGCTCGCGGAGCATCTGTTCGAAGACCTGGACCCAGCTCTCCGGTCCCGGATCCGACCGGGCGACATCCTGGTGGCGGGGGAGAACTTCGGGCAGGGGAGTTCCCGGGAGCACGCGCCTCTGGCCATTCTGGGAGCAGGGGTGCGGGTGGTGGTGGCCGCCAGCTTCGCCCGCATCTTCTACCGCAACGCGTTCAACAACGGTTTGGTGCTCCTGGAGTGCCCCGAGGCAGCGCAGTCCGTTCAGGACGGAGACGGGCTGCGGATCGTGCCGGAAACGGGGGAGATCCGCAACCTCACGAGGAACCAGGTGTACCGGGCACGTCCCATTCCCCCTTTCATGCAGCAGCTGGTGGAAGCGGGAGGCCTCATTCCGTACGTCCAGCAACGTTTGAGGATCCTCCGGTAGCATGGAGCGAATCGAGATCTACGACACCACCTTGCGGGACGGGACCCAGGGCGCGGGTGTGGAGTTCTCCGCGGAGGATAAGCTGCGCTGCGCCCGGGCCCTGGACCAGCTGGGCGTGGATTTCATCGAGGGGGGGTGGCCCGGGAGCAACCCCCGCGATCTGGAGTTCTTCCGCCTGGCCCGCGAGGTCCCGTGGAGGTTCGCGCACATCGTGGCCTTCGGAAGCACCCGTCGGGCAGACCTGGAGGCCCATGCGGACCCGAACCTGCGCGCCCTTCTTGAGGCAGGGACGGAGTGGGTGACCATTTTCGGGAAGAGCTGGGACCTGCACGTCCACAAAGCTCTGCGCACCACCCTGAAGGAGAACCTCCGGATGGTTGCGGACTCCGTGCGGTTCCTTCGCTCCCAGGGCAGGCGGGTGATCTACGACGCGGAGCACTTCTTCGACGGGTTCTATGCGAATCCAGAATACGCCCTGGCAACGGTGCGGGTTGCCGCAGAGGCCGGAGCGGATCGGATCGTACTGTGCGACACCAACGGAGGAAGACTGCCGCACGAGATCGGCCCCGTGGTACGTACGGTACGGGAGCGCCTCTCCGTTCCTTTGGGAATCCACACCCACAACGACGCGGGCTGCGCGGTGGCCAACACGGTGGAGGGAGTTCGCGCGGGATGCGTGCACGTTCAGGGGACGATCAACGGGTATGGGGAGCGGTGCGGAAACGCGGATCTGTGTGTGGTCATCCCGAACCTGGTCCTCAAGCTGGGGTACACATGCCTCCAGCCGGGAGCTCTCACACGCCTCGTGCACATCAGCCACCTGGTGGCGGAGCTGGCCAATCTTCCTCCGGATGATTACCAGCCGTACGTGGGCCGCAACGCCTTTGCCCACAAGGGGGGCGTGCACGGGAGTGCCGTGCGGGCAGACCCCGCCACCTACGAACACGTGGCCCCGGAGCAGGTCGGAAACCGCCGCCGATTTGTGGTCTCCGACCTCTCGGGCCGGGCCAACATCGTGAGCAAGGCGGAGGAGCTGGGACTCCAGCTGGATCCCCGCAGCCCCGCCACCGCCCGCCTGCTCGAACAGGTGAAGTGGCTGGAGTACACCGGGTACCAGTTCGAGGGCGCGGAGGCGTCCTTCGAACTGCTGGCCCGCAGGCTGCTGGGAGAGCCGGTGGACGGCTTCGAGGCAGGTCCCTTCCTGGTGGTGGTGCACCGGACGGACGGACAGGCCCGGGCGGAGGCCACGGTGCGGGTGCGGGTGGAAGGAGTGGAGGAGCATACCGCCGCGGAAGGGAACGGTCCTGTGCACGCCCTGGACCGGGCTCTGCGCAAGGCCCTGGAGCGGTTCTACCCGGAGATCCGGAGGATCCGACTGGTGGACTACAAGGTGCGGGTGCTGAACGCGGAGGCGGCCACCGCCGCCCGGGTTCGGGTCCTCATCCAGTCCACGGACGGTGTGGAGCAGTGGGGGACGGTAGGGGTTTCGGAGAACGTGGTGGAAGCCAGCTGGATCGCCCTGGTAGACAGCCTGAACTACGCCCTCTGGAGAAGCCGTACCCGCGCCCAGCCGATCCCGCAGACCTCCGATGCGTGAGTTTCGGGTCCTCCTGCTGGGCGGGGACGGGATCGGGCCGGAGGTAACCGGGGAGGCGGTGCGGGTCCTGGAGGCGGTCTCCCGGCGATGGGAGATCCGCTTCCGGTTCGAGGAAGCGCCCATCGGAGGGGTCGCCATCGATGGGTATGGAGATCCGTTGCCTCCCCTGACCCGCAGCAAGCTCCGAGAGGTGGACGCGGTCCTGCTGGGGGCCGTGGGGGGGCCCAGATGGGACCGGGGGGAGAAGCGGCCGGAGGCAGGATTGCTCGAACTCCGCCGGCTTCTCGGCGTGTATGCGAACCTCCGCCCCGCGGCCCTGTTCGATGGCCTCGAGGGATGTTCTCCGCTCCGGCCGGAGGTGGTGCGGGGTACGGACCTGCTGCTGGTCCGGGAGCTCACGGGAGGTCTGTACTTCGGGGAGCCCAAGCTCCGGACGGAAATCCGGGCGGTGGATACCATGGCCTACTCCGCGGAGGAGGTGGCCCGGGTGGCGCGGGTGGCCTTCCGGGCCGCGGCGCGCCGGCGTGGGGTGGTGCACTCCGTGGACAAGGCGAACGTGCTGGAAACCTCCCGGCTTTGGCGGGAGGTGGTCTGCCGGGTGGCTCAGGAATTCCCTCAGGTGAAGCTGCACCACATGTTGGTGGATACCTGCGCTATGGAACTGGTGCGTCGGCCCACTGCCTTTGATGTCATCCTAACGGAGAACACCTTTGGGGACATCCTCAGCGATGAAGCCGCCGCGGTGGTGGGCTCCATCGGACTGCTGCCCTCCGCAAGCCTAGGAGAGCATCCCCCCTTCCTGTACGAGCCCGTGCACGGATCCGCACCGGACATCGCGGGAAGGGGAATCGCCAACCCTGTGGGGGCCATCCTCAGCGCGGCGATGATGCTCCGGTACTCCCTCGGGATGGAAGAGGCTGCGGAGGCGGTGGAGCGGGCCACGGAGGCGGTGCTTCGGGAGGGGGTACGGACCGCGGACCTGGGGGGGACTGCTTCCACGGAGGAAGTAGGGCGGGCCATCGCCACGCGTGTTGCCCGCAGCGCAGGATAGGAACCGGACCGGAGGGATCGGGATGCGCAGCGACCTCATCAAAGCCGGGATTCCACGCGCCGGAGCAAGGGCCATGCTCCGGGCGGTGGGGGTACAGGATGAAGATTTCCGCAAGCCGTTTGTAGGCGTGGTGAACACGTGGACGGACGGCATGCCCTGCAACGTGCACCTGCGGGACCTTGCCCAGGAACTGAGGGCGGGTATGCGGGAAGCGGGACTGGTGCCCTTTGAGTTCGGCGCACCCGCCATCGCGGACGGGATCTCCATGGGAACGCCGGGGATGCGGGCGAGCCTCATCAGCCGGGAGGTGATCGCGGACACGGTGGAACTGGTGGCCCAGGGCTACCTGTACGACGCCATGGTGGTCCTCGTGGGCTGCGACAAGACCATTCCCGGGGGGGCTATGGGCCTGTTGCGCAGTGGGGTACCGGGAATGGTGCTGTACGGGGGTTCCATCGCGCCGGGCATGTGGGAGACCCGGAAGCTCACCATCGTGGAAGTGTACGAGGCCATCGGGCAATTCGCCGCGGGCAGGATCGAAGAGAAGGAACTGGAGGCCGTGGAGCGGCACGCGGTTCCCGGGCCGGGTGCATGTGGGGGACAGTACACCGCCAACACCATGGCCATGGCCCTGGAGGTCCTGGGATTTTCGCCCATAGGCTACAACAGCATCCCCGCGGCGGTGCCGGAGAAACGGGAGGCCACGCGGCGGGTCGCCTGGGTGCTTCTGGATGCCCTCCGATCCCACCGGACACCCCGGGAGTTCCTCACCCGCAACTCCTTCCTGAACGCCATCGCTGCGGTGGCGGCCACAGGCGGATCCACCAACGCGGTCCTGCACCTGCTCGCTCTGGCACAGGAGGCAGGGATACGGTTGACGTTGGACGATTTCGACGCGGTGAGCCGCCGTACCCCCGTGCTCGCGGACCTCCGGCCGTGGGGGAAGTACACCGCGTGGGAGCTGTACGAGGCCGGAGGGACGCGGCTGGTGATAAAACGGCTGCTTGAGGCGGGACTCCTGGACGGGGCGCAGCGCACCGTGACGGGGAAGACCCTGGAGGAGGAGGTGGCGGACGCTACGGAAACTCCGGGGCAGCAGGTGGTGAGGAGCGTGGACCGGCCCCTCAAACCACACGGGGGGCTTGTGGTGCTGCGGGGATCTTTGGCCCCGGAGGGCGCGGTGCTGAAGTTGGCGGGGACGGAGCGGTTGTACTTCCGGGGGCCTGCCCGGGTGTTCGACGGCGAGGAGGCCGCCCTCCGGGCGGTGCTGGGAGAGCAGATCCGTGCCGGGGACGTGGTGGTGATCCGGTACGAGGGGCCTAAAGGAGCTCCGGGGATGCCGGAGATGCTGGCGGTTACCGCGGCCCTAGTGGGGGAAGGCCTGGGCGCGGAGGTGGCTCTGGTGACGGATGGCCGGTTCTCAGGCGGAACTCGGGGGCTCATGATCGGCCACGTCTGCCCCGAGGCCCAGGTGGGCGGTCCGATTGCGTTGGTGGAGGAAGGAGACCCCATCACCATCGACGTGGAGAACCGGCGGCTGGATCTGGAGGTCCCGGAGGAGGTCCTTCAGGTACGGCGCGCGCGCTTTCGGCCGCGGCCTGCTCCAGAGCTTCCGGGGGTCTTCGGCCGCTATGCGGCGCTGGTCTCCTCGGCCTCTAGTGGGGCCGTGCTTCGGCTACCGTCCGCTTGAGGGCAGCCAGTACAGCATGGCGTAGATCACCCACCCGGTTGCGGCCACATACAGCCACAGCGGAAAGGTGATACGGGCGACGGTCCGGTGCGCCCGATATTGGCGCCGGAGGGCGCGGAGGAGGGTGAGGCCTGCGAGGGGGACAAGAGCGGTGGCGAGGAGGGTGTGGGTGACGAGCACGACGAGGTAGACGGTGCGGAGAAATCCGGTGCCGGAGAAGGGCTTGGACCCGAGGACGGCCCACCGGATCAGGTAGACCACGAGGAACAAAGCGGCGAACAGGGCGGCTATGAGCATCGCGAGGTGGTGCCGGCGGACTTGGCCCCGGCGGATGAAGGCGTAGCCTCCAAGGACGGCGAGGCCGCTGACCACGATGAGCGCGGTGTTGAGCGGAGCTAGCCAGTATTCCGGTCGCATGGCCCGGGTCTGTTGAATATTCTAGAAACGGTTGCTACACGCCCATTCCACCCACCCCAGCCTAAAACCGCCCTCGACCAGAGGGATAATTCTGCGCATAATGAACATTATGTTAAATTGGCGATCTGGAGGCTTGTACGTGGCTGGGGATGGGTGAAGGTTGGGCATGTAGCAACCGTTGTTTAATAACACCACCGAACCCCCTGCTCCGCTCGGTCCCTGGACACCTACCCCTCCGCGTGAAACGCCTCTCGCAGGCTCCGATAGGTCTCCTGCAGGTGCTGCGGGATGACCTTCACGTCCGCGAGCACAGGCATGAAGTTCGTGTCGCCGAACCACCGGGGGACTACGTGAACGTGCAGGTGGCCCTCAATTCCCGCCCCCGCGGCCCGTCCCAGATTGATGCCCACGTTGAACCCATCCGGTCTGAAGGCCCGCTGCAGGGCCCGAACCGTCCGCATCACCGCCTCCCAGAGCCCCAGCACCTCCTCTGGCTTCAGCCCTCCGAGATCCGCGGTGTGCTGGTAGGGAACCGCCATCACGTGCCCGCTGCTGTAGGGAAACAGATTCAACATCACGAAGGCCCACTGTCCCCTCCACACGATGAGGTTCTCCTCGTCCTTTCCCTGCCGGGGCTTGGTGCAGAAAATGCAGTCCTCCTCCGGAGGGGCTTGGATGTACTCGAGTCGCCATGGCGCCCACAGCTGTCGCATGCTCACAATACCCCCAACCGGCGCAGCGCGTCCGCGGCCGCGGCCTGCTCAGCTTCTTTCTTGCTCTTCCCCCTCCCTTCCCCCAATACCCGTCCGGCCACCTCTACGACTGCCACGAACACCTTCGCATGGTCCGGCCCTTCGGTGGCCGTGATCCGGTATTGAGGAACCACTCGGTCCCGCCGCTGGACCACCTCCTGCAGCTGCCCCTTGAAGTCCCCGCGCACCTCCTCCAACCCCCCCAAAAGGGGGCCGATCCAGCCGCTCACCATCGCGTGCGCCACCCCGTAGCCCGCGTCCACGTACACCGCTCCCACCACCGCCTCCAGCACGTCCGCCAGCAAGGAGGTCCGCTCTCTCCCACCGCTCCGCTCCTCTCCCTTGCCCAGCAGGATGTACTTCCCCAGGTTCAGGCTCCGGGCGATCTCCGCCAGCGTGGGCTCGCTCACCAGCCGCGCCCGCATCCGGGCCAGCTCCCCCTCCCGCGCCGCGGGAAACCGCCGGTAGAGATGGTCGCTCACCACCAGGTTCAGGACCGCATCCCCCAGGAACTCCAGCCGCTCGTACGACTCCAGGGCGCCTGCGGATTCCTCATGAGCATAGGAACCGTGCACCAGGGCCCGCTCCAGGATCCGCAGATCCCGGAACCGGACCCCCAGCCGTTCTGCGAGCTCCAGCAGCTGCTCCGTACGAGCTATCCCGGACGGATGCGGCACCGAGGGCGCGCTCAGAGCTCGAGCCTCCTAACTGCCAGGGTCGCGTTGTGCCCACCGAATCCAAAGGCGTTGGAGAGGGCCACCCGCACCTCCGCGAACCGGGGCCGGTTCGGAACGTAGTCCAGATCGCAGTCCGGATCTGGAACCTCGTAGTTGATGGTGGGCGGGAGCATGCGGTGCTGGATGGCCAGCACACATGCGATGAGCTCCACGCCTCCCGCGGCCCCCAGCAGGTGGGCCGTCATGGACTTGGTGGAGCTCACCGCCAGGCGGTACGCGTGTTCTCCGAACACGCGCTTGATGGCCAGCGTCTCGTACTTGTCGTTGTAGGGGGTGCTGGTTCCGTGCGCATTGATGTAGTCCACTTCCTCCGGACGCAGCCCCGCGTCCCGCAGGCACCGGGTCATGGCCAGGGCGGCTCCCTCCCCCTCCGGATCCGGCTGGGTGATGTGGTATGCGTCCGCGCTCATCCCGTATCCCACCACTTCACAGTAGATCCGGGCGTCCCGACGGAGAGCGTGCTCCAGCTCCTCCAGGATCACGATCCCTGCCCCTTCCCCCATCACGAACCCATCCCGGTGTGCGTCGAAGGGGCGTACCGCCTTCTGCGGCTCCTCGTTCCGCGTGGACATGGCCCGCATGGCGCAGAACCCCGCGATGGAGAGCTCCGTAATGGCCGCCTCCGTGCCGCCCGCGATCACCACATCCGCCTCCCCCCGCTGGATGATGCGGAAGGCATCTCCGATGGCGTGTCCCCCCGTGGCGCAGGCGGTCACCGGTGCCGTGTTCGGACCCCGAGCGCCCGTGAGGATGCTCACGGCTCCTGCCGCCATGTTGATGATGAGCATGGGGATGAAGAAGGGGCTGACTCGATCCGGCCCACGGGTGAGGAGGACCTTGTGCTGCTCCTCCCACGTGATGGCCCCTCCGATCCCGGAACCGATCACCACGCCCACACGATCCGCGTTCTCCCGCGTGACCCGGAATCCTGCATCCAGCAGAGCCATGCGGGCGGCCGCGATGGCGAATTGGACGAAACGGTCATTGCGCTTCGCCTCTTTCCTGTCCATCCAGTCCAGCGGATCGAAGTCCAGGACCTCTGCGGCGATCCGGGTGGGGTACCTGGAGGCATCAAAACTCCGGATGGGTCGGACCCCACTCCGACCCTCCATGAGGGCGTTCCAGAAACTCTCCTTCCCGATCCCGATCGGGGTGATGACCCCGACCCCCGTGACGACGACCCGGCGTCTGGTCATGTACGTTCCTTAGCGGCCAAGCGCTGCTCGATGTACTGCACCGCTTGTCCCACGGTCCGGATCTTCTCCGCCTCCTCGTCCGGGATCTCGATCCCGAACTCCTCTTCCAGGGCCATCACCAGCTCCACCACGTCCAGGGAGTCCGCGCCCAGGTCCTCTACGAAAGAGGCTTCCTCCGTCACCTCCTCTCCGTTGACTCCCAGCTGCTCCACGATGATGGCCTTCACCCGCTCAAAGGTCGGCGTGGTCATCCCGCTCCTCCCTTCCCGTATGCGATGGACCTCCTATTTCATAACCATACCGCCGTCCACGTTCAAGACCTGCCCTGTGATGTACCCCGCCGCTTCGCTGGCCAGGAACACCACCACGGCTGCCACCTCCTCCGGCCGGGCGGTCCTCCCCATGGGGATGTTCGCCAGCAAGGCCGCTCGCTGCTGCTCCGTGAGGGCCTCCGTGAGCCCGGCCTCCACGTATCCCGGGGCCACCGCGTTCACCGTGATGTTGCGGCTCGCCACCTCTCGCGCCACCGCCCGCGTGAACCCGATGACCCCCGCCTTCGCTGCCACGTAGTTCGCCTGCCCCACATTTCCCACCTCCCCCACCACGGAGGTGACGTTGATCACGCGCCCCCACCGGGCCCGCAGCATGTCCCGGAGCGCTTCCCGGGTGCACAGGAACGTCCCCGTGAGGTTGGTATCCAGAACCTGCTGCCACTCCTCCAGCCGCATACGCACCAGCAACACATCCCGCAGCGTTCCCGCGTTGTTCACCAGGATGTCCACCCGACCGAAGACCTCCCGGGCCCGTGCGAAGAGCCGTGCGACCTCTTCCTCCCGCCGCACGTCCGCGGGCAGGGCGACGGCTTCCCCTCCTCCCTCCACGATCTCCCGCACCACCGCCTCCGCGGCCTCCTGGCGGGTCGCGTAGTGCACCACCACCCGACACCCCACCTCCGCCAGGGCCCGACACACGGCCCCGCCGATGGCCCCGCTCCCGCCCGTCACCAGAGCCACTTTCCCGTCCAAGCGAAACCAGTTCATCCGTCCAGGGCCTCCCGGATCCCCATCACTGCCACCAGGGACGCCCGGTCTTCCACGGAGAAGACCCGCGCGCCCGGAACCTGGCGCCGGACCAGCCCGGAAAGGACCTTTCCGGGGCCGCACTCCACAAAGGTGTCCACGCCCTGCACCGCCATCCACTCCACGGACTGCGCCCACCGAACCGGACGGACCACCTGCTCCACGAGGAGCCGGCGGATCTCCTCCCCCCGGTGCACGGGCCGTGCGGTCACGTTGGCGATCACGGGGACCTCCGGGTCCCGGATCGGTACCTCTTCCAGCACCGCGGCGAGCCGCTCCGCTGCCGGGCGCATGAGGCTTGTGTGGAAGGGAGCGGAGACCGCAAGCAGCACGGCCCTTCGGGCCCCTCGAGCTCTCGCCAGGCGGATGGCCTCCTCCACCGCCCCTCGATCCCCGCCCACCACCACCTGGTCTGGAGCGTTGTAGTTGGCCGCTTCGCAGATGCCCACCTTTGCGGCCTCCCGGCAGATCTCCTCTACGGCCTGCGCGTCCAAGTGCAGAATGGCCGCCATGGCCACATCCCGGCCCGCGGTGGCTTCCTGCATGAAGATCCCCCGCAGCCGTACCACCCGCACCGCATCCTCAAAGGAAAGGGCTCCAGCTGCCACCAGGGCCGTGTACTCCCCCAGGCTGAGGCCCGCCACATACGCCGGAGGGGGGAGGTGCGGCCGCACGGCCGCAAGGCACGCCAGACTCGTGGTGAGGATGGCGGGCTGGGTGTTGGCAGTCTGCTGGAGGAGGTCCTGCGGCCCGCGGGCACACAGGTCCAGCAGATCCATCCCCAGGACCTGACTCGCCCGCTCAAACAGGGCCCGCGACTCCGGATGGGCCTCCGCCACCTCCACGCCCATCCCCACATACTGGGCGCCTTGCCCCGGAAACACGTACGCCAGTCGCATGGTTACCCCCAGCGCAGGGCACAGGCCCCCCAGGTCAGCCCAGCCCCGAAGGCCACGAGCACCGCAAGATCCCCAGGCCGCAGGCGTCCCGTGGCCACTGCCTCGTATAGGGCCACGGGGACGGAAGCTGCGGAGGTGTTCCCGTACCGGTCCACGTTCACGAAGAACTTCTCCAGGGGTTGTCCCAGCCGCTGTGCGGCCGCCTGGATGATGCGGATGTTCGCCTGGTGAGGAATGAAGAGGTCCACCTCCTCGGGATCCACGCGTGCTCGCCGACACACCTCCTCGATGGCTCGAGGGATGACCCGGGTGGCGAACTTAAACACCTCCCGTCCGTTCATGGTGAGGTAGTGGAGCCCCTGCTCCACCGTCTCCCGGGAGGCAGGTAGGCGGCTTCCGCCTGCGGGCTGGGCGATGAGGGACGCTCCGGAACCGTCCGCCCCCAGCCAGAAGGAGAGGATCCCCCGGCGACCTTCGGAGGGGACCAGGACCACCGCCCCCGCGGCATCCCCGAACAGCACGCACGTGGCCCGGTCCTTCCAGTTCACGATCCTGCTCAGTACGTCCGCGCCCACCACCAGCACCCGCTGTGCCAGGCCTGCCACGATGTGGGCGTGGGCCATGGCCATAGCGTACATGAAGCTGCTGCAGGCCGCGGAGATGTCCACCGCCGCCGCCGCCCGGGCGCCCAATCGGTCCTGCAGGATGCAGCCGGTGGCGGGGAAGATGGCATCCGGTGTCGCGGTCCCCACCAGGATGAGGTCCAGGTCCTCCGCGGACACGGAGGCAGCCCGCAGGGCCTCCCGGGCGGCCTCCAAGGCCAGATCCGAAGTGGCCTGGTCCTCCCGGGCAACGCGTCGCTCCCGGATTCCTGTGCGGGCGGTGATCCACTCATCCGTGGTGTTGACCATCCGCTCCAGGTCCGCGTTCGTGAGGACCCGATCCGGAACACAACACCCCACCCCTACAATGCGGCTGGACCCTGCCACGGTTCCCCTCCCTTCCGTCGTTCGCCTCGTTCTCAGTCCGTCGCTAACGCCTTTGAAGCTAGGAGCGGCTCAGCTTCCCCTCGGTGATCACGGTCCGGCCGTTGTAGAACCCGCAGTGGGGACACACCCGGTGGGGGAGGGTGGGTTCCTTACAGCGGGGGCACGGAACCAGGTTCGGCCGCTCCACCCGCCACAGGGCACGGCGTCGGGCTACCCGCATGTGGGAGTGACGCATGGATCGGCTCATCTCGCTCACCTCCGGACACACTTACGCTCACTCTACTCTGAACCGTTCCAGGACGGCAAGACGCGGGTCGCGGGCGAGGGGGATGCAGTCGCAGGAGGCGACGTTGCGGTCGGCCCCGCACACGGGGCACAGGCCCGCGCAGTCCGGCCGGCACAGGGGGGCATGTGGGAGGGCAAGCAGGAGGTGCTGTCGGAAGACCTCCCCCACATCCAGCTCTCCGTCCAGAGGGAAGACGAAATCTTCCTCCTCCAGCTCCCCACCCCACTCCGGCCGAAGGGTAGGGTCGAAAAGTTCCGAGACCTGGACGGAGACCGTTCCCACGAACTCCCGCAGACACCGGGCACAGGTCTGTTGCACCTCCACCGTTGCCTCCCCGCTCAACCGGATGCGCGTTCCCTCCGCCCGCACCCAAACCCGACCCCGTACCGGGCTTAGGAAGACCACGTCCTCCTGAGGGGGAACGGATTCGCAGAGCTCCACCGTCACACCCGCGGGAGCCTGAAAGATCTCCTGAACCGTGATCCTCATCTCCGCACCTCATTGAGGAACGTGGGCACCCTACCTTTCCTTCCGGTCCTCCAGCATCTGCTTGCCCTTCCGGATGCTCAGGAGGACCCGCAGCACTCCCTGCTCCAGGTCGTCCAGGACCTGCCGCGCGTACGCGTCCGCCCCCCTCCGGGTCTCCTCCGCAGCCAATTGAGCCGCGTTGAGGATCTCCTCAGCCCGGCGCTGCGCCAGCTTCACCACCTCGTGCTCTCCGCTCAGGCGCAGGGCGTGCTCCTGAGCCCGAAGGACGATTTCCCGGGCCTCCTCCTGGGCCCGGAGCAGTAGCTGCTCCGCCTCTGACCGCATCCGTTGCACCTCCTGGAGCTCGCGAGGAAGGCGGGTCCGGATCATCTGCACGAGGGTACGTACCTCCCTCTCATCCACCCCCCTGCGCTCCCGCAGGGAGGACCTCGAGGAAAGCAGATGCTCCAGATGATCCAATAGCTCCCAAACCGTCTCCACGGCTACCGGTGCACCTTCCCGCGCAGTCGCTCCAGTACCCCAGAGGGCACCAGCTCCGAGACGTCCCCGCCCAGCCTGGCCACTTCCTTGATGAGGGTGGAGCTTAGGTAGGCGAGAGACGGGCTCGTGGGCAAGAAAAGGGTCTCCACCTCCGGAGCGAGGCGGCGGTTCATCATCGCCATCTTCATCTCCGCGTCGAAATCCATGGTCGCCCTGAGCCCCTTGACGATCACCCGGGCCCCGCAGCGGCGTGCAAAGGCGACGGTGAGGTCCTCAAAGGCCTCCACCCGGACACCGGTAAGGCCGGAGGTGGCCTCCCGGATCATCTCCACCCGTTCCTCGGGGCTGAAGAGGGGACGCTTTGCGGGGCTGTGTGCAACACCCACCACCAAAACGTCGAAGAGCCCCGCAGCGCGTACGATGATGTCCAGGTGTCCGAGGTGGATCGGGTCAAAGGTGCCCGGATAGACGGCGATGATCACGTTCCCCTCCAGATCAGGATCTGCACCCGGGTGTCCCCATACCGCCGATCCCGCACGAGTTCATACCCTGCAGGCACCGGTACCTCCTCCCGAACCCAGCTCTCCGCCACCACGGCGGTCCCAGGGGCCAGGAGTCCGGAGGCCACCAGGGTCTCCAAGGTCCGGCCCACGAGCCCCAGCCCGTACGGTGGATCCAGGAACACGAGATCGAACCGACGACCTTTTTGCCCGAGGATTCCCACAGTCCGGAAAACGTCCGCGGGCCACACCTCCCCCTCCCGCTCCCATCCTCCCCTCGCGAGATTCTCCCGAAGCACCCGCACCGCCCGCGGATCCCGCTCCACGAACACGGCTCGCTCTGCTCCCCGCCTCAGGGCCTCCAGCCCCAGGCTCCCCGTACCGGCGAAGAGATCCAGGACCCGGGCTCCCCGGACCCGCTCCCCCAGCATATTGAAGATGGCATCCCGCACCCGCTCCTGAGTGGGGCGCACCCTAGGGGGAACCCGGATCTTTCGCCCTCTCCTCGTCCCCGCCCCGATCCGCATGGCTAGCCCACCGCCAGGAGCGCTGCGGATCCCTCGTACCGGGTCAGGAGAGTCCGCCGCAGGGCCTGGTGCTCGGACCGCTCCAACCGGGGGTCTGTGGCGAGGAGGAGGGAGGCCGCCTCCCGGGATCGTTCCAGAAGGGCCCCGTCCCGGAGGGGATTCGCCACCCGGAAGTCTGGGAGGCCGTGCTGTCGGGTCCCGAACAGCTCCCCCGGGCCCCGGAGTTCCAGATCCACCTGGGCGATCTCGAAGCCGTCGTTGGTACGGACCAAAGCCTCCAGCCGTTGCCTCCCCTCCTCCGTGCTCGGTTCCGCGATCAGAATACAGTAGGCTTTCTGCCCGCCTCGCC
>JAVKHN010000030.1:0-21755 GCA_031459935.1 Candidatus Sysuimicrobium calidum | reverse complement strand
GGGACCGCAGCCCCAGGTGCTCGGCCACCTCCCGTACCGAGGGGACGACCCCGCGCTCCCGGATGCACCGGGTCACGAACTCCAGGACCTCCCGCTGACGCCGACTGAGTGCTCTCATGGGTACCTCCTGCCCGGAGGATAGCGAACATACATTCGCACTGCAAGCCCGGGGGATTGCAGGGATCCCGGAAAAGCTCACGAGATCTCTCAAAATCGCGGGATCGCTCGACCGCACGATTAAGCGAACAGGTGTACGCTTATGAGCTCAGGAGGGAGGAGAGGAGGGTGGGATCCACGTTTCCGCCGCTCACCACGGCCACGGAGGGGCTATGGGGGGCCTCCCGGAGGGATGCGGCCACGGAGACGGCCCCCGAGGGTTCTGTCAGGAGCTTTCCTTCGAGGAGCAGGCGACGCATGGTGGAGAGGATCTCGTGCTCGGTGACCGTGGTAAAGGCGTCCACAAGCCGGGAGGCGATCGCCCAGGGGAGTTCTCCGGGTTCGGCTGCCCGCAGCCCGTCCGCTACGGTCTCCACCCCCGCCAGGCGCACCCGCCCTCCCGCCTGCCAGGAGGCGAAAAAGCACGCCGCTCCCTCCGGCTCCACCCCCACCAGGCGCACCTCAGGCCTGATGGCCTTACTGGCCACCGCGATCCCGGAGAGGAGGCCACCTCCTCCACAGGGCACGTAGATCCGCTCGACCTCCGGACACTGATCCAGGATCTCTAGACCGATCGTCCCCTGGCCCGCGATCACGTCGGGGTCATCGAAGGGCGGAACATAGTGCAGGCCCTGTTCCTCCGAGAGTCGTAAGGCAAGATCGATGCGCTCTCTGGTGGTACGGCCGCACCGGATCACCTCGGCCCCCAAGCGCTCTATCGCCTGGAGCTTGGCGGGCACCACGTCCTCCGGCACCACCACCGCGCACCGCAGTCCCATCTGACGGGCCGCGTATGTCAGGGCCTGTCCGTGGTTGCCGCTGCTGGCGGTCACCACGCCCCTCGCGCATGCCTCCCGGTGCCGGAGGAGGTGGTTGAAGACCCCCCGCGGCTTGAAGGATCCCGTGACCTGCAGGGACTCCAGTTTGAGGTAAAGCGGGAACTCCGCGGCCCAAAAGCGCACCAGGGGCGTGCGTACCACCCGGCCCTCGATCCGGCGGGCCGCCTCCAGCACGTCCAGCAGGCCCGGCTGCGGTCGGGTGTCCACCCTAGATCTGGAGGTCGATGATGGCGGAGACCCCCACTCCCACCACCCGTCGCAGGTGTCGCCAGGGTTCCAGGCTGTCCACGGGGATGAGGGCCCGGATCTGGAAAACCCCCCGGTAGTTGGCGTCCAGCGCGGCCACCGCCTGGACCCGCTGCACCGCGGCAGCCGGCCCCGCCACCTGGGCGGCGCCGATCGTGGCCCGGCCGGGGCTGTCGATCCCGATGGAGACGCTGAGGATGGGAACCACCTTGGTGGTCTGGCGGGTGGCGGCGTCCCGGGAGAGCAGGAGTTGATTGATGAAGTCGTTGATCTGCGGGCCGAACATCCGCACCGCGGCCCCGATCCCGATGACCTTGATGAGGGAGAGGATGTCCTGGGCGTAGGCAAGGGTCCCGCCTGTGGCCAGGGCGAGACACAGAACCAGCGCTACGACCGTGCGCTTCCTCATGGTGTTCCCTCCGAGGAGGTGTCCCCTCCAGTGTACGCGGTCCCCCGTAGACCGGTTCACGGTTCCTGCAAAAGCCGCAGGAGCATCCGGGCGTTTTTGGCGCTGGCACCGCGCACGTGGTTGTTGAACATCAGAAACAGCCGGTCCACCTCCCGGGCAAGCGAGCGGGCCTGCTGGGCCCAGGGCCGCAGCTCCTCCTCCGAGTAGAGGTAGTCGTAGACCTCCAGGGTCGTGGCGCCGCGCCGGCTCCAGGCTGCGGCGTTCCGGCCGTGGAACCGCACCGCGGACCAGCTGGAGGTGACCGCCACCTCCGGGGGCACGGTCCAGGGAAGGTCGGGCGCATCCGGCACGGTGTAGATGAGGTCCAGGGCCCGGAGCGCGTCCAGGGTCTTCTGGCGGTTTTGGGATTCAAGCCAGGAGCGGTGCCGGAACTCCACCGCGACCCGATAGCCCTCCAGCACGGTCCGGGTGCGTTCCAACGCTTTGAGGGTCTCCGGAGAGAATGGAGTCCAACGGGGAAACTGGAAGAGCACGTAGCCGAGCCGACCGGTCTCCCGCAGGGTCCGCAGGAACTCCAGGAACGCCTCCCAGCACAGGGTCTCCGCTTCCTCCGGGATCTCCTCCCGACGGATCCGGGGCTTGCGCAGCAGCTCTGCAGGAAGGAAGGCCTGGATGTGGGGGGGAAGCCGCCGAGGATCCGCGCCGTGGCCGGTCAGCAGCCCGAAGGCCTTCACGTGCAGCAGAAACCCCGGCGGGGTCCACTCCGCGTAGCGGCGGGCGAGGTCAGGAGGGAGCAGGGCGTAGTAGGTGGCGTCCAGCTCCACCGTGGGGAAGACCGAGGCGTAGTATCGCAGGCGCAGATCCGCTTTGGACCGCACGCCCCGGGGGTAGAATCCTCCCTCCCGCACGAAGTGGGGATCGGCCCACGAGCAGGTGCCCACGTACACCTCGGCCCGTCCGAGCCGCAGGGGACGGGCGGGTGGTCGGTCTGCGAAGAGGACTCCCTGGTCGGAGGGAGGCATCGGAGCTGGACTTCGGTGCGCGACGCCCGGATCCCTGCGCTAATCTGCCCTCTCCAGAAAGGCGATCAGTTCCCGGTGGAACTCCTCCGGCCGCTCCCGGGGTACCCAGTGCCCGCAGCCCGGGAAGACCACAAGGCGCGCATGCGGGATCCGGCGGACAGCCTCCCGGGCCGACCCCACCGGCACCAGCCGATCCCGGTCCCCGTGCAGGAGGAGGGTGGGGACCCGCAGCTCGGGGAGGCGGTCGAGGTAGCAGGTGCGCACGGTCTTCCTGTCCAGCTCCGTGGCGAGCCACGCGTAAAAGAGGCTTTTCCCTCCCCGCTTCTGCATCGCGTCGCGGACCTCCCGCAAAAGGTCCAAAGGGAGGGCCCCGGGGTCGGCTACGATCCACCGGAGCCCGAGGTGCAAGAGGAACGGGTTCCCGGAAGCACGCAGGCGGGCGAGAAGGGTGGTGAGGGCAGGAATGCGCACGAGGCGGTAGGCGAGGGCGTGGAGGGGCACCCGGCGCATGAGGCCGTAACTGGCCACCAGCACGAGCCGGCTCACCCGGTCCGGGTTTTGAAGCGCGAATCCCAGGGAGATGGCGCCGCCCAGGGAGAGGCCCATGAGGGCGACGCGATCCAACCGCAAGGCGTCCACGAAGGTCCGAAACCACCGCACGTAGGCCTCGGTGGCGGGTGCTCCGGGAAGCGGCGGGGTGTGGCCATGGCCGGGGAGATCCGGGGCGATGACGCGGAAGCGTTCGGCCAGAAGGGAGAGGGTGGGCCGCCAGGTGAGCTCGGCGCTGCCGAAATCGGCCCCGTGGAGGAGGCATACGGGTGGACCCGAGCCGGCCTCCAGAAACCGGACCGGTACCTCTCCGGTCGGGATGCGACCTTCCCTCACGTCCCGCACAGGGACCTCAGGACCTGCTCGAACCCGGGGAAACTGGTGGCGATGCAGTCGGTATTCGTGACGGTGATCCCTTCCTCTGAGAGCAGGCCCGCCACCGCAAAGGCCATGGCGATGCGGTGATCCCCGAAGGAGTCCACCACTCCCCCCCGAATCTGGCCCCCGCGAATGAGGAGGCCATCAGAAAGCTCCTCGACCTCGGCTCCCACGGCACGGAGGTTGCGGGCAAGGGAGGCGATGCGATCGGACTCCTTCACCCGCAGCTCCGCGGCGTCCCGGATCACCGTCTCGCCTTCCGCCACCGCCGCGGCCACCGTGAGGACGGGCAGCTCGTCGATGAGCCGGGGGATGAGCTCGCCCCGGATCTCGATCCCCCGGAGCTCGCCCCCCCGCACCACCACGCTGCCCACGGGCTCTCCTCTCTCCTCCCGCAGGTCGGTGATCTCCAGCCGCGCGCCCATCGCCCGGAGCGCGTCGAGGATCCCGGTGCGGGTGGGGTTGAGGCCCACGTCTTCCACCACGAGCTCCGCGCCGGGCTGGGCCGCGGCCGCCACGAGGAAGAAGGCGGCAGAGGAGAGGTCCCCGGGGACGGTGAGTTCCACGGCCCGGGGCTGAGCAGGGCCGACCACGGAGATCTCCAGCCCAGCGGTCTCCACGGGCACACCCATGGCCCGCAGCAGACGCTCCGTGTGGTCCCGGGAGGTTTGGGGCTCGATCACCGCGGTCCTTCCTTCCGCCACAAGCCCCGCGAGCAGAACCGCGGACTTCACCTGGGCGCTCGCCACGGGGAGGGCGTACCGGATGGGCCGCAGCACTCCTCCCCGGATCCGGAGGGGGGCGAAGCGGTCCAGCCGTGCCTCGAACCACGCGCCCATCGCGCAGAGAGGGCGGATCACCCGATCCATGGGCCGCCGGCGGATGGAGTCGTCGCCATCCAGGGTGGCCTCAAAGGGGTGCTGGCTCAACAGGCCGCACAGCAGGCGCATCGTGGTGCCGGAGTTGCCCACGTCCAGCACCCGCTTGGGGGGCAGAAACCCCCTCAGGCCGCGTCCTCGCACCCTCAGGGCGTCGCCCTCCAGCTCGGCCTCGACACCCAGGGTCTGCAGGCAACGCACGGTGGCCAGGGTGTCCGCGGCGCGCAGGAAATTCCGGACCACGGTGGTGCCGGAGGCGATGGCGCCCAGGAGGGCGGACCGGTGGGAGACGGACTTGTCCGGGGGCGGGCGGAGATGGCCGCGCAGGCGGGCGGGAGGGACCATGAGCTCGGACATGGCTACTGGGCGCTGTTGAGGTCGGGCCGGAGCTTCTCGGCCTCCCCGAGGTAGACGTGCACGATCTCCTCCTGAGGAAGGGAGGTGTTCACCAGCATAAGCACCCGGAGCACCCGGGTCATGGCTCCAGGTACGTCCATCTCCTGGCCGCACAACAACGGCACCCGATTCCACCCCATGTCGCGGGCGGCCTCCGCGGGGAAGGTGGCGTTGAGATCCGGAGTGCAGGTGAAGATCACCGCGGCCACCTCCTCGGGTTCCACGGCGTTTGCGCGGACCATCTCCTGCAGCAGCCGGCGGGAGGCGCGGAGGATCGCTTCCGCGGTGTTGTCCTCCACCCGGATGGCTCCGCGGATTCCCCGCACCTTCACCGTACCTCCTCCTTTCCCCGAACAAGCCGCACCGCAGCCTCCAGTCCCAGGATGTAGCTCTCGGGTCCGAACCCCATGATGATGCCCTGGACCACGGGTGCCAACACCAGCTTCCGCCGGAAGGGCTCCAGATTCCGCGCGTAGACGTTCGTGAGGTGTACCTCCACCACGGGGAGGGAGATGGCCGCGATGGCGTCCCGCAGGGCGATGGAGGTGTGGGCGAGGGCTCCGGGGTTCAGGACCACCGCGGCACAATCCCGGCGGGCCGCATGCAGCGCATCGATGAGCTCCCCCTCGTGGTTGGATTGCAAGAACCGAACCTCTACGCCCAGCTCCTCCGCCCGCCTGCGTACCCGCGCCTCAACTTCCGCGAGGGTAGCTGTGCCGTAGATCCGCGGTTCCCGCTCGCCCAAGAGGTTCAAATTCGGTCCCGAGAGCACGAGGATTTTCATCGCTGTGACTCCTGAAGGATCTCCAGCACGAGTTGGGGCTCCACCGGAACTCCCGTCCGGACCCGCCCGATGCGCTCCGGGAGCGCAAACCGCAGCCACCCCGCGCGTACCTTCTTATCAAGGAACATCCGGTCCAGCAGTTCCCGGGGGCCCAAGGGCGCCAGGCGCGTGGGAAGGTCCGCCCGTTCCAGGAGCGCTGTGAGGCGGTCAAATTCCATCGGCCGCAGCAAGCCGAGCCGCACCGCGAGGCGGGCCTCCGCCACCATGCCCTGAGCCACCGCCTCCCCGTGGGGGATCCGGTAATCCAGGGCGGCCTCGAGGGCGTGGGCCACCGTGTGCCCGAAGTTCAGGGCCTCCCGGACTCCGCTCGTCTCCCGTTCGTCCGCCGTGACGAACCGGGCCTTGATGGCCGCGTTGCGGGCCACGAGCTCCGTGAGCGCCTCCGGGTTCCGGCGGAGGATCGCCGGCAGGTGCCCTTCCAGCCACGCGAAGAGGCCCTCGTCCGCGATGGCCGCGTGCTTGATGGCCTCCGCCAACCCCGCCCGCAGCTCCCTCGCGGGCAGGGATTGCAGGGTGGCCACGTCCGAGACCACCGCCGCGGGCTGCCAGAAGGCACCGATGAGGTTGCGGGCTGTGAGGTTGAGGGCGGTCTTACCGCCGATGCTGGCATCCACCTGGGCCAGCAGGGTGGTGGGGAGGAGGAAGAGGGGGATCCCGCGCATGTAGGTGGCGGCCACGAACCCTCCAAGGTCCCCCACCACCCCGCCTCCGAGGGCCAGCACACCGGAGGTGCGGTCCAGGCGGGAGGCGGCCATGGCTTGGTATACCCGGCGCGCGGCCGCCAGCGTCTTGCTGCGCTCCCCGGGTGAGACGAGGACGGGATGCGCCTCGACCCCCCAGGCCCGCAGGGCCGCAACGAGCCCTTCGCCGTATCGGCGCCAGAGGTGCGGGTGCGTGAGGAGGACCGCCCGGCGGACCCCCGCCCGGAGCAGGTCCAGGGCCACGAGCGGCAGGATCCCGCAGCCCACGTGGACGGGGTAGCGGTGGTGCGGGAGGGCGATCTCCAGGGTGCGGCGCTCGAGCCGCGCGACCTCCTCCAGGATGCGCTCCGCGGCCGCGGCCACCCCGAGGCGCGAGGTGTCCACCACGAGATCCGCCACCTCCCGGTAGCGGGGCGCGCGCTCCAGCAGGAGCCGCTGCGCACGGCCCTCGGGATCCCCCTGCAGAAGCGGCCGGTCCGCGGCATCGCCCACCCGCGCGAGAACCGTGTGGAGGTCGGCCTGCAGGAGCACGAGGCGGCAGGTACGGCGCAGCTCCAGCACGTTCGCGGGATCCAGCGGCACCCCCCCTCCGCACGCGATGACCGCGGGGTGCATGCGCGCCACCTCCCGCACCGCCTCCCGTTCCAGGGCCCGGAAGGTGGCCTCGCCGTCCCGTGCGAAGATCTCCGGAATCGGGCGTCCCGCGCGGCGCTCCACGAGCTCGTCCGTGTCCACGAAGGGCCACCCCAGCCGCCGGGCGAGCTCCCGGCCCACGCTGGTCTTCCCGCTTCCCATGAACCCGATGAGGGCGAGGCTCCGCATGGGCTACGGAGGGCTCCAGCCGATGCGGTGGAGGTAGCGGTCGTAGGCCTCCCGCATCTCCTGGAGGGTGTCCTGACCGAACTTCTCGCAGAGGGCGTCCGCGAGCACCAGGCACACCATGGCCTCGCACACCACCCCGGCCGCGGGCACCGTGGTGACGTCGGAGCGCACCACGGCCCCGGGGCTGGGCTTGTGGGTGCGCAGGTCCACGGAGTGGAGGGGCGAGCGCAGGGTGGCGAGGGGCTTCATGGCCGCCCGGATGAGGATCGGCATGCCGTTCGTGACCCCTGCCTCAAGCCCCCCGGCCCGGTTGGTCTCCCGGTAGAATCCGCGGCCTGGATCGTAGTGGATCTCGTCGTGCGCCAAAGAGCCCGGGCGATGGGCGATGGCAAACGCATCGCCGATCGCGACCCCCTTGATGGCCTGCACGCTCATCACCGCCTGCGCGAGCCGGCCGTCGAGCCGCCGGTCCCAGTGCACGTAGGAGCCCAGTCCCGGCGGGACGCCCAGGGCCACGATCTCCACGACTCCGCCCAAGGTGTCGCCCCTGGCCTTTGCTTCGTCAATGGCCTCCCGCATGCGGTCCGCGGCCTCCGCATCCGCACACCGCACCTCGCTCGCTTCCGCGGCCTGTGCGATGGCCTCCCAGGAGTCCGGAAGGCGCTGCACGGAGACCCCGCCCAGGGAGACCACGTGGCTGAAGACCCGGATCTGGAACTGCTCCAGCAGCAGCCGCGCAAGCGTACACCCCGCCACCCGGGCCGCGGTCTCCCGGGCGCTCGCGCGTTCGAGCGCGTACCGGACGTCGTCGAACCCGTACTTCAGAGCACCGACAAGGTCCGCATGTCCGGGCCGGGGACGGGTGATGGGGTTCTCCTGGGCGCGCCAGTCCCGGTTCCACACGAGGACCGCCACCGGAGCGCCAATGGTGCGGCCGTCCAGCACCCCCGAGAGGATCTCCGCCCGGTCTTGCTCGATCTGCATCCGGCCGCCCCGCCCGTAGCCCCGCTGCCGGCGCGCGAGCTGGTGGTCGATGGCTTCTGCGTCCACGGGTAGCCCCGCGGGAAGCCCCTCCACCACGGCCACGAGGCCCCGGCCGTGCGATTCCCCTGCGGTCAGCAGCCGCAGCGCCACGGGTTACTCCTCCATCGGGGCACCGATGGCCCGCAGCATGACCTCCACCGGCGCGGACTTTCCGGTCCACAGCTCGAAACTGCTCGCACCCTGGTAGGCCAGCATCAGCAGCCCCCCGATGGTCCGGGCTCCCGCCTGCTGCGCCAGCTGCAGCAGGCGCGTGCGGGGGGGATTGTACACGAGGTCGAAGACCACCATGCAGGGGTGCAGGAATTCCGGGGAGGGGATGGGGCTCGCATCGCGGTCCGGGTGCATGCCCACGGGCGTGGCGTTCACGAGGAGCTCGGCCTCCGCAAGCTGCGCCCGCAGGGACGCGGGCTCGAGCGGATATGCCGCAAAACGCACCTGGGGAAAGAGGGTGCTCATCTGCCCCGCGAGGAACTCCGCCCGCTCCACCCGTCGGGCGAAGAGAAGGACTTCCGCAACCCCTTCCTGGGCCAGGGCCACGCACACCGCCCGGGCCGATCCGCCTGCCCCCAGCACCGCGGCCCGGCATCCCGCAGCCCGGAAGCCGACGTGCTCCAGGGTGCGGCGCACGCCCGCCACGTCCGTGTTGTAGCCGTGGATCCGCCGGCTCTCCCCGAACACGAGGGTGTTGACGGCCCCGCAGGCCCGGGCCACCTCGTCCAGCCGGTCCACCAGCGGTACCACCGCCTCCTTGTGGGGGACGGTGACGTTAGCGCCCGCAAAGCCCAGGGCCCTCAGTCCCCGCACCGCCTCCGCGAGATCCGAGGGGAGGACCCGCAGGGCCACGTACGCCCACCGCAGCCCCAGGGCCGCGAAGGCCGCGGCGTGCATGCGGGGCGAGAGGCTGTGGGACACGGGGTCGCCCAACAGGGCCACGAGTTGCGTTCCCGGCGAAATCTCCATGGCTTTTGCCTTTCATTTTAAGACGTGACAGTCCCGTGATCCGAGTCCCGTAGAGTGGACTCGGAGTTTTTGGGGAGGTGGAGGCTGAACGGCGCACGGTGGGTACAGGTTCTGGCTGTAACGGCGGTGGCCCTGGACCTGCTCGGAGGGGATTCCGGTCGGGCCCAGGTGCCCGCGGAGTTCGTGGCCCACCTGTGGGGACGGGAGGAAGTGCCTACCGCGGAGACGAAGGCCACAGGGGTGGCCACGTTCGTGGTGGCGCCGGACGGCAACAGCATCGCGTTCCGCCTCGTCCTCTCGCGGGTGGTGAACGTGCAGATGGCCCACATCCACCTGGCCCCACCGGGCAGCAACGGGCCCGTCGTGGTGTGGCTCTATCCTTCGGCCCCGCCGCCCCGCCTCATTCCGGGCCGGTTCGAGGGCGAGCTCAGCAGCGGCACCATTACGGCGACAAGCCTCACCGGACCCCTCGCGGGACGTTCGCTCGCATCCCTGCTCGTGGAGATCCGGAACCTGAACGCGTACGTGAACGTGCACACCCTGGCCTATCCTGGGGGCGAGATCCGGGGCCAGATCCTGCTCAGGTGACGGGTCAGCCGAGCAGGTCCGCGAGGCGGCAGGGAGAATCCGGGGAGGATCGGCGCCTCCCCGATGTCGTGAGGTTCCGACCCCACGCGGGGCGATTCGCCGGGCCTGTCCCGGATGAGGGGGCGGGCCAGGGGGTCTATCCCCCACACGGCCCCGGATCCCCGCATGCGTTCCCTCCTCGGACCGTCCGGGAGTGGCACGTGCCGGAAGCGTTCCACCAACCGCGGGAGCTGACAGGGAACACCCGGGGTGCTAGCATTAGTGGATAACAACACCCCTCGCGGTTCCGCTTCCGAGGGAGATCATGCGCTACGAGGGCCAGACCCACTACGAGCTCCGGGTAGCCGGGGTAAGGCGGTTGCTGCCCGTGGAGGAGGTGCGGCCGGGGGTGTGGGTGCCGTTCTTCCGGATGGTGGGGGACGTGGAGCTCATCAACGCCTGCGCCCGCGCGCTCGCCGCGGAGCTGCGACGGTGCGAGCTGGAGGTACTGGTGGCCCTGGCCATGAAATCCGCCGCCCTGGCCCACATGATCTCCACCTACCTCTCGGAACCCCGGCACGGGCAGTTCTTCCCGTACGTGGTATGCCGGCGGGCGGTGAAGCGGTACATGCGGAACCCCGTGACAGTTGAGGCCCGCTCCCTCATAGAACCCGAAGCCCACACGCTCGTGCTCAACGGCCTCGACGCGGAGGTGGTGCGGGGCAAGCGGGTGGCGGTGGTGGATGACGTGGTGAGCACGGGGGGGACCTTCCGGGCCGCCGCGGCCCTTATGGAGCAACTGGGGGCCCGCATCGTCGCGAAGGCCGTGGTGCTGCTGGAAGGGGACGCCTACCGGGATCCCGAGCTCATCCACCTGGAGCGGCTCCCCGTGTTCACCGCAGGCTGAAACCGCGTGGCAGAGCGGGCGCGACCCGGACTGTATGCCCTGGGAGGTCTCGGGGCGTCCCTGCTGATCCAGACCCTGGTCCTCTGGGTCTATCCCTTCTACGCGCCGCCCACAGAGGACCGCCTGCTGCCGCCGGAGCGGGTAGGGTTGGCCCTCGCCCTGGGACGGCTCACGAACGCGGTGGCCGAGCCGCTGGTGGCCTCCTGGAGCGACCGGCTCACCTCCCCGTGGGGTCGCCGGCGTCCGTTCATCGTGGGCGGGGCGCCGCTGCTGGCTCTGACCTTCGCACTCGTGTGGACACCGCCCACCGCGCACCGGTTCGCCTACCTCGCCGGATTGCTCTGTGCCTTCTTCTTCCTGTTCTCCCTGGTGGTGAACCCCTACCTGGCCCTGCTGGCGGAGTTCGAGCCCAGACGGGAGCGCGTCTCCGCCGCGGTGGCACAGGCGGTGGGGAACGTGGTGGGCACCGGGGTCGCCTACACCCTCTCCGCCTGGCTGGTGTACCGGTCCAGCTTTGCCCTCATGGGCGGGATCTTCGCGGGGACGGCGGTCTTGCTGCTGTGGATCGCGAGCCTCGCGGTGCGGGAGGAAGGACCCGGAAGCCCGGAGCCGTTGGGCCGCGCCCTGGCCACGGTGGTGGGCCGGCCGGAGCTCCGGACGTACCTGCTGAGCCTGGGACTCGCCTGGACGGGGCTCAGCCTGCTCCCGCCGGTCCTGGTGTTTTTGGCCACGGTGCTCATGGGCGTGGCGCGGGAGTCCGTGGGAAGGGTCCTGAGCTTCGCGCTCCTTTCGACCCTCTGCGGATTTCCCGTGGTCCTCAGCTGGGGCAGGCGGCTCGGCGCCCGCCGGGCTCTGGAGCGGGTGCTGGGAGTCGCAATCCCGCTTCTGCCGCTCATCTCCCTCATCGGCCGTGTTCCAGGGGTCCCGCCCGTGTGGCACGGGTACGCCCTCATCGCCCTCGCAGGACTCCCGCTCGCGGGCCTGTATGCCCTTCCCAACGCGGTGCTGGCGGACCTGGCAACGAGGAGCGGGGGACACGAGGCCCTGCACTTCGCCCTCCAGGGGGTGACGCTGAACCTGGCCAACGCCATGGCCGCGGCCACAAGCGGCCTCCTCCTCTCCCTGGGATACGCGCCGGGGGAGGATCTGGGGCTGCGGCTGGTGCCGCTTGTGGCCGCGGCCCTGCTGGCCGGAGCCCTCTTTGTCTTTTGGATCCTCCTGCGGGAATAGCCCGGAATCCGGCTCCGTATGTCCAAGTGAGGTTCCGCGCCCCGCCCGGGCTCTGCTCGGACGGGGGATGATCCTGGTGCTCGGGGAGGTGAGATACGATGCTGGCGGATCCGGGCCTACTCCTGATTCGCTTGGTCGTCGGTCTCCTCTTCATCGGGCACGGGCTTCAGAAGCTCGCAGGGTGGTTCGGTGGAGCGGGCCTCGGGGGTACCGGAGGGTGGCTGGAGTCCCTGGGCCTGCGGCCGGGCCGGTTCTGGGCGTTCGTGGCGGGCGCCGCGGAGGTGGTGGGCGGCGCGCTGTTCGCGCTCGGGCTATTTGTTCCGGTGAGCGCGCTTCTGCTCACCGCGGTGATGGCCACCGCCATCGCGCGGGTCCACGCGCCGCGCGGGCTGTGGATTGACCGCGGGGGCTACGAGTACAACCTCGTGCTCGCCACCACGGCCCTCGGCGTGGCGCTCGTGGGTCCCGGTGCGTACGCCCTAGACACGGTCTGGGAGGTGAGCCTGCCGGTGCTCCCGATCCTGGGCTGGGGGCTGGTGGCGATCGTCGTGCTGGAGATCCTTCTCGCCGCCCGTGTCCGTACGCCGCAGGCCACAGCTCAGGCGTAGGGACCTCCGCCACCCCCTGAGACGGTCCCCCGGCTCCCTCTTCCTGCGGGCCGGGGGGCCGTTTTGAGGAGGATCTCCAGGTCGGCTAGGAAGCCCCAGGGCCGGCTTCGCCGGTTCCCCCATGACCCTCCCGGCAGCCCGTCCAGCAGATCCCAGCGTTTGAGCGAGCTATGGGGAACAGGCGGTTGCCTATCCGGAAGTGGCCAGCTCGCGCAGGTGCTGAGCCGCGCCCGGTCCAAAAACCCCACCGTGGTAGCACACCACGACGTCCGGCTCCAGGGCCGCGAGCCTGCGCACGGAGGCCATGGCGGTGGGCATGTCGGGCGTGAACTCCGGGCGCGGACCCCGCAGTTGACCCTCCAGGACCACGAGGGCATCCCCGGAGATCAGGATGCGGTGGGTCTCCAGATACAGGCTCAGGTGTCCCGGCGTGTGCCCGGGGGTGTGCACCACCCGTACCCCGCCGCACACGGGGATCACATCCCCGTCCACGAGGTGGCGGGTCACCCTCACCTGGGGACGGTCCCGGAGCACGGGTTCGAGGGCCTGCCGCTCCTCGGGCGAGAGGCGCTCGGGGTTGAACTTGAGGAGCGGACGCGTGCCCTCGATGTACGGTGCCTCCTCCGCGTGGGCCCACACCTCGGCTCCGCTCTCCTGCACGATGACGGGTGCATTTCCGATGTGGTCCAGATCCTGGTGGGTGAGCAGGACCGCGCGGATCTGAGTGAGCTCCACCCTGCACGCACGGAGGGCCTGTCGTAGGGCCTCTGCCTGACCGGGGAACGCGGTATCTACCAGGATGATCTGGTCGCCTTCCTGAAAGAGCACCGGGTGGACGCGCATGGGGTTCCCACGCCACACCCCTTCCACCGGGAGAACTTCCACGCCGTGTGTGATGCGCATGCTGCGGACAGTATATCACAGGCGCAGGACCGCAATTCCGGTACGGGAAGGGGCGGGCTCCATCGTCCTCGGCCCCTTCTGGAGGGTCCCGGCCCCACCCTCAACCGTGGCCTGGACGGAGGGCCCGACCCGCAGCGGCAAAAAACGGGAGGGCGGCGAGTTGGCAGGTTACGGAGAAGGCCACGAGCGCGGTTGGGTTCAGCTCATAGAGCACCCCCATGAGGGCGCTCCCTGCAAACCAGCAGGTGCCGAAGGCCGCGTGAAACAGCCCAAATGCGGAGGCCCGGCGGTCAGGCGGTGCCAACCTGGCCACCGCGGCCCGCAGCAGGGACTCCTGTACCCCGATTCCTACGCCCCACAGGACTCCCGCGAGCACGGCGGCGTAGGTCTCGCCGAGGAATCCCAGAGGTGAGGCGGGTATGGCGAGCAGCGTGAACGCCACAAGGGCCCGCACGCCCGCCCGGTCAAACCAGCGACCCCCGAGGAGCGCAGCCAGGGCATCCGAGGCTTGCGCGAACGCGTACAGGAGGGCGACGACGGTAGCAGAGACGGTCCCCGTGCGGACGAAGTGGAAGCTGAGGAGAGAGAAGTCCACGTATCCCGCAGCGATGAGGCCTGCACCCACCATATACCATCGTAGCTCCCGGGGAACCGATACGTCCGAGGGGGATTGGGTCCTGATCTCGAAGGCCCGGGGCCGGGGGAAGATCGCGCGGGCAGCCGTGAGGAAGGCGAGGGAGACCAGCGCAGGCACCAGGAGGACCGCGAAGGCGGTCCGATACCCGCTGCCCCCTGCCAGAATTCCCGCCACCAGCAGCGGCCCGGCCACCGCACCCACCTGGTCCAGGGCCTCGTGGACCCCAAATCCCCATCCGTGCCCGACCTGCGAGGTGGCGTGGGAGAGCATCGTGTCGCGGGGAGGGGTGCGGAGAGCCTTCCCGATCCGCTCGCCTACGAGGAGCACCGCCGCCACCTCCCACCGGCCCGCGAGGGCCAGGGCGGGCACGGCGCCTAGGTTCACCAGATAGCCGAGAAAGGTGAGGAGCCAGTACCGTTGGGTGCGATCCGCGAGTGCTCCGCTCGCCAGGCGCAACGCGTAACCCAGCAGCTCCCCGAGCCCCGCCACGAATCCCACCACCGCGGCGGAGGCGCCCAGTGCTCCGAGATACGGCCCCGTGATCCCCCGGGCGCCCTCATAGGTGGCGTCCGCAAACAGGCTCACAGCTCCCATGAGGAGCACGAATCGAAAAGCAAGCGGTTCGATCGCCCGGGTCCTGCCCATCATGGCGCTTCGGGACGTCCGAAGAGCGCCCGCAGCTTCCTGCGCAGCTCGTCGGGGCTCTGAAGAGAGGGGGACAGGGACTCTGGCACGAGGACTCCCTCCTTGCAGGCGTGCTCCCGAAGTGTGCGAAGCTCCTGCTCGAGCCGCTCCAGCGATTGCCGGGCCTGGCGGACGGAAGTTAGGAGGCCCGTGAGGTTCATTCGCAGCGCGCGCACGGCCTCGTCCGCGAGGTAGGCCCGGTGCCGGAGGGTTGCCAGCTCCGCGCGGGCGGCCCCCCAGGCCCGCAGGGGATCCTCGGAGGCCTCGTCCAGGTGCACGGCGGCACCGTAGCCTACCAGAATCCGCAGCCCCTCCTCCTCCCGCCACCCCTCCGCTCGGAGCACCGCCTCCACCTCGGCCCAGGTCTCCTCGTCCAGGATCACGTGTACGGTGGCCAGGATGTCCGTCACAGTTTGCTTCTCCGTTCCCGCAACGCCTCTAGCAGAGCCCGGCGCTCCCGCTGCAGGGCAAACAGGCGATCCCGGAGCGCGCGGTATTCCTCCTCCAGCGCGGCCACCTGCGCCCGCAGCGCGTCCCGTTCCAGTTCAGTCCGGAGCACCCGGGCGCGCATGGAAAGCAGGTGCGCGGCGGCCTCCCGCCGCTGCAGTTCCAGCCGCTCGGGGTGATGGGATGCCGCCGGATCCGCCACGCGGTCCCAGCGTTGCTGGTCGCGAATGTGGTGTCGGGTTCCCTCTGCGAGGAGCCACGCAAGTCCGGCTTCCAGCGACCAGTAACCCCGCCGGACCAGGCCTTCGGCCAGGCGGGCCAGGTCTTCTCCAGCCAGGGTAAGGGTCAGGATCCGGTCCATGGTCGAAACAAAAATGGCTCCCAGCGGGCCTTCCGCAGGAGCCATCAACCCGGCAGATGCCGAGTAGCTAGGGGGAGCTCCATCCCCCGGTATTCCGGTTTGCTCTCAAAGTATAGGACGCTGCATGAATTCCGTCAACCGCGCTTGCCGCATCCGCTCCTTCGATACAATAAGGGTATGGAGCTCAAACTGGTTCCCATCGAGAAGCCGGATGTCCTGAACGTCGTTCTCGGGCAGGCCCACTTCATCAAGACCGTGGAGGACCTCCACGAGGCCCTGGTGACCGCGGTGCCCGGGATCAAGTTCGGGCTCGCCTTCTGTGAGTCCTCGGGCAAACGCCTGGTGCGCCGTTCCGGGACGGATCCGGAACTGGTGGATCTTGCAGTGCGCAACGTGCTCGCCATCGGCGCCGGGCACACCTTTCTCATCGTGCTGGGAGAGGGCTACTACCCCATCAACGTGCTGCCCGCGGTGAAGGCATGCCCGGAGGTGGTGCGCATCTTCGCGGCCACCGCGAATCCCCTCCTCGTGGTGGTGGCGGAGGAGGGGGAGCGGCGGGGGATCCTGGGCGTGATGGATGGGTTCACCCCTCTCGGTGTGGAGGACGAGGCTGAGGTGGCCTGGCGCAAGGACCTCCTGCGCCGGCTCGGATACAAGCTGTAGGGAGGGCGGCCCGTGGAGATCATCGACGCGCACGTGCACCTCATCACGCCCCGGATGCTGGAACGGCCCGCCCGGTGGACCGCGGGAGTCCGGGCTCGGGCCCTGGAAGCGGCCTCCCGGGCCCGGCAGCGCCGGATGCGGGAGCTGCCCGGGCAGAACCTGGAAGAGCTCGCCGCTTGGTGGGAGCAACAGCTCGACGCCCACGGGGTTCGCGCCGCCTTCTTCATCGCGGTGGGGGAGGCCAATGAGGAGCTCGCCGCCTTCTGCGCTCTCAACCCCCGGCGCTTCTACGGTTGGGGAAGCCTCCCGGATCCCCTCCACCCGGACGCTCCGCGCATCATGGCCCGGTTTGCGGAGTGGGGACTGCGGGGCCTGAAGCTCTATCCGCCCACCCAGCGGTTCCACGCCAACGACCGGGCGGTCTTCCCCGTCTACGAGAAGGCCGCGGAGATGGGGATCCCGGTGCTCTTCCACTTCGGGGTCACGGTCTCCCCTCTCTGCGACCTCACCTACGCGAACCCCCTCGATCTCTCCTGGGTCATCAAGCAGTTTCCGGAGGTGACCTTCGGGATCGCGCACTTCGGAGCGGGATTCCTGCGGGAGACCCTGTTCCTGGCGTACCACACGGAGAACGTGTTCGTGGACACCTCCGGCACAAACAACTGGCGTCTGTACCACCCCGGCAATCCGTCACTGGAGTCCGTGTTCGCGGATGCGCTCCGGGCCTTCGGGCCGCACCGGGTGGTGTTCGGGACCGATACCGCGGTGGGCCCGTACCGGGGTCAGATCCTGAGGGAGCAACTCGAGATCCTGGAGCGGCTGGGGCTTTCGGAGGAGGAGCGGGCCGCGGTCATGGGGACAAACGCCCGGCGGCTGTTCCGGCTTGAGACGTCCGCTCCCGTGGGGCGGTGAGGAGTGGCAGAAATCCTCGTGGTCCAGCACGCGGAGGCAGAGCCCCCAGGGCTCATCGGGGAGGTCCTGGAGGCACGGGGGGATACCCTGCGCGTGCTCCATCCCCATCGCGGGGAACCGATCCCGCAGCCTCCCCTGCGATCCGCGGGGCTCGTGCTCCTGGGAGGCCCCATGGGCGTGTACGAGCAGGACCGCTACCCGTTCCTGCGGGCGGAGCTGCGGCTGCTGCTGGACGCCCTGAGCCAGGGGAAACCCGTCCTCGGGGTGTGTCTGGGGAGCCAGCTCCTGGCGGCGGCATTGGGGGCGCGTGTGCGACCGGGCCCGGGTCTGGAGCTCGGATGGCATCCTGTCACGCTGGAGGAGGCGGCGGCCGGAGATCGGCTGTTCGCCGGGCTTCCGCCAACGTTTTGGGCGTTCCACTGGCACGGGGATGTCTTCGAGCTCCCACGTGGGTCCGCCTGGCTCGCCCGTAGCGAGCGAACGCCCCACCAGGCGTTCCGGTACGGGGACCGCGCATACGGGATCCTGTTCCACCTGGAGGTCACCGAAGCCATGGTGAGGGCCATGGTGCAAGCCTTCCCGCAGGACCTGGAGCGGGCCGGGGTGGACCCGGAGACGGTGATCTCGGGGGCAGAACAGCATCTTGCCGCGCTCCGGGACCTGGGCCTGCGGGTGTTCGGGCGGTGGGCAGAGCTGCTGGGATGAGCCGCCTGGTGGTGGCGCTCGGGGACGGGCTCGTACTGGTGGTCTTCACCCTTCTCGGCGTGCGGGCTCACGGTGGGGTTCCGGATCTCAATGCCCTCCTGCGCACCGCGTTCCCTCTCCTCCTCTCCTGGGCCGCGGTGAGTGGGGTACTGGGAACGTACCGGCGCCCCGTACGCACCGGGTGGCTGGGAGCCTGGCCCCTGGGGATCCTGCTCGGGGTGCTCGTGCGGCAGGCTCTCCTGGGGCGGCCTCTTCTGGACTCGGGCACCCCCACGTTCGCTCTGGTGAGCCTCCTGGTGACGGGCGCGCTGCTGTTCGCGTGGCGGTCCGTAGCAGCGGCGTGGGAGGCCCGGATGCAGAGGCCCGGGGCTCAGCGGCAGCCGGGCGCTTGAGCCTCAGGGGTGTGGAAGGGGACCGGGTTCCACCCAGACCCGGAGGCGGGACTTCTGCTCCTCCGTGAGGATCCGGTCCCGAGCCCTTGCGTACATCCGCCAGGCACGCTCCGCGGTCGAGTTGAGGACATCGGGACCGGCCTGCGCCTCCAGGGATTCCCGCACCTGCGCGCGGGCGGCCGTGCAGGCCTCCTGGAGGGCGCGCACCTGTCCGGTGTCGATCCGGGCCGCCACGCGGAGCCCCCGAAGGTCGTGCGGGCAGGCGTTCGTGAGGAGCGCGATGCCCCGCGCGGCGTCCAGGGTTCTCCCCTCGGCGTAGGAGGGGGGTAGCCCCGCCTTCAGGTAGGGCAGGATCCGGTTGTGGTGTGCGAAAACCCCATCAGGGTTGGAAAGCCAGACCCAGGCGTGGATCATGGTGAGGAGGGTGCGCCCGTCTCCGCCGCCCAGCTGACCCGTCCGGATCCGCTCCTCCACGATCCGTTCCAGGATCGGACGGTCCTGCGCGAGGGCACGGGCGATCTTCTCCGTGTCATGCACGTGCCAGTGATCCAGGTCGCCCGCAAACCCCTCCGGCATCGGTTCACCCAGCCGGCGGTAGACCGTGAACGCCACCCCCACGAGCTCCATGCGGCCCCGGATCCTCGCGTACAGGAGGGTAGAGGGGTGTTCGAGATCGAGGGGGCGCCTGACCCGGTCGGGGTGGTACCAGTGCTCCCCCACGAGTGGCGCTTCGTCTCCGAACCGCCGGAAGCCGTCGAGGACGGCGGTGCGGTGATCGCGGTAGCGGGCCGTGTGGTACCGGACCTGCTCCAGCTGGACATCCCGCGGAGCGCGGCTCGGCGGCCGGTGATGGTCTCCCTCGGCCGCCGAGGGGGCTGGCCGTAGGAACAGCGCGCTGGCGATCCAGACGGAAAGATAAACTCCCCACCGCCGCCACACGCTCATCCTCTGACCTCCGGAGATCTTCCGCTCACCGAATACGCGCCATGTATCTACGGGGTTCCTGCCGAGTCGCTTGTGAGGTATCGGCCGAACCACTCCGCCGCAAGCCGCGCCACCGCTTCCAGGGCCCCCGGCTCCTCGAAGAGGTGCCCCGCCCCGGGGATCACCTCAAGCCGCTTCTCGCACCGGAGATGCTGCAGGGCCTCCTCGTTGAGGGCGAGCACCGGCAGGTCCGCGCCGCCCACGATGAGGAGGGTGGGGGCCCGAACCCTGGGAAGAATGTGGGCGGCGAGATCGGGTCGCCCGCCCCGGGAGACCACCGCGTGGACGTGCTCCGGCCGCTCCGCGGCCGCGATCAGGGCCCCGGCCGCGCCCGTGCTGGCGCCGAACAGCCCGATATGGAGACCTTTCGTCTGCACATTTTCCGCAAGCCAGTCCACGAGCCCCACGAGCCGTCGGCCCAGCAGCGGGATGTCGAACCGGTAGCGGGCGGTCCGCAGGTCCGCGGCTTCCTCCTCCGGGGTGAGAAGGTCTATGAGCAGGGTGCCAAGCCCGTGGCGCTGCAGTTCCCGGGCCACAAACCGGTTGCGGGGACTCAGGCGGCTGCTGCCGCTTCCATGGGCAAAGAGCACCACCCCGCGGGCGCCTTCTGGGATTCTGAGGTCGCCGTTGAGGACCGCGTCCCCGGCAGGGACCCGAACCGGAGTTTCCGGAACTTCCGGGGTTCCCATCGCGAGTCCCCTGGTTCAGTCTGCCCTCCTCCGGCTCGGACGGCAAGCGGAGTGGCCTTCGGCCTCGGCTACCTGGGCCGGAACACGAGGATGAAGCTCACCTCCGCGCCGTTCTGACCCTGTCGGACGCCCACGAGCAGCCCCCGGGAGGGCCACTCGAACAGCACCTCGCCGGGTCCCGTGAACAGAAACTCGGGGTTCGTGTTCACCACGCGCAGCAGGTCCGTCATAGGACTTCCCACACCCGCTCCGTTGGAGAGCTTGAACCGGGGATCGTCCGTGGCCACGGCCAGGACCTGCCCCGGCGTCTTCACCGCCTCCGCCTCCTCCCCGTACTGGTAGTAGTCGAAGATGCAGAACCCCACCTTGGCCTCGGTGTTGCACACCCGTCGCCCGTCGTCGTTGTTCTCGTCCCGGATGGCTCCCAGGGATTGCACCACCTGGGCGGCGTCATCCATGGACATCCCGATGCGGATGGGGCCGATGGCCTCCCCGGGGACGATGGCCGTAGGAATGGGCTGACTCAACAGCGGTGCCCCGAGCCCCAGACAGACCAAGACAAGGAAAACCATACCCCTTCTCATGACAAAGACCCCCTCCGCCCAGAGCCCGGGTCTGAGGCCCGTGCTGACCGAGCCAAGGTTTCCATCTAACATACCACACGGGGCACGTTCGGAACAGGAGCTTTTCCGTGCTCCCTAAGACCCCGAAGGCCGTAGCGGGCTCCGCACCGATGGGGGGGTCACGGATCAGTGCCGCGCTTCCGGAAGTGCCCGTGGAGGTTGTGCCACCACCCGCCCTCCTCCGTGGGCCGGGTGGCAAGGCGGACGGGGACTTCGGGGGAGAACCCGTGGCGATCCATCCAGGCGTTCAACGTGGTCTCGTCCAGCAGCACGAGCCGGCGGGCCTCGCCGTCCGGCCCCTCGGTTTCGAACACGAAGGGCTCCACCTCCTGCAGGGGGTTCTTCCAGGGTCGGGATCCCAGCGCGAAGTGCTGCACGAGAAGATGTCCCCCCTCCCGGAGGACCCGGGCGGTCTCCCGAACGGCCCGGTGCCACTCCTCCGTGCTCTCCGCCTGCTGGTAGATGCCCAGGGCCACCACCACCGTGAAGAAGGCGTCGGGAAAGGCGGAGAGGTCGTCCATGCGGCATCGGATCACCCGGCGCGCCAGCTCCGCCTCCGGCAGGTAGGGGCGGAGCCGGTTCCGGGTGTAGGTCACCATGGCGCGGGAGGCGTCGCACGCGTACACGTCAAACCCCTCCCGGGCCAGCCACTCCGTGTTCCGGCCCGCGGCGCATCCCAGATCCAGGACCCGGGTGGTGCGGGGCAGGGAGGAGAGCAGGGCCACCATGCGGTCGTCCGGCGGGCGGGCGGCGAACCGCTCCACCACCTCGGCCCGTTCCCAGAAGGGTACCTGGTCCATGCCGTATCTCATTTTACTTCTTCTGCAGGCACGGGCGCCGGTTACGGCCGGTCCCGACTCGTGTGATAAGATCCTGAGGGAGGTGCGTGGCCATGCCTGTCTACGAGTACGTGTGCGGAACGTGCGGGCAGCGGTTCGAGGAGCTCGTCCTCGGGGGCACCCAAGGGAGCGTGGCCTGCGCGAGCTGCGGGTCCGAGGACGTGCGGCGCGTGGTCTCCGTATTCGCGGTGGGCCGGGCAGAGGGGAAGGGAGAGCCGGCCTTCTGCGGCCCGCATTGCTGCCGGCTGCGGTCCGCGCCCGAGGCGTGAGCCGAACAGACTGGGGGTGGGGCCATGGGGACCCTGCGGCACAGCCGGGAGGCGTTTGACGAGGCGCTCCAGTCCCTGGAGGAGGAGATCC
>JAVKHN010000003.1:0-114795 GCA_031459935.1 Candidatus Sysuimicrobium calidum | reverse complement strand
AACCCACCACCGATCCACAGGCGACGGTGTAAGCCCCGCCATCGGGGATGGTTCAGCGGAGCATCAGCAGCGTCCTCTGCAGCTTCCGCAAGGCGCGCTGGGCCTGAGGTTTACCTTCCAGCTCCAGGCGCACGCACTGTTCCAACCCCGCGGCGATGAGATCCATAGCCACCCGGTCCAGGGCGGCCCGGGCGGCGGCCACCTGCTGGGCGACTTCCGTGCAGTCCCGGCCCTCCTCCAGCATCCGCTGCAGTCCACGCACCTGGCCCTCGATGCGCCGTAGCCGCGCCAGGAGGGAGGTGACGACCTCCCCGCTGACCTTGAGCGCGGTCGCCACGGGCAGCCTCCTACTCCTGGACCTGTGGAGCCACCGCACCCGCGGCCTCCAGCACGTACTGCAGGAAGACCTCCTCGGGCCGGGCGCCCTCAAAGCTGTACGCTTCGTTCAGAATCACCTTGGGCACGCCCACCACCGCGTACCGATCCGCCATCTCGGGGAATTCCATGGCTTCCACCACGTCTGCCCGAACCTTCTCCGACTCCTGCGCCATAGCGTGGGCCAGCCGCGCCACCCGAGGGCAATAGGGGCAGGTGGGGGTGACGAACACCCGGATGTGCACGTCCCGAGGCAGGCGGGCCAGGGCCTGGCGGGTCTGCGGCTTGAGCCCGCTGTCCTTGCGGGAGGCGGCCACGATGCCCTCCACCAGCACCCCGAACTCCAGCCCCGCGGGGATCCCGTAGTAACGGGCGCGGGCCTGGCCGTCCTCGCCGATGAGGATAGCGGGGACGCCCTCCACGCCCGCGGCGCGGGCCTCCTCTGCGTCCGTCACGATGCTGCGAATCCGGAGCTGGATCCGGGGGTCCAAGGCCGCCACCTCCTCCAGCAGCTGCTGGGTGGCCTCACAGGTCTGGCAATCGGCCCCGGGCAGGGCCAGGCCCGCCCGCGAGGTGGTGAACAGGGTCAGGGTCACGTCCCCCATCAGCTCCTGCTGGAACCGCCTGCGCAACACCTCCCGGTCTGCCGGCTTCAGAAGGGTCACGGCGCTTCCCTCCTAATACGATACTCCGTAGGGTATTTTGGAGATCCCCGCCGACGTTGTCAACCCGGAACTTCCATCCGCGAAGCGGCTGGCCGCCAAACGGCGAGAGCACCCGCCGCGTCGGAGCCGGCAGCCTCTGGCCCGTGCCCGGTCGGGGAGTTCATGGTATCGTATGCCGTGTATCGGCGAGATCGCTCGCAGTTAGGAGCCCCGTGATGGTGGACGGAACGCATCGCGCTCTCCAGCCGACGCCCCCGCAGTTCCCGGGGCTCGACTCCGCGGAGGTAGCAAGGCGGCTGACCCGCTACGGGCCGAACGAGCCGGCTCCCGCGCGTCCTCACACGGCCCTCCGTCAGCTCATCCAGCTCCTGGCTAACCCCCTGACCCTCACCCTCCTGGTGGCGAGCGGGGTGGCGGCGGCGCTGGGAGAGCCGGAGGACGCTGTCCTCATCGTGACCATCGTAGCCCTAAGCACCCTGGTGAACTTCGCGCAGCACCAGCGCTCTCAGCGGGCGGTGGAACGGTTGCGGGCGAGCACAGCCCTTACGGCTATGGTGTTCCGGGACGGCCGGTGGCAGGAGGTCCCCCGAAGCCAGCTGGTTCCGGGGGATGTGGTGCGACTCGTGGCCGGCGACCTCGTGCCCGCGGACTGCCGGCTGCTGGAGGCCAACCACCTGTTCATCCAGCAGGCCAGCCTCACGGGAGAGTCCATGCCGGTGGAGAAGACCGCGGTCCCGGAGGCTTCACCCTCCCAGGATCTGGACGCCCCGTACATGGTGTTCCTGGGATCTTCGGTGGTGAGCGGGTTTGGCCTGGCGGAGGTGGTGGCCACAGGAGCGCATTCGGTATTCGGGGCGCTGGCGCGAAGGCTCGTGGCAGCTCCGCCGGAGACGGAGTTCGAACGCGGGTTGCGGGAGTTCAGTTACTTCATCACCCGCACCGTGGTGTTCCTGGTCCTGTTCGTGTTGAGCGTTTCCGCGGCCTTCGGACGACCGCCTCTCGACAGCTTGCTGTTTGCCCTGGCTCTGGCCGTGGGGCTCACTCCAGAGTTCCTGCCCATGGTGACCACCGTGGCCCTGGCCCAGGGCGCGGTGCGCATGGCCCGGCGCAGAGCCCTCGTGCGCACTCTCGCGAGGATCGAGGACCTCGGCAGCCTGGACGTGCTGTGCACCGATAAGACGGGCACCCTCACCGAGGGCGAGATGCGGCTGGATCGCTCTGTGGACGTGGATGGTCGTCCGCACCCCCGGGCGTTCGCCCTGGCGTGGCTGAACAGCCAGTACCAGGGGGGAGCGCAGAACCCCCTGGACGCCGCCCTGCTGCGGGAACCCGCGCCGGACTGGCCGGCTGCGGTCAAGGTGGCCGAGATCCCCTTCGACTTCGAGCGGCGCCGCATCTCCGTGGCGGTTCACGTGGGGGAGGAGGTGCTGCTGGTCACCAAGGGGGCTCCGGAGTCGGTCCTGCCCTGCTGCACGGGTTTCGAAACCGCGGAGGGTGTAGCCGCCCTGGAGGAGGACGCACGGCGGCGGGCCGCGCAGACGGTCGCCATGCTGAGCGGTGCCGGATTCCGAATCCTGGCGGTGGCGTGGCGCCACCTGCCGGGGGAGGAGGCCGAGCAGGTGGACGTGGCGTCGGAGAAGGACCTGGTGCTTGCCGGGTTCGTAGTGTTCGCGGACCCGCCCGTGCCGGAGGCGGGAGATCTCATGCGTCGGCTGGAGGCACAGGGCGTGCAGGTGAAACTCGTCACGGGCGATCACGAGCTGGTCGCGGTACACGTGTGGCGCACGCTGGGACGGGAGCCCCGGCGGGTGGTGGTGGGCAACGAACTGGCCCGGCTGGACGCCCTTGCCCTGGAGCGGGTGGCGGAGGAGGCGGACATCTTCGCCCGGGTAAGCCCCGCGCAGAAGCACCAGTTGGTCCTGGCCCTCAGGCGCCGCGGGCACGTGGTGGGCTTCCTCGGAGACGGAATCAACGACGCGCCCAGCCTGCACGCGGCGGACGTGGGGATCTCGGTGGTCGGTGCCGCGGACGTGGCCCGGGAGGCCGCGGACGTGGTGCTGCTGGACCGGCGGCTTGAGACGGTGTACGACGCCGTCGTAGAGGGGCGGCTGGCGTTCGGCAACGTGCTGAAGTTCCTGCTCATGGAGACCAGCTCGAATTTCGGCAACGTGTTCAGCATGGCGGGCGCGGCACTGTTCCTGCCGTTTTTGCCCATGCTGCCGCACCAGATCCTGCTGAACAACTTCCTCTACGACCTGGCGCAGATCAGCATCCCCACCGACCCGGTGGATCCCGACCTGGCTGCTCGGCCGCGGCGGTGGGACGTCCGGTTCATCCGGTCCTTCATGCTGTGGGTGGGTCCGGTGAGTTCGCTGTTCGACTTCCTGACCTTCTTCGTGCTGCTGCGGGTGCTACGCGCCCCCGAGACGTTGTTCCACACTGGGTGGTTCGTGGAATCCCTGGCCACCCAGTGTCTGGTGGTGTTCGTGATCCGCACCGCCAAAGCCCCCTGGCGTCACCGTCCCAGCCCGGTCCTGGTGGCGAACGTGCTGGCGTGCGTGGTGGTCGGGTTGCTGCTTCCCTACTCTCCCCTGGCGGCCCCGTTGGGCTTCGCACCGCTTCCCGGACCGTACGTGGCCTTCGTCCTGGCTGCCACGTTGGGGTACCTCCTGGTCACGGAAGTGGCGAAGCGGGTGGCCTTCCACCGGGCAGGCCTGCTGGCGCACTGACCTGGTTCCCGCGCCCGGCGCGGGGTTCCTGCTGCCCGGAGGTGGGCTGCGGAGAGTCTACCCCGCCCGGAAGTGCGGTAGAGTGGAGGAGGAGGCAGGCAGGATGGCCCTACGGGTACACCGGCGGCTCAAAATCCAGGAGGCCCGCCAGATGCCCATCGCCCGGGTCCTGGAGGAGCTCACCCGGGAGGGGGAGCTGTACCGGCCGCTGGGGGAGGGCAAGGTGGAGTGCTTCGCCTGCGGCCACCGGTGCGTGATCTTCGAGGGGCTGCCCGGCATCTGCCGGGTTCGGTTCAACCGAGGTGGCCGGCTCCATGTGCCCTGGGGATACGTGGGGGCGTTGCAGGTGGATCCCATCGAGAAGAAACCCTTCTTCCACGCGTATCCGGGCGCCCGGGCCCTCAGCTTCGGGATGCTGGGATGCGACCTTGCCTGTCCCTACTGCCAGAACTGGCAGCTGAGCCAGGTGATGCGGGACGCGGTGGCCACGCGGCTCGCGGACTTCACGCCCCTCACCCCCGAGGAGTTCGTGCAGCTGGCCTTGCGCAGCCGATGCAAGGTGATGACCAGCACCTACAACGAGCCCCTCATCACCAGCGAGTGGGCGGTGGCGCTGTTCCGGGAGGGCAAAAAGCACGGGCTCGTGGGCAGCTACGTTTCCAACGGCAACGCGACCCCGGAGGTCCTGGACTACATCCGGCCCTACGTGGACCTGTACAAGATCGACCTCAAGAGCATGCGGGAGAGGAACTACCGGGTGCTGGGCGGGAAGCTGGAGACCGTGCTCGATACCATCCGGTGGACCTGGGAGCGGGGGTTCTGGGTGGAGGTGGTGACCCTGGTCGTCCCGGGCTTCAACGACAGCGAGGAGGAGCTGCGGGATGCAGCCCGATACATCCGCGGTGTGAGCCCCGACATCCCCTGGCACGTAACCGCCTTCCACCCGGAGTACCTCATGGAGGACCGCGATCCGACCTCCACACGAAAGCTCGTGCGGGCCGCGGAGGTGGGGTACGAAGAGGGCTTGAAGTTCGTGTACGCGGGGAACCTGCCGGGCCGCGTGGGTCCGTACGAGAACACCTTCTGCCCCCGCTGTCGGACCCTCCTCATCGAGCGCTGGGGATTCCAGGTACGGAGATACCGGATCCAGAACGGAAGGTGCCCCCACTGCGGGGAGGGAATCCCCGGGAGGTGGTAGTTCCCCGAAAGAGATCCCTCCCTATCTGTGCGGATGACTACGCCCGCGCGGGCTTCTTTCGCCACTTGATGGTGCAGCCCACGGGCCGGGTCTCCGGAACAGGTACCTCCTGGCCGGCCAGCACCGCCTCCAGGGCATCCCGCAGGTAGGGGTGTCGCACCGCTTCGGGGTCCTCATAGTTGTCGTCGATGGCCCCGTGGTAGCGCAGCACCCGCTCCCGGTCGAACACGAAGACTTCGGGAGTGCGCTCCGCGCCGTAGGCCCAGGCTACCTCCTGGGTCTCGTCGTAGAGGTAGGGGAAGGGGTAGCCTTTCTGCCGGGCCCGCTCCCGCATGCGATCGAAGCTGTCCTCCGGGTACTGCTCGGGGTCGTTGCTGCTGATGAGGAGGAACTGCACCCCGCGGTCCGCATACGCCCGCTGGAGGCCGATCATCCGGTCCTCCCACGCCCGCACATAGGGGCAGTGGTTGCAGCTGAAGATCACCACCAGCACGGCCTTATCCGCGTAGTCCTCCACCGCGTGCTCCCGGCCATCGGTTCCGGGGAGCCGGAAGGGAAGGATGCGGTCTCCGATACGCAGGTTCGCCATGGGTTCACCTCCTCGAAGGCTGCTCCAGGGCCCGACGGATGGCGCGGCGAAGGGTCTCCGGGCTTGGCAGAGGGGAGATGCGGCCGTCCTCCCAGCGGTAGACCCGGCAGGTGAGCCGGTAGGGCTCTTCCGGGGAGGGCTGGATGTCCTCCCCCTCCACCAGGATGGTGGGGGAGCCCACGAACCGCCACTGCTGGGCATCCTCCTCCGTCTCCACCCGTACCACCGTCACCTCCGCCTCCACGCCCTCCTCCGCGAGGACGCGATGCAGTCGGGCCAGGGCCTCCTGGTGGGAGGGGCAACCCTCCCAGTACAGGAGCGTGATGTGCAGGGACCGTCCGGCCACGAGACCATTGTATCCGGACCCCGCAAGGCCGGTCCCGGGCTTCTCCGGTACAATGGACCGAAGAATCCAGTGCGGCGAGGAGGACCGTGCGGGTGACGCTTCCCCTGGAGGTGCGGTATGCGGAGACGGATCAGATGGGGGTGGTGCACCACGCGGTGTACGTGGTTTGGATGGAGGCGGCCCGGGTGGAGTTCCTGAAGCGGCTCGGAATGCCCTATCACGAACTAGAGCGGACCGGGGTGCGGCTTCCCGTGGTGGAGCTGGGCGTGACGTACCGGGCCGCGGCGGAGTTCGGACAGGTGGTGGAGGTGAGCTGCGAGCTGGAACGGGTCACGAGCCGGGGGGCCACCTTTCGCTACCGAGTGCACCGGGACGGCCGCCTGCTGGCAGAGGGATTCACCCGGCACATCTGCTGCGATCGTGGGGGACGGGCACAGGCGCTCCCTCCACATCTTCGCGCCGTGCTACTGGAAGTGTGCGTGCCTGCGGAAATCTCTCGCCCCGGTCCCTAGACGGGGACCTCCACAGGGATGGGATCCCGCACCCGGACGGCCCGCAGATCCACGCGGCACCGGTAGGCGCAGAGGACCACGCCGGCCTGCACCGCCTGTGCGCCGGCCGCGGCCAGCTCCGGATCCGCAAGTTGGTCCAGGCGCAGGCGGGTTGCATCGTCCCGCTGCACGAACCACACCACCGCGGCCAGACCTCCCCGGTGCGCCCAGCGGGAGAGAAAGCGGAGGTGACGTGCCCCCCGGGCCGTAGGCGCATCCGGGAACAGGGCCACCCCGTTCGCCACCCGGTTGCAGGACTTGATCTCCACCAGCCACACGCCCCTCGCGGCCCACACCCGGAAGTCCATCCGCTCTCCCCGCACCCGCACCTCCCGCTCCCAGTGTCGAACCCCCAGAACCGGTGGGAGTCCCCCGGCCCGCAGGGCCGTCTCCCAGAGGCGGTTGGGAAGGTGGCTGTCGAGTCCCACCCACCGACGGTGGTGGCGCACCAGCAGCAGCGTCCCCCAGGTCCTGCCGGAGTCCGTGGGGTGCACGCGCACCGCAGCGCCCCGCACCAGCAGCTCCTCCATGCGGCCGGAGTTGGGGAGGTGCACGTGGCGGACGCTTCCCGCCACCTCCACCTCCGCGGCGAAGCGGTTGAGGCGCCGTAAAAACCGGCCCGGCAGGAGGGGTTGGGGCAGGGGGATGGAGAGCGATCTCACAACGCGCGGGTGAAGAGGGACAGGCCCCCGGCGATCGCCGGGGGCCTGTCCCCGCAGCACACGGATCGTTTTACCGGCGCGCCACCGCCGCCCGGTATTGGCGGGCCGATTCCGCAAACGGGGCGGGCGCCACGGTGACCCGGATCTCCATCTGTACGTGAGGCTCCACGCTGGGCTTGCGGGAACCTCCGTTGGGCTCGCCCCACACCAGGATGGCCTCCGTGCCCGGCTGGCTGTAGGCCTCGTCCACGGTGGCCAGGGAGACCATGGCGGTCTCGTTCGAAGTGTAGCCGGGCCACATGGCGAATCCGATCACGTCTCCCCGGCGGTTCAGGACCTTGTCGTAGAACCACGTGGCGTACTGGGCCACGGGCAGGTCGATGGACTTGGCCCGCTGACCGAGAGGCTTGGTGAACTGGGTCTCGAAGGCACGGGTCACATCCTCCGGGTTCCACACCAGCGTGACCTTCCGGCGGTGTGGCTCCTTGGCCTTTTCCTCCAGGGCCTGGCGGCCGATGAAGTCGTGGTCGAACTTCACGATGTGGCCGTAGCCCAGATCCCAGGGCGTGAGGTAGTAGTCTTCGATGTTGGGGGAGTAGAAGCTGCCGCCCAGGGAACCCGCGGCCTCGTAGCTGTTGGCCGGGAGCCACTCCCGGTAGGCCCGCAGGGACTCCCCGGTGTACACCGCGGGGAGGGGGTTGGGGATCCAGCCGGACTCCAGGGCATTGGAGGGGTATGCGCGGGAGCCCACCTGGCGCAGCCCGAACTCCTTTCCGGCCTCCACGATGGCCGCCTTCACCTCCGGCCCCTCCTCGAAGGGTCCGATGAGCTCCCCGCCGGCCACTCCCGCCATCCCATGGTGCAGGAAGCGGACCTTGTGGCCCGCGATGGTGATCCAGGTCATGTGGAAGAACTTGAGGGGCGGGAGGGGCTGGCCCACAAGCTTCTCCAGCAGGGCCGGGGCGTTCGGACCCTGGAGCTGGAACCGGTACACCTTCCGGGGACGGTTCGGATCCAGTACGGACCACTCGTCCCGTTCCAGGGTCACGTTGTACCCCCCGGTTTCCGCGTGGAACTGCACCCAGTTGTGGACGCTGGGACGCCCTACCAGCTGGAACTTCTCCTTTTCCAGGTAGAACAGGATGACGTCGCCGATGACGTAGCCGCGGTCCGTGCACGCGATGTACTGTTTGGCCTGTCCGGGCTCGAAGTTCTTGAAGCTGTTCACTCCCAGGTAATGGAGCAGCTTCAGGGCGTCGGGGCCGTACACGTAGAGATCGGACATGTGGTAGGAGAGGTCATATAGGCAGACCGTCTCCCGCCACGCCCGCTGCTCATCCTGCCAGGTGGTGAACTCCGGCGGAACCACGGGGTAGATGCGTCTCCCCGTCTGATTGTTGTAAAGGTAGTCCGTGATGTTGGGAACGCTTTCCACGATTTCCTGCAGGTTCCGCGGTGGCTGCCGTGTGGCCATACCCTTCGCCTCCTCCCTTTGCTTTTTGGGCTCGGCGTGCCGTGAAGCCCTCGGAGCAGGGACCATGATATGGCACCCGCGCGGCCAAATCAACCGCCGTGCCCCGACCGCTGCACGGCTCCCGACCCGCCACCGCGAGGCCCGCGCCGCAGGGCGGCGAGCAGGACCGGAGGGAACCAGGGAGAGGCCCCTTCAGGATCCTGGAGCTCAAACCGGGCGGGCGGCTCGAGGAGGCGGTCTGCACGGTGGATCCAGAGCGGCGTGCGCGCCAGTTCCTCCATGAGCGTTAGCCGGACGGTCGCAGCTGCGCCCGATAAGGCAGGAGCGCCTCCCGTAACGGAAGGGGCTCTTGGCCGGTGACCTCCCGCACCGCGGGGGAGACCCGGTCGAAGAACCCCTGGGCGATGGCCCGGTACAGGGAAGCGAAGGCCTCCACCGCCGCGGGCGCAAGTCCCGCCGCCTGCATGCTCCGGGTGTACTCTTCCAGGGAAACAGGTTCGTAGCGGACAGCTCGGCCGCTGAGTTCGGAGAGCACCGCGGCCACCTCCGCGTAGGAGAGGGATTCCGGCCCCGTGACCTCGTAGATCCTCTCCTCGTGCCCCGGGGTCGTGAGCACCGCCGCGGCGAGGCGGGCGCAGTCCTCCCGGGCCACGAAGCTCACACGTCCCTCGCCGGCAGGAAGTCGCAGCACACCCGTCTGTACTGCTTGAGGCGCCGAGGTGAGGAGGCTCTCCGCGTACAGGTTGTTGCGCAGAAAGGTGAACCGCAGGCCGCTGTCCCGGATGATCACTTCCGTCTCCGCATGATCCCGCATGAACGATACGGGATTGCGCGCCGCGTCGAGGGCGGAGGTGTACGCCACGTGACGAACCCCCGCCCGGCGCGCCGCCTGCACCGCGTTCCGGTGCTGCACCATGCGCACGCCCGGCCGAAGGTCGTCCGTGCTGATCATCAGCAGCCGCGCCACACCCTCCAGGGAGCGCGTGAGCTCCTCCGGATCGTTGAAGTCTCCCCGTACCACCGTCACCCCGCGTCGGGCGAGGTCTTCCAGCCTCTCCCCATGGCGCGTGAGGGCCCGGATCCGGTCGGCCGGGACCCGCTCCAGCAGGTGCTCCACCACCCGCCGGCCCAGGCGTCCGCTCGCCCCCGTCACCCCGATGACGTCCGACATCCTCTCCTCCTCCTGCGGCAGGCTCTCCCATTCCATTCGCTGCGTCCCTCCGTCCCCCCTGCGGGGCGCTGCGTCCCCTTTGACAGGGAGAGGCCGTGCCGCTATGGTGGCCTCGGGACGAGGGAGGAACGGAATGAGCGGAGCGGGAGACATCATCCGGGTGCGGTTTCCGGACGGCACTGAGCTCTCCGTACCGCGCGGCACGAGCCTGCAGGAACTTGCGGATCTGCGCGGGGAGGAGGGGGTCCTCGCGGCCATGGTGGACGGGCAGCCGCGGGATCTCGCGAGCCGGCTCGAGCACGACGCGCAGGTGCGGTTCCTGCGGTTCGAGGACCCGGAGGGCCGAGCGGTCTACTGGCACTCCTCCGCCCACCTCCTGGCCCAGGCGGTGAAGGAGCTCTTTCCGGACGTGAAGCTCGCCATCGGTCCCCCCATCGAGGACGGGTTCTACTACGACATCGACGTGGGCCGGCCCCTCACCCCCGAGGACCTGGACCGCATCGAGGCCAAGATGCGAGAGCTCGCAGCCCGGAACCAACGGATCGAGCGCATCGAGCTCCCCCGGGAGGAGGCCATCCGCCTCTACGAGCAGCTGGGCGAGAAGTACAAGCTCGAACTGCTGCAGGAGATTCCAGACGAGCGGGTCTCCTTCTACCGGCAGGACGGATTCCTGGACATGTGTCGGGGGCCGCACCTCCCGCGCACGGGCCTCATCCGGGCCATCAAGGTGCTGGGCAGCAGCGGGGCCTACTGGCGGGGGGACGAGCGCCGGGAGCAGCTGGTGCGCATCTACGGCGTCTCCTTCCCCGCAGAGGAGCAGCTGCGGGCGTTCCTGGACCGGCTGGAGGAGGCGCGGCGGCGAGACCACCGGAGATTGGGCCGGGAGCTGGAGCTGTTTAGCATCGAGGAGGAGATCGGGCCGGGGCTGGTGCTGTGGCATCCGCGGGGTGCCCTGATCCGCCGGGTCATCGAGGAGTTCCTGCGGGCTCAGCTGGACGCTGCGGGCTACCAGTGGGTCTACACGCCCCACGTGGCCCGGGAAGCCCTGTGGGAGCAGAGCGGGCACCTCAGCTGGTACCGGGAGAACATGTTCAGCGGGATCGAGGTGGAGGGGCAGCGCTATCTCGTCAAGCCCATGAACTGTCCCTTCCACATCATGATCTACCGGTCCAGGACCCGTAGCTACCGCGACCTCCCCCTGCGGCTTGCGGAGTTCGGTACCGTGTACCGGTACGAGCGATCCGGGGTGCTGCACGGATTGCTGCGGGTGCGCATGATCACCCAGGACGACGCCCACATCTTCTGCCGGCCCGACCAGATCGAGTCCGAGATCACGGGCTTACTGGATCTGGCTTTCTCCGTGCACGAGGCCTTCGGCTTCGACCGCTACGAGGTGATGCTGTCCGTGCGGGATCCACACACCCCGGAGAAGTACGCGGGACGGACGGAGGTGTGGGCCCACGCGGAGGCCGCTCTGGAACAGGCCCTGATGCGCAGGGGCGTGGTCTACACCCGGGCCCCGGGGGAGGCGAACTTCTACGGACCCAAAATCGATGTGTACTTCTTCGATGCCCTGGGCCGGAAGTGGCAGCTGACCACCATCCAGCTCGACTTCACCCTCCCGGAGCGGTTCGGGCTGGAGTACATGGGGGAGGACAACCGGCCCCACCGGCCCGTGATGATCCACCGGGCCATCCTGGGGAGCCTGGAGCGGTTTTTGGGCATCCTCATCGAGCACTACGCGGGGGCCTTTCCCCTGTGGCTCGCCCCGGAACAGGTGCGGGTGCTGCCCATCGCGGACCGCCACCTTCCCTACGCCCGCGAGGTAACCGCCCGGTTGCGCGAGAGCGGGCTGCGGGTGGAGGTGGATGATCGCAATGAGAAGATCACGAAGAAGGTCCGGGATGCCCAGGTGGAGAAGGTGCCCTACATGCTGGTGGTAGGGGATCGCGAGGTTGCAGGGGGCACCGTGGCGGTGCGTCACCGGTCCGCGGGAGAACTGGGCTCCCTGTCCGTGGAGGAGTTTGTCGCCCGCGCCCTGCGGGAGATCGCCGCCCGCCGCTAGCTTCGGAAATCCCCGGGATGCCACGTTGATTTCACGGATTCCCTCGGGCGGAGGGAACCGTGCAGCGCCCAGCGGTGTGGGTGAGCCTTGCCTTCGCCGTGGGGATCGGGGCAGCTTTCGCGCTCCGGCCCCCCCTCGAGGGCGTCCTGGTGATGGGTCTGGGAATGGCCCTGGGTGGGGTGCCCGTCTTCCTCTCCCGTCCCCTTCTCCGATCCATCGCCACCCTGCTCCTGGTGGGCTGTGCCGGAGCCGGGCTCGCGCTGGTCCACAGCGCGAGCCCGGCTCCCTGGGATGCGGCATCCCTAGTGGGCCGGCACGCCGCGTTCACGGGGCTCGTGGCCGCGCGGCTCGGGCCGGGACGGTTCGTGCTGGCGGTGGAGGCGGCGGAGGAGTTCCCGCAGGTGCGGGGCGGCCGGTTGCTGGTGGGCGCGCGGCGCCTGCCCCCCCTGGAGGTGGGAGACCGGGTCCGGGTGGTGGGGAGGGTGGATCCCCTCCGGGGCCCGCGCAACCCCGGAGAGCCGGGACCGGAAGCATGGGCCGCACGGCTCCGGGTACGGGCCCGGTTGGCCGCGGAGCGGGTGGAGGAGGTGGACCGGGCCGCCGGATTCCGCCTGCTGCGGTGGGCCGCGGTGGCGCGCCAGAAGCTGCGGGAGGCCTACCGCCACTCCCTCCCGGAACCCTACGGAGCCGTGCTCTCCAGCTTCGTCCTGGGAACGGAGGTGGAGGACGAGGGGCTTGTGCGGGCCTTTCGGGACGCGGGCCTCTCTCACGTGCTCGTGGCGTCCGGTGCCCAGCTGGCCGTGGTGGCCGGGGTGCTGCACTCCCTGCTCCGGAGAGGGCCGCGGTGGTTCCGGGCTTTGACCGTCCTGGGGGGTGTGCTGGCTTTCGCGCTCGTGGCGGGGTGGGAACCCTCCATGGCCCGGGCCGCGGGGATGAGCGTGGTGGCCGTGGCCGCGGAGCTGCTGCGGCGGGAGCCGGATGCCCTCACGGGGCTGGGGTGGACGGTTCTGGTGCTGCTGGCCGCGAACCCCGCCCTGGCCCTGGACGTGGGGTTCCAGCTCTCCGTGGCGGCCACCTGGGGCCTGATAACCCTGGCACCGCCCCTTGCACAGCGGTTGACCCCCCTTCCCCGACCCGTGCGGAACCTGGCGGGAGCCACCCTGGGGGCCCAACTCGCAGTGCTCCCCCTGGTGCTCTGGCACTTTGGGAGAATTCCCCTCCTCGCGCCCCTGACGAACCTCGTGGCCCTGCCCGCGGTCGGTGTACTGGTGCCTGCGGGGCTGGCGGTGGGGATCCTGGGTGCGGTGTGGCCTCCGCTCGGATGGCTCGCCGCGGCGTTCGTGGAACCCCTCGTGGCCTTTGTGGTCTTCGTGGCGCGTGCGGCATCGCGACTGCCCGGTGCCGTGACCGTGATCTCCAGGCCTTCCGAATGGGCCGCCATCCTCGGGTTTGCCCTCCTCGTCGTTGCCCGAGGCCTGCGGTCTCCCCTGCGGCGGGAGACCGTGGTAACGGGCTTGGCGGTGTTCCTAGCGGGCTGCGTGGCCGTGCAGGCGTTTCAGGAGCTCCGGCCCGACCCCCGTCTGCGCGTGGTGTTCCTGGACGTGGGGAGCGGGGACAGCATCGTGGTGCGCGGACCGTGGGGGCGCACCCTGGTGGTGGACGGTGGGCCCGACGGGCGGGCCCTGGTGCGGTTCCTGGAACGGGAAGGGGTACGGCGGGTCGAGGTGGTCATCCTCAGCCATCCTCATGCAGACCACGTGGCAGGACTCCTCCCCCTGTTGGAGAACTTCGCCGTATCGGCGGTGGTGGACGCGGGCTACCCGCACCCGGCCCCGCCCTACCAGGAGTTTCTGCGTGCGGTGCGGAGGCGGGGGATTGCGTACCGCCAGGCCCGGCGGGGCATGACGGTGTGGATCTCGGAGGATGTGGTGGCGCGGGTGCTGTGGCCGGAGGACCGGTTCATCGGGGGGCGCTCGCCGGTCAATGAGAACTCCGTGGTGATCCGGTTGCGGTATCGGGAGCGGAGCGTGCTGCTCCCCGGGGATGTGGAGGAGAACGCGGAAGCCGCACTCGTGCGCTCCGGCGAGGACCTGCGGGCGGACGTGCTCAAGATCCCGCACCAGGGCAGTCGGACCAGCAGCACGGAGGAGTTCCTCCGCGAGATCGCTCCCAGAATTGCGGTGCTCTCCGTGGGAGCCCGTAACCCTTTCGGACACCCGCACCCTCAGATCCTGCGGCGTTACGTGCGACTCGGGGTTCGGATGTACCGGACCGACGAGGACGGGGCGGTGACGGTGATCACCGACGGGAGGCGCCTATGGGTGGAAACCACGAGGTCGAGGTGAGACGGCGCGGGGTGGTGGACCGCATCGAGGAAGAGGTGGCGGTGGTGTTCCTGGAGGACGGGAACGCCGCCTTCCTGCCCCGGACGGTGCTGCCTCCCGGGAGCGTGGAAGGGAGTGACATCGAGATCGCAGTGCGTCTGCGGACGGCTCGGGACCGGAGAGCGGGCCGACGGGTCACGGGACGATCTGAGGAGAGTTCATGAGCGGAGCTACCGCGCGTCGGGTGATGGTCCTGGTGGGGGAGGAAGACTGGCTGGTGGAGGAGGCGGTCGAGGAGATCGTGCGCCGCCACCTCCCGCCAGATGTCCGCTCCCTCAACCTGGACCGGCTGGACGCGCAGGAAATCCCCATCGAGGAGATCCTCGCTCGGGCCGACACCCTCCCCTTCTTCGGAGGGTGCCGAGTGGTGGTGGTGCGGAACGTGGATCGTCTCTCCGCCCCCGCCCAGGAACGCCTGGCTTCTTACCTGGAATCGGGCGCGCCGCCCTGCGTGCTCGTGCTCACCGCGCGCACCCTGGACCGGCGCCGCCGCCTGGCCGTGGTCCTTCAGAGGGTGGCAGAGGTGCGGGTCTTCGACCGGCTGGAGCCAGGGGCGTTGGTGCCCCTGCTCCAGCGGCGGGCCCGCGGGCTGAGGAAGCACCTCTCCCGGGAAGCCGCCCATGCCCTGGTGACCCTGGTGGGTGGGGGCCTCCGGAGCATGGTGATGGAGCTGGAGAAGCTGGCCGCATACACGGGGGACCGTGCAGAAATCCGGGTGGAGGACGTGCGGGAGGTGGTGGTGGAAGGAGGGGAGGTCTCCGTCTTTGAACTCGTGGAGGCGGTGGCCCGGGGAGACGCTCCCCGTGCCCTCCAGTTCCTGCACGCGCTGGCGGCGAGCCAGAACCCGGTGGCTCTTGTGGCGCTCCTCGCGGGACACTTCCGGTCTCTGCTCGCTACGGAAGCCCTGGGGCCGGGTGCTCGGCCGGAGCAGGTGCGCTTGGCCCTGGGCAACCGCGCCTGGCTGTACCCGCGGTACCTGGCCCAGCTCCGTCGGATGCGGGGGGTGGACCTGGGGGCGGTTTACCAGGAGCTCGTGGAGGCGGACCGGCAGCTGAAGAGCACGGGCCTTGCGTCCCGGGTGGTGGTGGAGCGCTTGGTGGTGCGGTTGACGCGGAGCATGCGCGGCCTTCCCGTCTCATGAGGCCGCGGCCCGGAGGGCCTTCTGGACCGCCTGCATGAGCCGGGACTTCCGGCGGGCCGCGGTGTTCCGGTGGATGATGCCTTTCGCGGCGGCCTTGTCGATGGCCCGGATCGCCTGCTGTACGGCTTCGGGGGTCCCCAGCTCCCGGGCTTTCTTGATCAGGGTCCTGATCCGGGATCTCCAGGCCCGGTTGCGCAGGGTGCGCTTCAGGGTCTGGCGCTGCCGCTTCAGGGCCGAAGGTGTGCGCTTGGCCATTCCAGGACCTCCACGTCCTCCTTGTTCGGGCGCATTGTACCATAGTCGGGATGACGGATGCGCATCCCCGCTCCTTCGTGCGGGCGGCGGCCCTCATGGGGGTGGCGGCGATCACCAGCCGTCTGCTCGGCATCGTCCGGGAGGTGGTGGTCGCGGCCCTATTCGGTGCCGGTGATGCCAAGGGCGCCTACGTGGTAGCCTACTCCGTCCCCTTCCTCGTACAGCGGCTGCTGCTGGGCGGCACCCTCAGCGTCGTGTTCATCCCGGTCCTGACCCGTCTACGGGGAGACGACCGGGAGCGGGCGGAGGTAATCTCCCGCCTCACGGGTCTCGTGTTGATCCTCGGAGGGAGTATGGTACTGCTGGGACAGATCCTCGCGCCTTGGATCATCCCCCTGGCCGCTCCAGGGTTCGGTGCACACCCCACCGCGCTGGCGGTCTCCCTCACCCGGATCCTCTTCGTGGCCATGGTGTTCCTGGCTCTGGCCCTCTACCTTACCGGCTACCTTCAGGCCCACGAACGTTTCACCGTCCCCGCCTTCGCACCCTTGCTCTTCAACCTCACCGTCATCGGCGCCACCCTTGGGTTCGGGCCTAGGCTGGGGATCCACGGGCTCGCGCTGGCGTGGGTTCTGGGAACCGCGGCGCAGTTCCTGGTGCAGCTCCCCGCGGCCCGCCGGGCGGGCTTCCGGTTCCGGATCAGCCTCGGATTGCGGCATCCCGCGGTGCGGGAGGTGGTGCAGCTCGCGCTCCCCGCCATGCTGGGACTCGCGGTGGTGGAGCTCAACGCCTACGTGGATCGCGTCTTCGCCTCCTTCCTCCGTCCCAACGGGACGGTGAACGCGGTGGCCGTGCTGGACTACGCCTACGAGGTGGTACAGGCTCCCGTGGGATTCTTCGCCATCTCCATCGCCACCGCCCTCTTCCCCACCCTCTCCCGGCAGGCGGGGGAGGGGGAGTTCGCGGCGCTCGGACGTACCATCTCCCTGGGACTGCGGGCCGCCCTGTGGTGTGCGGCCCCCGTGGCGGCCCTGTACTTGGCGGTGCCGGAGGTGCTGGTGCGGGTCCTCTTCGAGCGGTTCGCCTTCACGCCTCAGGCCACCGCTGCGGTGTCCGGGGCCGTGGCCGCCTACGGGGCGGGGCTCGTGTCCGTCTCCTGCTATGTGGTGCTCACCCGGGCCTACTACGCCCTGCATGACATGCGGACCCCGCTCCGAGTGGGAGCCTGCATGATTCCCTTGAACGCGTTGCTGGACTGGCTGTTGATGCAGGTGTGGGGGCATGTGGGGATCGCGCTCGCCACCTCCGTGGTGAGCACCCTGAACGCGGGGGTGCTGTGGTGGCTGTTGCGGCGCCGGTTGGAGACCCTGGAACCGGACCGGGTGTGGCGGACTGCCCTGCGGGCGGCTGTGGGCGCGGCGGCCGTGGGGCTTGTGGCCTGGGGAGTGATGGGGATTCTGAAGGATGCCCTGGGTTCGGGCCTGGTGGGGGAAACCGTCCGGCTCGCGGCCGCACTGGGGACCGCGGGCGGGGTGTACCTCGGAAGCAGTCTGCTCCTGCGCGCGGAGGAAGCCCGGTGGGTGCTGGGGCTGGTGCGCCGGGGAGCCGCACCCGCGGGGTAGTGGGGTCCGGATGCGTGGCCCCGCGTCCTCCTCTGCGGGGGGCGTCAAATTGACCGCGCGGGAGTCCCGATGGTACGGTGGGCATGGGGTTTGATCCGGGGCCGAAGGTGGAGTGCGGTTCAAACACCATGGCCGTGGAGGTGCTGGATCCTCGGAAGCAACGCATCCTGCAGGCGGTGGTCCATGAGCACATCCTCACCGCCGAGCCGGTGGGTTCTGCAGCCCTCGTGGGCCGGTACGGGCTGGATGTGAGCGCGGCCACCATCCGCAACGAGATGGCGGTCCTTACGGAGATGGGCTACCTCCATCAGCCGCATCCCTCCGCGGGCCGGGTGCCCACGGAACGGGCGTACCGGCTGTACGTGGACACCATGGTGCAGGAGGAACAGGTTCCCGTGGAGGAGCGACGCCGCATCCTGCGTGCCCTATCGAGCGTCGCGGAGGAGGCGGAGCGGGCCGTGGAGCATGCCGCGCACGAACTGGCGCACCTGCTGGAGTACCCCTCCGTAGGGGCGGTGGCCGCGATGGACCAGCGGCGGTTTTTGCACCTGCACTTCGTGCCCTTCGCGGAGGACCGGGTGGCGGTGGTGGTGGTGACGGACGCGGGCAGCATCGAGGGGACCCTCCTCCGGCTTCCAACCCCGATCGCTCCCGGGGAGCTGGAGCAGCTCTCGCGGTGCCTGAGCGAGGGCCTGCGGGGGAAGACCCTGGGCGAGGTCCGGGAGGGTACCCTCGCCCATGTCCGGGTGGACCGGCCGGACCTCATGCTCCTCCTGCGCCGGTTCGAGGAAGCCCTGCAGGCGTATCTCCACGCGCGGGGGCCGGGTCGGGTGTTCGTGGAGGGGCACTCCAACATTCTCAAACAGCCTGAGTTTCGGGACGTGCGGGTGGCGCAGCCCGTTCTCTCCGCCCTCGACCGGGAGGAGGTGGTGTGGAGCCTGCTCAGGCCGCTGGGGGAAGAGGTGCGGGTCACCATTGGACCGGAGAATCCTGTGGCGCAGATGTGGAGGTGCAGCGTGGTCTCGGCCACCTACTGGGTCGGGAAGCGGCCCGCGGGCGTGATCGGCGTGGTGGGCCCCATGCGGATGCCCTACGGTCGGGTGATCGCCCTGGTGCGGGTCCTCGCCCGTCTCCTGGGCACCGTCCTCAGTCGTGCCGCGGGATCCCACTGACGTCCTGCCATGCCGCGGGACTACTACGAGATCCTCAACGTCTCCCCGGACGCATCGCAGGAAGAGATCCACCGGGCGTACCGTCGCCTCGCCCGGGAGTACCACCCGGATGTGAACAGGGATCCGCAAGCAGAGGAGAGGTTCAAGGAGATCAACGAGGCGTACCAGATTCTGAGCGACCCGCAGAAGCGTGCCGAGTACGATCGCATGCGCCGCGGCGGGCTCGATCGGGCGCCCCGGGACTTCGGGTTTCCCTTCGAGGACCTGGTCGAGGCCTTCTTCGGCGGGATGCGGCCGGGCCCCGCGGAGGAGCCGATCCCCGAGCGGGGAGCGGACCTCCGGTACGACCTGGAGATCACCCTGGAGGAGGCGGCCCACGGGACGGAACGCACCATCGAGGTGACGCGGCAGGAGACCTGCCCGGGCTGCTTTGGAACCGGCGCGGAGCGGGGCGGGGGATGGGTGACATGTCCCACCTGCGGCGGCAGCGGGCAGACCCGGTTCACCCAGCGTACCCTCTTTGGGACCTTCACGCAGATCTCCACCTGTCGCCGGTGCGCGGGTCACGGCCGGGTCCTGCGGAACCCCTGCACGCGATGCGGGGGAACCGGCCGGGTGGAGGCCAGACGGCACCTCGTGGTGAACGTCCCAGCGGGGGTACAGGAGGGTGCCTGGCTGCGGCTTGCAGGAGAAGGGGAAGCGGGCCGGCACGGCGGCCCCCGGGGAGACCTCTACGTGGTCGTGCACTTGGCGCGGCATCCGGTGTTCGAGCGGCGCGGGCTCGATCTGTACTGCACGGTCCCCCTCTCCATGACCCAGGCGGCTCTGGGGGATGAGGTGGAAGTACCCACCCTGGACGGCCCCAAATCCGTCACGGTCCCCCCGGGGACCCAGCCGGGAGAGGTGCTCACCCTGAAGGGATACGGGCTCCCCTCTTCGGAGGGCCGGCGGGGGGATCTGCACGTGCGGTTCGAGGTCCGGATCCCGAAGGCCTTGGAGCCCAGGGAGCGCCAGCTGCTCCTGGAGTTCGCCCGGCTGCGCGGGGAACGACTCAGAAAGCCGCCTTCCCTGGGGAAGCGGGTACGGGACCTCCTGCGATGAGGTGGCTGGAGGTCTGCGTGCTCACCTCCCGGGAGGCCGCGGACGCGGTGGGCGCCCGGCTGCTGGATCTCCGCTCGGGATACGTGGAGGAAGAGACGGCGCAGGGGGTGGTGCTGCGTGCCTACCTTCCGGAAAGCACCTCCGCGGCCGCCCACATCGAGGCCATCCGCCGGTACCTGCTGGGACTGCAGGACTTCGGGCTCGATCCGGGGCCTGCGGTGGTCGAGGTGCGGGAGCTCCCGGAGGCGGAGTGGGCGGAGGCGTGGAAAGCACACTTCCGCCCCTTCCGGGTGGGCCGGTTCCTCATCCGTCCACCCTGGCAGGAGGCGGAGCTTGGAGAAGGGGAGATCGAGCTCGTGCTGAACCCGGGGATGGCCTTCGGGACCGGGCTCCACCCCTCCACCCGGCTCTGCCTGCATGCCCTCGAGGCCTGCGTGCGGGGTGGAGAGACGGTGCTAGATCTGGGCACGGGAAGCGGCATCCTGGCCGTGGCCGCGGCAAAGCTGGGCGCCCGCCGGGTGGTGGCAGTGGACAACGACCCCGTGGCGTGCGCGGTGGCCGCGGAGAACGCCTGGCACAACCGCGTGGAGGTGGAGGTGCGGTGCGCAGATCTCCTCGTGGGGAGCGGGGAACGCGTGGATGTCCTGGTGATGAACATCTCCGCAGGTGCGGCGGCCACGGTGCTCCCGGAGGTTCCATCGCACCTCACGCGCAACGGCATCTTCATCGTCTCCGGGTTGGTGGAGGGGGACGTGCCGGAGCTCCTGGAAGGCGCTGAGCGCTTCGGCCTGCAGCTGGATCAGATGCTGGCTCAGGCGGAGTGGCGCGCCCTCGTGTTCGTGCAGTCCGGATGCACCGGTTGCTCGTGAAGCCGGATCCGGGGGATCCCCATCTCCTGCACCTGGATGCCCGGGAGGCCCGCCACGCCCTGCGCGTCCTCCGGATGCGGGTGGGGGACGTGTTCCTGGCCTTCGATGGCCGAGGCGGGGAGTGGGAGGCGGAGCTCCTCCGGACCTCCCCCGGGGTGGTGGCCCGCGTGCTGCGGCCGCGGGAGGGTCTGACACTTCCCTATCGGCTCACCCTGTACCAGGGGGTGCCCAAGGGGGACAAGATGGACACCGTGGTCCGCATGGGGACCGAGCTGGGGATTGCACGCTTCGTACCGGTGGCGATGGAGCGATCCGTAAAGGCAGGGGGACGGGTGGAGCGGTGGCGGCGCATCGCCGCGGAGGCCAGCAAGCAGTGTCGTCGAGCCCAGGTCCCGGAGGTGGCGGATCCCATGCCGTTTGCGCAGGCCGCAGCAGCTTTCGCGCGGCACTCTCTCCGGGTTTTCCTGTGGGAGGGTGGGGGTCGTCCCCTGCTCCGGATGCTTGAGAGAACGCAGGAGCTCACCGACCTCGCGATGTTCGTGGGCCCTGAGGGTGGGTTTGCGGAGGAGGAGGTGCGGAGGCTGCGGGCCTGCGCGGAGGCCGTAAGCCTGGGACCTCTCGTGCTCCGGACGGAGACAGCTGGGCTCGCGGCCGCGGCGGTGATCCTTTCCTGGTTTTGCGCCGCAGGGTGGTCTCGGCAAACCGAGGATGTGTAGGAAGCTCCTCCCCCTTTGCCTGGCGGTCGTGGTGGCCTTCCTGGCCTCCGTGGGGATTTGGGGTGCCCCGGAGAGGCCCTATGTGGTGGTGGCCGCCGGAGATGTGGCGTGTTCTCCGGAGATCCCCCGTATGGAATCTGCCTGCCGGGACGCGGACACCGCGGCCTTCTTGGAAGGCGCGGACGCGGTGCTGATGCTGGGTGACGGCCAGTACCCTGACGGCGCCCTGGGACGCTATCGGGCCGCCTACCACCGCACGTGGGGGCGGTACCTGCGGATCACGCATCCGGTCCCGGGGAACCACGAGTACCAGACGCCCCGTGCACGCGGCTACTTCGCCTACTTCGGGGATCGGGCGGGGGATCCGGAGCACGGCTATTACGCCTTCCGGCTGGGGCGGTGGCTCCTCCTGGCTCTGAACTCCAACTGCTGGGCGGTCGAGGGGTGTGGCGGAGGATCCCCGCAGTACCGGTGGCTCCGGGAGGTGCTCGCCACGAGCTCGGCTCGGTGCATCCTCGCCTTCTGGCACCATCCCCTCTTCACCGCGGGACGCTACACCGGGTTCCCGGAGGTTCGGCCCTTCTGGGAGCTGCTGCAGGCGGCGGGTGCGGAGTTGGTTCTTTCCGGGCACGACCACAACTACCAGCGATACGCGCCCCTGGATTCCCGGGGCCGGATCACCCCCAGAGGGATCCGACAGTTCGTGGTGGGAACCGGCGGCCGGAACCTCTACCGGCTGCGACCCGATCCCCTGGGGGCGCGGGAGGCCGCTACGGACCGGTCTTTCGGAGTGCTGCGGTTGGAGCTGTGGCCTGACGGCTACTCCTGGCGGTTCCTTGCAGTCGGGGACGCGCAGTTCTCCGATCACGGATCCGAGACCTGTCGCTAGCCCCTGGTGGCGGACACGCGCGGTGTGCGACAATACCGCCTCGGTAGGTGCATTCCATGGGGTCCGTGGAACAAGGGGTGATCCTCCTCGCCGCGGGGGCCGCGGCAGGTGCGGTGAACGCGATTGCCGGCGGCGGAACCCTCATCTCCTTCCCCACCATGCTGTGGCTGGGCCGGGATCCCGTACTGGCGAACGCCACGAACGCGGTGGCCCTGTGGCCGGGCAACCTCGCGGGCGCCTGGGGGTTTCGGCGGGAGATGGAGGGGAGCGGCCCGTGGATCCGGTACCTCGTATGGCCTACCCTGGTGGGGGGAATGCTGGGCGGCTGGCTCCTCCTCCGGACGCCCACCCAGACCTTCCGCGCCGTCGTGCCCTTCCTCATCCTCGGGGCCGCGATGCTGCTGGCCGTCCGGGGACGCATCCGAACCCTGTTCCCTCCCGGCTGGCGCGCCACTCGGCCGGTGGCCCTCCTCCTGCAGTTCGGCATCGGCCTGTACATCGGCTACTTCGGGGCGGGTACCGGCATCCTCATCCTCACCACCCTGGGACTGCTGGGACTGGATGACATCCACCAGATGAACGGCATCAAGGGGATCCTCACCGCGGTGGGCAACGGTGTGGCGGCCGCCTACTTCCTGTTCTCCCGGGCCGTGCTGTGGCCGGACGTGGTGTGGCTGGCCCTGGGCGCTGTCGCGGGCGGTTACGCGTCCGCGGGCATCGCCCGCGCCCTGGGACGGGCATTCGTGGAGCGGGCGGTGGTGGTGGTGGCCTTCGTCATCGCCTTTGCCCTGTTCGTGCGATGAGGCTGCTGGGACTCCTCACGGCATCGCTTCTCGCGGTGGCTGTGGCGGCTCCCCCGGGCCACACGGCTCTGCCGGCCCGCGGGAGCTGGCTCGCCCTGTGGATCGAGCCCGGCGCGAACCTCCCCGCTCTGAGCACCGTGGAAGGCGTGCGGCGGGTGCTGGACCGGGCGAAAGCCGCGGGCGTGGATGCCGTGGTCTTCGAGGCGAAGAACGCATGGGGATACGTCACCTATCCCAGTCGCTTCGCGCCCGTCCTCAACGAATCCCCGATTCCCCGGACCAGCTCCCCCGCCTATCCTCCCCCCGTGGTGTGGTTTCCCCGGGACTACGACCTTCTGGGCACGCTCCTGCGGGAGGCCCACGCCCGGGGGATGCGGTTTTTCGCAGGAGTGAACACGTTCTCGGAGGGACTCTCCGCATACCGGACCGGCCCCGCCTTCGAACGACCGGAGTGGGCCGGGGTGGCCTACGTGGCCACCCGGCCCGTCCGGGCACCGGACGGCTCCGAGTACGAGCTCGATGGTGCGAACACCACCCGCTACGCGGACCAGCTCATTCTGTACACCCGGGCCATCGGCGCTCGCGTCTCCACCACCCGCTACGGGGTGGAGGTGGTGGTCCGGAAGGATCGGGTGGTGGAGGTCCGGGATCGGGAGCGCACCGAGCCCGATCCAGGTCCCGCTCCGATCCCGGAGGACGGGTACGTTCTGGCAGGGCACGGGAGGGCCGCCTCGTGGCTGCGTGGCGCCTTCCGGGTGGGAGATCCGGCCGCGATCGGACCGGTAAGGGTGCGGATGGAGCCGGGCTGGCGGCGCAGCCCCTTCGCCTTCACAGACCCTGCCCATCCGGAGGTCCGCCTCTACCAGCTCGCGGTCCTGTACGAGCTTCTCACCCGCTATCCCGTAGATGGGGTGATCCTGGACCGCACCCGGTACGAGGATCTCGCCCAGGACTTCTCGGAACGGAGCCGCCGGGACTTCGAGGCCTTTCTGGGCCGGCCGGTGGAGCGGTGGCCGGAGGACATCTACCGGTATGTGCCCCGAGGGTACTGGGTGGCACGGGAGCCGGGACCGCTGTACCGGGCGTGGCTTGGCTACCGGGCCCGGAACATCCATGCCTACGTGCTCTCCGCCACACGTCTGGCTCGGGCCCTGCGGCCGGGGATCGCGGTGGGTGCGTACGTAGGGGGTTGGTATCCCGTGTACTACGAGGAGGGTGCCAACTGGGCCCACCCGGAGGTGCGGCCCCTGTACCCCTGGGTGAGCACGGCCTGGGTCCGGGCGGGGTACGCGCCCCTCCTGGACTTCCTCGCAGTAGGGCTGTACTACCGGCCCCTCACGGTGTGGGAAGCCCTGCGCCGGGGCGCAAACCCCACGTACAGCCTGGAGGGCGGGGCGATGTTGGCCCGCTCACTGGTGAACGAGAGGATCCCCGTGGTGGCCACCCTGTACCTTCCCCATTTCGTGGGCAGTCCCGAGCGGTTGCGGCAGGCCCTCCGGATAGCCCGAGTGCAGACGGCCGGAGTCATGCTCTTCGATCTCGTCTATCTGACGGACGAGCTGTGGGAGGCCCTCCCGGGGCGGTGAGAAATCCCGTTGCGCCTTTCCCCACCCATCTGCTAGAGTTTTAAGCAGCGTGGCCGACCATTAATGCTCTCCGGGAGGGAGCGATGGAGGCGAGAGGAGATCTGTGCGCCCGCAGGGAGAAAACGCGGGCGTTTTCTTTACACCCCGAAGTGTATAGTGATACACTTCAGTGTATGAATATGCAACCCGGGTGGCTCGCGCTGGAGGACGGCCTCGTGGTGCGGGGGATCTCCATTGGGGCGGAGGGGATCTCGGGTGGGGAGGTGGTGTTCACCACGGGCATGACCGGTTATCCTGAGGTGCTCACGGATCCCAGCTACGCGGGCCAGATCGTGGTGATGAGCTTCCCCATGATGGGCACCTACGGGGTGAGCCCCCAGTGGGCGGAGTCCCGCCGGCCCTTCCTGCGGGGCTTCGTGGTACGGGAAGCCAGCCCCTACACCAGCCACTGGGCCGGCCGCCTCACCCTCTCCGAGTACCTGCGCGGGCAGGGGATCGTGGCCATCGCGGAAGTGGACACCCGACGGATCGTGCGCCACCTGCGCACCCACGGGCTCCGGCGCGGGGTGATCGCCGCCGGGGAGTGGGATCCGGACGAACTCGTGGCCCGGGCCCGGTCGCTCCCGGACCTCGCCGAAGAGGATCTGGTGGTGGAGGTGCTGCCGGAAGAACCCATCCTCCTTCCGGGGCCTGGCGCTCGCATCGCGGTCCTGGACTGCGGGATAAAGATGGGAATCGCCCGGGAGCTCGCCGCCCGGGGGTGCGAGGTGATCGTGCTCCCCGGGTTGGTGGAGGTCGAGGAGATCCTGGCGCTTCATCCCCACGGTCTCGTGGTGGGGAACGGTCCGGGGGATCCGCGTCGTCTCGACGCCGTGGCCCAGCGGCTGCGAACCCTCTTCGGCCGGCTTCCCATCTTCGGGGTCTGCCTGGGACACCAGATCCTGGCCCGGGCCGCGGGCGCGAAGACCTTCAAACTCCCCTTCGGGCACCGGGGCTCCAACCACCCGGTCCTGGAGCACGCCACCGGTCGCGTGCGCATCACCACCCAGAACCACAGCTACGCGGTAGACGAAGGGAGTCTGGTGGGTACGGGGTTTGTGGTGACCCACCGCAACCTCCACGACGGCACCGTGGAGGGCATCCGGCACCAGCACCTGCCGGTTTGGTCCGTGCAGTTCCACCCGGAGGCCCGCCCCGGACCCCGGGACAGCCGGGACCTCTTCGACCGGTTCCTGGAGGACGTGGTCCAGCGGGCGGGGGTGCGCTGATGCCGCGGCGCCCGGACATCCGGAAGGTGCTGGTGATCGGCTCCGGCCCCATCACCATCGGGCAGGCCGCGGAGTTCGACTACTCGGGTTCCCAGGCTTGCCGGGCCCTCTCGGAGGAGGGGGTGGAGGTGGTGCTGGTCAACAGCAATCCCGCCACCATCATGACGGACCCGGAGGTGGCGGACCGGATCTACATCGAGCCCCTCACCCCGGAGTTCGTGGCTCGGGTGCTGGAGGCGGAACGGCCGCAGGGGCTGCTCCCGACCCTGGGCGGGCAGACAGGCCTCAACTTGGCTGCGGCCCTGGACCGCATGGGGGTGCTCGCGGCCCTGGGGGTGGAGGTGCTCGGTACGCCACTGTCCGCCATCCACAAGGGGGAGGACCGGGAGCTGTTTCGGGCGGAGATGCAGCGCATCGGGCAGCCCGTACCCGAGAGCATCGTCGCGAGCACCCCGGAAGAAGCCGTGGACTTCTCCCTCTCCCTGGGGGATGCGGAGGTGGTGATCCGTCCCGCCTTCACCCTGGGAGGAACCGGAGGCGGGCTCGCCCGGGGAAGGGAGGCTGTGTGGGAGGCCGCGGAGCGGGGGATCCGCACCAGTCCCATCGGTCAGGTGCTGGTGGAGCGGTCTGTGGCGGGCTGGAAGGAGATCGAGTACGAGATCCTGCGGGACGCGGACGACAACTGCATCGCCGTCTGCAACATGGAGAACGTGGACCCCATGGGTGTGCACACGGGGGACAGCATCGTGGTGGCTCCCAGCCTCACCCTCTCGGACCGCGAGCACCAGATGCTGCGCCGGGCCGCCTTCGAGATCGTACGGGCTTTGGGGGTGGAGGGCGGGTGCAACGTGCAGTTCGCCCTGGATCCGAACTCCGAGCGCTACTACGTGATCGAGGTGAATCCGCGGCTGTCGCGCAGCAGTGCGCTCGCGAGCAAGGCCACGGGGTATCCCATCGCCCGGGTGGCGGCCAAGATCGCCCTCGGCTATCGCCTGTGGGAGATCCAGAATTCCATCACCCGGGGCACCGCCTGCTTCGAGCCGGCCCTGGACTACGTGGTGGTGAAGATCCCCCGCTGGCCCTTCGACAAGTTCGGGGAGGCGGACCGCCGTATCGGTACCCAGATGAAATCCACGGGTGAGGTGATGGCCATCGGCCGCACCTTCACGGAGGCCCTCCTGAAGGCGGCACGGTCCGTGGAATCCACCAACCGCGGCCTGTGGCACCCCGCCCTGGCCCGGATGGACGAGGAGGCCCTATGGGAGCGGGTACGCACGCCCTGCGACGAGCGACTGTGGGCCGTGGCGGAGCTCCTGCGCCGGGGCGCAGGCCCGGAGGAGCTCGCGGCCGCAAGCGGCATCGACCCCTTCTTCATCTGGGAGCTAGAGCGCCTCGTGAGGATGGAGCGGCGGGTAGAGAGGGATCGAAGCACCCAGACCCTTTGGATGGCCAAGCGCATGGGGCTTGGGGATGCGGAGATCGCCCGGCTGCAGCATCGCCCGGAGGAGGAGGTACGGGCCCAGCGGGAGGAGGCGGGGATCGTGCCCGTCTACAAGCTGGTGGACACCTGCGCGGGCGAGTTCCCTGCAGCCACCCCTTACTACTACAGCACCTACGAGGAGGAGGACGAGGCGGAGGAGGATCCGCGGCCTTGCGCGGTGGTGCTGGGGAGCGGGCCCATCCGCATCGGGCAGGGCATCGAGTTCGACTACAGTACCGTGCACGCGGTGCGCTCCCTCCGGGAGGCGGGGGTGCGGGCCGTGGTGGTGAACAACAACCCGGAGACGGTGAGCACGGACTTCGACACCTCCGACCGCCTGTACTTTGAGCCCCTCACCGTGGAGGACGTGCTGCACGTGGTGCGCAAGGAGCGGCCCGTGGGGGTCCTGGTGCAGTTCGGGGGACAGACCGCCCTGAACCTCGCTGTCCCCCTCGCCCGGGCGGGAGTTCCCATCCTGGGCACCTCCGTGGAGAGCCTGGACATTTCCGAGGACCGGCGGAAGTTCTACCTCCTGCTGGATCAGCTCGGGATCCCGCACCCGGACGGTGGAATGGCCCACTCCGTGGAGGAGGCCAAGCAGCTGGTGCGCCGGTTGGGGCTCCCGGTGGTGGTTCGCCCTTCCTACGTGCTGGGGGGCCGGGGCATGCGGATCGTGTACGAGGCGGAGGAAGTAGAGGAGCTGGTCGCCGCGGCCCTGGCGGTGGACCCGGCTCGCCCGGTGCTGGTGGACGCGTACCTGCGGGGGCAGGAGCTGGAAGTGGACGCCATCGGGGACGGCGTGAACCTGCTCCTCCCCGGGATCATGGAGCACGTGGAGGCCGCGGGCGTGCACTCCGGGGACAGCATCTCCATCTTCCCCGCCCCGAACGTCCTCCCGGAGGTGGCGGAGCGCGTCGTGGAAATCCTCCAGGAGCTCAACCGGGCCCTGCGGGTTCAGGGGTTTTTGAACGTGCAGTTCGTGGTGCACGACTACCGGGTGTATGTGCTGGAGGCGAACCTGCGGGCGAGCCGCACCGTGCCCTTCATCAGCAAGGTGCTGGGGGCGCCGCTGGTGCAGATCGCCACCCGCGTCATGCTGGGCAGTTCCCTGACGGACCTGGGCTACCCCGGCGTGTACCGGTTCCCCGCCCCCCGGCGGGTGGGGGTAAAGGTGCCCGTGTTCAGCAGCGAGAAGCTCATGGGTGCGGAGGTGGCCCTGGGGCCGGAGATGCGGTCCACAGGGGAGGTGATGGGGATCGACCGGAACCTCCCCGCAGCCCTCTACAAAGGCATCGTGGCTGCAGGATGGACGGTCCCACCGAGCGGTGCGGCCCTCCTCAGCGTGGCCCGACGGGCCCGACGGGGGGTTGTTCCCATCGCGCGCCGCCTCCAGGCGCTCGGGATCCCGCTCCTTGCGACCCCGGGCACCGCTGCGACCCTGCAGTCCGCAGGCGTGCCGTGCCGTCCGCTGCTGTATCCCGAGGCCCTGGAGGCCATCCGCCGGGGTGAGGTGGGCGTCCTGATCAACGTTCCCACCGCCGGCCACGACCCGCGGCGGTGGGGCTTTCGGCTGCGCCGGGCCGCAGTGGAGCACCGCATCCCCTGCCTCACCACCCTGGAGACCGCCCAGCTCTACGGCGAGGTCCTCGCGGCCCTCCGGGAGGAAGTGCTGCTCGCCCCGCAGCCCATGACGGGTCCCGCGCCGCTTGCGTAAAGAGGTGCACCTCCGGATCCCTGGCGTGCAATCGCTACCGTGCGACCCAGGCGTTCGCGGGCGTCCACCACGGCCAGGTAGAGCCCTGCAGGTGTCCTGTCCCCCGGGCTTCGGGGCGCGCCACGTAGTACCGACCCGCAAGCCACAGGGGGATCACTGTGTGCTCCTGCAGTAGGAGCCGGTGCATCAGCTGCAGCCTGTAGCGCTGCGGGGTGAGGGTGGCTACGGAGTCCTCCCACAGCCGCTGCAGCTGCGGAGGCCGTCGCATGCTCACGAAGCCCTCCGGGGAGTTGGTGAAGTAGAAGGCCACGTAGTTGTTGAAGTAGGGGAAGTAGCCGAAGGGCTGGATGAGTAACCCTCGCCACCCCTTCCGCTGGTACTCCGCGTACCGGGCGATCTCCGGGGTCTCCAGCTCCGCCTGGATGCCCACTTCCTGCAGAGAGCGGTGGATGGCCACCGCGATCTCTCGAGTCAGGAAGGGAGCGGGGATCAGCCGGGTGCGGAACCCGTTGGGGTAGCCGGCCTGGGCCAGAAGTTCCTTGGCCCGGGCGGGGTTGTAGGCGGGGGCGCGGTAGTCCGGGAGCGCGGCTGGAGATTCGGGTTGGGCGATCTGGTGCCACGGTTCCCACAGGCCGTATCCCAGGGCCCGGGCCAGGGCGGCCCGATCGAAGGCGTACTGGAGGGCTTCGCGGACCCGCCGGTCCGCGAAGGGGGAGTCCTCGTTGGCGCTGTCCGGGATGAGCATGAGGATCCCTCGGTGGAGTCCCGAGATCACCTGGAACCGACCCGTGGTCTGGAGCTCACTCACCACCTGGGGATCTCCAAACCCGGCCACATCCACCTGGCCCGCCAGCATGGCCGCCTTCAGGGTCTGGATGTCCCGGATGAACCGCAGCTCGAGCCGGTCCAGGTAGGGCTTGCCGCGGTCCCAGTAGCGATCGAAGCGGGCGTACACAGCAAAGGCGTTGGGATCGTACTGGGTGAGGCGGAAGGGGCCGGTTCCGGAGGGTTCCCACTGGGCCCGGTCCTCCCCCAGCCGGCGGATGTGGGAGGGGGAGGCGATGAGGGAGGCGGAGCCCGCGAGGGAGAGGTAGATGCCGTTGTTCCACTGGGTGAAGTTGACCCGCACCGTGTACCGGTCCAGGACGTCCACGGAGTGGATGGTAGGCGGGAGCCGTCGGGCCTTGAGGTTCTCCTCGAGGCTGAACTTCGCGGCTTCCGCGTCGAGTTCTGATCCGTCGTGGAACCGCACGCCTTGCCGGAGCCGCAGCACGAGTCCCTTTCGGTCGGGGGTGATCTCCCAGTGGGTTGCCAGTTTGGGGCTGATGCGCCCCCGGGCGTCCACCCAGAGCAGGGTTTCGTAGACGGGGATGGCAGGGATGATGCCGAACACGGGCATCTTCCAGGGGACGCCGAAGGGACCTCCGGGGGCCTCGTCCACGACCCGGAGGGTTCCGCCCCGGCGGGGTTGCTCCTGCGGCGCACCGAATCCCAGGGCGCCCGAGCCCAGGGCCACGGCTACACCGACCAGCACCGCCAGCCACGTGCGCACATGCTTCCGATCCCGCATGGTTCCCCCCATCGGACGATTGCCTCTGTATCCACCATTTTATAGACAGAACCCGAAGAGCGCATCACCGGATCCAGACCCTTCCCCGGTTGCAACATCATGCAATCTCGTGTATGGTTATGCCATGATTCGGGCGAGCGTGGCGGGCGCGAGCGGCTATACGGGAGGGGAGCTGGTACGGTGGCTGGTGCACCACCCCCAGGTGGCGTTGGTGTCCCTCACCGCGGACCAGCATCGAGGCAGGTCCCTCCCGGAGGTCTTCCCCCATCTGGAGGGGTTTGTGCGCAAGCCCCTGAGGGAGCCGGACTGGCGGAGGTTGGGGCAGGAGAGCGACGTGGTGTTCCTGGCGCTTCCCCACGGGCTTGCCCTGGAGGCCGCTCCTGAGATCCTGGCCGCGGGTGCCCGGGTGGTGGATCTGGGGCCGGACTTCCGCCTACGGGATCCCGCCCAGTACGCCCGGTGGTACGGACGGGAACACACGGCTGCGCACCTGCTGGAGGAAGCGGTCTACGGGCTCCCGGAGTTCCACCGCAGCCGCATCCGGGAGGCGCACCTGGTGGCGGTTCCGGGCTGTTACCCTACGGCTGCGCTGCTCGGCCTGGTGCCGCTCCTGCGGGCTGGGTACGGGAGCGGGCCAGCGGTGGTGGACGCGAAGTCTGGAGTCTCCGGGGCCGGCCGGAGCGTGTCCCTGGGCACCCACTTCAGCGAGGTCAACGAGAACGTGCGGCCGTACAACGTGGCCCACCACCGTCACGTCCCCGAGCTGGAGCAGGCCCTCGCGGAGGCGGGCTGTCCCGCGGCGGTGTGCTTTGTCCCGCACCTCATCCCCATGACCCGGGGGATCCTCGCCACCTGCTATGTGCGGCTGGCCCGTCCCCTGGAAAGCCAGACCGCCCTAGACCTGTACCGGGAGGCGTACGCGGGAGAGCCCTTCGTGCGGGTGCTCGCAGCGGACCTCCCGCAGACGAAGGCCACTTATGGCTCCAACTTCTGCGACGTGACAGTACGGGTGGACGTGGAGCGGAGGATGGCCATCGCCATCGCGGCCCTGGACAACCTCGGAAAGGGGGCCGCGGGGCAGGCCATCCAGTGCATGAACCTGATGTTCGGGCTTCCGGAGACCACTGGTCTCCTCACTCCCCCCCTCTTTCCCTAGGTGCCATGGAGCCGTCGGAGCACGTAACCCGTATTCCAGGAGACGTCACGAGCCCGCAGGGCTTCCTCGCGGCGGGGGTGCACTGCGGAATCAAGCAGCAGCGGCTGGACTTGGCCCTCCTCTACTCGGAGGTCCCCGCCTCCGCGGCGGGGCTCTTCACCACCAACCGGGTGAAGGCGGCACCCGTGCGGTACTGCCAGGAGGCGCTGTCCGGCGGAGTTGCGCAGGCCATCGTGGTCAACAGCGGCAATGCCAACGCCTGCACGGGACCGCAGGGACTTCGGGACGCCTACGAGATGGCGGAACTTGCCGCGCGGGAGCTCGGCCTTCCGCGTTCCCACGTGCTGGTGTGCAGCACGGGGGTGATCGGCGTTCCGCTCCCCATGGAGGCCATCCGTCGGGGGATCCCGCAGGCGGTGCGGGCCCTGGAGCGCCGGGGCGAAGCCGCGGCGGAGGCCATTCTCACCACAGACGCCTTCCCCAAGCGGGCTGCGGTGCAGGTGCGCCTGCTGGAGGGCGTGGTGACCGTGGGCGGGATGGCGAAGGGTGCCGGGATGATCCATCCTCAGCTCGCCACCACCCTGGGCTTTCTCACCACGGATGCCCGCATCTCCCCCGGACGACTGCGGGAGGCCCTGCAGATTGCCGCGGACGCCTCCTTCAACCGCGTCACCGTGGACGGAGACACCAGCACCAACGACAGCCTCATCGTCCTGGCGAACGGCCGAACTGGGATCTCCGTGGAGGAGGGGGAGGCCTACCGGCGGTTCTGCGAGGCCCTCACCGCGGTGGCGGAGGACCTGGCGAAGATGGTGGTACGGGACGGGGAGGGCGCCACGCGGCTCGTGCGGGTGGAGGTCACGGGCGCCCTGGACGAGGCGGAGGCCCGGAAGGCTGCCTATGCGGTGGCTACCTCGCTCCTGGTGAAGACCATGCTGCACGGCGGGGAGCCGAACTGGGGCAGGGTTCTCGCGGCGGTGGGAAGGGCGGGGGTGGTCCTGGAGGAGTCCAGGGCGCGCATCTGGTTCGGGCCGGTCCTGGTGGTCTACGGCGGCGTGGGGATCCCCGAGGCGCTTTCGGAGGGCGCGCAGGCCCTGCGGGCGCCGGAGGTGACCCTGCGGGTGGACCTGGGGGTGGGCAGCGGACGGTGGTGGGTGTGGACGTGCGACCTCAGCGAGGAGTACGTACGTCTGAACGGCGCCTACATCACCTAGGAGGAGAGCGGTGAACGTCCTGCCGCTGGAGAGTCCGGGGATCGGTACGTCGCTGGCCCACGCCCTGCGCTACGTGGCGGCCTGGAAGGACCGGACGGTGGTCGTGAAGTTCGGAGGGAGTGTCCTGAACGCTCAGGAGCTCGGCACCCTCCCGGAGGACCTCGTGCTCCTGCAGCGGGCCGGGGTACGGCCCGTGCTGGTGCACGGGGGAGGCCCGGAGATCACGCGCACCCTGGAGCGCCTGGGCAGGACCACGCGGTTCGTCAACGGCCTGCGGGTCACGGATGCGGAGACCATGGAGGTGGTGGAGATGGTGCTCGCAGGCCGCGTCAATAAGCATCTGGTGACCCTCATCCACAGGGCGGGCGGCCGGGCCGTGGGGCTTTCGGGCAAGGACGCGCGGCTTCTGCAGGTCCGTAAGCACAGCGGGGAGGTGGATCTGGGGTACGTGGGCGAGGTGGAGCGGGTGGATCCGGAGATCCTACAGGTGCTGCTGGACGCGGGATTCCTTCCCGTCATCGCCTCCGTGGGATTCGGTCCGGACGGCCAGAGCTACAACCTCAACGCGGACACCGCAGCCGCGGCCCTGGCGGTGGGCCTGCAGGCCCAGAAGCTCATCCTCCTCACCGATGTGCCCGGGGTGTACCGGGAAGTGGACGGCCACCGGGAGCTGCTGAGCGAACTCAGCCCGGAGGAGGCGAGGCAGCTCATCGCTTCCGGCGTGATCTCCCAGGGGATGATCCCCAAAGTGGAAGCCTGCCTGGAGGCCCTTGCGGGCGGCGTGCGGAGCGCCCACATCATCGGTACGGATCTGCCCCACGGCCTGCTGATCGAGCTCTTCACGGAGACCGGAATCGGCACCATGATCCGCCAAGCGGAGGGCTAGATGGATCTTGAGACGGTTCTGGAGTGGTCGGACCGGTATCTCTTTCGCACGTACCGGCGGTCGCCTGTGGCCTTCGTACGGGGGGAGGGCGTGCGGCTGTGGGATCTGGAGGGCCGGGAGTACCTGGACTTCGTGGCGGGGATCGCCACCACGAGCCTGGGGCACGCGCACCCGGACCTGGTGCGGACCCTGTGCGACCAGGCCTCCCGCTACCTGCACGTCTCGAACCTGTACCACATCCCCGAGCAGGCCCGGGCCGCCAAGCGGCTGGCGGAGTTGAGCGGGCTCCATCGGGTCTTCTTCTGCAACAGCGGGGCGGAGGCCGTAGAGGCCGCCATCAAGCTCGCCCGGCGGTGGGGCCGGGCGGTGCGGGGTCCGGATGCCTACGAGATCGTGACCATGGAGGGCAGCTTCCACGGCCGCACCCTGGGGGCTCTCGCGGCCACGGGGAATCCCCGGTACTGGCAGGGATTCGAGCCCCTTCCCCCGGGGTTCCGGTTCGTGCCCTACGACAACCTCGGGGCCGTGGCGGACGCCATCACGGATCGCACCTGTGCCGTGCTGGTGGAGCCCGTGCAGGGGGAGGGCGGCGTGGTGATCCCCTCTCGGGGATACCTGCGGGACCTGGAAGCCCTCTGCCGGGAGCGGGGGGTGCTGCTGGTGCTGGACGAGGTGCAGACGGGGATCGGCCGCACGGGCGCTCTGTTCGCCTTCCAGCGGGAGGGAGTCCAGCCGGACGCGGTGACGTTGGGCAAAGGGCTTGCGGGAGGGGTTCCCGTAGGCGCGGTGCTGGCCCGAGAGGAGCTGAGCCGGCACCTGGGGCCAGGGGATCACGGGAGCACCTTCGGCGGAAATCCCCTGGCCTGCGCCGCGGTCTATACGGTGCTGGAGGTGGTGGAGCGGGATCGGCTGCTGGAAAACGTACAGCGCACGGGGGATCGACTCCTGCAGGGGCTCCGGGCCCTGGCGGAGCGGAATCCCCTCATCGAGTCCGTGCGGGGGGTGGGGCTGCTGGTGGCCGCAGACCTGCGGGTGGAGGCGGCCTCCGTGGTGGAGGCGGCGCTCGGGGAAGGGCTGCTGGTGAATGCGGTACGGCCCACCACCCTGCGGCTCTGCCCACCCCTCGTGGTCTCCGAGGCGGAGGTGGACGAGGCGGTGGTTCGGCTGGGGCGGGCGATGGAGAAGCTCTCCGCGAGGTGATCCGTGGAGAAGGTACGGAAGGTGGCGCTGGCGTACTCCGGAGGCCTTGATACCTCCGTGGCCATTCCCTGGTTGCGGGAGCGGTATGGGTGCGAGGTGGTGGCGGTGGTGGCGGACGTGGGGCAGCTCGACGACTTCGACGCCCTCCGCCGGAAGGCGTTGCAGAGCGGCGCCACCAGTTGCCACGTGGTGGACGTCCGGGAGGAGTTCGTCCGGGACTACTGCTTCCGGGCCCTGCGGGCGGGCGCGGTGTACGAGGGACGGTATCTGCTGGGCACCGCTCTGGCTCGCCCCCTCATCGCGAAGGTGCAGGTGGAGGTGGCTCGGGCCACGGGCTGCGACGCCCTCGCCCACGGGTGTACGGGTAAGGGCAACGACCAGGTGCGGTTCGAGTTGACCTACCGGGCCCTGGCGCCGGACCTGCGGGTGATCGCGCCATGGCGGGAATGGGAGCTGCGGAGCCGGGAGGACGAGCTCCGCTACGCGCAGGAGCATGGGGTTCCCGTTCCCGTGACTGCGGAGAAGCCCTACAGCATCGACCAGAACCTCTGGCACACCTCGTATGAAGGGGGAGTCCTGGAGGACCCCGCCGTTCCGCCTCCGGAGGAGATGTTCCAGCTCACCGTGGATCCCCGGAGGGCTCCAGACACCCCGCAGCGCCTGGAGATCGCCTTTGAGCGCGGGATCCCCGTGGCCGTGGATGGCGTGCGCATGACCCCCGCCCAGCTGGTGCACTACCTGAACCGGGTGGCGGGTGCGCACGGGGTGGGCCGGGTGGACATGGTGGAGAACCGGCTGGTGGGCATGAAGAGCCGGGGGGTGTACGAGACGCCCGCGGGCACCGTGCTCACCACAGCCCTGCGGGATCTTGAGGCCATCACCCTGGATCGGGACACGGTCCGGTTCAAGGAACTGGTGGCGGCCCGGTACGCGGATCTGGTGTACTCCGGGCTGTGGTATTCGCCGCTGCGGGAGGCCCTGGATGCCTTCCTGGAGAGCACGCACCGGTACGTGACGGGAACCGTGACCGTGGAGCTCTACAGGGGGCACTGCTGGGCCGTCTCCCGCTCCTCCCCCTACTCCCTGTACCGCCAGGACCTCGCCACCTTCGGGGAAGGGGCCGCCTACGACCACCGGGATGCCACGGGGTTCATCCGGCTTTGGGGGCTCCCGACCCAGGTGTACGCGGCGGTGCACCCGGAGGCCCAAAAAGCCTTGGAGGAGGCCCCCGCGGGGCCAAAGCCCTGAGATGGCAAACGGAGCTGGGATGTGGGGTGGACGGTTCGGAGCGCCTCCGGATCCCCGCCTCCGCGCCTTCACCCGCTCCTTTCCCTTCGACCGGCGCCTGGCACGCTGGGATCTGGTGGGAAGCCTCGCGCACGCCCGCATGCTGCTGGAGGTGGGTGTTCTCGACCGGGAAAGCGGGGAGGCGATCCTCCGGGGGTTGGCGGGGATGCTGCAGGATGTGGAGTCCGGCGCCCTCCGGGTGGAGGGGGAGGACGAGGACGTGCATGCGTGGATCGAGCGGGTGCTCTCGGAGCGGATCGGAGACCCCGCCCGCCGGCTCCACACAGCCCGCAGCCGCAACGACCAGGTGGCCACCGCCCTCCGCCTGTACGTCCGGGATGTCGCGGAGCACGTTGTGGATGGAATCCTGGAGCTCCTGGAGGTCTGGGTGGAGCAGGTCCGGGAGCACCGGGAGACGGTTCTGCCCGGCTACACGCATCTGCAACGGGCTCAGCCCACCACCCTCGCCCATCACCTCCTGGCCCACGTGTGGTCCCTGCTGCAGGATGCGGACCGGTTCCGTCGGGTACACCGGGTGAGCGGGATCTGCCCCCTCGGGGCGGCAGCCCTTGCCACCTCCCCGTACCCCGTGCGTCCGGAGCGCACCGTGGAGCTGCTGGGGTTCGTGGAGGCCTACGCCAACAGCATGCATGCGGTGGCGGATCGGGACTACGTACTGGAGGCCCTGTTTGCGTGCGCGGTGCTGCAGCTCCACCTCTCCCGATGGGCGGAGGAGGTGGTGCTGTGGACCACACAGGAGTTCGGGTTCGCTTCTCTGGACGATTCCGTGGCGGGTGGCAGCAGCCTCATGCCCCAGAAGAAGAACCCGGAGGCCGCGGAGCTCATCCGGGGCAAGACAGGGCGAACCATCGGGGCTCTCGCCGCAGTGCTGGCCGTCCTCAAGGGGCTTCCCCTCACCTACAACAGCGACCTGCAGGAAGACAAGGAACCCCTCTTCGATGCCCTGGACACCGTCTGCGGTTCCCTGCGGGCTGCCGCGGTTCTCGCCCGCGGAGTGCGCTACCATCCGGACCGCATGCGGAGCGCTCTTCGGGGGGGATTCCTGACCGCCACGGACCTAGCGGACTACCTGGTCCGCCGCGGCGTCCCCTTCCGGACGGCCCACGAGCAGGCGGGCTGCGCGGTGCGGGAGGCGGAGGCGAGAGGGTGTGAGCTCTGGGAGCTGCCCCTGCAGATCCTGCGGGCGTGCTGCCCCGGGGTGGAAGAGGACGTGTACGAGATCCTCTCTCCGGAAGGATCGGTGCACGCTCGGGCGGTGGCCGGTGGCCCCGCGCCCCAGCGGGTGGCGGAGCAGCTGGAGCGGGCCCAGGAGGCGGTAGAAGAGGTGAGGCGGTGGCGGAGGGCGTGCAAGCCTCCGCCCATCTACACGGCGTACCGGGAAGGGAGGTTGCTCGCGGAGCGGCTTTGACGCGGCAGCAGCGGGAACGGGCCATCCTGGAGATCGTGCGGTCGCGTCCTGTGACGACCCAGGGGGAGCTGGTGCGGGCGCTGCGCCAGTTGGGGCTCCGGGTCACGCAGGCCACGGTGTCTCGGGACATCAAGCGGCTGGGCCTGGTGAAGGTGGCAGGTCCGGATGGGACGTACCACTATGCGCCTCCGGACGCCCTGCGCACCACCCCGCCTCCCGCGGCCCGGGAGAACCTCCGCGGCGCTTTCCGGGCCTTCGTCACGGAGGTGGACCAGGGCGACGCCATCGTTCTTGTGAAGACCCTTAGCGGTCGGGCGAACGCGGTGGCCATCGCCCTGGACGAGGCCCGCATCCCGGAGATCTCGGGGACCGTGGCGGGGGACGACACCATTCTGGTCGTGGTGCGGCGGGCCGCGGATCGACCCAAGATGGTCCAGCTGCTGCGAGCCCTGCTCGACCGGACATGAGCCACAGAGGGCCCGGTCTGATACAATCCACAGGGCATGGAGCGGATCCGGACTAGCGCCCCCGGCCCCGCGCGGATCTCCCCCCGGCGGGTCCTGCTCTTCGGGGGGTTCCTCCTGCTCCTCTGCGCGGTGGGGTCCGTGCAGTACCTGCCCCCACGCGTCACCCTTCGGGAAGGCATGGTCAGCCCGTATGAGGTGGCGGCGCCCCGCAGCGTGGAGTACGTGGATTGGGAACGCACGGAGCGGCTGCGGGAGGAGGCCGCGGGGGCGGTGCGTCCCGTCTACCGCCTGGATCCCGCGGCCACCCGGGAGGCGGAGCAGTCCGTACGCGCGACCTTTGAGGCCATCTGGGGCATCCGGTCCCGCCGGCCACAGACGGACCTGAAGCAGCGGGAGCAACTGGTGCGCCTGGGACTCCGGGATCAGGCGCTGCTGGCCGCGGAGACCCTCAGCCGCACGGATCTTGAACGGGTGCGCGACAGCGCCCTCGCCCTCCTGAGACGCCTCATGCGGGAAGGGATACGGGCAGAGGACCTTCCCACCGCCCGGGCCCGCGGGCAGGTCCTGGTGCAGGCCCTGTCCTTTTCCGCCCCGTCCAGGGCCCTGGTGGGCTGGGCCGTGGACCGCGCGCTCCGCGCCAACCTCCTGGTGGACCCCTTGCAGACCCGGCGACAGCAGGAGGCAGCCCGGGCCAGCGTGGATCCCGTGCGGGAACGGATCCTCCGGGGCGAGGTGATCGTGCGGCGGGGAGACGTGGTGACCGCGGAGCAGCTGCGGAAGCTCGCGGCGCTGGGACTCGTCTCCCCGCCTCTCCGGTGGGAAGGGGTGGTGGGAACCTCGCTCTTTCTGGTCTTGCTCTCCGTGCTCGGGGCTGCCTACCTCCGGCGATTCCAGCCGGAGATCTGGGCCGACGAGAGGCAACTCCTGGTGCTGTGCCTGCTGAGCCTGGTGACCGCGGCGGGCAGCCGGGTCATCGCCACCCGCCTGAGCGGCTTCCTGGTCCCCGTGGCCTCTGTCACCATATTGCTCGCCATCCTTCTGAACCCCCAGGTGGCCTCCTTCGCGGGGGGATTTCTCGCTCTCCTGACGGGGGTGATGAGCGGGAACGACCTCCGGATGAGCGTGGTGGCCTACGTGGGCGGCCTCACGGGAGTGTACGTGATCCGGCGAGTACAGCGGCGGGCGGACCTAGCGTATGCGGGGCTTGCGGTGGCCGGTGCCAACGTGCTCGTGGTGACTGCGGTGGACCTGCTGACAGCCACGCCATCCGTGGAGCTATTGGGCGATGCGGGCTGGGGAGCTCTCAACGGGCTGCTTTCCGGCATCCTCGCGGTGGGCGCCCTGCCGTACCTGGAGGAGCTGTTCGGGCTGGTCACCCCCATCAAACTCCTGGAGCTCAGCGATCCCAGCCATCCCCTGCTGCGCCGCCTGCAGCTGGAAGCGCCCGGTACCTATCACCACACGGTGCTGGTGGCCAACTTGGCGGAGGCCGCGGCGGAGGCGGTGGGCGCGGACGCCCTGTTGGTGCGGGTAGGCACCTATTACCACGACGTCGGGAAGCTGCGCCGGCCAGCTTTCTTCGCGGAGAACCAGCTGGGTCGCACCAACCCGCACGACCGCCTCTCCCCGAGCCTCAGCGCCCTCGCCGTGGCAGCCCACGTGCGGGACGGATTGGAGCTGGCCCGGCAGTACCGACTTCCCAAGCCCGTGATGGCTTTCATCCAGGAGCACCACGGTACCAGCCTCATCCGCTACTTCTACCACCGGGCGGTGGAGCGCGGGGAAGGCTCCGTGGACGAGCAAACCTATCGCTACGAGGGTCCCAAACCCCAGTCCAGGGAGACCGCCATCGTCATGCTGGCGGATGCGGTGGAGGCCGCGATCCGTACCCTTCCGAATCCCACCCCGGACCGGATCGGAAGCCTCGTGCACCAGCTGATCCGGGAGCGGCTGGAGGACGGGCAGCTGGACGAGTGCGACCTCACCCTCCACGACCTGGAGCGGATCGCGCAGACATTCACGCGCATTCTGGTGGGCATGTTCCATCCCCGCATCGAGTACCCGGAGGTGAGCCTTGAGGCGCGCCGAGCGCAACGTCGTGGCGGTGCGCAACGCTCAGAACACGCATCCCGTTGACGTGCAGCAGCTCCGGCGGGCGGTACGGGTCACCCTGCGCGAGGAAGGGGTGAAAGGGCCCGTGGAGGTGAGCGTCCTCCTCGTGGACGATCCTGCCATCCGTACCCTGAACCGTACTTACCTCGGGCGGGACGAGCCCACGGACGTATTGGCTTTCCCGCAGCCGGGACCACACGGGAGCCGCAGGGTGCTGGGGGACGTGGTGATCTCCGTGGATCGGGCAGCCACGCAGGCCCGCGAGGTGGGATGGTCCCTGGAGGAGGAGCTCGTGCTGCTCACCGTGCATGGGACCCTGCACCTTTTGGGCTACGAGGATGAGACCGCGTCGGCCCGTGCCCGGATGTGGGAGCGACAGGAGGCCATCCTCCGGGCGCTACGGATCCGGGGGCAGTCCCGTGCATCGTCCCTTCCGTGAGGCCGTGGCCGCGGCACTTTGCGGCGTCCGGTACGCCGTCCGGACCCAGCGCAACCTCCGCATCCAGCTGGCCGTCGCACTTGGGGTGTGCCTGGTGAGCCTGTGGCTGGGCGTCCGTCCCCTGGAGGCGGCCCTGCTCGTGATGCTCATGGGACTGGTGGTGTCCGCGGAGCTCCTCAACACCAGCCTCGAGGCTCTGGTGGACGCGGTGATCCCGGAACGGAGGGAGGCGGCACGGGTGGTGAAGGACGTGGCGGCGGCTGCCGTCCTGGTGACTACCCTCACCGCGGTTGCCGGCGGCGGCCTGATCCTGGGGCCCGTGGTGCTCGCCCGGCTGAAGCTGACCAGTGGGTGGGTGGCGCCCGCGGTGCTGGGGGCTGTGGCCCTCGGCACGGGAGGGGCCCTCCTCCTCCGGTTGAGCCGGGCCGGTCCCCCATGGTATGATGAGGCTGAGCCGCTCCCACAGAGCGAAAAAGGGGAGCGGGTCGGTTGAAGGAGGGAGGAACGGTTCTGAATTGGACGACTCAGGCAGCTGGGTTCTGTACGTCCTGCTGGGCGTCCTAGTCCTCCTTTCCATTTTCTTCTCCCTCGCCGAGGTCGCCCTTCTGAGTGCAAGCTCTAAGCGACTGCGGGAGCTGGCGGAGGGAAAGGGCTCCCTGCGTGCCTCCATCGCCCTCCGCCTACTGGAGCATCCTTCCCGGCTGGCGGGATCCCTGGTGGTGGGGGGTACCATGGCGCGGCTGGCCGCCGCCGTGGTGGCCACCCGTATGGCCATCGAGGGGCTCGGGTTCGGGCGGGGAGAGGTGGTGGCCTTCCTGGGCATCACCGTGGGGATCCTGCTCGCCACGGAGGTCCTGCCGAGGGCAATCGGTGCGCGCCACCGGGAGGCCTGCGCCCTGTGGTGCGCGGTCCCGGCCTACCTCTGGACGACGCTGCTGGCGCCGGTAGGCTCGCTCCTCGCCCGGCTCCCCCTTGACCGGACCGGGGTCACCCAGGAGGAACTGCGCATGTTGGTGGAGGCGGGAGAGGCGAACGGAGCCCTGGAGGCGGGGGAGCGGGAGATGATCTCCTCCATCTTCGAGTTCCGGGAGACCATCGTGCGGGAGATCATGGTACCCCGGGTGGACATCCGGGCGGTCCCCGCACGTGCCAAGCTGATGGAAATCGTAGACCTGCTCCTCCAGGAGGGACACTCCCGCTACCCGGTGTACCGGGAGACCATTGATCAGGTGGTGGGCGTGGTGTACGTAAAGGACCTCTTCCGGTACATCCGGGAGGGGCGGACGGAGATCACCGCGGAGGAGATCATGCGGCCCGCCTACTTCGTGCCGGAGACCAAGAAGGTGGATGAACTCTTCCGGGAGATGCGGCAGAACCACATCCACCTGGCCATCGTGGTGGACGAGTACGGGGGCACTGCGGGTCTGGTCACCATCGAGGACGTCCTGGAGGAGATCGTGGGCGAGATCCGGGACGAGTACGATGTGGAGGAACTCCCGCCCCTGGTGCGGGTGGACGAATCCACCGCGCTCGTGGACGCCCGCATGCTCCTGGAGGACGTGAACGAAGCCCTGGGGTTGACGCTCCCCACGGACGAGGTGGACACGGTAGGCGGGTTGGTCTACAGCCGGCTGGGCCATGTGCCCGCCCAGGGCGAGGAGATCACGGTGAACGGGGTTGTGATCCGGGTGGAGGAGCTGGCGGGACACCGCATCGCCCGGGTCCGGATTCAGAGGATCACGCCCCAGGCGGCGCCGAGCCGCACCTGAGCCCTCCTTCATGCGCAGGGAGCTCCAGGAGCACACCGCACAGCAGCTGCTCCGCGCGGCCCAGGCGGCCCGGCGGCGCGCGTATGCGCCCTACTCCCGCTTCCGGGTGGGTGCCGCGGTTCTGGCACCGGACGGCTCCGTGTACACGGGGTGCAACGTGGAGAACGGATCCTACGGGCTCTCGGTGTGCGCGGAGCGCGTGGCGGTGCAGAAGGCGGTGAGCGAGGGACAGCGGCGCGTGCTGGCGGTGGCGGTGGCAGGACCGGGGGCGAGGGAGCTCCTGCCGTGCGGGGCGTGTCGCCAAGTGCTCCTGGAGTTCCACACGCGGTTCGTGGTGACCGTGGGGCGGGGGCGCCTCCGCATCTACCGTCTGGAGGAACTCCTGCCACAGCCCTTCCTGCGGCCCGAATGAGCCCCTTCCGAAGCGGGTTTGTGGCCCTCCTCGGCCCGCCCAACGCGGGGAAGTCCACCCTCACCAACGCCCTGGTGGGGGCCAAGGTGGCCATCGTCACCCCGGTTCCGCAGACCACCCGAACCGCCACCCGGGGGGTGGTCAACCGTCCGGACGCTCAGATGGTGCTGGTGGACACCCCGGGCGTGCACACTCCCCGGCACCGCCTGGGCGAGCACATGATGCACACCGCCCGCGCCGCCCTCCAGGAGGCGGACGCGGTCCTCCTCGTCCTGGACGTGGCCCGGCCGGTGGGGCCGGAGACGGAGCTGGCGGTGGAACTGGCCCGGCAGAGCCAGCGGCCCGTGGTGGTGGCGCTCAACAAGTGCGACCTGGCCTCCCCCCAGCAGATCGCGGCCCGGGAGGCCTGGGTGCGGGCCCGCCTCTCACAGGCGAGAATCGTGCGCACCAGTGCCCTTCTGGGCCAGGGGTTAGAGGAGCTCGTGGAAACCCTCGTGGCACTCCTCCCGCCCGGCCCCCGGTACTTCGAGGAGGACGACCTCACGGATCAGCCCCTCCAGCGGCTGGTGGCGGAGCTGATCCGGGAGAAAGCCATGGAACGGGTGCGGGAGGAGGTGCCGCATGCCATCGGGGTGGAGCTGGAGGAGTTCCGGGAAAAGCCCGCAGAACACCTCACGTACATCCGGGCCACCTTGCATGTGGAGAAGCCCTCCCACAAGCCCATCCTGGTCGGGAAGGGCGGTCGCACGATTCGGGAGATCGGGACCGCGGCCCGAAAGGAGATCGAGGCCCTCCTGGGTACCCGGGTGTACCTGGACCTCTGGGTGAAGGTGAGCGAGGACTGGCGGGATAACGAGCGCATGATCCGGACCCTCTACCCCTCCTGATCCCCCCGGTACAATAGTTCAAACTCCGATGCAGGAGGTGATCCACGTGTCCCAGGACCTTCCGCGGATGAGCGTGCAGGAGGTGGCGGAGCGCCTCGGTAAGCCGGGGTTCTACGTCTTCGACAACAACCACCGCCGGCGCTGGGCCGCCGGCCACGTGCCCGGTGCCCGGCACCTGGATCCCGGTGGGTTCACCGCGGGGGATCTCCCCCCGGATCGGGACGCAACCTTGGTGTTCTACTGCTCGGGGCCCCGCTGAAGGGCCTGCCACCGGGCGGCCCGTCGGGCCCTGCAGCTGGGGTACCGGAACGTGTACATCATGCCGGAGGGGATCACGGGGTGGATGGCGGCCGGGCTCCCCGTGGAGCGGGCGGAGGGACCGGCCGTATAATGAAGTGTCGCGTGAGGGGGCGCACCCATGCCCGAGTTCCGCATGGTCACGGACCTGCCGCCGCGGGGGGACCAGCCCAAGGCCATCGAGGAGCTGGTCCGTAGCCTCCGGGAGGGGAACAAGTACACCACCCTGCTCGGCGTGACCGGCTCGGGGAAGACGTACACCATGGCCCGGGTCATCGAGCGAATGCAGCGGCCCACCCTGGTGATCGCCCACAACAAGACCCTGGCCGCGCAGCTGTACAGCGAGTTCCGGGAGTTTTTCCCTTACAACGCGGTGCGCTACTTCGTGAGCTACTACGATTACTACCAGCCCGAGGCGTACGTGCCGCAGCTGGATCTGTACATCGCGAAGGACGCCAGCATCAACGAAGAGATCGATCGCCTGCGGCACGCCACCACCAAGGCCCTCATGGAGCGACGGGACGTCATCGTGGTGGCCTCCGTCTCCTGCATCTACGGCCTGGGCCGGCCCGAGGACTACCGCGAGGTGGTGCTGGTGCTGCGGCGGGGCGAACGGAGGACCCGGGAGGAGATCCTCCGGCGGCTGGTGGACATTCAGTACGAGCGGAACGACGTGGACTTCGCCCGGGGTCGGTTCCGGGTGCGGGGGGACGTGATCGAGGTCTTCCCCAGCTATGAGGAACACGCGGTGCGGGTGGAGCTGTTTGGGGACGAGGTGGACCGCCTCCTCGAGCTGGATCCCCTCACGGGCGAGATCCTGGAGGAGAAGTCCGTGGTGGCCATCTGGCCCGCCAAGCACTGGGTCACCACGGAGGAGCGACTGGAGCGGGCCCTGCGGAGCATCGAGGAGGAGCTTCAGGAGCGCGTGGCGTGGTTCCGCTCCCAGGGAAAGCTGCTGGAGGCCCAGCGTCTGGAGTTCCGCACCCGGTACGACATGGAGCTGCTGCGGGAGACGGGGTACTGCCCGGGGATCGAGAACTACTCCCGCCACCTGGACGGCCGGGCTCCGGGCGAGCGCCCCGGGTGTCTGCTGGACTACTTCCCCCGCGACTACCTGATGTTCATCGACGAGTCCCACGTCACCGTGCCCCAGATCAAGGGGATGCACGAAGGCGATCGGGCCCGCAAGAAGAACTTGGTGGACTTCGGGTGGCGGCTCCCCTCCGCCTACGACAACCGCCCCCTGCGGTGGGAGGAGTTCGAGCAGCTCATCCACCAGTGCGTGTTCGTCTCCGCCACTCCAGGACCGTTTGAGCTGGAGGTGAGCGGCCGAGTGGTGGAGCAGATCGTGCGGCCCACGGGCCTGGTGGACCCCTACGTGGAGGTGCGCCCCGCGCGAGGGCAGGTGGACGACCTCCTCGCGGAGATCCGTGCCCAGGTGGCGCAGGGTGAACGTACCCTCGTCACCACCCTCACCAAGCGCATGGCGGAGGACCTCACCGGCTACCTTCAGGAGATGGGGATCAAGGTGCACTACCTGCACTCGGAGATCGACACCCTGGAGCGAGCCCGCATCCTCAAGGACCTGCGCCTGGGCACCTATGACGTGCTGGTGGGCATCAACCTCCTGCGGGAGGGCCTGGACCTTCCGGAGGTCTCGCTGGTGGCCATCCTGGATGCGGACCGGGAGGGGTACCTGCGCAGCGAGACTGCCCTCATCCAGACCATGGGGCGGGCGGCCCGACACGTCTCGGGCCGGGTAATCCTCTACGCGGACGAGGTCACGGAAGCCATGCGTCGGGCCCTCGAGGAGACCAACCGTCGCCGCGCCATCCAGCTCCGGTACAACGAGGAACACGGGATCACCCCCCAGTCCGTCCAGAAGCCCATCCGGGATCTCATCGATCTTCCGGAGGTGGCGGAGGAGCCCGAGACCTACGTCGCGGGCGGAGAACCTGCCACCGCAGAGGAGCTGGTGGAGCTCGTGAAGGAGCGGGGGCGCGTGCTCCCCTGGGAGGTGGCCCGGATGTTGCTGTTGGGCCCGGAGGAGGTGGAGGCCACCCTCCGGCGGCTGGAGGCAGAGATGCGGCGGGCCGCAGCAAACCTGGAGTTCGAGCGGGCTGCCGCCCTGCGGGACCAGATCGGGGAGCTGCGGCGGGGGCTGGGAGCGCCGGCCCTGCCGGGGCAGGGGAAGGGCAGCCGACGCGGACGGAGTTCCAGGCGGCGGTGACCGTGCGCATCACGGACCCTCCTGGCTGCGAGGCACAGGCCCAGTGGCCCTGCGGGGCGCCCGCGAGCCGGGATGGGGTGGGGTCTCTGGTCCCCAACGGAGAGCTCCACGGGGAGACGGGTTCTGCTGCATTGAGTTTTCCGGTGGAGCGTGCCAATCTCTTGGGAGGATCCCTCCTCACAGAGGCGCAGAATCAGCAGGGGGCGTCATGCCGCTGGATCGGATCATCGTACGAGGCGCGCGGGAGCATAACCTGAAGAACCTCACCGTGGAGATCCCACGGGAGAAGCTGGTGGTGTTCACGGGGATCTCGGGCTCCGGGAAGTCCACCCTGGCCTTTGACACCATCTACGCGGAGGGGCAGCGCCGGTACGTGGAATCCCTTTCCGCCTACGCCCGGCAGTTCCTGGGTCTCATGGAGAAGCCGGACGTGGACGCCATCGAGGGCCTCTCGCCCGCGGTCTCCATCGATCAGAAAGGAGCCCCCCGCAACCCACGGTCCACCGTGGGCACCGTCACGGAGATCTACGATTACCTGCGGCTGCTGTTCGCCCGCATCGGACAGCCGCACTGTCCGGCGTGCGACCGTCCCATCGCCCGTCAGACCCCGGAGCAGATCGCGGATCGCATTCTGAGCCTTCCGGAGGGCACTCGGATCTACGTGATGGGTCCCGTGGTGCGGGGCCGCAAGGGCGAGTACCGGCAGCTGTTCGAGGATCTGCGGCGGCAGGGGTTCGTGCGGGTGCGGGTGGACGGGGTGCTGTACGAGCTCGGGGAGGAGATCTCCCTCGACCGGAACCGCAAGCACGACATCGAGGTGGTGGTGGATCGCCTGGTGACGAGGCCGGAGGTTCGCTCGCGCCTCCATGACTCCCTGGAGATCGCCCTCAAGCTCGGCCAGGGGCTCGTGCACGTGTGGCGGGAGCGTTCGGACGGGTCCGGGGAGATCCTGGTTTTCTCAACCGCCTTCGCCTGCCCGGAGCACGGGACCACCCTCCCGGAGATCGAGCCGCGCATCTTCTCCTTCAACAGCCCCTATGGGGCCTGCCCCGCCTGCTCGGGGCTCGGGTTCCGGCAGGAGATCGACCCGGACCTCGTGCTGGACCCGGACAAACCCCTGCTGGAGGGCGCGGTGGTGCCCTGGGCGGACTCCGCGAGCGAGTACTACACGGAGCTGCTGCGAGCCCTGGCCCAGGCCCACGGGGTGGACCCGAAGGTCCCCCTCCGGAAGCTGCCGAGGTCCTTCCTGCGGACCCTGCTCTATGGGTGGGAGGAGCCCATCCGGGTGCGCTACCACAACCGGTACGGGATCCTGCGGGTCTACGAGATCACCTTCGAGGGCGTGGTGCACCACCTGGAGCGCCGCTACCGGGAGACGGACTCGGAGTTCGTGAAGGAGGAGATCGAGCGGTACATGAACACCACGCCCTGCCCGGAGTGCAGGGGCACACGCCTGCGGCGGGAGAGCCTCGCGGTGCGGGTGGGAGGCAGGAACATCGCGGAAGTCACCGCCATGACCGTGCGGCAGTGCCTGGAGTTCTTCGACCGCCTCCCCCTGACCGAGCGGGAGGCCCTCATCGCGGGCCAGATCCTCAAGGAGGTGCGGGCCCGGCTGGGATTCCTGGTGAACGTGGGGCTCGACTACCTCACCCTGGATCGCCCCGCCAACACCCTCTCGGGCGGCGAGGCCCAGCGGATCCGTCTGGCCACCCAGATCGGCTCCGGGCTCATGGGGGTCCTGTACGTCCTGGACGAACCCAGCGTGGGGTTGCACCAGCGGGACAATCACCGGCTCATCGAGACCCTCAAGCGGCTGCGGGACCTGGGGAACACCGTCATCGTGGTGGAGCACGATGAGGATACCATCCGGGCTGCGGACTGGATCGTGGACATCGGCCCCGGCGCAGGGACGCAGGGTGGGGAGATCGTCGTAAGCGGAACCCTGGAGGACGTGATCCGGGAAGGCCGCTCCCTCACGGGGCAGTACCTCTCCGGCAGGCGCCGGATCCCTGTGCCGGATCGTCGCCGCACGCCGAGAGGGGGACGCATCGTGGTGCGAGGTGCCCGGGAGCACAACCTGAAGAACATCGATGTGGCGTTCCCCCTCGGAGTGTTCATCTGCGTCACGGGGGTCTCCGGGAGCGGCAAATCCACCCTGGTGGACGAAATCCTCTATCGGGCCCTGGCCCAGCGGGTCATGGGGACCCGGGTGCGGCCGGGGGCCCACGACGGCATCGAGGGAGCGCACTTGGTGGACAAGGTGATCAACATCGACCAGTCGCCCATCGGTCGGACCCCCCGCAGCAACCCCGCCACCTACACGAAGACCTTCGACCTCATCCGGGAGCTGTTCAGCCAGCTTCCGGAGGCCCGGATGCGGGGGTATAAGCCGGGCCGGTTCTCCTTCAACGTACGGGGGGGCCGGTGCGAGGCCTGTGAAGGGGACGGCATCGTGCGGATCGAGATGCACTTCCTCCCGGACGTGTACGTGCCGTGTGAGGTGTGCAAGGGCAAGCGCTACAACCGGGAGACCCTGCAGGTCCTCTACAGGGGGAAGTCCATCGCGGACGTCCTGGAGATGACCGTGGACGAGGCTCTGGAGTTCTTCGGCGCCATTCCCCGGCTCCGGCACAAGCTCCAGACCCTGCACGATGTGGGGTTGGGATACATCAAACTCGGGCAGCCCGCCACCACCCTCTCGGGCGGCGAGGCCCAGCGGGTGAAGCTGGCGGCGGAGCTCTCGCGTCGGGACACGGGCCGCACTCTTTACGTCCTGGACGAGCCCACGGTGGGATTGCACTTCGCGGACGTGGAGCGGTTGCTGCAGGTGCTGCATCGGCTGGTGGACGCGGGCAACACCGTGATCGTCATCGAGCACAACCTGGACGTGATCAAGACCGCGGACTGGATCATCGATCTGGGCCCCGAGGGCGGGGATCGGGGGGGCTGGGTGGTCGCGGAGGGAACGCCGGAGGAGGTGGCGGCCCAGGATCACTCCTACACGGGCCAGTTCCTCCGGAGGGTGCTGGATCCGGAGAAGGTAGAGGCGGCCCGGCGGCGCCTCCAGCTCCGGGAAGGGGTTCGGGAGGCGGTGGCGGGAAGCCGGTGAAGGCCGACTCGACGGGAGGGAAGCATGCGGCGACTGGAGCCTGCACACCTGCGTCGCACCATTGACCCCACCACCCTGGGCATCGCAGGCACGGATGAGGTCCCGCCGCTCGAGGGCATCGTGGGACAACCCCGGGCCGTGGAGTCCCTGCGGTTCGGCCTCCAGATCCGGGACCGCGGGTTCAACGTGTACGTGGCGGGGCTCCCCGGGCTGGGGAAGATGACCGCGGTGCGGGCCTTTCTGGAGGAGACGGCTCGCCAGCAGCCCACCCCGCCGGACTGGTGCTACGTGAACAACTTCGCGGATCCCTACCAGCCCAAGGTGGTCCAGCTGCCCCCGGGCCGGGGACGGGAGTTCCAGCAGGACATGCGGGCCTTCATCGCCCGGGTGCGGCGGGAGATCCCCAAGGCCTTCGAGAGCGAGGAGTACAGCGCCCGCCGGGACGAGATCGTGAAGGGACTGGAGCGGCAGCGCTCGGAGATCTTCGAGCAGCTCCAGCAGCGGGCCGCCCAGGCCGGATTCGCCCTCCAGCCCACACCCATCGGCATCATGGTGATCCCCGTGCTGGGGGGCCGGCCCATCTCGGATGCGGAGCTGCAGGCCCTGCCCGCTCCCGCGCGGGAGGAGCTTCAGCGGCGGCGGGATGCCCTGCAGGAGGAGCTGAAGGCAGCCCTCAAGCAGGTGCGGGCTCTGGAGCGGGCCGCGGAGGAGCGACTGCGGGCCCTGGACCGGCAGGTGGCCCTCCACGTGGTGGGCGGGCTCATCGAGGATCTCATGGAGAAGTACGCGAGCTGTCCCGAGATCACGGATCACCTCCAGGCGGTGCAGCAGGACATCGTGGAGAACCTGGAGTTCTTCAAGGGGCCGTCAGAGGTGCCCGCCCCTGCGGTCGGGGGGATGCTTCCCCCCATCCCGCTTCCCGTGCCCTGGAGCCGGGAGCTGTTCCTGCGGCGGTACGAGGTGAACCTGCTGGTGGACAACAGCCACCAGCAGGGCGCTCCGGTGGTGGTGGAGTTCAACCCCAGCTACACCAACCTCTTCGGCAAGGTGGAGAAGGAAACCCAGTTCGGAGCCCTCTACACGGACTTCACCATGATCAAGCCGGGCGCCCTCCACCGGGCCAACGGAGGATATCTCGTCATCCCCGTGGAGGACCTCCTCCGGAATGCAGTGAGCTGGGATGGCCTCAAACGGGCACTCCGCAGCGAGCAGGTGGAGATCGAGGACCTGGTGGAACGGCTGGGGCTGGTGACCACCAAAACGTTGCGTCCTCAACCCGTGCCCCTTCAGGTGAAGGTGGTCCTGGTGGGCCATCCCCTCTGGTACTACCTCCTGTACGTCCTGGACGAGGAGTTCTCGGAGCTCTTCAAGATCCGGGCGGACTTCGATGTTCAGATGCCCTACGACGAGGAACACGTGCGCAGCGTGCTCGCGTTCGTCTGCAAGCTGTGCCGGGAGGAGAAACTGCGCCCCCTCGACGCGGAAGCCGCGGCGAAGCTCCTGGAGCACAGCCTGCGGCTCGCGGACGATCAGGAAAAGATGTCGGCCCGGTTCGGGGCTCTCAGCGACGTCATCCGGGAGGCGAACTTCTGGGCGGAGCGGGACGGCACGGATCGCGTCACTGCGGAACATATCCGCAAAGCCCTGGACAGCCGGGTCTACCGGTCCAACCTCGTCGAGGAGCGGATCCGGGAGCTCATCGCGCGCGGCATCCTTCTGGTGGACACGGATGGGCAGGCTGTGGGGCAGGTGAACGGGCTGTCGGTGATCCAGCTGGGAGACTACGCCTTCGGACGGCCCAGCCGCATCACCGCCAGCGTGGCACCCGGAAGGGAGGGCATCATCGACATCGAGCGGCAGGTGCGGCTGGGCGGCCCCATTCACAGCAAGGGAGTCCTCATCCTCAGCGGGTACGTCTCCCAACGATACGCGCAGGATAAACCCCTCACCCTGAGCGCGCGTCTGGTCTTCGAGCAGAGTTACGAGATGGTGGAGGGCGACAGTGCCTCCGCGGCAGAGCTGTTTGCGCTCCTGTCCGCGCTCAGCGGAGTCCCCATCCGCCAGGGGATCGCGGTCACGGGGTCCGTGAACCAGCACGGTCAGATCCAGGCCGTGGGCGGGGTGAACCAGAAGATCGAAGGGTTCTTCGACGTATGCCGGGTGAAGGGGCTCACGGGTCAGCAGGGCGTGATCATCCCCGCGAGCAACGTGAAGAACCTCATGCTCCGGGAGGACGTGGTGGATGCGGTGCGGGAGGGGAAGTTCCACATCTGGGCCATCGAGACCGTGGACGAGGGCCTCGAGATCCTCACGGGAATCCCCGCGGGGGAGCGGGGTCCAGATGGCCGGTTCCCCGAAGGGACGGTGAACGCACGGGTGGACCAGCGGCTGCGGGAGTTCGCGGAGCGGGTGCGGGAGGCTCCGCCCTCCCCGCCGTCCAGGCCGGAGGAGCGACCTCCGGCGGAGGCCCCCCGCGACGAGGAGGACGAGAAGCCTAAACCCGGGCGTGGGCAAAGGCGCTGAGCCGGCGGGCAGCCTCGGCCAGCACCTCCGGCTGCTGCACCAGGGCCACCCGGATGTAGCCCCTTCCGCCCGGCCCGAAGCCCTGACCCGGGGAGACCGCGATCCCGGTCTCCCGCAGCAGTCCCACGGAGAAGGCCACGTCATCCGTCCCCTCCGGGAGGCGGAGCCACACGTAGAGGGTGGCCTTCGGAGGGGAGACGGGCCATCCCGAGTCCCGCAGGGCGGCTACGAGGGTGTCCCTGCGGACCCGGAAGACTTCCACGTCCCGGCGCACCCGCTCCTCCGGGAGGGAGAGGGCCACGATCCCCATGCGCAGAATCCCCAGGTACTGGTTGAAGTCCACGGGCGCTTTGGCGGCCTCCAGGGCCGCGATGGCCTCCGCGTTGCCCAGGGCGAATCCCAATCGGAACCCGCCCATGTGGTAGGACTTCGAGAGGCTAAAGAGCTCCACCACCCGCTCCCGGGCCCCCGGAAGCGCCAGCGGGGAAGGAGTTCTGCCTTCGAACACGATGTCCACATACGGGTTGTCGTGCACCAGCAACAGGTCGTACCGCCGTGCGAAGGCCACGGCCTCCTCGAAGAAGGCCTCCGTGGCCACCGCGGCGGTGGGGTTGTTGGGGTAGTTGAGGATCACCAAGCGCGCCCGTCGGGCCACCTCCTCCGGCACCGACGCGAGATCCGGGAGGAAGTCGGAGCGAAGCGGGATGGGCCAGACCTCAAGCCCTGCGATGGCCACAGCTCCCCAGTACGAGGGGTAACCCACCGCAGGGAGCAACACCGAGTCTCCGGGATCCGCCACCGCCCAGAGGAGATGCGCCAGTCCCTCCTGAGAGCCCACGAGGGCCAGGGCCTCCCGATCCGGATCCAGCTCAACCCCCCACCGCCGTGCGTACCAGCGGGTGGCGGCCTCCAGAAACGGCCGGGTGTCGGAACGGAGGCAGTATCGGTGGGTGGTGCGGTCGAAGGCCGCCTCCTGGAGAACCCGTAGCACCTCTTCGGGTGGGGAGAGGTCACTGCTACCGAGTGAGAGATCCACCACCTCCCGTCCCTCCTCCCGGACCCGGTGCTTCTCCCGGTCCATGAGGAGGAAGACGCTTTCGGGCATGTTCCGTACCCGTGCGGAAGTCCAGCGCCCCATCGTGTCCTGCCCACAGGATTTTTTACCAGTCTACGGATCTCCGCCTCGGCCTGCCTAGGGGCGCCCACGGTGTACCCTGGGACTGGGATGGCCACGGATTCCCCGGAGCCTCGCTGGCACAGCCTCCCCCCGGAGGAGGTGATCCGCCGGCTCGCGACGGATCTGCGTACAGGCCTCTCGGAGCAGGATGCACAGGGACGCCTGCGGAGGTGGGGCCCAAACACCCTGCCGGAGCCCGCTGGGCGCAGCCCTCTCCGGATCTTTCTGGATCAATTCCAAAGCGTCCTCGTGCTCGTGCTGGTCGTGGCCGTGGTCCTCTCCGCGCTTCTGGGAGAACTGCTGGAGGCCGCGGCGGTGGCCGCGATTCTGGTGCTGAACGCCCTGCTGGGAACCAGCCAGGAGTACCGCGCGGAGCGGGCCATGGAGGCCCTGCGCCGGCTTTTGGTGCCTCAGGCCCGGGTCCGTCGGGAGGGCCGGATCCAGCAGATCCCCAGTGCCCGGCTCGTTCCCGGAGACGTGGTGGTCCTGGAGGCGGGGGACCGGGTGCCCGCAGACGTGCGGCTGGTGGAGGCAGCAGGTCTGCGCACGGATGAGTCCACCCTCACAGGGGAGTCGGAGCCCGTGGACAAGGACGCCGCGGCCCAGCTGGATCCCCGGGCGCCACTCGTGGAGCGGTGCACCATGGCCTATGCGGGGACCACGGTGACCGCGGGTCGCGGTGTGGGGGTCGTGGTGGCCACGGGGCTGCAGACGGAGGTGGGCCGGGTGGCTTCCCTGGTGGCTGCGGTGCGATCCGAGCCCACGCCCCTGCAGCGCCGGCTGGAAGGGCTCGCACGTCTGCTGGGAGTTGTGGCCCTTGGCATCGTGGCGGTGGTCACGGTCCTGGGCTTCCTCCGAGGAGAGGGAGTAGGCCGGGTGCTCCTCGTGGGCGTGAGCCTGGCGGTGGCTGCGGTTCCGGAGGGGCTGCCCGCGGTGCTCACCATCGCGCTGAGCCTGGGGGCCCAGCGGATGCTGCGCCGCCGCGCCCTCATCCGGAAGTTAGGTGCGGTGGAGACCCTGGGGAGCATCACCGTGGTGTGCACGGACAAGACCGGGACCCTGACCCAAGGACGGCTTTCCGTGGCCCGGTGGTGGATTCCCGGGGACACGTCCGGGGTACCTCCCGCCTTTCTCGTGGCGGCGCTGTGCAACGACGCACAGGGGGATGCGGATCACCGGGCGGTGGGCGATCCCGTGGACGTGGCCCTGATGGAGGCCATCCAGGCAGAGGGCGGGGATGCCCCGGGCTGGCGGCAGGGGCTTCCCCGGACGCGGGAGTGGCCCTTCGATGCCCGTCGCAAGCGCATGGTCACCGTGCACCGGGTGGAGAATCCGCAGGCGGTCCCGTGGCTCGAGGGTGCGCCCTACGCGGTGCTCGTGAAGGGAGCGCCCGAGGTGGTGGTTCCTGCGTGCACCCGGTGGTGGACGGCCAGCGGCGCGGAGAGGCTGGGGGATGAGGAACGGGCATCGGTGAACGCCCGGGTGGAGGCCATGGCCCGGGAGGGAATCCGGGTGCTGGCCCTAGCCTTCCGTCCCGCGGCCGCTCCCCCGGACGGGGAGGAAGCGGCCGCGGAGGGACTGGTCCTCGCGGGGCTGGTGGGGCTGGTGGATCCTCTCCGTCCCGAGGTCCCACAGGCCGTCGCCACGTGTCACCGAGCCGGGATCCGGGTAGTCATGGTGACCGGCGACCATCCTGTCACCGCCCAGGCCATCGCCCGCGCCGCAGGCATCGTGGAAGACCCGCGGGCTCCCGTGGTCACGGGGCCCGAGTTGGAGGATCTGCCCCGGGAGGTCCTGGAGCGGCGGGTCCGGGAGGTCTCCGTGTACGCCCGGGTGGTGCCGGAGCAGAAGCTGCGCCTCGTGGAGATCCTGCAGAGGCAGGGGGAGGTGGTAGCGGTCACGGGGGACGGGGTGAACGACGGACCGGCGCTGCGGCGGGCGGACGTGGGCGTGGCCATGGGGAGCGGCACGGAGGTGGCGAAGGAGGCTTCGGAGATGGTGTTGCTCGACGACCACTTCGCCACCCTCGTGGCCGCGGTGGAGGAGGGACGGGTGGTCTTCGACAACGTGCGGAAGTTCGTCCGGTACCTCTTCACCACGAACGCCGCGGAGCTGGTGACCATGCTGACCGCGGGGATCGCAGGCCTTCCGTTCCCCCTCTATCCCTTGCAGATCCTGTGGATCAACCTCATCACGGACGGCCTCCCCGCCTTGGCCCTTGCGCTGGAGCCGCCGGAGGAGGACGTAATGGATCGCCCCCCGCGCCGTCGGGGCGAACCGGTCCTGGATCGGGCTTCGGGGTGGGCCGTGGCCTGGGTTGGGATCCTCATGGGCCTGATGACCCTGGGGATCGGTGCGGGGTACCTGAGGGCCGGGGATCCCCGGTGGCAGACGGTGGTGTTCGCGGGGCTCGCCTTCGCCCAGTTCGGGAGCGTCTATGCCCTGCGTACCCGGGGACCCGCGTGGCGCATCGCCCTGCGGAACCGGGCCCTCACCGGCGCGGTGGCCCTGGGGATCGTCTTACAGCTCGGGGTGGTGTACCTGCCGCCCCTGCAGAGGGTCTTCCGGACCCTCCCTCTGGACCCGTACACGCTCGGGGCAACGCTCCTCCCCGGGATCGTGGCCCTCGCGGCGATGGAGCTGGAAAAGGCGGCGCGGCGGGCGTGGAGAGTCATCGCTTCGTGAAGGTCTCCGCAAACCCCGTCGTCTCCATCCCTATCTGCCGACCGGCCACCGTTCCCCGAACCCGGTACCGGACCCGGAGCTGCCAGAAGGTGGTGCGGTCCATGGAGGTGGGGATCGCGTCCAGCACCGCGAGGTCTGCGGCAAGCGTGTCCCGGGCGTCGTTGGCGGCCCGGAAACGCAACCGGGCAGGGGCGGAGCGCTCCCCCTCCCCTACCGGGATCGTTCCCCGCAGAACGCTCAGCAGCCCCGGCCGGGGCCGGGTGGCGTACAGGGCCACGAAGGTCTCCCGGCCCGGCAGCGAGGGGTGCTGCACGAGTCCATACAGCAATGCGTGGTCGGGCGTGCTGGCTGCTCCCCACTCCCACGTCACGCCCCTCCAGTTCCCCCAGTTGTGGTCGTGGTAGGCGGTTCCCCGCAGGGGGAGGTTGCGGGATCCGATCCGCACCTGCCCCCTCATCTCCGCGCGGAGGGCGGGGACCACGTACCCGGACCGAAACCTCCCCGCCCGCCACTCCACCGGGGGAAAGTACAGGCCTGCAAGGGGCGTGATCTCCGCTTGCAGGGCGAATCCGGGACGGTGCATCCGGATGCGGTATCTGCCATCGCGCAGCTCCGCCCGGTGCGGCCCGGCTGCAAACCGCAGGGTACCCGAGCTGCCTCCGAATGGGAGCTCCTGGGCCCGGTGCCGCTCCGTCCACCGCACAAGTTTCCCGTTCGCAAGGCGCACCGTGGCGCCCACCACGGCCTTGCCCTCTGCGTCCGCGATGAAGGAGAGGTATCCGTAGGTGCCGTCCTCTGCCGTGAAGTTGAAATACCACCACTCCGCCCAGGCCGCTCCGCTGGGTGCGTGGAACCGGTCCAGCGCGTGCAACAGGAGGGCGGGATTCGGGTTCAGCCACCGTCTGTCCTCCGGTCCATCTTCCCACCCGGGTGGCCGGAGGGCGCTGCGGGTTCGGTGTGCCGCGGAGGGGAGAATCCCGCTTGCCCGCACCGCGTGCACGCCTCTCCGAACCCGCACGTACACCACCCGGTCGGTGATCTCCGGGGAGACGGAGGCGATGGCGGATGCATAGCGGGGGCCCAGCAGGATCTGCCGCACCACATGTCGGGCGTTGGGGATCTCCAGGTACATCCCCGTGACCCCACCCATCTTCAGAACCTCGGGATCCACGCCCTCCGGGAGCAGCACCAGGTCTCCGCCTGCCACCACGTCCTCCTCCCGGGCCTGCAGCAGGAGGGCGTCTCCCACCGCGAGGAGGGCCACCATGACTCCCACCCCGAGCCCGTAGCCCAGCAGCAGCACCGCGGTGCGCCGGGGCCGGCTCCACAGGGTCCGGGAGGCGATGAGGAAGGCCGTCGCGGGGTTCACACAAGCCTCCCGTCCCGGAGGGTGAGCACCCGTTCCGCCAGGGAGGCGAGCTCGGGGTTGTGGGTGACCACCACCACCGCCACCCCGTCGCGGTGGATGCGCCGGAAGAGCTCCCCGATCTCTCGTCCCGTCTGCTGGTCCAGCTCCCCCGTAGGTTCGTCCGCGAGCAACAGCGCGGGGCGGTTGGCCAGGGCTCTGGCAATTGCCCCCCGCTGCGTCTCTCCGCCCGAGAGCTGGCCCGGCCGGTGGTGCCGCCGGTGCAGGAGTCCCACGTACCCCAGCAGCTCCTCCACCCGCCTGCGCCGCTCCTGTGCGGGAAGGCGGGCCTCCAGCATGGGCAGCAGAACGTTCTCCTCCAGCGTGAGGTGCGGGAGCAGGAAGAACCGCTGGAAGGCAAACCCGATCCGGTGCAGCCGCAGTCGCGTCCGCTCCGCCTCCTTCATCCGATGGGTGGGTCGCCCGAAGAGCCTTACCTCCCCCGCGGTGGGAAGATCCACCCCACCCATGAGGTGCAGGAGCGTGGACTTCCCGCTGCCCGAAGGCCCTACGATGGCCACAAACTCCCCCGGGTGCACCTCCAGGGAGACCCCACGCAGGGCCGGAACTTCCACCCCGTCCAGCCGGTAGATGCGCCAGGCCTCCCGGACCTCCACCACGCTCATCCCTGCACCTCCCGGTGGAGGGTGGTGGCGAGCTCGAGACTTCCCGCCACCCAGGCGGGGTACGCAGCTCCCAGGGTCCCCGTGGCGAGCAGCAGCAGCACGGTGCGCAGGGCCGCAGCACTCGAGGGCACGAAGAACCGCACGTCCTGCGGCACACCCGGCATGGCCCGCAGGATGGCATCGAGGGGTTCGCTCAGGGCGAGCCCGATGCCGAGCGCCAGAGGCGCACTGGTGGCAGCCAGCACAAACCCTTCCAGGAGCACCAGCAGCACAAGTCGCGTCCTCTGCACTCCCAGGGTTCGCAGCACCGCCAGTTCCCCCAGCCGCTCCCCGAGCTGTAGGGTGAGCACGGTGCCCACAAGCAACGTCGCCACCACCAGGCTCACCCCGCTCAGGATGACCGAGAAGTGGTCGAAGTACCGGAGCTGCCTGCGCACCGCCTGCAGCAACGCCGGAATGGACAGGGCCTCCAGCTCCGGAAAGCTCCGGTTCATCCAGGCCCGTACCGCCTCCGGATCCTCTCCCTCCCGCACCTTCACCGCCAGGAAGGAGGCGCTGTCCCTGGTTCCCAGGAGCTCTTCCAGGGTCCGGAGGGAGCTCGCAAGGGTGCGCTGGCCCCGCAGGTCGAAGGGGAACTCCCCGAACCCCGCCACCCGCACCTCCACGGTGGCCTGTGGGGCCAAGGTGGAGGGGCTCAGGCGCGTGCCGAGCCGCACGCGGTCTCCGGCCCGGATCCGCAGCTCCCGGGCGAGAGAGGGGTTGATCACGATGCCCTCCCGGACGTCCGCCTCCGTGCGCACAAGGGCAGGAAGGCGGGATGGGATGCCGTAGGCCACCGCGCTGAGCCGCTTCCCTCCCGCCTCCACGTACAGCTGGGTGGCGATGATGGGACTCACCCACGCCACATCGGGATGCGTGGCGAGGGCTGCGGTGATCCGGGAGGCGTTGGGGATGAGGAGGGTGGAGGAGAGGGGAAGGGTGCCCCGGGGGACCACCCGGATCTCGTAGCCGAGGCGTCCCAGGACCCCGCTGAAACTTTCCACCAGTCCGGAGCCCAGCATGGTCATGTCGAACAGAAGGCTTCCGGAGAGGGTGATGCCCGAAAGCAAAAGCAGGGTACGGGTGGGGGAGCGACGGAGCGAGCGAAGGGCCAGAAACGCCACCACTAGCGCCCCACCTGTTCCAGGGGCGGCTGCCGCAGCAGCCGCAGGGCCACCGCGGCACCCGCCAGGACGCCGAGCAGGGCGGAGAACACCGCGGCGGCCAGCACGGTTTTCGGTTCCAGCACCGCGAACTGGAGGGAGGTCTCGAAGAGGGGCCGGTAGTACGCGTTGATGGCCGCCACGAGAACTGCCCCGATTCCCAGTCCCAGCAGGGTGCCGAAAAGCGCCACACCCGTGGCGATGCCCACCACCGCGAGGGCGATGGTTCCCCGACCGATCCCCACCAAGCGCAGGGCCCCGATCTCGCGCCGCATCTCGCTGGTGCGCAGGCCCGTGACCGCCACGAGGAAGATCCCGCCCGCGAGCAGGGTCACAAACGCGATGGCCCTGTGGAACCGGGAGACCACCACAAAGGCCCGGGAGGTGTGGGCTGCGAGTTCCTCCGCGGTGTACGCATCGAAGCCCATGGCCCACGCCTCGAGATCCTCCCGGACCCGCCGGGCGTCCGCATCCGGCCGCAGCCGCACCACCACCCGATCCACGGCATCCGTCCGGCCCGTGAGGGTCTCCAGGAACGGCAGCCGGAACACCATCCGCAGCTCCTGACGGGCCACCTCCGCGGGGTGCTCTTTGGGGCTCCACACCACCGCCACCCGGACCCGGCGGACGGCGCGCATGCCCGGATCCGCGGCCACCTCCACCACGTCCCCCTCCCGGATCCCCAGACGCTTGGCCGTACGCTCCGGGACCGCAACCTCACCGGGCTCGTCCGCGAGCCCGGGAAGGGCCAGGAGGGAGGTGAGCACCAAGAGCAGGCTCAGACGTGCCACAGCCCTATAATGCCCCATCCTCCGGACTCCGTCTAAAATGGTCGCATGGACCTTCCCTTCCACCCTCTCGTGACGCGCTGGTTCCGGGAGCAGTTCCCGGAACCCACCCCGGCCCAGCGCCTGGGCTGGCCGGCCATCGCCGCAGGGGAGGACGTCCTCATCGCGGCCCCTACGGGCTCCGGCAAGACCCTCGCGGCCTTCCTGTGGTCCATCAGCGAGCTGCTCTCCCCGACGCTGCTGCCGGACCAGACCCTGGTGGTGTACGTCTCGCCCCTCCGGGCCCTGAGCAACGACGTCCACCGGAACCTGCAGGAGCCGCTTCAGCAGATCCGGGAGCGGGCGGTGCGAGAAGGGATGTGGGTGCCGGAGATCCGGGTGGCGGTGCGCACGGGGGACACCCTTCCCCGGGAGCGGGACCGCATGACACGCCGTCCTCCCCACGTCCTCGTCACCACCCCGGAGTCCCTGTACCTCCTGCTCACCGCGGAGCGCAGCCGGCAGTTCCTGAGCGGGGTGCGCACGGTGATCGTGGACGAGCTGCATGCCGTGGCCCAGGACAAGCGGGGAGCCCACCTCGTGCTCACCCTGGAGCGGCTCGACCACCTCACCGGACGGCGCTGCCAGCGCATCGGGCTCAGCGCCACCGCCCATCCCCTCGAGGAACTGGCGCGGCTGCTGGTAGGAAGCGCCCGCCAAAAGCCGGACGGCTCCGTGGCCTGCACCATCGTGGACGCGGGCTGGCAGAGGACCTGGGACCTCTCCATCTGGGTTCCCGAGCAGCTCCTCGGGCCCGTGGCCACCCACGAGATCTGGGCGGAGGTGTACGACCGGATCGCGGAGCTCGCAGGGCAGCACCGCACCACCCTGGTGTTCGTGAGCACCCGGAAGCTCGCGGAGCGGGTGGCCCACCGGCTCACGGAGCGGCTGGGCGAGGGTCGGGTGGCCTCCCACCACGGAAGCCTCGCCCGCGCTCTGCGGCAGGAGGCGGAGCGGCGGCTCAAACAGGGGGAGGTGTCCGTGGTGGTGGCCACCGCCTCCCTGGAGCTCGGCATCGACATCGGCCACGTGGACCTGGTGTGCCACGTGGGAGCCCCCCGGGCCCTCTCGACCCTTCTGCAGCGGGTGGGGCGGTCCGGGCACGGGGTGGACCGGGTGCCGAAGGGCGTGCTCTTTCCCCTCACCCGGGACGAGCTCCTGCAGTGCGCGGCCGCGGTGTGGGCCCTGCGCCGGGGCGTGCTGGACCGGGTGGTCCTCCCGGAAAAGCCCCTCGATGTGCTGGCCCAGCAGATGGTGGCCATCGCAGCTTCCGGACCCGTCTCGGAGGAAGAGCTGTTCGCACTGGTGCGGCGGGCCTATCCGTACCGGAACCTGAGCCGGAGGGAGTTCGAGCAGGTGCTGGAGATGCTCTCGGAAGGGATCGCCGCGCGCCGGGGCAGGGTCGGGGCCCTCCTGCACCGGGACCGGGTGAGCGGAGTCGTGCGGGCCCGCAGGGGCGCCCGCATGGCGGCCGTTACCTGCGGGGGCACCATTCCGGAGACGTTCGATTTCGAGGTGATCGCGGAGCCTGAGGAGACCTTCATCGGCCGGGTGAACGAGGAGTTCGCCATCGAGAGCCAGCAGGGGGACGTGTTCCTGTTGGGCAACACCTCCTGGCGGGTGCGCCGGGTGGAGAACAGTGGCCGGGTGCGGGTGGAGAACGCGCACGGGGCCCCGCCCACCATCCCTTTCTGGGCCGGCGAGGCACCGGCCCGCACCTGGGAGCTCTCCCGGGCAGTCTCGGATCTGCGGGCGGAGCTGCGGGACCGCCTCCGCGACCCGTCCAGCGCGGTGGCGTGGCTGGTACAGCAGACGGGGCTCGAGGAGGCGGGGGCGCGGCAGCTGGTGGATTACGTGCGCGAGACCGTGGCGGTGCTGGGATGCGTGCCCACCCAGACGTGCGTGGTGGCGGAACGGTTCTTTGACGAGGCAGGCGGGATGCAGATCGTGTTGCACGCGCCCTTCGGCGCCCGGGTGAACCGGGCATGGGGGCTGGCGCTCCGCAAGCGCTTCTGCCTCACCTTCGATTTCGAGCTGCAGGCTGCGGCCACGGACGACGGGATCCTGCTCTCCCTGGGCGAGCAGCACAGCTTCCCTCTGGAGCTCATCTTCTCCTTCGTGCGGCCCCAGACCTTAGAGCAGGATCTCCTGCAGGCCACCCTGCAGTCCCCGCTGTTTCTGACCCGGTGGCGGCAGAACGCCCAGCGGGCCCTGGCCGTGCTCCGCCAGCGGGGCGGTCGGAAAGTCCCGCCCCAGATCCAGCGCATGCAGGCAGAGGACCTCTTGGCCGCGGTGTTCCCGGACCAGGTGGGCTGCCAGGACAACCGCATGGGACCCATCGTCCCTCCGGACCATCCGCTCGTGAACGAAACCCTCCGCAGCTGCCTCCAGGAAGCGATGGACTTCGCCCGGCTTGTGGAGATCGTGACGCGCATGGAGCGGGGTGAGATCCGCACCGTGGCCGTGGAGACTCCACAGCCCTCCTCCATGTCCCACGAGATCCTCAACGCGAACCCCTACGCCTTTCTGGACGACGCACCCCTGGAAGAGCGGCGGGCCCGAGCGGTGCACCTGCGGCGGGTGGACCCGGAGCTCGCCCGGGGTCCCGGAGCCCTGGATCCTGAGGCCATCGAGGAGGTGCGGGCACAGGTTGGGCCGGATGTCCGGGACCCGGACGAGCTGCACGACCTCCTGCACACCCTCGTGATCCTCCCGGTGAAGGAGGCGGGTTCGTGGAAGGGGTTTGCGGAAGTGCTCGTCCGCCAGGGACGGGCCACGGTGGCGGTGGGGAGGGTTCTCCGGGGATACGTGGCCGCAGAGCGCGTGCCGTTCATCCTGGCCATGGAACCTCAGACACGCTTCGAGCCGGAGCTCCGGCTTCCCGCGGACCTGCCGCAGCCCACCCGGGAGGAGGCGGTGCTGGCCGTGGTGCGGGGGTGGATGTCCCACGTGGGCCCCACCACGGTTCCGGCCCTGGCAGGCAGACTCGGCCTCCCGGAAGGCGAGGTCCATGCGGCTCTGGTGGCCCTGGAAGGGGCGGGGGTGGTCCTGCGGGGGCACTACAGCCCGGGAGTTGCGGAGGAAGAGTGGTGCGAGCGCAGGCTCCTGGCTCGGATCCACCGGCTCACCGTGGGCCGGTTGCGGCGGGAGATCGAGCCCGTGAGCGCGGCAGATTTTGTGCGGTTCCTCTTCCGCTGGCAGCACGTGTATCCGGGAACCCAGCTGCACGGCCGCGACGGCCTCCTGCAGGTCATCGGGCAGCTGCAGGGCCTGGAGCTGCCGGCGACCGCGTGGGAGAGCAGCGTGCTGCCCGCCCGGATCCACGCCTACCACCCCGCGGACCTGGAAGCTCTCTGCCTGAGCGGGATCGTAACCTGGGGCCGCATCACGCAGAACGATGCCGTGGAATCGAACGGAACCCGGAGGCGCCGGAGCCTCGTGCGCACGACCCCCGTGACGTTCCTGCTGCGGGAGGACCTGGAGGTGTACGTGTGGCCGGATCGATCCCGCTCTTCGGGCCTCTCCGCGGCGGCCCGGGACGTGCTGGCATACCTGGAGGCGCATGGGGCCTCATTCCTCTCCGACCTCGTCCGGGCCGTGCGCCGGCTTCCTTCGGAGGTGGAGGAGGCTCTGTGGGAGCTGGTGGGTGCAGGGCTGGTGAGCGGGGATGGGGTGGGAGGACTGCGGGAGTTGCTGAGCCGGGGGCGGAGACACCGGAAGCTGCGGGTCCTTTCCGGAGGCCTGCACCGGCGGTCCCTGCCCGTGGGCCGCTGGGCCGTGTGGCGTTCGGCGAGCAAGCTTCCGGAGCCGGAGCGGATGGAGCGGATCGCCCGACAGCTGCTGCGGCGCTACGGGGTGGTGTTCCGGGAAATCCTGGCGCGGGAGCGCGCCGCTCCGCCCTGGCGGGACCTGGTGCGGGTGTACCGGCGGTGGGAACTGCAGGGGCACATCCGGGGAGGCCGGTTCGTCTCCGGGTTTGTGGGGGAGCAGTACGCGCTCCCGGAAGCGGTGGAGCTCCTGCGGGCGGTGCGGAGGACCGGCGGGGATCCGGAAGCGGTGGTGATCTCCGCCGCGGACCCCCTGAACCTGGTGGGCATTCTGGTTCCCGGCGAGCGGATCTCGCCCTCTAGCGACCTGTGGATCGCCTTCCGGAACGGCGTGCCCGTGGAGGTGGCTCCGCTCGGGGTGCTGTTGCGGCGGGTGGGGAAAGGAAGCTCAGGAGCATAGCGCCATGCCCGCGGCCGCCTCCCGGAGCCGGTCTCCGAACCGCTGGACCGTGGCCGCCGCGAGGGCTGTGGCATGGGGCCCCGGGACCGCTTTCAGGGGCGCCGGGTATGATGGAAGGGCGATGGATCGAGTTCCGAACCTGGAGGAGAAGCTGCGGGCCCTGCCCCTCAAGCCCGGGGTATACCTCCTGCGGGACCGGGCGGGTCGGATCATCTACGTGGGGAAGGCCGCGTCTCTGCGGAGCCGGGTGCGTACCTATTTCCAGGACCCCCGCACCGCCCCCTCCCCCCGCATCCGGCATCTCATGACCAAGGTCTTCGACTTCGACGTGGTGGTGTGCGCCAACGAGGTGGAGGCCCTGGTCCTGGAGACGAACCTGATCAAGCAGCACCGGCCCCGCTACAACGTTCGGATGGCGGACGACAAGGCCTACCCGTACATCAAGATCACCGACGAACCCTATCCCCGGATCCTGATGACCCGCAGGATCGCGCGGGACGGCGCCCGCTACTTCGGCCCCTACCCTTACCACGAGCCGAAGCTGGTGCGCCGCACCATCCGCACCATCCGGAAGCTGTTCCGGCTCCGCAGCTGCACCCTCGAGATCGACCGGTCCCTGCCGCGGCCATGCCTGGACCATGCCATGGGACTGTGCACCGCACCTTGTGTGGGCTGGGGGGCTACCCGGGAGCAGTACGCGGAGCAGGTGCGTGAGGCGGTGCTGTTCCTGGAGGGGAAACAGGAGGCCCTGCTGGAGGACCTGCGGCGCCGGATGCAGGAGGCCGCGGACCGCCTGGAGTTCGAGCGGGCGGCAGCCCTGCGGGATCAGATCCGGGCCATCGAAGCCATCCAGCAGCGGCAGCGCACCTCCGGTTCCGAGCTGCTGGACCGGGACGTGGTGGCGGTGTCCACGGACGGGGACGACGCCTGTGCCCAGGTGTTCTTCGTGCGCGGGGGGCGGCTGGTGGGGCAGGAGCACTTCTTCCTGACCGGAGCCGCCGTCCACACCCCCGCGGAGGTCCTGCGCACCTTCCTGGAGCAGTTCTACGCGCACACCCCCGCCGTCCCCCCGGAGGTGCTCATCCCCGAGCCCGTGGAGGACCAGGGGCTGATCGCCCACTGGCTGGGGGAACGGCGGGGAGAGCCGGTGCGGGTGGGAGTGCCGGAACAGGAGGCGGACTGGCGGTTGGTGGAGATGGCCCGGGAGAACGCCCGGTTTCACCTGGAGCAGGAGCGGGTGCGTCTGGCGGGTCGGGAGGGAGCCGCGATACGGGCGCTGGCGCAGGCGCTGGGGCTTACGAATCCTCCCTTCCGCATCGAGGGATACGACGTCTCCAACTTCCAGGCCGGAGAGGCGGTGGCCTCCCTGGTCACCTTCGAGGGCGGTAGGCCCCGCAAGGAGGCCTACCGCCGGTTCCGGATCCGGACCACGCCCGGTCCCAACGACGTGGCCATGCTCCGGGAGGCCCTGCGCCGCCGGTTCGAGAACGCCCGGGAGGAGCGAGAGGCCCTGGATCAAGGGGCGTCCCGCAAGCCCAGATGGTCCGTGCTTCCGGATCTCATCCTGATAGACGGCGGTCGACCGCAGCTCCAGGCCGCCCTGGAGGCCCTCTCCGAGACAGGATTCCACATCCCCGTGGTGGCCCTGGCCAAGCGGGAGGAGCTCGTGTACCGGCCGGATGTCCCGGAGCCCCTGCGGCTCGGTACGGACTCCACGGCCCTACAGCTCCTGCAGCGGGTACGGGACGAGGCCCACCGGTTCGCGAACGCCTACCACCGGAAGCTCCGGGAACGTCGCATCGTGTACTCCGTGCTGGACGAGGTCCCGGGGGTCGGGGAGAAGCGCAAGCGGGAGCTCATCCGGCACTTCGGCTCCGTGCGCCGCCTGCGGGAGGCCACGGAAGAGGAGGTGGCCGCGGTGGTGGGGCCGAAGGTGGCCCGGAGGGTGCTGGAGTTCCTGCGAGCCCGGGAGCTCCCCGCCTACCGCGAGGAGGCCATCCGGTAGGGCCCCGGGAGCCGTTCTCCCACCAGGTCCAGCAGCCGCGGGAGGAGCTCCCGGAGGGTGTCCTCCGAGTCCGCCTGCAGCGTGACGTGTCCCACTTTCCGGTCCGGTCGAACCTGCTTCCCGTACCAGTGGAGGTGGGCCTGCGGGAAGGCGAGAAGGCGGCGGAAGTCCGGTGCTCTGCCGATGAGGTTCACCATGGCGCTCCACCCCCGCGGGGCCGTAGGGCCAAGCGGGAGGCCGCAGATGGCCCGCAGGTGGTTCTGGAACTGGCTCGTCTGCGCGCCCTCGATGGTCCAGTGCCCGCTGTTGTGAACCCGGGGCGCCATCTCGTTGGCCAGAAGCTCCTCCCCCACCTGAAAGAACTCGATGGCGATCACCCCTACGTATCCCATGGCCTCCAGGACCCTCCGGGCGTACGTCTCGGCTTTGGCCTGGAGCTCGGGCGTAAGCCCGGGAGCGGGAGCCAGGGAAAGCCGCAGGATGCCCTCCCGGTGGTGGTTCTCCACAAGGGGATAGAAGGCCACCTCCCCGCTTGCAGCGCGTACCGCGACCACGGAGAGCTCCCGGTCGAAGGGCACGAACTGCTCCAGCAGGAGGTGCGCTCCGTCCAACGTTTCTGAAACCGGTTTCAGGTCCTCGGGGGTCTGGAGGGGAATCTGCCCCTTTCCGTCGTACCCGCCCCGCCGGGTCTTCAGCAGGGCGGGAAGCCCCAGGCGCTCTACGGCCGGAGGGAGGTCCTCCGGGCCTTCCACCGTGCAGAAGGCCGGTGTCGGGATCCCCAGGGACGAGAAGAACCGTTTTTCCACAAGCCGATCCTGGGCCACCCGTAGGGCTTTCGGGGGCGGGTAGACGGGGAGCGATTGTGCCAGGAACCGGGCGGCCTCCGCGGGCACGTTCTCGAACTCGTAGGTCACAACGTCCAGGCCCTCCGCGAACCGGCGCAGGAGGACTTCGTCCCGGTAATCTCCCACCAGGAGCTCCCCCACCTGTCCCGCGCAGGCCTCCGGGGAGGGGTCCAGAAACCGGAAGGAGAAGCCGAGCGGATAGCCGGAGAGGGCCAGCATCCGGCCCAGCTGCCCGCCTCCGAGGATCCCGATCCTCACTTCTCCGTGCGGGGATCCGGGCGGGCGAGCACCTCCTGACTTTGTGCCTCCCGGTACCGCTTCACCCGCTCCAGGTACTCCGGGTGCCGGAGGCCCACGATGCTTGCAGCCAGCAGCGCAGCGTTGATGGCTCCAGCCCGCCCGATGGCCAGGGTTCCCACGGGTACGCCCGCGGGCATCTGCACGATGCTGAGCAGGGAATCCAGGCCCTTGAGGGCCCTGGATTCCACGGGGACACCCAGTACGGGGAGAGCCGTGTGGGCCGCGGTCATGCCGGGCAGGTGTGCGGCCCCGCCCGCGCCCGCGATGATCACCAGCAGTCCCCGCCCCTCCGCACTCCGCGCGTACTCCGCCATGACCTCCGGGGTGCGGTGGGCGCTGATCACCCGCACCTCACAGGGCACCCCCAGTTCCTCGAGGGTGGCCACCGCGTGTTGCATGGTCTCCCAGTCGGAGACGGATCCCATGATCACGCCCACGAGGGGTCGCATCTAGGAACGCACCTGGCCCTGTCCCAGGGCCACGAACTTGGTGGTGGTGAGCTCCCGCACGCCCATGGGCCCGTAGGCATGCAGCTTCGTGGTGCTGATGCCGATCTCCGCGCCCAGGCCCAGCTGGAACCCGTCGTTGAACCGGGTGCTGGCGTTGACCAGGACCAGGGAGGCGTCCACCTCCCGCAGAAAGCGCATGGCCCGATCGTGGTTCCGGGTCACGATGGCCTCCGTGTGGCGGGACCCGTACCGGGCGATGTGCGCCAAGGCCTCCTCCAGGGAGTCCACCACCCGCACCGCGAGAATCAGATCCAGGTACTCCGCGCTCCAGTCCTCCTCCCGGGCGGGCGTGACGTGCGGCAGGATCTTGCAGGTGCGGGGGCAGCCCCGCAGCACCACCCCCGCCTCCCGCATGCCAGTCTCCAGCTCGGGCAGGAACTCAGCCGCCACCGCTTGGTGCACCAGGACTTTCTCCAGGGCATTGCAGGTGGCGGGGCGCTGGGCCTTGGCGTTCACCGCGATGCGCACCGCCATCTCCAGATCCGCGTCCTCGTCCACGTAGAGGTGGTTCACCCCCCTGGCGTGGGCCAGCACGGGAACCCGGGCGTGCTCCTGCACGAGCCGGATCAACTCCTCCCCGCCCCTCGGGATAAGGAGGTCCAGCAGGCCCTCCATCCGGCACATCTCCAGCACGGACTGCCGATCCCCCGCAGGGACGAGCTGCACCGCATCCGCAGGGAGGCCGGATCCCTCCAGAGCCTCGCGGATCAGGCGCACGAGGGTTTCGTTGCTCCCCCGGGCCTCCTTTCCCCCCCGCAGGAGGATGGCGTTCCCGGCCTTGAGGGCCACCGCGCTGGCTTCCACCGTGGCATCGGGCCGGGCCTCGTAGATGAGGCCGATCACACCCAGCGGCACCCGCATGCGGCCGACCACCAGACCGTTCGGCCGCACGGTGAGGTGCTCGACCTCGCCCACGGGATCCGGCAGAGCCGCGATCTGCCGCAGGCCTTCTACGAGATCGTCCCGGCGGCGGTCTCCCAACCGCAGCCGCTCCAGCTTGGGCTTCGGCAGGCCCTGGGCCTGGGCAGCCTCCAGGTCCTGCCGGTTCGCCTCCAGGACCTCGGGCCACCGCTCCTCCAGCAGCCCCGCGATCCGCAGCAGAGCCCGCTGCTTGGCCGCGGGCGAGGCCCGGAGGAGCAGCCGGGCGGCTGTGCGGGCCCGCTTCCCCATCTCCCGCAGTTCGCTCGCGAGCTCGATCATCGCACCCCTCCTGCGTAGGATGCCTCTGCCTCCAGCTCCCCCGCCAGCACGAAGTGATCCCGGTGGATCACTTCGTCGGAGTGCTTGTACCCCAGCCGGGTTTCGATCTCCCGGGTGTGCGCCCCTTTGATGCGCTCGATCTCACTGGAGCTGTAGTTCACCAGCCCCACCCCCACCAGCCGCCCCTCGGGATCCAGGCACCGCACGGGATCTCCTACGCCGAACTCCCCCCGCACGCCCCGGATCCCCGCGGGCAGGAGCGAAGCCCCCTCCTCCCGGAGAGCCCGGGCGGCCCCCGCGTCCAGGAGGAGTTCCCCCGCAGGCCGCGGCAACTGGTACAGCCACAGTTTCCGGCCCGAGTACCGCCTCCGGGCGCTCCAGAAGAGGGTGCCCACGGGGGCTCCCGAGAGGGCCTCCCGGATCGCGTGCGGGCTGTGGCCGGGCAGTAGCCACATGGGGATCCCCGCGGCGAGGGCCTTCTCCGCGGCCAGCAGCTTCGAGCGCATTCCGCCCGTCCCCACCTCCCCCGGCTCCGCTCCGGCTCGGGCCAGGAGCTCCCGATCCACCCGGTCCACCCGCCGGATGGGGCGGGCGTCCGGGCACGTGCGGGGATCCCGGTCGTAGAGGGCCTCCACGTCGGAGAGCACCAGCAGGAGGTCCGCGCCCACCAGGGTGGCCAGGAGGACGGATAGGTGGTCGTTATCGCCGAACTTCAGCTCCTCCACCGCCACGGTGTCGTTCTCGTTCACCACGGGTACTGCGCCCCACCGCAGCAGGGTCTCCACGGTGTGGCGGGCGTTGAGGAAGCGGCTGCGGTCCGCGAGGTCGAAGGCGGTGAGGAGCACCTGGGCCGCCACGAGGCCGTGACGGGCAAAGGCTTCCGCCCACGCCTGCATGAGGAGGGGTTGACCCACCGCGGCCGCCGCCTGCTTGGCGGGGATGGAGAGGGGCCGGGCGGGGAGCTTCAACCGCGCGGTACCCAGGGCCACGGCGCCGGAGGAGACCACCACCACCTCCCGCCCCCCGCGCCTCAGCTCCGCCAGTTCGCCCGCGAGCCGCGGAATGGTGGAGGAGGCCGGATCCGCGATGAGGGCACTTCCGACCTTCACCACGATCCGGCGACACGCGGCGGGGTCGAAGGAAGCGTGGCGGACATCCATGCTCCCCTTTAAGATACCACCTCGTCCGCGGGGACCGCCTGTCGGGTGGAGGTGGAGGCCGCGGTCCGGAGCAGACCCCGCATGCCGCAGAGAAAGGCGGCCAGGCCCAGCAGGAACCACCCCACCCCCAGCCGGAAGGGCTCTCCCCCCGCCCACTGGCCCAGGGCGGTCCCCAGGAGGCTTGCCAGCAGCCCGCTGCTGAATCCCACTGCGCTGCTGGCGAAGCCCGCGATGCTCCCCATGGACTCCATGGCCAGGCTCATGGCGTTGGGGAACACGAGCCCGATTCCGAAGAACACGAGGCTTGTGTGCAGCCAGATGAGGAGGGGGTTCCGCAGAAGGAGCACGTGGAGGGGGAAGAGGGCGGCAGAGGCGAAGAGCCACACGAGCGACCACCACAGAAAGGCCCGGAGCCCGAGCCGGTGGACCAGGAGACCCGTACAGAGCATGGCCAGGCTCTGGAACGCCGCGGTTCCCCCGAAGGCGAGGGCGAACTGCGGGTTCGTCAGGCCCAGGTGGGTCTTGTAGAGCTGCGGGGCGTTCAGGAGGTAAGCGTGCAGCATGGCGAAGGTGAAGGTGAGGAGAAGTGCGGCCACCCGACTCTCGGGCGCCCGGAGGAGAAAGCCCAGAGCTTCCCGCAGGGAAGCGTAGCTCAGGGGACGGCGGTGTGAGCTGGGCAGAGTCTCCGGGAGCCGGAGCGCGGCCCATCCGAGGAGGACCGCAGCGAGACCTCCCAGGAAGAGGAAGACCGCCCTCCATCCGAAGCCGAGGAGCAGCGTGCCCACGGAGGGCGCCAGGATGGGGACCACGAGGAAAACCATCTGGATGAAGGAAAGGATGCGGGCCATGGCCTCCGCCTGATGGCGATCCCGTACCAGGGCGGTTCCCACGCTCCGCATGCTGGAGCCAAAGAACGCCTGGAAGAACCGCAGGGCCACGAGGAGGGGAAAGGACCGCACGAGGGGCATGAGGAAGCTGAGGGCCGTGAACACCCCCAGGGCGCAGAGCAGCACCCCTCGCCGGCCGTAACGGTCGCTGAGAGGCCCGAAGAGGAGCTGCCCCGGGGCGAATCCCATGAGGTAGACGCCCACCACCAGCTGCACCTGCGTCTCTGTCACTCCGTACTCCTGGGCCATAGCGCTGAGGGCCGGCAGCATGGCGTCCACGCCGAAGGCCACCAGGGCCATCAGAAGCCCGAGCAGGACCGTAAGCTCCACCAGGGACACAACCTGAAGTGTACGACGCCCCCCGGGGTCCGCTGCAACCTTCCGGGGTCATGGGACGCCACAGGGGGTTGACGGAGGAACGGGGCCGGTGGTTGTACAAAAGTAAACAAAGCGGCCCTGGGGACGCGGGGCAGCGAGCACATTTCGGAGGAGGATGATGGGGAATCGGGCACTCTTCCGGATGGTGGCAGCTTTGGCGGTGCTGGTGGCTCTTCCCGCCGGTGCCCAGCCCCGCACGGTGCGGATCGGGTTCGTGAGCACCCTCTCGGGCGGCGGGGCAGCCCTGGGACAGGATGTCCTGGACGGCTTCAACCTGGCCCTGCGGCACCTGGGGAACCGTCTCGGAGGTCTCCCGGTGGAGGTGCTCGTGGCGGACGACCAGCAGAACCCGGACGTGGCCCGCACCGCGGTGGAGCGCATGCTGCGACGGGATCGGGTGGACTTCGTCACGGGCATTATCTTCTCCAACGTCCTGCTGGCGGTAGGGGATCTAGTGTTCGGCAGTCAGACCTTCTACATCAGCCCCAACGCGGGACCCTCCGAATACGCGGGCGAACAGTGCAATTTCTATTTCCTCAACGTGGCCTGGCAGAACGACAACATGCATGAAGCGATGGGACACTACGCCCAGCTGAAACGGTATGAAACCGCGTTCATCCTGGCGCCCAACTACCCCGCGGGCCGGGACGCCCTCACGGGGTTCAAGCGCTACTACAGGGGGCGCGTGATCGGGGAGCTCTACACCCGGCTGGGGCAGCTGGACTACTCTGTGGAGATCGCGCAGATCCGGGCAGCCCGCCCCAGCGCCGTATACGCCTTCTACCCGGGGGCGATGGGGGTGAACTTCATCAAGCAGTACGTGGAGGCGGGCCTGCTTCAGCAGATCCCGCTTCTGCTTCCCGGTTTCTCCGCGGATGCGGACGTGATCCGGGCGGTGGGCCGGCCCATGGTGGGGGTGTTCAACAGCTCCCACTGGGCCCTGGAGCTCTTCAACGCTATCAACCGCCGGTTCGTGGAGGACTTCCGTCGTACGTACAACCGCATCCCCACCCTGTACGCCTCCCAGGGCTATGATGCGGCTCTGGCCCTGGACCACGGGCTGCGGGCGGTGGGAGGAGATCTCACCCGCAAGGCGGAGTTCCGCCGGGCCATCCTCTCCGGATTTGAGACCACGCGGGGCCGGATCCGGTTCAGCAAGAACGGGTACCCCATCCAGAACTACTACCTCCGACAGGTGGTGGAGACGTCCAACGGCGAGATCGTGAACCGGCTGCGGGGCACCATCTTCCGCAACCACGGGGACGCCTACGTCTCCCGCTGCAGGCTTCCGTGAATGAGGGAATGCCCTCCGGATTCCCCACCACCCTCCTTTTGGAGCAGCTGCTGAACGGGCTGCAGCTGGGGCTCATGCTCTTCCTGCTCGCTTCCGGCCTCACCCTGGTGTTGGGGATCATGGACGTGGTGAACCTCGCGCACGGCTCTCTGTACATGCTGGGGGCCTACTTCGCCGCCACCCTGGCCCGCGTCACGGGATCCTTCTGGGCCGGTGTGGCGCTGGCGGTGCTGGCCACCGCTGTGGCGGGCGTCCTGCTGGAGGTCTCCGTCCTGCGGCAGGTCTACGCCCGGGATCACCTCACACAGGTGCTGGCCACCTTTGCCCTCATCCTCGTGTTCAACGAGGGAGTCCGAATGGTCTGGGGGCCACAGGCCCTGTTGCTCCCTGTGCCCCAGGAGCTCGCTAGGCCCCTCCCGCTCCTCCCAGGCCTGGGCTACTCCGCGTACCGTCTGTTCCTCATCGGGGTGGGTGCTGCTCTCGCGGCCCTGCTCTTCCTCCTGATCCACCGGACCCGATTGGGGATGTGGGTGCGGGCAGGCGCCTCCAACCGGGCCATGGCCCAGGCCCTGGGCGTTCCCATCCGGCGGGTCTTCACCGTGGTGTTCGGGGTGAGTGCGGGGCTGTGCGCGGTGGCGGGTGGCCTGCTGGGGCCCATCCTGGCGGTACAGGTGGGGATGGGGGAGGAGATCCTCATCCTCGCCTTCGTCGTGATCGTGATCGGGGGCATCGGCTCAGTGAAGGGGGCACTGGTGGGTGCGCTTCTCGTGGGGATCGTGGACACCGCGGGCCGGGCCTTGCTCCCGCCGCTCTTCCTGCGCCTCCTGTCCCCGGAGATGGCCTCGAACCTGGGTCCGGCCGTGGCCTCCCTCCTCATCTACCTCCTCATGGCCGCGGTCCTCTTCCTGCGGCCTCAGGGGCTGTTCCCTGTCCGGACGTAGGATGCGGACCCGGCCCTTCCTGGTCCCCGAGGCCCGCCGCATTCCGGTGACGATGCCCCAGGGCGTGGGGGTCGGGGTCCGGCTTGCCGCGGCAGGGATCCTGCTGGTGGGGTTTCCCGTGCTCGCGGAGGCCTTCGGCGGGCGGTTTTACCTGAACCTGGTCACCAGGGCCATGATCCTGGGTCTCGCCTGCAGCGGCCTCAACCTCGTGCTGGGCTACGGAGGGCTCGTGAGCTTCGGGCACGCCACCTACTTCGGGCTCGGAGCCTATACCGTGGCGGTGCTGGCGCGGGAGGGCGTCCGGGCCGCCTGGGTGGTCTGGCCCGCGGGGATCCTCGTGGCCGCGTTCGCAGCACTCCTCATCGGTGCCATGTGCCTGCGCACCCGGGGCCTCCATTTCATCATGATCACCCTGGCGTTCGCCCAGATGGTGTACTATGGGATGGTCTCCCTCAAGCAGTACGGCGGCCAGGACGGGCTCCGAGCGCCCCGCACGGACTTCGGGTTCCCTCTGGGGGATGTGGCGCTCTACTACCTCACCCTGCTCCTCCTGGCCGCGTGTCTGGGGATCCTGTGGCGGGTGGTACACGCCCGGTTCGGCCGGGCCCTGCAGGCCATCCGGGACAACGAGGCCCGGGCCGTGGCCGTCGGCTTCTCCCCGTACCCCTTCCAGCTGGTGGCCTTCGTGCTCTCCGGTGCCCTCACGGGCCTGGGAGGGATCCTCATGGCCCACCATGCCCAGTACGTCTCCCCCGCCATGCTCAGCTGGCAGCAATCCGGCGCGTTCCTGCTCATGGTCATCTTGGGCGGGGTGGGGAGGTTCTGGGGGGGTGTGGTGGGAGCCGCCGCCATGGTGGCCCTGGAGGAGGTGTTTCACGCGGCCACCATCCACTGGCAGCTGCCCCTGGGACTGGTGCTGCTTGTGGTGGTGCTGTTGGCGCCCCGGGGACTTGCGGGCCTCGTGGAAGGGAGGCCCCGATGAAGGTGCTGGAGATCCGGGACCTCACGAAGCGATTCGGGGGCGTGCTTGCCCTGTGGCGGTGTAGCCTCGCGGTCGAGCGGGGGGAGGTGCACGCCCTCATCGGGCCGAACGGCGCAGGAAAGACCACCCTCATCAATCTGGTGGCGGGTGTCTTATCGCCTACGGAAGGCCGGATTCTCTTTGAAGGGCACGACATCACACCCCTGCCCGCGCACGCCCGGGCTCTGCGGGGGATCGCCCGCACCTTCCAGGTGACGAATCTCTTCCCCCGACAGACCGTGCTTGAGAACCTCAGCCTCGCGGTCCAGGCACGCACGGGGAGCTCCTTCCGATTCTGGTCCCCCGTGCACCGGGAGGTGGCGCTCGAGCAAGAGGCGCGCGTGTGGGCGGCTCGAGTGGGGCTTGCGGAGCGTGTGGACGTCCCAGCGCTGGCGCTCTCCCACGGGGAGCGGAGGCAGCTGGAAGTGGGCGTGGCGCTCGCGTGCTGCCCGAAGCTCCTGCTCCTGGACGAGCCCACCTCCGGCATGAGCCAGGAGGAATCCCGGCGGATGGTGGAGCTGATCCGGGGCCTGCGGGATCAGGCGACGGTGCTGCTGGTGGAGCACGACATGGACGTGGTGTTCTCCGTAGCGGATCGGATCACGGTGCTGGTGGACGGGCAGGTGCTGGCAAGCGGCTCCCCGGAGGAGGTGCGAGCAAACCCGGAGGTGCACCGGGCATACCTCGGAGAGGCGCGTTCTCGAGGGGCCACCCCCTCGTCCCCTTTCGGGCCACGGGGGGTGCCGAAGGGAGAACCCTTGCTGCGGGTGGAGGGGCTGCAGGCCTCCTACGGCCCGAGCCCGGTGCTGTTCGGGGTGGATCTGGAAGTTCCCGCGGGCCGCATGGTGACCCTTCTCGGCCGGAACGGCATGGGCAAGACCACCACCGTCCGGACGATCCTGGGGCTTCTGCCACCCCGGGCCGGACGGGTGGTCTTCTGCGGGGAGGAGATTCAGGGGAAGCCTCCCGAGCGCATCGCCTCCATGGGCATCGCCCTCGTCCCGGAGGGCCGCCAGATCTTCCCGAACCTCACGGTGCGGGAAAACCTCCTGGCCTTTGCCGCCAACCGGAACAGATCCCCCCAGCCCTGGACGCTCGATCGGGTGCTGGAACTGTTTCCGCGGCTTCGGGTGCGGCTGAATCGCCTGGGCTCCCACCTCTCCGGGGGTGAGCAGCAGATGCTGGCCATCGGTCGCGCCCTGATGACCAACCCGCGCCTGCTGATCCTCGACGAGGCTACGGAGGGGCTTTCGCCCGTGCTCCGGGAGGAGATCTGGCGGTGCCTGGAGCGGCTCAACCGGGAGGGACTCGCCATCCTCCTCATCGACAAGTACGTGGACCGCCTGCTGGACCTGGCGCACCATCACTTCATCCTGGAACGGGGACGGGTGGTGTGGTCGGGACCGCCGGAGGTCCTGCGGGCGGATCCAGGTCTGTGGCAGCGCTACCTGAGCGTGTGAGCTTCTGCAAGGGAGGACGCCCTCTTCCGTCGAAACCACGGATGATGATGAGGATGGATCTGCGGGACCGGGTGGCCTTCATCACGGGCGGCGGACGCGGGGTGGGGCGCGCGTGCGCTCTGGAGCTGGCCCGCCGGGGCGCCCGGGTGGCCGTGGCAGCCCGTACGGCCGCGCAGGTGGAGGCTGTGGCGCAGGAGATCGAGGGCATGGGGGGACGGGCCGTTGGGCTCCCGTGCGACGTGGCGGTTCGGGAGGCCGTGGAGTCCGCGGTGGCCCGGGCCCGGGAGGTGCTGGGGCCCGTGACCATCCTGGTGTATGCAGCGGGGATCGCCGAGAGCCATCCCTTCCGGGAGATCACGGAGGCGGTGTGGGAGCGTCACCTCCGCACCAACGTCACCGGCGCCCTCTACGCCATGCAGGCGGTCCTCCCTGACATGCTCGCGGCGGGGTGGGGGCGGATCGTGGCCGTGGCCTCCGTCCTGGCAAAAGTGGCCTCCCGGTACACGGCCGCGTACACGACCTCTAAGCACGCCCTGCTGGGGCTCGTGCGGTCCGTTGCCCTGGAGTACGCGGACCGGGGCATTACCGCGAACGCCATCTGCCCCGGCTACCTCCAGACGGACATGACCGCAGAGAACATCCGGCGGATCAGCGCCCGCACGGGCCGTCCTCCCGAGGAGGTCCGCCGGGCCCTGGAAAGCAGCAGCCCCCAGCGGCGCCTGTTCACCGCGGAGGAGGTCGCCTCCCTGGTGGCCTACCTCTGCACGGACGCGGCGGGGGGAATCAACGGACAGGGGATCGTGCTGGACGGAGGCGGCGTGCTGTCCTAGGGGAAGGGAGATGGTGACGTACGAGGACGTCCCGCAGCGGTTCAACGTCACCCGCTATTTCCTGGACCGCCATCTTGAAGAAGGCCGGGGAGACCGCATCGCTCTGTACTGCGGGGATCGGGTGGTGACCTATGCACAGCTCGTGCACCTCACCAACCGTGTGGGGAATGTGCTCCGAGAGCTGGGCGTGAGGCCGGAGGAGCGGGTGCTACTGGCCCTCTCGGACGGGGTGGAGTTCGTGGCCACCTGGTACGCGGTGCTGAAGATCGGAGCCGTAAGCGCGGAGGTGTACACCTTCCTCCACACGCACGACTACGCCTACTACCTGGCCTATGCCCGGCCCCGGGTGGTGGTGACGGACGCGGTCACCCACATGAAGATCCGGGAGGCGGCCCGGGAGGTGGGATTCCGGGGCCGGATCCTCGCGGTAGGGGTGGAGGGGCTGAAGGCGGGCGAGGCGAGCTTCGAGCGGATGGTGGCCGAAGCGCCCGCGGAGCTGGAGGGCGAGGACACCAGCAAGGACGACTTCGCCCTGTGGAAGTTCACCACGGGCACCACGGGCCGGCCCAAGGCAGTGGTGCACTGCCACTACGCGCCGTACCTGAGCTTCTGGAACTACGCGCAGGAGGTGATCCGCTACACCCCGGAAGACGTGGTGCTCCCGGTGCCCAAGCTCTTCTTCGGATACGCCCGGGACTGCGCAGCCCTCTTCCCCTTCGGCGTGGGAGCCGCGGGCATCGTGTTCCCGGAGCGCAGCACCCCGGAGCGCATCTTCGAACTCATCGCCCGCTACCGGCCCACCCTCCTCGTGCAGGTCCCCACCATGATCAACGCCATGCTCAACCACCCGGATGCGGACCGGTACGACCTCTCCTGCGTGCGCCTGGCTACCTCCGCGGGAGAGGCTCTGCCCGCGGAACTGTACCACCGCTGGAAGCAGAAGTTCGGGGTGGAGGTGGTGGACGGCATCGGGTCCTCGGAGCTCTACCACATCTACATCTCGAACCGCCCGGGCGAGGTGCGGCCGGGGAGCGTGGGCCGTCCATGTCCCGGCTACCGGGCGGAGGTGCGGGACCCGGACGGCAACCGTCTTCCCCGGGGGGAGGTGGGCGAGCTGTGGGTGTGGGGGGAGACCGCGGCCCTCCTGTACTGGAGGGATCGGGCGAAGTCCGTGCACACCTTCCATGGCAACTGGGTGCGCACCGGGGACCTCTTCCGGGAGGACGAGGAGGGGTTCTTCTGGTACCAGGGCCGGGCGGACGACCTCCTGAAGGTGGGCGGGATCTGGGTGGCGCCTGTGGAGATCGAGGAGTGCCTGCTGCGCCACCCGCTCGTGGCGGAGTGCGCGGTGGTGCCGTATGCGGAGGAGGGGCTCGTGCTCCCCCGGGCCTACGTGGTGCTCCGGGATCCGACGCAGGCGACTCCGCAGATGGCCCGGGCGCTCCAGGACCACGTGCGCACCCACCTCAGCCCCCACAAGTACCCGCGGGACGTGCGGTTTGTGGAGACGCTTCCCCGCACGCCCAGCGGAAAGGTGGATCGCAGGCGGCTGCGGGAGGGGACGTAGTGCGCGTTGGCATCGGGCTTCCCAGCGGGATCCCGGGCGTGCGGGGGGATCTCGTGGTGCGGTGGGCGGAGCGGGCGGAAGCTGCTCCGTTCAGCAGCCTCGCGGTCATCGATCGGGTAGCCTACGACAGCTACGATCCTCTCCTGGCCCTGGCGGCGGCCGCCGCGGTCACCCGCCGGGTGAAGCTGGTGACTGCCATCCTGGTGGCCCCGCTGCGCAACACCGTGCTGCTGGCGAAGGAGCTGGCGAGCCTCGATCAACTCTCGGGCGGCCGGCTGGTGGTGGGGTTCGCGGTGGGAGCCCGGGAAGAGGACTACGAGGTGGCGGGGGTGGATCACCGGGGAAGGGGAAGCCGGCTGGCGGAGCAGCTGAGGGAGCTGCGGCGTTTGTGGGAGGAGGGGAGGGTGGGTCCGCCACCGGCTCAGCCCGGCGGCCCGCCGTTCCTGGTCGGCGGGTTTGCGGACGAGGCCTTCGCCCGGGTCGCCCGCTACGCCCGGGGCTACTTCCATGGCGGAGGACCGCCCCGGGCCTTCGCCCGGGCCGCGGAAATGGCACGCATCGCGTGGTCGGAGGCGGGCCGGCCGGGCCGTCCGGAGCTGTGGGGCCAGGGGTATTTCGCCCTGGGGGAGGAGGCCCGGGAGCGCGGGATCCGGTACATGCGGGACTACTACGCCTTTGCGGGTCCCGTGGTGGAGCGCATCGCCGCGCAGCTCCTTACGACCCCGCAGGCCGTGGTGCGGTTCGTGGAGGGGTACGCGACGGCGGGCTGTGACGAGCTCGTGCTCCTGCCCGCGGTCCCGGATCCAGACCAGGTGGACCGCTTGGCGGAGGCCCTGGCGTGCGTGTGGTGATCGTGGGTGGGGGCCCTGCGGGCCTGTACCTGGCCCTGCTGCTCAGGAAGGCGAGCCCGCACCACCAGGTCACGGTGCTGGAGCGCAACCCCCCGGACGCCACCTACGGGTGGGGCGTGGTCTTCAGCGACCGCACCCTGGCGGAGTTCCGGGAGGCGGACGAGCCCACGTATCGGGAGCTCACGGAGCGGTTCGTGTTGTGGGATGCCATCGACGTCTACGCGCACGGGGAACGGGTGCGCTGCGGGGGTCACGTGTTCGCGGGGATTGCCCGCACCGCGCTGTTGGGGATCCTCCAACGGCGGTGTGCAGAGTTGGGGGCAGAGCTGCGGTTCTGTGTGGAGGTGAGGCGTCCGGAGGACCTTCCGTCGCACGACCTCCTGGTGGGCGCGGACGGAGTCGGCAGCGCGGTACGGTCCTGGTACGCGGAGGTCTTCCGGCCCCGCATCACCCCGGGTCGCACCCGGTACATCTGGCTGGGAACACCCCGTCCCTTCGGGGCTTTCACCTTCGTCTTCCAGCAGACCGAGTGGGGGCTGTTCCAGGCGCACGCGTACCCGTATGAGGGCCGCATGAGCACCTTCATCGTGGAGTGTGGGGAGGAGACCTGGAAGCGGGCAGGGCTGGAGGAGGCGGACGAGGCGCGGACCCTGCGGCGGTGCGAGGAGATCTTCGCGGAGGTGCTGCGGGGAAACCCCCTCCTCTCCAACGGCTCCCGCTGGATCCGGTTCCCGACTCTCCGCACCGCCACCTGGCACCACGATCGGGTGGTGCTCTTGGGAGATGCGGCCCACACCGCCCACTTCTCCATCGGCTCCGGCACGAAGCTGGCTATGGAGGACGCCATCGCCCTAGCCCGGGCCCTGACAGACCACGAGGACGTGGAGACGGCTCTGGAGGCGTACGAGCTGGAGCGGCGCCCCGCGGTCGAGGCCTTCCAACGGGCCGCCTCCCAGAGCCAGCGCACCTTCGAGACCACCTACCGGGCGATGCGGCTGGATCCCTACCGCCTGACCCTCTACCTCCTTACCCGTAGCGGCCGCATCTCCTACGACGACCTGAGAGTCCGGGATGCCCGCTTCGTGCAGCGGGTGGAAGCGTATCTGGCCTCGGAGTGGGACGGGGTGCGGCTGCCTCGGCCACCCGCCCACCTGCCCTTCGTCCTGCGGGAATTGCGACTGGAGAACCGGGTTATCCTGCGGCCTGCGAGCGCCTGCGGGGCTACCGATGGCCTTCCGGACCCCACCCGGCACCGGATCCTGTGCGAGTTTGCGGCCCGGGGAGCGGGGCTCGTGCTCACGGAGATCCTCGCCGTCTGCCCGGAAGGCCGCATCACCCCGGAGGACGCGGGCCTGTACCGGGGAGAGCACGCGGAGACGTGGAGGCGGATGGTGCAGGCTGTGCATGCGGAGGGTTCCCGGATCGGCGCGGTGCTGGGGCACGCGGGACGGAGAGGAGCCACCCGGCCCCGCGCTTTGGGGCTGGACCTCCCGCTTGCCCAGCCCTGGGAGCTTGTGGCGCCCAGCGCCCTTCCCTACTATCCCGGCGGCCCCGTCCCCCGAGCCATGGACCGCTCGGACATGGAGCGGGTGCGCGACGCCTTCGTGCGGGCCGCGCGGCTCGCAGCCCAGGCGGGGTTCGACCTCCTGCACCTCCACTTCGGGAGCGGCTACCTCCTGGCCAGCTTCCTCTCCCCCCTCACCAACCGCCGGGAGGACGCCTACGGCGGGAGCCTGGAGGGCCGGCTGCGGTTTCCTCTCGAGGTCTTCCGGGGCGTGCGGGAGGTCTGGACAGGGCCGCTCGGGGTGGCGCTGCCCATCACGGACCGGGCCCGGGGCGGGATCTCGGAGGAGGAAGGTCTCGCCATCGCCCGGGCCTTCCGCGAGGCGGGCTGCGACCTCGTGGAGGTCACCGCGGGCCAGACCGTCCCCGCCGACGATCCCGTCTACGGTCGAGGATACCTCGTGCCATATGCGGAGGCCGTGCGCCTGGAGGTGGGGGTCCCCGTGCTGGTGGGCGGGGGGATTGCCCTAAGCGAGGCCAACGCCCTGGTGGCCAGCGGCCGTGTGGATCTGTGCGTGCTGGACCTGGAACAGGACTGGGTCGGTTGACAAGAGTCCACAATCTTTCGTTTCCTGAGGGGGGAGGGACGGTGGTGCTTGCTCCCGGAGGGCCCACAGGTGGACGGGGGTCGCCCGTGGTGCGGGCCCAGTCTTCTGCCCCTTCGGATCGCCTCCAGACCGGGGAGAGCCCCTTCCCCTTTGAGGATTTTCGCCTTGTGGCCTACCCACCCCGCAGCGTCCTCTTTACCCAGGGAGATCCCGCGGACCGGCTCTACCTCATCGCGGACGGATCCGTGCGGCTGTGCTACCTGGACGAGCTGGGGGAAGAGCACCTGGTCGGCGTGCTGGGGGCCGGTCATTTCGTGGGAGATGCGGGCGCCATCCGGGGGACCACCTACGGGGTCTCCGCGGTGACCCAGGAGGCGAGCCGGCTCTACGTGATTCCTGTCGCGGAGCTCCCCCGCATGCTTTGCCACCCGCAAGCGTGCTGGCTGTTGATGGAGAGCTTGGCACAGAAGGTGTGCGCCCTGACCCACCGGTTGTACGCGTTGACGTTCCATGCGGCCCAGGTGGCGGTGGCGCAGCTGCTCCTGGACCTGATGGCGTACCGGGAGGTGCCGTGCGCGGAGGGTTTGCCCGCCCTGCGCCTGTCGCATCGGGAGATCGCCTGCGCCACCGGCCTCTCCCGCCCCACGGTGGCCAAGGCCCTCCGGGCCCTGTGCGCTCGGGACCTCATCGCGCTGTCCCGATCCCGGATCCTCGTCAAGGACGCGGAGGGGCTGCGCCACATGGTGGAGACCTCCGCGGTCTGAACACCCGCTCGGTCAAATTTTGACTTCCGGACAGACAAATCCTGGCTTGAGAGGATCCCCCTGGCCCCTTACCCTGCACCCCGGAAGAGGCGTCATCCCGGACCTCCGGCGCGCGGTGGGGTCCCATGATGCGGAAGCCCCGCTGCCGGAGATCCTGAGCGGAGGGAGGTGGGCGATCCATGCGGCGGTTCCCGGAACTCCCCATCTATACCGGATTCAACACCCCGGACCGCATCGAGGCGGACATCTACGACCTAGAGGTCCTGGAGGGTGAGGTGCCGAAGGAGCTGCGGGGAATCTACTACCACGTACGGCCCGATCCCCAGTATCCGCCTCTCCTGGGAGAGGACATCTACTTCAACGGGGACGGGATCGTGAGCATGTTCCGGTTCCAGGATGGCCACGTGGACTTCCGGTGCCGGTACGTGCGGACGGAGAAGTTTGTGGCGGAGCGGCAGGCCCGGCGGGCTCTGTTCGGGCTGTACCGGAATCCCTACTTCGACGACGAGTCCGTAAGGGGCCTGCGGCGGGGAACGGCCAACACCCACGTGGTGTACCACGCGGGGCGTCTGTATGCCCTCAAGGAGGACAGCCCTCCCGTGCTCCTGGATCCTCTCACCCTGAAGACCTATGGCTACTACGATTTCGATGGCCAGCTCACCAGCAAGACCTTCACGGCCCATCCGAAGATCGATCCGCAGACGGGGGAGATGATCGCCTTTGCCTACTCCGCAACGGGCTACGGTACCCCGGACATCGCCTACTACGTCGTCAGTCCGGAGGGTCGCATCGTCCACGAGGCCTGGTTGCGGGCACCGTACGCCTCCATGGTTCACGACTTCGCGGTGACCCGGGACTACGTGATCTTCCCCATTGTCCCCATCCTGTACGACATGGATCGGGCCAGGCGGGGGCTGTCGACCTTCGCCTGGGACAGCACGCGGGAGGTCTACCTGGGCGTCCTCCCGCGGTACGGGACGGGCGAGGACGTCCGCTGGTTCAAGGGACCCAACCAGTTTGCCTCCCACATCATGAACGCCTTCAACGAGGGCAGCCGCATCTACATCGACACCCCCGTGGCCCCCGGGAACCTCTTCCCCTTCTTCCCCGACATCCACGGAGGCGGCTTCGACCGCACCAGGGCCACCCCGCGGCTCACCCGGTGGGTGGTGGACGCGGAGAGCTCCCGGGACGGGTTCGAGAGCATCGAGATGTCCAAGTTCATCGGGGAGTTTCCGCGGGTGGACGAGCGGTACCTCATGGAGCCCTACCGGCACGGATACCTTTTGGTGCAGGACACCGACCTTCCCGCGCATCCGGCCCTGCGTTCCGCCTCCGGCTTCCAGTTCAACTGCCTGGGGCACGTGGACCTGCAGACGGGGCGCCACGAGCGGTGGTTTGTAGGCCCCACCTCGTCGCTCCAGGAGCCCACCTTTGTTCCACGGCCGGGCAGCGTGGTGGAAGGGGATGGGTACCTCCTCGCCATCGCAAACCGCTACGACGAGCGGCGGTCTGACCTGCTCATCTTCGACGCCCTGGCGGTGGCGGAGGGCCCCGTGGCGGTGGTCCGACTGCCCATCAAGCTCCGTCCCGGCCTTCACGGCAGCTGGGTCCCCGCGGAGCGCATCCCGGGCTTCGAGGAGGATCGCAGCTGGGATTGAGGGCCTGAGGCCGCTGGGGGGCTTACGGCGAAAAGGCGAGGGGAGGGAGGATCATGCTCGGACGGGAAATGGCCCCGTGGTGGAGTGGTCTGGCCCTTGCAGCACTCCTCGGAGCCGGGTTGCTCGCGGGAGGGTGGGGAGGGAATTCCGAAGCGGCGGTGCCATCTCCCTGTCAGGAAGGACAAGGGGAGAGGGTACGCCTCCTCACGCTGGTCCCGCTGGTGGCAGAACCCGTGGCGAAGGTGCTGGAGGCCGGACTTCCGGGCCTCCGGGTGGAGGCGGTGGCCGATCTCGCGGGACCCACCCGGGTGATCACGGAGGCGGAGGCGGGACGGTGGGGGTTTGACGTGATGCTCTGGAGCCTGCCGGGGCTGCTCGTGCTGGCGGAGCGGGGACTGCTGGCGGATCTTCCGCCCGTGGAGCTGAACGCGCTCCGGGTGCCGGCGGGGGGCCGTCTGCTGGGGAACCGGATTCTACGCGTCTACACCACGGTCTACGGCCTTGGGTACAACCGGCAGCGGATCCGTCCGGAGGAGGTGCCGAAGACCTGGGATGAGATGATCCAGCCGCGATGGGCGGGTCGGGTGGTGGGCAACGTGGGCCTGGTGGAGAACAGCATCGCCGGGCTCGGGCTCCTGCTGGGAGAGGCCTGGATGGAGCGGTTCGCGCGCAGGCTGCGGGATGAGGTGCGCATCACGGTGGTGCCCAATCCACTCACCGCCATCCAGATGATCCTCCGGGGCGAGCGGGACCTGTGGTGGTCGGGCGTCGGGGAGATCCTGGAACGGCGGGAGAGGTTCGGAGAGCCCGTCGAATGGGCCCCCGTGCGGCCCACGTACGGCTCCGTCATCGCGGTCTCCGTGTTGCGGGGACGGGTGCAGAGCGCGGTGGCCCGGTGCGTGGCCATGTGGATGGCGGGGGAGGAGGGGAAGCGGCGCCTGGAACGGGAGACGGTGTTCATGTCGGATGCCGCGGACCCTCGAGGGATTCTGGGACGCGCGCTGACGCAGGCCCGGCTGAAGCCATTCGTGGAAAACGTGGAGGCGGCCCGGAAACGGGTGGCCCTCGCGGAACGCGTGCGGGCCATCCTCCAGGGACGGGTGCCCTAGGATACGCTCCAGACATCTGTGTGGAGGGAAGACGGGATGGGAGACCTGGAAAAGCGCATCCAGCGGCTGGAGGACATCGAGGCGGTGCGCCGCCTCCAGAACGTGTACGGGTACTACCTGGACAAGTGCCTGTATGAGGAGGTGGTGGCCCTCTTCGCGGACGAGTGCGAGGTGCGGTTTCTGGGCGGGCGGTTTCTGGGAAAGGAGGGTGCCCGCCGGCTCTACCTGGGCCGGTTCCGGGAGCGGTTCGGAGGCGGGAAGAACGGGCCGCAGTACGGGGTGCTGCTGGACCACATCATCGTGCAGGATGTGATCGACGTGGACGTGGAGACGGGCCGGGCGTGGGGACGGTTCCGGTGCTTCCTGCAGGGCGGCCGGCACGAGAGCACGCCGTCTGACAGAGCGGAGCAGGTGCGGCGGCAGTGGTGGGAAGGAGGCGTGTACGAGAACGAGTACGTGAAGGAGAACGGGATCTGGAAGATCAAGGTGCTCGATTACCGGCCGTACTGGATCGCGAACTACGAGAAGGGGTGGGCACAGTGGCCGGATCCACCCGTGTTCGTGTTCACCAGCACCTACCCAGAGGATCCCTACGGCCCTGACGTGCTCATGGCGGATCCGCCCAGGATGTGGCCAGAGCCCTACGTGGTCCCCTTCCACTACCCGCATCCGGTGACCGGACAGAAGGTCCCTGTACCGTAGCGGGAAGCCGGAGCTCAGGACGTCAGGGAGGCGAGCATGCAGAAGTGGCTGGGCGTACTGGTGGGGGTCTTCCTCGTTGCGCAGAGCGCGGCCCCCCAGGCCGCGGACGTGCTGCAGGCGCTTCGGGAGCGGGCCCGAAGAGAAGGGGGTGTGGTGCTGCTCACGAGTGTCCCTCAGCTCGGGGAACCGCTCAAGGTACGGTTCGAGGAAGGGAATCCGGGAGTTCCGGTGCGGCTTGTGCTTGATCCCAACGCGCCCGGGCGCGTGACGGCGGAAGCCATCGCGGGGCGACGGAGCTACGACGTGCTCCTCTGGAGCCTGCCGGGCCTCAGCGTGGTCCGCGGCCGGGGCCTTCTGCGCCCCTTCGTCGCCCGGGAGGATCTGGCTCCCTACGGGATCCCGGTGGGCGTGCTCACCCTGGACGGGTACGGCCTCCGGCTCCTCAGCGGGGTGTATGCGGTGGCGTATCGCCCGGGGCGGGTCCGACCGGAGGAGCTCCCGCGCACCTGGGAGGAGCTGCTGCAGGAACGGTGGCGCAACCGGTTGGTGGGAGATGCCATCGCGGTGGGCAACTGGATCGCGGCCCTCGGCGTGCTTCGGGGAGAGGAGTGGGCCACTCAGTACGCGCGCCGGCTGCGGGACGGGGGGCTCGCGGTGGTGCCGCAGCCGGCGACGGTGGAGCAGCTCGTCCTGCGGGGAGACCGGGACCTGTGGGTGGGTGCCTTCGCCCATCAGGTGGAACAGCGCAAGCAGGCGGGGGTTACCCTGGAGTGGGTTCCTGTGGGACCCGTGACGTACGCCTCCCAGTTCGCCGTGGCCATCCTCAGCGGGGCCCCGCACCCCGAGGCCGCGAGGCTGTTCGCCCTCTGGTACATGACCCGGGAGGGCCGGGCAGCCCTCGAGCGGGAGGGCTTCTGGGACGTGGCTCCGGGAAGCGGCTCGTTCATCCGCAAGCGCTACGATCAGCGCGGCATCCGCATCGTCCTCGAGGATGAGCGGCGCGCGCTGCGTCGGGTGGAGCTCTTCGAGCGCATCCGCCGGATCGTCCTCGGGGAGGAGCGGTAGCCCGAAGGGCGATTCCCTGCGGGAGCGGGTGGTGCAGCCGAGGGTCTACGCACGGGAGGAGCTGGCACCCGGGCTCGCTGGCCCGGCCCGGGCGGAGGGATTTGCGGAGGCGCTCGGCCGCAGGGCCTTTGAAAGCCTCGTCGTCCTCGTGGCCGCCTGGCTCCTCCTCGTGCCGCTTCTGACCCTGGTCTTGAGCAGCCTGCGGGTCGGCAGCAACGTCCTGCCCTTTGAGCGGTCGGCCCGGTGGGGCCTGGAGAACTACTGGGAACTTCTGGGCGGCGGCCCGGGCTACGGCCGGATGCTAGGGAACACCCTCGTGTACGTGGCAGGGACTACGGCCGTGGCGCTTCTGGTGGGCGGGAGCGCTGCCTGGCTTGTGGAGCGCTCGAACGTGCCCGGCCGCCGGCTCTTCTATGCGCTCCTGGTGGCGCCCCTGATGGTTCCACCCGTGGTGCAGAGCATCAGCTGGATCCTCCTCTTCGCCCCGGGGACCGGCCTCGTGAACGTGCTTTTCCGGAAACTCGGCTTCTCCGGAGGCGTCCTCAACGCCTTCAGCCTGCCGGGGATGGTGATGGCCCAGGGATTGGGTCTCGTGCCCCTGACCTTCATCCTGATCTCCGGAGCGCTGCGGGGACTGGATGTGCGCCTGGAGGAGGCCGCATGGGTTTCCGGTGCCACCGTTCCCGGCGCGCTGCGCAGGATCGTCTGGCCGCTCCTCCGCCCCGCCATCGGCGCTGCCGGGATCCTCTCCGCCCTCATCGCCCTGGAGAGCTTCGAGATCCCGCTGCTGCTCGGCGCTCCCGCGGGGGTGCGGGTCTACAGCAGCACCCTATACTTTGCCGTGCATTCCATCTCCGCGCTTCCGGAGTACGGGAAGGTGGCGGCCCTCGCGGTTCCGGGGCTGGCCCTGGGGTTCGTGGCCCTCGCCGGCTTACGACGGTGGATGGGAGCAGGCGAGCGGTACACCACCATCGGCGGGAAGGGATTCCAGGGAGGTGGCGTGGCGCTGGGATCTGTGGGGCAGGGGCTGGGCGTGGCTTACCTCGGCACGCTCTCCGCGCTGCTCGCGATCGGCCCCGTCGTCCTCCTGGGGATCATGAGCGGCTTCCCGGAAGCATTCAGCAGCGGCTTTGAGCGGCTCGGCGGGTGGAATCCGGGGGCCTGGGGTCAGGTGCTCAGGGAGGAGACCACGTGGAAGGCCCTGGCAAACAGTGCCGTGGCAAGCGGCCTCGGCGCCACCCTGGCCATGGGGCTGGGCGTTGCGGTGGCGTGGCTGGACGTGCGTCGGGGAGGCCGGGTGTGGAGCGGCATGGACTACCTCCTGCTCTCCTCCGTCACGCTGCCCTCCGTGGTTTTGGGGCTGGCGGCCATGCTGCTGTACCTCTGGGTGGGAAGGGGGCTATACGGGACCGTGTGGATGCTGGGGCTCGTGTACGCGGCGCGGACGGGCGTGGTCAGTCGCTCGGCCCGGGCCGCGGTGATGCAGGTGAGCAGGGAGCTGGAGGAGGCGGCCTGGGTGTGTGGCGCGAGCGGGGCCGCGGTCCTGCGGCGGGTTCTTTTCCCCGTGATCCTGCCGGGAATCCTGGGCGGGTGGTTGCTGCACTTCGTGGCCCACTACCGGGAGAGCACCCTGGCCCTGCTGCTGTACCAGCCGGAAAGCGTGGTGGCAGGGGTCCGCATCTGGCAGCTCTATGACGCCGGGCGGATGGGCGAGGCGAGCGCCCTGGGCCTGCTGGTGGTGCTGATCCTGGTGGCCGCGGTGTACACGGCGGGCCGTTGGGGGGGATCCGGATGGATGGGGCGGACGCACCGGGAGCGCTGAAGATCGACGTCTTCACCCACATCTACCCGGAGGCTTTCTACCGCCGTCTCATCCGGATCCTGGAGGAAACCACGATTCCTGCGCCTTTTCAGCCTCCGGTGCGTCACAGTACCCCCTTGGTCGATCTGGAGGCCCGATTCCGGCTGATGGACCGGGTGCAGCCCTACGTGCAGGTCCTGTGTCTGGCGAGTCCTCCCATCGAGGTTCTTGCCAGAGGAGGACAGGCCGTTGAACTGGCGGAGCTCGCGAACGACGGGATGGCCGCGCTGGTGGACCGGCATCCTGATCGGTTCGTGGGCTTCGTGGCGTCTTTGCCCATGGACGACGTGGAGGCCGCAGTACGGGAGGCGGAGCGGGCGGTGGAGGAGCTGGGCGCCACCGGGGTCCAGATCTTCACCAACGTGCTCGGAAAACCCCTGGACCGGCCGGAGTTCCTGCCCCTGTTTGAGCGCATGGCCACCTACGACCTCCCCATCTGGGTCCATCCCACCCGGGGACAGGATCAAGCGGATTACCCCACGGAGACCCGCTCTAAGTACGACATCTGGTGGGCCCTGGGCTGGCCGTACGAGACCGGGGTGTTCATGACGCGAATGGTCTTCTCCGGCATCTTCGACCGTCTCCCGAACCTCAAGATCATCACTCACCACCTGGGCGGAATCATCCCGTACGTGGAGGGCAGACTCGGGTGGGGGGGGCTGGACCGCATCGGCCACCGCACGGATTCCGCGGAAGACGTAGAGGCCCGGCGGAGGCTCAAGCGCTCGCCGTACGAGTACTTCCGGATGTTCTACGCGGACACAGCCCTCTTCGGCAACGTGCCGGGTGTGGAGTGCGGGGTGGCGTTCTTCGGAGTGGACCACGTCCTCTTCGGCTCCGACATGCCCTTCGGCCCGGAGGAGGGGGCCATGTACGTGCGGGAGGCCATCCGGGCCGTGGAGAACATGACGGCATCCTTGGAGGACAAGCGCAGGATCTTCGAGGAAAACGCCCGGAGGCTGCTTCGCCTGCGTCTGCCCGGCTGACGGGAAGGGCTCAGCTGGAACCGGTGGGGGTGGTGACGCGGCGGAGGCCGAGATACGCCTCGGCCACCCGGGGATCCTGGAGGAGGGTCTGCGGCGGGCCCTGGGCGATCACCTCGCCAGCTTCCAGCACGTAGGCCCGGTCTGCGAGCTGGAGGGCCATGCGGGCGTTCTGCTCCACGAGAAGCATGGTGGTGCCGCGGGCCAGGAGCTCCCCGAGGACCCGGAAGATCTCCCGGACTACGAGGGGAGCAAGCCCCAGGCTCGGCTCGTCCAGGAGCAAAAGGCGCGGCCGACTCATCAGGGCCCGGCCGATCGCTAGCATCTGCTGTTCCCCCCCGGAGAGGGTTCCAGCCAGCTGGCGTCGCCGTTCCCGCAGCCGGGGGAAGAGGGTGTACACCCACTCCAGGTCCTCCTCTACCGCACTCCGGGGTGCGCCCCGCTGGATCCGCGAGAACGCGCCGAGGCGCAGGTGATCCTCCACCGTGAGGGTAGGGAAGAGCTCGCGTCCCTCGGGGACCAGGACGATTCCGTCCCGGTGGAGCTGTTCCGGCGTGCGGTGCGGGAGGAGCTTTCCGTTAAAGCGCACCTTCCCCGTGGCCTGGGCCATGCCCACGAGGCCAAGCAGCGTGCTGGTCTTGCCCGCGCCGTTGGGCCCGATCAAGGTCACGGCCTCGCCTTCGTTCACCTCCACGTGGATCCCGTGGACCACCTCCACGGCCCCGTATCGCACCCGGAAGTCCCGGAGCTCCAGGAGCTTCATCCCGCTGCCTCCACAGAGACGCCCAGGTACGCCTCTAGGACCTGAGGGTTCTGCTGGACCCCCTCCGGAGCCCCTTCGGCCAGTTTCTCCCCGTAGTGCATGACCACCACCCGGTCCACGAGCCCCATGATGAGGTCCATGTCGTGGTCCACGATGAGGATGCTGGTCCCGCCCTCCGCGAGGCGCCGGAGGAGCTGCGCCAGCTCCCGCTTCTCCCGTGCCCGCAGCCCGGCAGCCGGCTCGTCCAGCAGGAGCAGCTGGGGAGAGGAGGCGAGGGCCCGCGCGATCTCCAGCAGCCGCTGCTGGGCGAGCGGTAGCTTCCCCGCCTTCTCCTGGGCGAGGTGCGTAAGTCCGACCCGTTCCAGGGCCCGGTAGGCCTCTGCCATGGATGCCTGCTCCTCGCCGCGGAGCTTGTCCCACCCCACCAGACACGCCAGCATCCCGCTGCGGGTCCGGCTGTAGGTGCCCAGGGCGACGTTCTCCAGGACCGTCAGCTCCCCGAAGAGGTGCGGCTGCTGGAAGGTCCGGGCGATCCCGAGCGGGTGGACGGCGAAGGGAGGCCGTCCGGAGATGCGGTGTCCCGCGAACCACACCTCACCCCGCGTGGGCGTGTACAGACCTGTGATCAGGTTGAAACAGGTGGTCTTGCCCGCTCCGTTCGGGCCGATGAGCCCGACCACCTCTCCCCGGCGGACCACGAAGGAAATGCCGTTCACCGCGACAAGCCCTCCGAAGTTCTTGGTGAGCTCCCGGACCTCCAGGAGGACCTCCGAGCGGGGGATGGGGATCGGGGGAGGAGGAAGCGGGCGACCCTGGGAGAGGATCTGGCGGCGAGGGGGAAGGTGGGCCTCCAGGAAGGGCCACAGACCCCGCGGCGCCAGGATGAGGATGCCCGCGAGGATGAGCCCGTAGGCGATCACCTCGTACTGGGCGGTGCGGCCGAAGAGCACGGGAAGGAGGTCCTGCAGCCAGCTCCCGAGGAGGGTCAACAGCCCCGTGCCCAGGAAGATTCCCGGGATGCGGTCCACGCCCCCGGCCACCGCCATGATGACGTACCGCATGGAGGCCTCAAGACCGAAGGGCTGCGGGTTCACGAACCGGAGGAAGTGGGCATGAAGCCACCCCGCGAGCCCCGCGAAAAGGGCAGCCAGCACGAACACCTGCAGGCGGACAAGCGGAAGGTTCACGCCGAAGCTCGCGGCCACCACGCCGTCTCCCCGCACCGCCCGGAGGGCCCGGCCCATGCGGCTGGAGGTAAGCTGTGCGCATCCCCAGGCGAGCAGCACCGCGCATCCGAGGCTCAGGAACCCGAACCACATGGGGTCCCGGAGGGAAAGGGGACCCAGACTGAGGGCCGGGATCTCGCTGATGCCCCCATGTCCCCCCGTGATGGAGACCAGGTTTCCCATGAGGATGGAGAGGGCCATCTGCCACGCGATGGTGGCGAGGGGCAGGTAGTGCCCCTTCAGGCGGACGGTGACGCTTCCGAGCACCACCGCCGCAAGCCCACAGAGGACGAGCGCGAGGAGGAGGCCCATCCAGGGGGACCATCCCCATCGGGTGGTGGTGATGGCGGCGGTGTACGCGGCAAGCCCCATGAAGGCAGCTTGCCCGAAGCTACTCATGCCCGCGAGCCCCGTGAGGAGGTACAGGCCCAGGGTTACCACCGCGCCGATGGCCATGAAGTTCAGCAGGGTGAGGTAGAACGGAGGGAGGACGGGGATCAGGGCGAAGGCCAGCGCGAGGAGGATCCAGCGGATCACTCTTCCCCCCCTCCGATCTCCAGCGTGCGCAGGCTCTGGACGAACAGGATGGGCAGTAGGAAGGCGAACACCAGCGCCTCCTTGTAGGCACTCGCGTAGAAGGCGCTGAAGGCTTCCAGGGTGCCCACCAGGAGCGCGCCCACCGCGGCCAGGGGATAGCTCACGAGCCCTCCCAGCACTGCGGCCACGAATCCCTTCAAGGAGGGGATGAACCCCATGAAGTAGGCGGCGTTGGTGAGGGGCGCGAGCAGCATGCCTCCCAGGGCGGAGATGAGGGAGGCGAGGGTGAAGGCTACCCGGCCCGCCTCCCGGGTGCTAATCCCCGTGAGGCGGGCCCCCCGGCGGTTGATGGCGCAGGCAAGCAGCGCCTTCCCGTACAGGCTCCGGGAGAAAAACCCATAGAGGGCCAGGACCCAAGCCAGGGCCAGCGCGTAGACCGCGAAGTTCTGCTTTGGCAGCGGCACGGAGCCCAGCTGTACCTCTCCCGGCAGGAGCGGCGGAAGGCGGTACTGCTCCGGTCCGAAGAACACGAGCCCCAGCCCCTGCAGCACGAAGTGGAGCCCGAGGGACAGGATGAGGTAGGCGAGCACGGAGGCATGCGGGATGGGTTCGAAGAACACCCGGTAGGTAGCGACCCCCATCAGGACCACCACTCCCACCGCCATCGCCCATGCGAGGATCGGGGAGCCGGTGGAGGCAGCCCAGATTCCGGCCCCGAGGAGGGCTCCGGCGCCGCCGAAGAGCAGGAGGGGGGCGCGCCGCGCCCCCCGCAGGAGGTCCAGCACCCCCCAGGCCGCCAGGAAGGCCGCCCCGAGCCAGACGGAGCCTGGGAGCTTGTGGTCCACGAGCAGGGCGTACGTGAGGGGCGCATACATGAGCAGCTCCCCCATGGGCACGAAGAGGACCCGGGTCACGGTGAACACGAGCACGATGGTGATCGCGAGCAGCCCGTAGATCACCCCACTCGTGATCCCGTCCGCGATCAGAAGCCCCAGGATGGTGGCGTCCACCGACGGCTTCCCACCTCACCTACTGACGCGGGAGGAAGGTGCGCAGGAGCTTCAGCTTCCCGCCCTGCACCTGGACGAAGACGTTGCTGTACTCGAACCGGTGGCCCAGGTGATCGATGGGCGAGTAGGTGAATACCCCATGGGCTCCCGGGAGGTTCCGGGTGGCCTCGATCTCGTCCCGGAGGGCGGCGCGGAACGCCGGGAGGTTATCGGAGCTCACCCGCCGCAGGGCCCGCTCCAGGGCTGGGCGGACGATGAGCCAGAAGTCATGGACGTGGGCCCCGAACTGCGAGACGCTGCCCGGGCCGTACCGGCTCTCGTAGATCCGCTTGTGCTCCAGGGCGGGCCGCTTGCTGGGATGGTTGTCGGGCAGCTGGTCCGCCACCACCACGGGTCCCACCGGCAGCAGCGCACCCTCCAGGTCCTTGCCGCCCACCCGCAGGACATCTGGGTCTCCGATGGCGTGCGTGTGGTAGATGATGCCCCGATACCCGCGCTCCCGAAGCGTCCGTTGCGGCAGGACCGCCGGTGTCCCGCTGGCTCCGATGAGCACCGCTTCCGGCCGCGCGGCCAGAAGCCGCAGCACCTGGCCCGTGACGCTGGTGTCCGCGCGGGCGTACCGTTCGTTGGCTACCACGCGGATGCCGAGGTTGGGAGCCGCCCGGGAGAGGGAGGTCCACCACTCCTCGCCCCAGACATCGTTGAACCCGATGTACCCCACGGTACGGATTCCCCGCAGCCGCATGTCCAGGGTCACCGCCTGGATGGCGCTCGCCGCGGTCTGCGGCAGGAGGAACACCCACCGGCGCTTCTCGTCCACGGGGTGGACGATGTTCTGGGTGGCCCCCATGGCCATCTGCGGCACACCGGCCTCCCCCGTGACGTCCACCATGGCCAGCGCGCTCACGGAAACCGTGCTCCCCGCGATGAGCACCACCCGATCCTCCGCGATGAGCTTGCGGGCATTCTGGACCGCCAGGGTGGGATTTGTGGCGTCGTCGAGGATGATGTACTGGATCCGGTAGCCCGGGATGGCGTCCCGGAACAGCTCCTCGTACAACAGGAAGGCATTCCGCACCGGGATCCCCAGTGCCGCCGCCGGCCCGGTGGCGGAGACCACCACGCCGATCCGGATCACCCGGGGGGCCTGGGCGTGGCCCACTCCCAGGAACCCCGCCAGGGCAATACACATCGCGAGCCCGAGCACCGTCCACCGGCGCATGTTCTCTCCCCCCGTCTTGAGGTTTTATTGGGTCCATCGAGCCCTTCTATTTTTTACTGTGGGTCCCGCCCCCTTCGCAAGGTGCAGCAGGCTCCGGTCGGGTGCTGCGGGGGTGGTATGATGAAAATTGAGGAAGGACGATGGCACGTGTTGCGGTAGCCATGAGCGGCGGCGTGGACAGCGCGGTGGCCGCCGCGCTCCTCGTGGAGGCCGGGCACGATGTGGTGGGCCTCACCATGAACCTGTGGCCCCGCTGGCTCCCCGAGGAGGAAACGGGCCCCGCGTGCTGCGGGATCGGGGCGGTGGAGGACGCTCGGGCCGTGGCGCGCCGGCTGGGCATCCCCCACTACGTCCTGGACCTGCGGGAGGCCTTTGAGGCTGCCGTGATCCGTCCCTTTGCGGAGGCCTATGCCCAGGGCCGGACTCCCAACCCGTGCGTGGCCTGCAACCGGCGCATCAAGTTCTCCCTGCTGCTGGAGAAGGCGGCCGCCCTGGGGATGGATTACCTGGCCACGGGGCACTACGCCCGGGTGCACCGGCAAGACGGACGGTTCCGGCTCCTGCGGGCCGCGGACCGCACAAAGGACCAGTCCTACGTCCTCTATGCCCTCACCCAGCAGGAGCTGAGCCGGTTGCTCTTGCCCGTAGGGGGGCTCACCAAACCCCAGGTCCGGGAGGTGGCCCGACGCCTGGGACTTGCCGTGGCGGACAAGCCCGAGAGCCAGGAGATCTGCTTCGTGCCCCGGGGGCACTACACGCAGGTGGTGGCCCGGTTTGCCCCGGAGGCGCTCCAGCCGGGTCCCATCTACGACACGGAAGGCAGACTCCTGGGAACGCACCGGGGAATTGCCCGGTACACCCTGGGGCAGCGCCGGGGATTGGGGATCGCCGCGGGCAGGCCCCTGTACGTGGTGGCCATCCTGGCGGACCGCAATGCCCTGGTGGTCGGGGAGGAAGCGGATCTGCGGACCACGGAGGTGGAGCTGGAGGAAGTCTCCTGGGTGCAGGGAGAGCCCCCGCTCCGCCGGTTCACGGCCACTGTGCGCCTGCGGTACGGGGCTCCGGACGTCCCCGCGGAGGTGGAGTGCCTGGGGGATGCGGTACGGGTGCGGTTCCGGAATCCCGTGGGAGCTACGAACGCGGGGCAGGTGGCTTGCCTCTACCGTGGAGAGGAGGTCCTGGGCGGCGGTGTGGTGCGCCGGGTGCGCACCGTGGGCGGGGAACGGTTCGAGCAGGCGTTGAGCAGTGCCGGCAAGCACGGGATAAGGAGGGATGTGGGATGGCGGAACGTTCCGAGTTTCTCAGCGGGTTCGTAGTGGGTGCCCTTGTGGGCATCGGGTTGGGGTTGCTGCTGGCGCCTCAATCCAGGGAGCGGGTGCGGCACCGGCTGAAGGAGCGCACGGAGGAGCTCGCGGGACGGTTGCGGGAGGGGACACAGCATCTCTCGGAACGCGTCCGGGACACCGCGGAGACCGTGATCCAGCGTGGCCGGGAGGTGGTGGAGCACGGGGCCGAGCGGATCCGGGAGGCCATCGTGCGGGGCAAGGAGGCGGCCCAGGAGCAGCGGGAGGAGCTGTTGGGCCGCCTGGAGGAGCTGGAGGAGCGCTGAGTCCCAGGGAGGCCGCCCGCGAGGTGGTCCGGCGCCTCCGGGAGGCCGGGTACGAGGCGTACTGGGCAGGGGGGTGCGTCCGGGATCTGTTGCTCGGGCGAACCCCCAAGGATTACGATGTGGCCACCTCCGCGCGGCCGGAGGAAGTCCTGCGTTTACTTCCGGACGCCATCCCCGTGGGGGCGGCCTTCGGGGTGGTCCGCGTGCGGGTGGGGGAGCACTGGATCGAGGTGGCCACCTTCCGCACCGAGGGTCCGTACCTCGACGGCCGGCATCCAGCTGAGGTGCATTACGCATCCGCCCGCGAGGACGTCCTGCGCCGGGACTTCACCATCAACGGGCTCCTCCTGGATCCCCTCACCGGGAAGCTGATTGACTGGGTCAATGGACAGCGGGATCTCGCAGAGCGGCGGATCCGCACCATCGGAGATCCCCAGCAGCGCTTCCAGGAAGACCGACTCCGGATGCTGCGGGCGGTGCGGCTCGCGGTGGAACTGGATTTTGCCATTGAGCCGGAAACGTTTGCGGCCATCCGATCCCTCGCGGACCGCATCCGCACCACGAGTTGGGAACGGATCCGGGACGAGCTCACCCGGATCCTGTCTAGCCCTCGGCGAGCCCATGGGCTGCGGCTGCTGGACGCCTCAGGGCTCCTAGCGCACATCCTGCCTGAAGTGGCGGCAATGAAAGGAGTTCCACAGCCGCTCAAGTACCATCCCGAGGGGGACGTGTTCGAGCACACGGTACGGGTGCTAGAGGCACTGCGCACGCCCACCGTCACCCTGGCTTGGGGAGCGCTTCTGCACGACGTCGGCAAGCCCCTGACCCTGACGTGGGACGGCCGGGCACGGTTCCCCGGCCACGACCGAGTGGGTGCGGAGGTCGCGCGGGAAATCTGCTCAAGACTCCGGTTGAGTCATCAGGAAACGGAACGCATCGTGACCCTGGTGCGGGATCATATGCGGCTGATCGACCTTCCCCGCATGCGGGAGGGTAAGCGCCGACTTTTCTTCGCCCGTCCGGACTTCGAGGAGCTCCTGGAGCTGTACCGGGCGGACTGCGTGGCAAGCAACGGGGATCTTACCACCTACGAATGGATCCTTACCCGCTGCCAAGAGCTCCGCCCTGAGGACATAAACCCGCCGAGACTGCTGACGGGGCGGGATCTCATCGCCCTGGGTCTAACACCCGGTCCGATCTTCCGGGAGCTCCTGGCGGCGGTGCGGGATGCCCAGCTGGAGGGGCGAGTGCACAGCCAGCGGGAGGCGCTGGAGCTGGTGCGCGAACTCCTGCGGGCGCAGGAAAAGCCCCACCCAGGGTCGAACTCGCCTTCGGAACCCCCGGGGGAGGTCCGAACGGTTCCGTGAGCCCATAGGTGGAGCGGACAGGCGAGGTGTTGCAGGGACGAAGCGGGGGGCACATCATCGCCCTCGTCAACCAGAAAGGGGGCTGCGGGAAGACCACCACCGCGGTGAATCTCGGCGCGTGCCTGGCGGCCCTGGACTTCCGGGTGCTGCTGGTGGACCTGGATCCGCAGGCGAACGCCACGGTGAGCCTGGGGTTGGAACCCGGGGAGCTTCCGCACACCATCTACCACGTGATCACGGAAAGCCGGTCGGATGAAGGCGGCATCTCCCTGGAGGACATCCTGCGGCCCTCCACGGTCCCCGGCCTCGTGGTGGCGCCGTCCTCCATCGACCTGGCGGCCGCGGAGCTGGAGCTCGTGGCCAGGATCGGGCGGGAGCACGTGCTGCGGCGGAAGCTGGAGTCCCTGCGGGATCGGTACGACTTTGTCGTCATCGACACCCCTCCTTCCCTGGGGCTGCTGACCTTGAACGCGCTCGTGGCCGCGGACCAGGTCGTCATCCCCATCCAGACCCACTACTACGCCCTGCTGGGGATGCGACAGCTGCTGCGCACCCTTCAGATGGTACGGGACGAGATCGGCCATCGGGTGGAGATCCTGGGGGTACTGGCCACCATGTACGACGGCCGCAACAACCTCAGCCGGGAGATCCTGCGGGGAATTCAGGAGTTCTTCGGGGAGAAGGTCTTCCAGACCACCATTCACTTCAGCATTAAACTGGTGGAGTCCTCCATGGCAGGGGTTCCCATCTTCCTGCACCTGCCCCAGTCCCGGGGAGCGCAGGAGTACATGAGCCTTGCAAAAGAGGTGGTGGCACGTGAGCAGATCGCGGGAGGAACTCCGGCGCGGGATTCGGGCCCTTATTCAGGACACGAGCCAGAAGCTGCGCGAGCTGGAAGCACCCATCCCCCCGGAGCGGACGAGTAGCGGGCGGCTCCTTCCGCACCCGGAGCCTTCCCCATCCGGGCCTCCACAGGCTCCGCCCTCATCCTCCTCCGAGTCCCCTTCGCCCCCGCAGCCCTCCGTGGAGCTGGAGGAGCTGCAAAGCTACGACGATCGTCGGGGGGTGTGCTTCGCGTTCTTCCTGAACCGGAAGTGCTGGGAGGTCCCGGAAGCCTACTGCAACCAGGCCCTTCACATCTGCATGCTCCGGCGGTGTCCCGTCTACTTCCTGCACCGGGAGGACCTGGAGCGCCGGTTCGCCGCGAAGTTCAGGTACCTGTGGTGAGAGACCCCAGCCGCGCTGCGGGTTCGTACCGGGCCCGAAAGGCCTGCGGTGCCATCCCCGCGGCCGCACTCAACTGCCGCAGCATCTGCGGGTCCGCCAGATCCTCTGGCTCCAGGCGGATCATGTATTTCCGGGCCACCCGGTAGGCGGTGGACCGGAGATCCACCCGGCGCACCCGGGTCCGACCCGTCTGCGGGTCCAGCAGCTCTGTGAAGTCCACATAGCGCAGCTGTCCGGCCTCCATGCACACCATGGCTCCCTGAGACCCGGCCTCCTCCAGCAGGTAGCGCACCGCGCCGTAGCCCAGGTCTCGCACGTACTCGGAATCCGAGGCGATGGGCGGGGCGCACCGCAGTTCGTACCCGATGCTCTTGTGCACGATGGTGACCTGCTCCCCCCGGGCCGCAAACCGCCGCTCCACCATGCTCTTCAGGATGTACGCCAGATCCAGCTCTGCCAGACGGATGTGTCCGTATGGATCCCGTACGATCCGGACGCCCTCCTGCGCGGCGAGCTCCTCCTCCGGAACCCGCTCCAGGATCCCCTCCGCCACGATGGCCACCCCGTCCTCCCGGCCCATGACCCGGCGCTTCAGCATGGCCGCCTCCAGTGCGTCCGCCACCAGGGCCAGGGAGGTCCGCTCGGGAAATTCCTCCGGGATGAGGGTGAGGGTGGCTCCCGCCGCCTTTCCGATGCCCAGCGCCAGGTGCCCTGCGCTGCGTCCCATGACGCTGACGAAGAACCACCGGTTCGTGGTGCGGGAGTCCTCCATGAGGTTGCGCACCAGTTCGAACCCCACCTGCTTGGCGGTGTTGAATCCGAAGGTGGGGGCTCCGCCCGGGAGCGGAAGGTCGTTGTCGATGGTCTTGGGCACGTGGGCGAACCGGATGGTGCCCCGGGCCCGTTCGCATACCCGGGCTGCGGCGAAGGCGGTATCGTCTCCCCCGACGGTGACCAGGTACCCGATGCCCAGTTCCCGGAGGTTGGAGACCACCCGGTCCAGGTCCTCCTCCCGCCGGGTGGGGTTCGCCCGGGAGGTCCGGAGGAGGGATCCGCCGTCGAAGTGGATCCGGGAGACCTCCGCGATCTGAAGCTCTCGCACGTACCCCCGCTCCCGCAGGGCCCGGGCGTCCTCCCGGATGAGCCACTGCCACCCGTCGTAGATCCCCCACACCCGCAGACCGCGGTTGCGGGCCTCAATGGTGACCGCGCCGATGATCCCGTTGATGCCGGGGGCCGGTCCCCCTCCCACCAGGATGCCCAAGTCCTTCCCACGGCTTTCCATGGCACACCATCCTTCCCGCGTCTGGGTCTAGGATGAGGGCTCGCGCCGCCTCCGGGCAACCCGCATGATAGGTTCGGGAGGTGGCGCATGGAGGCGAAGTGGATCCGGGTGTGCGAGGCGGGCCGGCACGTGGGGGAGGAGGTGGAGCTGCGGGGGTGGCTCTATGACAAGCGGAGCAGCGGCAAGGTCCGGTTCCTCCTGGTGCGGGACGGCTCCGGCATCCTGCAGGCGGTCCTCGCCAAACCCGAGGCCTCGGATGAGCTCCTCGCCCAATATGACGTCCTCACCCAGGAAAGTGCCCTCATCGTCCGGGGGGTGGTGCGGGAGGACGCCCGGGCACCGGGAGGGTACGAGCTGGCCGTTCGGGAGATCGAGCTCGTGCACCGCGCAGAGGGGTATCCCATCACCCCGAAGGAGCACGGGATCGAGTTCCTGCTGGATCACCGGCACCTGTGGCTGCGCAGCCGTCGCCCGAACGCGGTGCTCCGCATCCGGGCGGAGGTGATCCGGGCCGCGGAGGAGTATCTGCAGGCGCAGGGATACCTCCGGGTGGACGCGCCCATCCTCACCCCCGTCGCGGTGGAGGGGACCACCACCCTCTTCGGGGTGGACTACTTCGACCGCAAGGCGTACCTCACCCAGAGCGGGCAGCTGTACATGGAGGCCGCGGCCATGGCCTTCGGCCGGGTGTACTGTCTGGGCCCTACCTTCCGGGCCGAGAAGTCCAAGACGCGGCGCCACCTCACGGAGTTCTGGATGCTGGAGCCGGAGGCCGCGTATCTCGGCCTGGAGGAGTGCATGGCGCTCGCGGAGGGGCTTGTGGTGGCCGTTGTGGAAGGTGTACTCGCCCGCTGCGGGCGAGAGCTGCGGGTTCTGGGGCGGGATGTGGAGAACTTGGAGCGCGTCCGACCGCCGTTTGTCCGCATCTCCTACGACGAGGCGGTGCGCAGGGTTAACGAGGCAGGCCTCCCGATGCGGTGGGGAGAGGACTTCGGCGGGGACGAGGAGACGGTCCTCAGCTGCACCTTCGACCGCCCCGTGTTCGTGCACCGCTACCCCGCGGCCTGCAAGGCCTTCTACATGCAGCCCGACCCAGAACGCCCTGAGGTGGTGCTGAACTTCGACCTCCTGGCTCCCGAGGGATACGGGGAGATCATCGGTGGCGGACAGCGCATCCACGACCTGAATCTCCTGGAACGGCGGCTCGCGGAGCATGGGCTGCCCCAGCAGCCCTATGCGTGGTATCTGGACCTGCGGCGGTACGGCTCGGTACCCCATGCAGGATTCGGGTTGGGGATCGAACGGATGGTGGCGTGGATCTGCGGACTCGACCACGTGCGGGAGGCCATCCCCTTCCCCCGTCTCCTCTACCGGCTCGGCCCCTGACCGGGGCGGCTTTCCCGCTTTCAGGTTGCGAACATCTGTACGGCGAAAGCACCGGGACAGGTTGCCGGCCGGGCGGAGACGTGGTATGCTGAGCCGGGAGCGGCCAGGTAGGCGAAGGAAGGTGTTGTGGCGCGCACGCGGGAGTGGGTTAGGAAGCCCACTCCTTCGTTTTAGAGGGGACCATGGGCATGGAGCGGCAGGCGATCCTTCGGCGGGTGAGCGAGCTGGCCCAGCCCATCGCGGATCGGATGGGGCTGGAGCTGGTGGACGTGGAGCTGGAAGGACAGGGCCCCCGCACGGTCCTGCGGATCCTGGTGGACCGGGAGGGCGGCGTGTCCGTGGAGGACTGTGCCCGGATGTCCGAGCGCATCTCCCGTCAGCTGGACGTGGAGGATCTCTTCCTCCACCGCTACACCCTGGAGGTGGCCTCGCCGGGGCTGGACCGGCCCCTGCGCCGGGCCGGGGACTTCGATCGGTTCGCGGGCCGGCTGGTGGAGGTCACCACCATCTCCGAGATCTCCGGCCAGCGCCACTTCACGGGCCGGCTCCGGGGGATCGTGGCCGGACGGGTGGTGGTGGACCTCGGAAGGGGCCGGGAGGCCCACATTCCCCTAGAGGAGATCGCTCAGGCGCGGCTGCGGGTGGATCCTGAGGAGATCCGGCGGGATCTGCGTCGTCGCTAGGACGCCCGGGACCGGTCCGGAAATCCAGAAGAGGTGGTGGAGAGGAAATGAACGGAGAGCTGATCCGCGCGCTGGACCTCCTGGAGGAGGAACGGGGCATCTCCAAGGAGGTGCTCATCGAGGCGGTCCAGAACGCACTGGTCTCTGCCTACAAAAAGCACTTCGGCGGCACGGGGCAGAACGTCCGGGTGGAACTCGACCCGAAGACGGGGGAGGTGCGGGTGTACAGCACCAAGACCGTGGTGGAGCGGGTGGAGGATCCCACCACCCAGATCTCCCTGGACGAGATGCGTCGGGAGGATCCCACCGCGCAGGTGGGAGATCTCGTGGAGGAGGAGATCACACCCCGGGACTTCGGCCGCATCGCGGCCCAGACCGCCAAGCAGGTCATCGTCCAGCGGATCCGAGAAGCGGAGCGGGAGCTGGTACAGAAGGAGTTCGAGAAGCGCGAGAAGGAAGTGGTCACAGGAATCGTCCAGCGAATCGAGAAGCGGAACGTGTACGTGGAGCTAGGGCGCGTGGAGGCAGTGCTCCCGCCCACGGAGCAGATCCCCCGGGAGACCTACCGTCAGGGGGAACGGATCAAGGTGTACGTGACGGAGGTGCGCACCACCAACCGGGGCCCCCAGATCTTCGTCTCCCGGGCCCACCCGGGACTCGTGCGCAAGCTCTTCGAGCAGGAGGTACCGGAGCTGCGGGAGGGGATCGTGGTCATCGAGAACATTGCCCGGGAACCCGGCTCCCGAACCAAGATCGCGGTGTATTCCCGGGACCGCAACGTGGATCCCGTGGGCGCCTGCGTGGGACCCAAGGGGAGCCGGGTACAGGCGGTGGTGGATGAGCTGCGGGGGGAGAAGATCGACATCGTCCCGTGGAGTCCGGACCCCGCCCAGTTCGTGGCCGCGGCCCTTCAGCCCGCGAAGGTGAGCCGGGTGGAGGTCGATGAGGGGACCCGGACCGCCACCGTGATCGTGCCCGACAACCAGCTCTCCCTGGCCATCGGCCGGGAAGGACAGAATGCGCGGCTGGCGGCGAAGCTGACAGGATGGCGGATCGACATCAAGAGCGAAACGCAGGTACGGGAGGCGGAGGCCCGCAAGCTGTTCCGGGATCTTACCCCTGAGGAGCTGGCGGAATCCACGGAGGTCCAGGAGGGAGCTTAGGGGATGCGGCAGCGCAAAATCCCCATCCGCATGTGCGTGGGCTGTGGGCAGATGCGCCCCAAGATGGAGATGATCCGCGTGGTTCGCACCCCCACGGGGGAGGTGGTGGTGGACACCTCCCGCAGCCGCAAGCTCTCGGGTCGGGGAGCCTACGTGGATCCCAACTGGGAGTGTCTGACCTCCGCCCGCAAGGGGAAGAGGCTCGAGCGTGCCCTGGAGGTACCGGTTCCGGAGGAGGTCTATGGGCAGCTGGAGGCCATGATCCGGCCGTCTGCGCCGGCAACGGCGGAGGCCGCGGGGAAGAGGGAGGGGAAGTGAATGCGCCTGCACGAGGTTGTGAAGGCAACGGGATTGCCGCTCCGGGAGGCCGTGGAGAAACTGGTGGAGCTGGGATTTGAGGTCAAGCCCAATCCCCAGGCCGTGATCCCGGAGGAGGCCCTGGCGAAGCTGCGGGAGGCGTTTCCGCAGCTGGGAGCGGCACCGAAGGACGGGCCCCAGAAGCGCGTGACGAAGAAACCTGCCCCCCCGCCTCCTGAGCCCGCGGGGCCCAAGCGCCGCATCATCAAGCGGGCGGAGGAGATCGAGCGGGAGCGGGAGGAACAGCGCATCCTCGCAGAGCAGGCAGCTCGAGCTGCAGAGGAAGCGCGGCTCGCACAGGAGGCAGCCCAGGCCGCACAGGAGGCAGCCCGGGCTGCAGAGCAAGCTCAGCTGGAGCCCACCTCCGTACCCCCCGTGATCGTGGAGCCCCGTCCCGCCCCGCCTCCGGAGGAACCGAGGCCGGTTCCCCTCCCCGAGCGGCACGCGGAGCCCGCGGTCACCATCTCCCCGGAGGTGCTCCGGAAGGTGACGCAGCCAAGGCCTGAGGCCAAGCGGATGCCGCCTCCTCCCCCACCACCCCTGCGCCAACCTCCCAAGCCCTCCAAGCGTCCGGCCCCTCCTCCACCACCCCCACCCCGGCCGCATGTGGCCTCCCCTCCGGTGGCGGAGCCGAGTCCCCCGGAGATCCCGGTCCTGGCGAAGGAGATCCGCCTGGAGGGATCCATCACGGTGGGGGAGCTCGCCCAGCGGATGGGTGCTCCGGCCTCCGAGGTGGTGAAGCGGCTGCTCACCATGGGAATCCTGGCGGGCATCAATCAGCAGCTCCCTCCCGCCACCGCCCGGGCGGTGGCGCAATCCTTCGGGGTGGCGGTGGTGGAGGAGAAGCGGGAGCTGCGCCCCGCATTACAGGTCACCAAGCGGCTCCGGGTGGAAGCCCAGGGGGAGCCTCGACCCCCCGTGGTTACGGTGATGGGACACGTGGACCACGGCAAGACTACCCTCCTTGACGCCATCCGCAAGACCAACGTGGCGGCAGGGGAGTACGGGGGGATCACGCAGCACATCGGAGCCTACCAGGTCTCCGTGGATGGCCGCAGGATCACCTTCATCGATACCCCGGGGCACGAGGCCTTCACCACCCTGCGGGCCCGGGGCGCCCAGGTCACGGACATCGCGGTCCTGGTGGTGGCCGCAGACGACGGGGTCATGCCCCAGACCGTGGAAGCCCTCAACCATGCGCGGGCTGCCGGGGTTCCCATCCTCGTGGCCATCAACAAGGTCGATCTCCCGACCGCTAACCCGGAACGCACCAAGCAACAGCTGGCGGAGCTGGGGCTTGTGCCGGAGGAGTGGGGCGGGGATACCATCATGGTCCCGGTCTCCGCGCGGACCGGCCAGGGCATCCAGGACCTCCTGGAGATGATCCTCCTCGTGGCGGAACTCAACGATCTGCGGGCGGACCCCCGCAAGCCCGCGCGGGGAACCATCCTGGAGGCCAAACTGGATCGGGGCAGAGGCCCCGTGGCCACCGTCATCGTGCAGGAGGGTACCCTGCGGGTGGGGGATCCGGTGGTGGCCGGGGAGACCTGCGGGAAGGTGCGGGCCATGATGGACGACCGGGGCAACCGCCTGCAGGAGGCCGGCCCCTCCACCCCCGTGGAGGTGGTGGGTCTCGAGGAGGTGCCCACCGCCGGGGACATCCTGGAGGTGGTGCCGGACGAGCGGACGGCGAAGGCCATCTCGGAGGAACGGAAAGAGCAACGCCGGGAGCAGGAACGGGCGCAGATCCGACGTGGGGGCGTGGAGGAGGCCGCGGGAACGGTCCGCGAGCTGAGGCTCGTGGTGAAGGCGGACGTCCAGGGGTCCCTGGAGGCCATCACCGCGGCCCTGGAGCGGCTCAGCACGGAGGAGGTGCGGGTCCACATCCTGCACGCGGGCGTGGGGGCGGTAACGGAGAGCGACGTGATGCTGGCGGCCGCGAGCGACGCGGTGGTCATCGGCTTTAACGTCCGGCCCGACGGCGCAGTCCGCCGGATGGCGGAGCAGGAGGGGGTGGACGTCCGCCTGTACCGCCTCATCTATGAGGCGGTGGACGATGTGCGCAAGCTCCTGGCCGGACTCCGGGCCCCGGTGGTCACCGAGGTGGTGCTGGGCCGGGCGGAGGTGCGGCAGATCTTTCCCATCTCCCGGGTGGGGACCGTGGCGGGTTGCTACGTGCGAGAGGGGAAGGTGGTGCGGGGCGCGCAGGTGCGGCTCGTACGGGATGGCGTGGTGGTCTACCAGGGACGCATCACGTCCCTGCGGCGGTTCAAGGAGGACGTGCGGGAGGTGGCCGCGGGGTTCGAGTGCGGGATCCTGCTGGAGAACTTCAACGATGTCAAGGTAGCCGACATCCTCGAAGCCTTCGAGGTGCGCGAGGAGCTTCCGACGTCGTGAGCCGGGGTGAGGTTCCATGGTGGTGGGGACGCTGCGCGTCGCACTTAGCTTGCCGGGGCCTCGAAACCTGAAGGACAAGCGGCGGATCGTGCACAGCCTCCTCCAGCGCCTGCACAACGAGTTCGCGGTGGCGGCGGCGGAGGTGGACGACCAGGACCTGTGGGGCCGTGCCACCCTCGGCATCGCGGTGGTGTCCAACAACGGACAGCACGCGGACCAGGTGCTCGCCCAGGTCCTGCGCTACATCGAGCGGCAGCCGGAAGCCGTGATCGTGGACTACGACGTGGAGATCCGGTAAAGCGAGGTGGTCCCCATGGCGTCCCCGCAGCGCGTGGAGAAGCTCCGGGAGCTGATCCGGGAGGAAGTGAGCGAGATCATCCACCGGGTCCTGAAGGATCCCCGTATCGGGTTCACCTCCGTGACGGACGTGGAGCTCAGCAGTGACCTCCGTCACGCGAAGATCTTCGTGAGCGTCCTGGGCAGTGAGGAGGACCGGCGCCGGACCATGGAGGCCCTGCAGAACGCGGTGGGATTCGTGCGCACGGAGCTGGGCCGGCGCATCCGGATCTACCGGACGCCGGAGATCCAGTTCCGGCTGGACACTTCCATCGAGCGGGGCGCCCGGGTCATGGAACTGCTCCGCTCCCTCTCCGCTCCCCAGGAGGAGCCCGGGAGGGCCGAGGACGATGGAGACGGTGCGGGAACGGATCGCACGGGCCCTTGAGGCGGCCCGGCGCATCCTCATCGTGGCCCACGAGCGGCCGGACGCGGACGCCCTGGGCGGCGCCCTGGCTCTGGCGTTGGCCCTGGAGCGGTTGGGCAAGGAGGTGGTGGTGGGCAGTCAGGAGGGGGTTCCGCAGCTGTACCGGTTCCTGCCCACCTGGGAACGTGTGACCGCCACCCCTCCGCAGGATCGCTTCGATGTGTCCGTAGGGATGGAGTGCAGCGATCTCGCTCGGGCTGGAAATTTCGCAGCCCCCCTCCGCGCGGCCCGGATGGTGATCAACCTGGATCACCACCTCGATAACAGCGGCTACGGGGATCTGGTGTGGGTGGAGCCGGAGGCCAGCGCGGTGGTGGAGCTCGTGGCGGAGCTCATCCGGGAGCTTCGGGTGCCTTTTGAGGAACCCATCGCTACCTGCTTGATGGCGGGACTGCTGACGGACACGGGATCCTTCCGGTACGCCTCCGTGCGGCCCGAGAGCTTCCTGCTGGCCGCGGAGCTGGTGCGATGCGGCGCCCGGCCTCACGAGATCTACGAACGGGTTTACGAATCCCGCTCCCCCGCCAGCATGCGGCTGCTCGGCTGGAGCCTCGTGCGCATGCGACTCGAGCTGGGAGGAGCCCTGGCGTGGACCGTGGTGGACGAGGCCCTGTTGCGGGAGGCGGGAGCGAGCTGGGAGGACACGGAGAACATCGTCTCCCACCTGCGGGGCATCGCAGGCGTGCGCGTGGCGGTGCTCTTCCGGGTGGATGCGGAGGAGGTGCGGGTGAGCCTGCGTTCCCGGGGAGGGGTACGGGTGAACGAGCTGGCGGCCCGGTTCGGGGGAGGAGGGCACGCGCAGGCCGCGGGGTTCACCTCCACCGAACCCTCGGAGCAGGTGATCCAGAAAACCCTCCACGCGGCGGGGGAGCTGCTCCGTGCGGCGCCCGCGGCCGGAATGCATGGGTCCTTCTCAGGGTGCAGGCCATGGACGGACTCTTGAACCTCCTGAAGCCCCCCGGCATGACCAGCCACGACTGCGTGGAGGAGCTGCGTCGGCTGGTGCGCATGCGGCGCATCGGGCACACGGGGACCCTGGACCCCGGTGCCGCGGGGGTTTTGGTGTGCTGCATCGGGCGGACCACCCGGCTCAGCGAGTTCCTCATGGAGCAGGACAAGGCGTATCGGGTGGAGCTGGTCCTGGGAGTTTCCACCACCACGGGCGATGCCCTCGGGGAGGTCCTCGCGAGGCGGGAGGTCTCCGTGCACCAGGAGGACTTGGAACGGGTCCTGCAGCGGTTTGTGGGGACCATCCAGCAGCTCCCTCCCATGGTCTCCGCGGTGCACCACGAGGGCCGGCGGCTGTACGAGCTCGCACGGGAGGGGATCGAGGTGGAACGCACACCTCGCACCGTCACCGTCCACGAGATCCGCCTTCTCCGGTTCGATCCCCCTCGGGCCCTGCTGGACATCACGTGCTCCAAGGGGACCTACGTACGCCAGCTGGCGCACGACATCGGAGAAGCCCTCGGGTGCGGGGCCCACGCGGGGTTCATGATCCGGACCCGGGTCGGCCCACACCGCCTGGAAGAGAGCCACACCTTCGAGGAGATCGAGGAGGCCGTGCGGATCGGAGAGTTTCCCCGCCTCCTGATCCCTCCTGCCCAAGCGCTTCCGGAGCTCCCTGAGGTGGAGGTGGAGGGCCGCATGCGAGCCGCGGTGCTCCACGGGCAGCCCCTTCCCCTCTGGAAGGTGGCCCCTCATCTCTCCCTCCCCCAGGGCGCCCTCGTGAAGGTCCTGGACGTGGAGGGGAACCTGCTGGCCATCGGCCGGGCGGTTGGGGGGCAGTTGCGGCCCTACAAGGTGCTCCTCGTGGCCTCGGGACGCTGATGTGGGTCTTCCACGCGCCGGAGGAGGTTTCCCCTGCCCCCACCTGCATCGCCCTTGGAACCTTCGACGGCGTCCACCTCGGCCATCGGGCGGTCCTGGAGGAGACCGTGGCGTGGGCCCGAGGGCAGAGGTGGCGAAGCATGGCTCTCACCTTCCATCCACACCCCCTGGAGCTCCTCGCCCCCCCTCGGGAACCCTTCCTGCTCACCACCCTGGAGGAGCGAATTGACCGGTTGGCGGCCACGGGGATCCAGGCCGTGCTGGTGCTGAGGTTCGACGAGGCCCTGCGGAACACGGAACCCCAGGCTTTCGTGGAGATGCTCGTTCACCGGTTGGGGGCTCGGGGCATGGTGTGCGGTCCGGGCTTCGCCTTTGGGCGGAATCGAACAGGGGACGTGCACCTGCTGGAGCGCCTGGGAGCCCGGATGGGGTTCGGGGTCCGGGTATGCCCGCCGGTGGAGATCGGGGGAGCTCCGGTAAGCAGCAGCCGCATCCGGGCCCTCCTCCGGGAGGGACGGGTGGAGGAAGCCGCGGTGTTGCTGGGCGATCCCTACGGGGTACGCGTCCAACTCCTCCACCAGGCGAAGGAGGCCGGCGGGTTCGTATGCTGGTGCGAGGCTCCCCCCAAGAAGCTGGTACCCGCGCCGGGAACCTATCGGGTACGGGTGGAGACAGAGGAGGTGGAAGGGGTAGCTTGGATTGGGTCCCAGGAGGTGGTGCTCAGGGTCCCGCAAGCCCCCCCTGCCCTCGCCACCCTCCGGTTTGTGCGCCGCCTCGCCCCGGAGCCCGTGTTTGCCCCCCCTGGGGGGGCGTGATAAGATGGACCCGGTTTACGGAGGAGGGAAGGAAGATGGCCCTGCTGAAGGAGGAAAAACAGGCCCTCATCGAGCGGTTTCACCGTTCGGAAGCGGACACGGGCTCCCCGGAGGTCCAGGTAGCGCTCCTCACGGAGCGCATCCGCCTCCTTACCGAGCACCTGAAGGTCCACCGCAAGGACCTCCACTCCCGGCGGGGCCTGATCCAGATGGTCAGCAAGCGCCGCCGGCTGCTGCGGTACCTCCAGCGGGAGGATCCGGAGCGGTACCGACAGCTCCTCGAGCGCCTAGGCCTCCGGAGGTAGGGATCGGAATGGGCCGTCTCGGGCGGACGTAGTAGGGGGTGGGAGGTCCGGGGACGGAGGGAGGACGATCATCGCGACCTCTGCTTCGGGTTCCCGGTGACCTGGAGCAAAGCTCCCGGTGATCGAGCCCTCCTCTCCGGTCTCCCCCAGACCAGGCACCTGGAGTGCCGGAATACAGGAGGAGGATCTTATGGCCATTGCCATCTCGTATGCTGCCCCGGAAGTACACCGCGTCACCTTCTCCGTGGGGGATGAGGAGTGGGTGATTGAAACCGGAAAGCTGGCGCGCCAGGCGAACGGCGCGGTGACAGTCCGGTACGGGGAGACGGTGGTGCTCGTCACGGCCACCGCCTCCGAGAACCCCCGAGAGGGGATTGACTTCCTGCCCCTCACCTGCGAATTCGAGGAGCGCCTCTACGCCGCGGGTAAGATCCCGGGAAGCTTCTTCCGCCGGGAGGGCCGGCCTGGTGAGCGGGCCATCCTCAGTGCGCGGCTCATGGATCGGCCCCTGCGCCCCCTCTTCCCCAAGGGCTTCCGGAACGAGGTCCAGGTGATCGCCACCACCCTGTCCGCGGACAAGATCCACCCCCCGGACGTGGCCGCGGTGGTGGGGGCGAGCGCGGCCCTCGCCATCTCCGACGTCCCCTGGGAGGGACCCATCGGATGCGTGCGCGTGGGGTGGGTGGACGGACGGCTCATCCTGAATCCCACCCTCCAACAGATCGAGGGATCGAGCCGGCTGGACCTGGTGGTAGCGGCCACGGACGAGGCGGTGGTCATGCTGGAGGCGGGTGGGGACCAGGTACCGGAAGAGGTGGTCCTGGAAGCCATCGACCTCGCGCACGCGGAGTGCCGCAGGATCATCGCAGCCATCCGGGAGCTGGTGGAAAAGGCCGGCAAGCCCAAGCGGCAGGTGCCGCTCTTCACCGTGGACCCCGAACTGGAACGGGTGTTGCGGGAGACCTCCCTTCCGGCACTCGACGCCGCCCTGCGCAACGCGGACAAGCAGGCCCGGGAGGCTGCGGTGGCGCGGGCGGCGCAGGAGGTGAGTGCGCGCCTGCTGGAGCAGTACCCGGATCGGGCCCTGGAGATCAAAACCGTCCTCGAGGCAATCCAGAAGGACCTCGTGCGTCGCATGATCCTGGAGGAGGGCGTGCGCACGGACGGTCGGACCCCCACGGAGATCCGCCCCCTCTACATCGAGGTGGGCCTCATGCCCCGCACCCACGGGAGTGCCCTCTTCCAGCGGGGCCAGACTCAGGTGCTCACCCTGTGTACCCTCGGTACGGGGGAGGACGAGCAGATCCTGGACGACCTGGGGATTCTCGAGCGCAAGCGCTTCATGCACCACTACGTCTTCCCGCCCTACAGCACGGGAGAGGTCCGACCCCTGCGGGGTCCCAGCCGGCGGGAGATCGGACACGGGGCCCTGGCGGAGCGGGCCCTGGCCCGCATGATCCCGCCGGAGGAAGAGTTCCCCTACACCATCCGGCTCGTGAGCGAGGTCCTGGAGAGCAACGGGTCCACCTCCATGGCCTCCGTGTGCGGGAGCACCCTGGCCCTCATGGATGCCGGTGTTCCCATCCGGGCGCCCGTGGCAGGGATCTCCATCGGGCTCATGACGGGGGAGGACGGTCGCGCGGTGCTCCTCACGGACATCCAGGGAATCGAGGACGCCCACGGGGACATGGACTTCAAGGTGGCGGGCACCCGGGAGGGGATCACCGCCATCCAGCTGGACATCAAGCTGCGGGGCCTGCCGCGGGACCTCATCGCCCAGGCCCTGAGCCGGGCACGGGAGGCACGGGAAGCCATCCTGGACGCGATGCTCCGGGTGCTCCCCGCTCCCCGCAGCGAGCTCTCGAAGTACGCCCCGCGCCTGGTGACCCTGCAGATCCCGCCTGAGAAGATCCGGGAGGTGATCGGGCCAGGCGGCAAGGTCATCAACCGGATCACGGCGGAGACCGGTACCCGGATCGAGGTGGAGCAGGACGGCCGGGTGATCATCGCCAGCACCAGCGAGGAGGCCGCCCAGCGGGCGATGCAGATGATCCGGGAGATCGTGCGGGAGGTGGAGGTGGGACAGACCTATCTCGGCCGGGTTACCCGGCTCACCAGCTTCGGCGCCTTCGTGGAGGTGCTGCCCGGTAAGGAGGGCTTGGTGCACATCTCCGAACTCAGCGATCGGCGCGTGAACCGGGTGGAGGACGTGGTGAAGGTGGGCGACCAGATCCTCGTACGGGTGAAGGAAATCGACGCCCTGGGCCGGGTGAACCTCACGCGTCGCGGGTTGACGCCGGAGGAGGAGGTGGGGGAGGCACCCGCCTCCGCGGCACCCGCCCGGGGGCGGGAGGACCGACGGCCCGATCGGGGGCGACCGGTTCGGCCGGACACGCGGCCCCGCAGGCCCGAGCCCCGGCGGTAGGAAGCGGCCGTGGACACGGAGGTGCGTAGGACCCGGCTTCCGAGCGGGATCCGGGTGGTCACGGAAGCCATCCCGGACGCCCGCACCGTCACCCTCGGCATCTGGGTGGAGACCGGAGCCCGCTTCGAACCGCCCGAGTGGGCGGGCATCTCCCACTTCGTGGAGCACATGCTGTTCAAGGGGACCCGCCGCCGCAGTGCGCAGCAGATCGCGGAGGAAGTGGATGCCCTGGGAGGACAGCTCAATGCGTTTACGGACCGGGAATTCACCTGTTACTACATGCGCGTGCTGGCGGATCATCTGCCCAAGGCCACCGACATCCTCGCGGACATGCTGGTGGCCTCCCTCTTTGATCCGGAGGCCATCGAGAGGGAGCGACAGGTGATCCTGGAAGAGATCAAGATGTACGAGGATAGTCCTGACGACCTCGTGCAGGATCTGTTCCTGGAGACCCTGTGGGCCGGGGATCCCCTCGGGCGACCCGTGATCGGCACCACACACACGGTGCAACGGCTCCACCGGGAGGCGTTCCTGGAGTACATGGCACGGGAGTACGTGCCCGACCGCACGCTGGTGGCTGCCAGCGGAGCCGTGCGTCACGAGGCCATGGTGGACCTGGTGCAGGGACTGCTCACTTCCCTCGATGGGGTGGCCTCACCGCGGGCTCTGAGGCCTCCGGAGGTGCGGCGGGAGGTGAGCGTGCGGGAGAAGGATACGGAGCAGGTGCACCTCTGCTTCGGCTATCCGGGGCTTCCGCAGGCGCATCCGGATCGGTACGTCCAGGCGGTCCTGGAGACCATCGCGGGCGGTGGGATGAGCAGCCGCCTCTTCCAGGAGGTCCGGGAGAAGCGTGGGTTGGTGTACAGCATCGGTACGTTCTCCACCATGTACCGGGAGGCGGGTGCCCTCGCCGTCTATGCGGGGACCAGCCCCGAGCGGGTGGGCGAGGTACTGGAGGTTGCCCTCCGGGAGCTGGAGCGACTGCGGACGGAACCGGTACCGGAGGAGGAGCTGCGGCGAGCGAAGGAGTCCCTGAAAGGGAACCTCATGCTCTCCCTGGAGGGCACGGCGCCGCGCATGTTCTACCTGGCCCGCAGCGAGCTGTACCTGGGCCGCTACGTATCGCCGGACGAGATCCTTGCGGAGATCGAGAAGGTGACCGCGGAGCGCGTCCAGCGGCTCGCGCATCAGCTCCTGAGCGGACCTCCGACCCTGGCTGCGGTGGGACCGGAGGGAGCGGAGCGGCTGGTCCGAGGCTGGTTCGAGTCCGTGGGGGTGGTGACGTGAGGCAGCCCGCTCCGTCCGTCCTGCGGGTGGCGGTCTCCGGGGCCGCGGGCCGGATGGGCCGAGCGGTGGTCCGAGCGGTGGTCCGGGAGCCGGATCTGCGTCTCGTAGCGGCTTTCGGTCATACGCGGGCCCTCGGGGAGGACGCGGGAGAGGTGGCGGGGGTGGGTCCGATGGGGATCCCCATCCGGCCCGCGGAGGAGATCGAGGGGCTGGCCGCCGATGTGCTCGTGGACTTCACCGCGGGCGCGGCCACCGTGGCGAATGCCCTCCGCGCGGTAAAGAGGGGTGTGCGGCCCGTGGTGGGGGGAACGGGGTACGATCCAGCCGCCCTCGGGGCCCTGGAACGGGCGTGCGGGGAGCGGGCCCTGGGGGGTGTGGTGGCCCCCAACTTCGCCCTGGGGGCTGCCCTCATGATGCGGTTCGCACAGCTCGCGGCCCGCCACTTTCCGCACGTGGAGATCGTGGAATTCCACCACGATCGGAAAAAGGATGCGCCGAGCGGCACGGCGCTCCGGACCGCCCAGCTCATCGCCTCGGCCCGCTCCGCCCTCCCGGAGCCGAAGGTCCAGGAGACGGAGACGGTGCCGGGGGCCCGGGGCGGGGCGTACGGAGGAATCCGGGTGCACAGCGTACGGCTTCCGGGGCTGATGGCCCACCAGGAGGTGATCTTCGGCGGACCCGGACAGATCCTCCGCATCCGCCACGATGCCACAGGGGAGGAGGCATACCTTCCGGGGGTACTGCTCGCCATCCGGCGGGTGGTGGAGCTGGACCGCCTCGTGGTGGGCCTGGAGAACCTGCTGCCCCTGGAGGGGTAACTCTGGTGCGGAGGTGGAACGGTGTCCAGAGAATACGTGGTCGCCGTAGTGGGTGCCACGGGTGCGGTGGGGCGCCAGGTGGTGAACATCCTGGAGACCCGGAACTTCCCCATCCGGGAGCTGCGGCTGCTGGCAAGCCCGCGCTCTGCGGGAAAGCGGGTGGACGGGCATCTCGTGGAAGCCCTCCGCGAGGAGGCGTTCGAGGGGTGTGACCTCGCCCTCTTCGACACCCCAGATGAGGTGGCCCGGGAGTGGGTTCCCCGGGCCGCGGCCCACGGTTGCGTGGTGATCGACAACTCCGCGGCGTTCCGGCTGGAGCCGGATGTGCCGCTCGTGATCCCCGAGATCAACGCCCACCGGATTTTGAGTCGGCCCCGCAACATCATCGCCAACCCCAACTGCACCACCGCCACCTTCCTCATGCCCCTCGCTCCCCTCCACCGGGCGTTCGGGCTGCGGCAGGTGGTGGTCTGCTCCTATCAGTCCGTCTCCGGTGCGGGGCAGCGGGGAACAGAGCAGCTGTGGCTGGAGATGCGGGCCGTGGTGGAGCGGGGGGAACCCCTCACGGAGCCGTTGGGAGACGCGTTCCCCCACCCCATCGCCCTGAACCTCCTCCCCGCCATCGGATCCGTGAAGGAGGACGGGTGGACCAGCGAGGAGCGCAAGGCGCTGCTGGAAAGCCGCAAGATCCTGGAACTCCCGGACCTGGAGGTGGCCGTCACCTGCGTGCGCGTGCCCACCCTGGTGGGCCACGGGGTGGCGGTGCACGCGGCCTTCGCGCGCATGCCCACCCCGGAGGAGGCTCGGAGGGTGCTCGCGCTTGCCCCGGGAATTGAAGTGGTGGACGATCCCCTC